>CACMWW010000036.1 GCA_902617525.1 uncultured Pelagibacteraceae bacterium | reverse complement strand
TATAGCTGAACCGGCAAAACCCTCAACACCGTGTATACCAGAGGTATATAACAATAATTTATTACTTGCTAAAGATCCAAGAACTGCGATATCTATTGTGAGATCCTCTCCATCAGGACCTACTAAATCTAATGATAAGCTATCACGTTTAACTTGATGACCCAGTGACTCTAGTTGGTTAACAGACTCATGAAATCGTTTCTTAGCTTCAGTATAAGATTTGGAAAACCAGTGCGATGCACTCATTTTAATATTATCGAGAGTAATACTCGATAACTAGTTTCGGATCCATTTGAGTTGCATATGGAACTTCAGCAAACTGAGGTGTCCTTACAAAAGTTGAAGAACATTTTTTTTCATCAACTGTGATATATCCTGGAATGTCTCTTTCCTGGCTTTTCATTGACTCAACTACTAATGCCATCTCTTTAGATTTATCTTTGACTTCGACAACATCACCTTCTTTAAGAAGACAGCTCGCAATATTAACTCTTTTTCCATTAACCTTGACATGCCCATGATTAATAAATTGTCTAGCAGCAAATACAGTTGGTACAAACTTTGATCGATAAACAATTGTATCAAGTCTGCGTTCTAAAATAGCAATTAAGTTTTCACCTGAGTCACCTTTTTGTCTAATAGCCTCTTTATAACAATTACGGAATTGTCTTTCGTTGAGGTTTCCATAATAACCTTTTAGCTTTTGTTTAGCATTTAACTGAACACCATAATCAGACAATTTACCTGTATGCTTTTGTCCATGCTGGCCGGGTCTGTATTTTCTTAAGTTGAATGGGCTTTTTGGTCTGCCCCAAAGGTTAACACTCAGACGTCTATCTATTTTATGTTTTTGTGTAACTCTTTTTGTCATATTTGATGATCCGTGGTTTATACTGGTTTCCTCGCCAATGTCAAACCTGAAAGCTAAATTTCCTTAGTTTTTCTGTATTCTGTAAGCACTGTCACAACCCCTCTAAGTGTTGCTATCTCACGTTCACTGAGATCAGCACGATGAAAGATATTTCTTAGGTTTTGCTTCATTTTTGGCATTTTTTCTTCAGGTTGAAAAAAACCTCTAGATTCAAGCTCTTCTTCTAGATGATCAAAAAAATACATCAGATCATTTTGACTTCCATGAGGCTCAGAATTCTTATCAACTAACTGCTCCGTTTTAAATACTTTAGAAAATAATGAATAACAAAATACATTGACTGCATGAGATAAATTAAGAGATGAAAAATTTTCATGCGTATCAATAGTCACACATTTTGTTATAAGTGACAAATGATCATTTGTAAGTCCCGAAGCTTCTCCACCAAAAACAACACCGATACTATCATTAATTTTCTGTTCTTTTATTTCACCGATAATTTTAGAATTGTCACTAAATTGTTTACTCATATCTCTTAGACGTGCTGTGTAGCCAATTGAATAATTGGAATCACTCAACGCCTCTCGAAGAGAGCTATATACTTTGATATTTTCAACTATGCTCTTAGCATCTACAGCTACAGCAAGTGCTTTTTCTGATGGCCATTCGAGTTTAGGTGATACCAGTTTTAAATTAATGAAACCAAAATTGTACATAGAGCGAGCAACAAGACCGACATTTTCAGGTAATTGAGTATCAACAAGAATAATTGAAATTTTATCAAAATTCATTTGAATTTAAACTTTTACTTGTTCTTTCATTAATTTAAATTCAACACTATCAATTAGTGCTCTAAAAGATGCTTCAATAATATTTTCTGAAACACCTATCGTGTACCAACTTTTCTTATTTACATCAGAACTTTCAATTGAAACTCTAGTTATCGCATCGGTACCCGTGTTGAGAATTCGAACCTTATAATCAATTAATGATAAATCGTTTATGTACTCAGCATAACGGCTTGACTTAAAATTATTTCGAAGAGCATTATCCAATGCATTGACTGGACCAACTCCTTTACCGGTACCTATAATTTCATCATTATCAATTTTTAATTTCACAGAAGCTTCTGACATGGTCTGCCCCTCTTCACCTGAATTTTGTACATTCACATTAAAACTAATTACTTCAAAATATTCTGGCATTTTGCCAAGTACTTTGTTAACAAGAATTTCAAAAGAAGCATCGGCACCATCGTAAGAGTATCCATTAAATTCTCTTTCTTTTACTCGATCTAAGATTTTTTGAATTGTCTTATCGTCTTCATTAACTTCTATTCCTGCTGATTTTAACTTTGATAAAATATTAGATTTTCCTGATTGTTCAGAGATGATAAT
>CACMWW010000035.1 GCA_902617525.1 uncultured Pelagibacteraceae bacterium | reverse complement strand
GTATTAATGAATTATTCGTTAAAAAAAAAACCATTTTTTTGGTAAAACGCTCTTTAGTTAAATTTAACTATGATCAATTATCATATGAAAGGAAATTTATTATGAATAGATCAAAAATCATAGGAGCTACAGCATTGGCTTCAGTAATGGCTGCAGGTGCAGCACACGCTGAAATGTCAATCGGTGGTTTCACTTATGGCCACATTTCAGATGCTGGCGGTGGACAGTCTCAAACACTATCTACCAACTCTCTATACGTTAGTTATAGTGACTCACTAGACAACGGTATGGGTGTATCATCTGCAATGTCAATTTATGCAGGTCAAATCTTGACTGCAGTAAGCATTGACACTGGTATGGGTACCGTAGCTTTCGGTAACAACCGTGACTCTGCTGTTGATAAAAACGACGGTAACCCAGCTTGTTTCTCACTAGGTTCTTGTGGATCTGCTGAGCTAGGCGCTTGGGTTGACGGTGATGCGTTATCAGGTAATTCAGTAGGTTACTCAAACTCTATGGGTGGTGTTAACTTCATGATCACTAGAGGTATGGAGAGTGATACTGTGAATCCTGTAACTTCAATTGCTGCTGGTACTTCAATGATGGGTGCAACAGTTAAAGCTGGTGTATCTTCAATTGACTACAAAGCTGCGGCAACTGCAGACATTGATCCATCATTCGTAACTGTGTCTTATTCTATAGCTGGTTTAAACCTAGGTTATGGATTATATGACTCAGACAACGGAAGTGAAGAAACTACAATGGGTGTTGGTACATCTATGGGTGGTTTCGACATGGGTATTCAGTTCGCATCTCTTGATGCTGCAACTGATACAGACATGATGGAAGTATCTATCAACAAAGGTTTAGGAGCCGCTTCTTTCGGTCTTGATTACACTGACACAGATGTATCAGGTACCACTGTTGGCGACACTGAAAACTGGCGTTTCAGTTACATAATTGGTTTTTAATTTAAATCCCAATTAAAAAACACTAAAAGCACCTCGCATTTATTTGCGAGGTGTTTTTTTTTATCTTATGGAATTATATCAAAACTTTTTAGAACAATTTAATACAGCACTTTCGAATGCTAACCGTAATTTAAGCGAGGTTGAATTAATAGCTGTTAGTAAGAAAAAGTCATCTGATGAAATTAAAAAAGTAATAAATTCTGGTCACTTATCTTTTGGAGAAAATCAAATTCAAGAAGTTGAAAATAAATGGATTACATTAAAAAAAGAGTTTCCCAATATGAAGCTTCATTTCATTGGTGGCATTCAAAGTAAAAAAGTTAAGTCTATATTTGAACATTGCGATGTAATTCACTCCATTGACCGAATGAAACTCGTTAGTCTTTTCAGTGAATTAGAAAAGCACAGTACGATAAAGAAAGAATATTTTATTCAAGTTAATATTGGGGATGAAAGCCAAAAAAGTGGTGTCAAATTATCTGATGCTGACGATTTTATAGTAAGTTGTAAAAAAAACTATAACTTAAATATTATTGGATTGATGTGTTTGCCTCCATTTAATGAAGATCCAAAGCAATATTTTGTTAAACTCAGAGAAATTGCTCAAAAACACAATCTTTCGTCATTGAGTATGGGCATGTCTGGTGATTATAAAGAAGCGATTAAATGTGGAGCTACACATATTAGAATTGGTACTCAAATCTTTGGTCCGCGAAACTAACCTTCAATAATTATTCTAGACTCACTAGTTATTTGTTTTGATATTTCAATTAAAACTTTTTTTTCTACAGCTACGCATCCTTCAGTGGGGGTAAAATCATCTTTGCAAACATGTAAAAATATCGCACTTCCTTTGCCAGGTAAGACCGGGTTAGTATTATAATTCATGACACAAATAATGTCGTATAAATCGTCTGCTCGATATAGCTTTTCAGCGCTGCGTTCAAATGGAAATTTAACAAACTTATTGTAAAATTTATCATTTGGGTCATCACACCATCCATCATTATAAGAAATTTCAGCTGATGATATTAGAAAATTTATTTTTCCTAATTTATCAGAACGGTAGTAAATTTTATCAAATTTGAATTCTCCTATAGGTGTACAATGATCACCCTCAAATTTATTCGTTGTTAGCCCCCCATGACCAATAGTGCATTTAAAAGAGTCACTTTTAGTTACTAAATAATTATTTTTTACCAAGAACTTCATTTTTTATATTATATTCAACTAATATATGGAAAAAAGAATAATTCCAACATGTGTTTCCAATAATCGATTAAATTCCTTAATCGAGGAAGTAGAAAAATATAATGTT
>CACMWW010000034.1 GCA_902617525.1 uncultured Pelagibacteraceae bacterium | reverse complement strand
AAACATCAAAGAAGAAAGAAAATGGCGTGGAAAATTTTATATAGGCTTCAGAAGTGCTGATAATTTGCACCGGGTTGACTTAGAGCCGGGCATTAAGCCAATTACAATTTATATTGCTGGTCCTTACGGACTAAGAAAAAAAGGAAGAAGTGAATATGGAACTTTAAACTAATTTTTTTCTAAGTTGCGTTCTGAGTTTACGATCTTTTTTTAAAACATTTTCCCTTTTCATTGCTTCTGATTTAGACTCAAAAATCTCTTTATACAAAAGTTTCCATTTGCTGCCTCTAGTGTATTTTGCACCTTTTGAGGCGTTATGAGCACTTATTCTTTTATCAATATTATTGGTCCAACCAACATATGTTCTGGACTTAGGATTAGTTGTGCCAATGATATACACATAGAATTTCATGATTCTAAACATAATAATTGTAATTAGTACTTAATTAAATATAGTATCTTTAATTAAATAGGAGAAAAAGCATGCGTACTACTCTTACAGTTTTAGCTTTCAGTTTTATGATTTCAGCTTGTACTACATTACAAAGCATAAATGAAACCATTAAAGGTGATGGCGTTCCTTATATTCCAGGAATATAAATATTAGAAGCTGGCCCTTTCTTAGGGTCAGTTTTCTTTTTTTGTAATAATTAGAAAAAAAAGTTAATTAGTCAAAGCGCCTACTTAAATTTTATAGTTTCCAATATGTATAAAGTTCAAATTTCTGGGACCGGCCTTTACACTCCTAAGGAAAAAATCTCTAATGAGGAATTGGTACAATCATTCAATAAATATGTTGATGAATTTAATGAAATAAATTCAGAAGATATTAAAAATGGAAAAACCCAACCTTTGGAAAAATCCAGCGCTGAATTCATAGAAAAAGCATCAGGCGTTAAATCAAGATATGTACAAAATAAAACAGGAATTCTAGATACTTCTTTTATGAGGCCTAAATTGAGAGAAAGGTCAGAAGAAGAATTATCTAATTTAGCTGAAATGGGGGTCATTGCAGCTAAAGATGCGATTAAAAACTCAAATATAGATGTAGATGATATTGATGCAGTAATTGTAGCTTGTTCAAATCTTGAGCGTGCCTATCCAGCAATTGCAATTGAAATACAAAATGCTTTGGGTATCAAAGGTTTTGCTTTTGATATGAATGTTGCGTGTTCATCAGCAACTTTTGGAATTCAAACTATCTTCGACATGGTAAAGTCTGGAAGTATAAAGTCTGCTATCATGATTAATCCTGAAATTTGTACCGGACATTTAAATTTCAGAGATCGAGACTGTCATTTTATTTTTGGAGACGTTGCGACTGCAGTTATTTTAGAACGTCTTAATGAAGAAAATATTAAAGAAAACTCCTATGAAATTATTGGTACTAGATTATTAACTAAGTTTTCAAACAATATAAGAAATAATTATGGCTTTTTAAATAATTCATCGCCTGATGGCGTTGGTCAGTCAGATAAATTATTTCATCAAAATGGACGAAAAGTATTTAAGGAAGTTGTTCCAGAAGTTTCTAACTTGATTAAATCTCATTTAGAAGAAAATAACCTATCGGCCAATGATCTCAAAGGCATGTATCTTCATCAAGCCAACGAGAATATGAATGTTTTAATTTCAAAGTATGTATTGGGAAAAGATGCCCCAAAAGAATTAGCACCTGTAGTTTTGGATGAATATGCAAATACAAGTTCAGCTGGTTCAATTATTGCCTTTCATAAATACAATAAATCATTAAATAAAAATGATTTAGCAATTATATGTTCATTTGGAGCTGGCTATTCAGTTGGAAATGTAATTGTAAAAAAGATAGCTTAAAAATTTGGCTCTTTAGAAAATAATCTTCTCACCATTGGTTCAAAATGATCTAACGGGAAGGATTCATAATTAGGATCAAAAGATTTTTGATCCCACTTTTCACAAAAATCAATCGCATCTTGATAGTATGGGTGGTCTTTAAATTTATCTCGTGAATTTCTATCCTTGCCTAAATGATGAGCATAATAATATTCTTGAAAAAGGCCATGATGCAACATAATCCAATGAACCTTTTCAGAAACATACGGCCTTAAAACAGCGGCTATGAGCTGACTGTGATTGTAAGGAGCAAGACTGTCTCCTATATCATGCAACAATGTAGCAACAATCATTTCTTCATCTGCCCCATCTTTTTCAGCCCTGGTTGCTGATTGCAAAGAATGCTCTAGTCTTGATACTTGGTACCCATCAACTGAATTATCTAAGTTTTTTAATGATTCCAAAATTCGATCAGGAAGTTCATTTACATAGTTTTTTTCATATTCAGCCAAAAGTTCATAATCTTCTTTTGACCCTTTTTTCATTTCGGTA
>CACMWW010000033.1 GCA_902617525.1 uncultured Pelagibacteraceae bacterium | reverse complement strand
CCAATTATACTGTATTTAAGTTTGTGTTTCTTAATTGATTTTTCAAATTGATTAAATTTTGTTCTATCTAAAATTACTATCATACCATATCCGCAATTAAATGTTTTTAACATTTCATTTTGCGATACTCCAAAACTTTGTATCCATTTAAATATTGTTGGCAAATTAAAGGTTTCTAAATTTATTTTTGCTGAAACATTTTTGTTTAATGACCTTGGTAAATTTTCTGTTATTCCTCCACCAGTAATATGAGCGCATGTTTTTATTATTTTTTTTGTGTACATTTCAAGTATTGGACTTACGTATATCTCTGTAGGCTTGAGTAATAGTTCACCAATAGTTTTATTTTTTTCTATCTTCTTATTTAATTTTATTTTGTTTTCTTTGATTATCTTTCTAACAAGAGAATATCCATTAGAGTGAAGACCTGATGATGAAATTCCTACAATAATATCATTTTCTTTTAATTTTGGACTTGCTTTGGCAACGCCACTCTTAACTCCTACACAAAATCCAGCAAGATCATACTTATCATTTGAATCAACTTCTGGATGTTCAGCTGTTTCTCCACCTAGCAATGAACAATTAGACATTTTACATCCCTTAATAATACCCCCTATAATTTCTTTACCTTTAGATATGTCTAATTTTCCAGTTGAAATATAGTCTAAGAAAAAAAGAGGTTTAGCCTGATCAACTATTAAGTCATTCACACACATGGCAACTAGGTCAATGCCAATTGTCTTATGGTTTCTCATCATGCGGGCAATCTCAATTTTTGTTCCAACTCCATCGGTTGCACCAACAAGAATCGGTTTTTTAATTTTTGAATCAAGAACAAATTGACCGGAAAAACCACCAATATTGGATTTTTTAAGATTTTTATCTTTACGAATTATTTTTTTAATCTCAGATACAAATTTATTTCCTTTATTTATGCTTACGCCTGAACTTGAGTATGATAGCTTCTTCATTTAGATTTCTTATATATGATTTTTAATACCAATACTAAGCAAATAAGCTTTGTGATTGTTTTTTTATTTGCTTTTACTAATTTCTGTCTTGCTAATGAAAATATAGATTTTTTTTCATCATCTGGCATAAAGGTAAATTTATCTTTTTCAAATGAGACTGATATTAGAAATACCGCTATATCTAAAGCAGAAGAAATCGCCTTTAAAAGAGTATCAGTTAAACTTCTTACGCCAGAGGATTATAAAAAATTAAGCAAATTAAAAGATATTGATATTTCTTATTTTGTAGAAAGTATTGAGTTTGTTGATGAAAAAATTTCTACAGAAACTTACCTTGGCGAGTTTAATATATATTTTAGTCCGTTCCGTATCAAAGAATTCTACAAATCGAATTCCTTGACATTTTCTGAGGTAAGTTCTCAAAATATTACAGTTAATGTAGCATTTTCTAATTCTAATCAATTTTTTATTTTATTTAATTTATGGAACACCGAATGGAAAAAAATAAAAAATATAGGTAATAAAATAAACTTAGATGTAAACACCTTTTCACAGACTGAAATGGGTAATACCGATTTATCTAATTTTTTGGAAAATAAAGACATAGAAGGAAATAATTTAAATGATGAAAATGATATAATATTAATATGGTGTAGCCCTATTTATGAAAAATTAAATGAGCTTAGATTTGATTTAATAATAAAGTTTAATTTGAATCAAAAAGAAAAGATAATTAGAAAGAGTTATTTGACTGATTATTCTTTATTTAGGGATGATATTTTTTCACCATTAATTGAAGATATAAAAAATGAACTTTTACTTACATGGATTGATCTAACAAAACAATCTGATGAGGTTTACAGATTTAAGTTTGTATACGATATCGAAAATATTTCTGATTGGGTTGAGTTACAAAATCGACTGCAATCAGTAAGGCTTTTGGAACAGTATAGGCCATCTTTATTTACTACGGATAAGGTTGAGGGTTACGTGGATTTTTTAGGAAATGGAGATAAGTTTATTCTTCTGCTCACTCAAAATAAAATTAATGCGGTAAATCTTGGACCATATTATAGAATTTCTTTAGATGATTAAAAATTTGCCAAATTTTATATCAATTTACCGTTTGGTTACTATTCCATTTGTTGCGTGGTTTCTTTTGGAGGAATTATATTACTATGCGGCTTTATTTACTCTTTTAATTGCTTTAAGTGATTTTTTAGATGGATTTATCGCAAGATATTTTAAAGTTCAAAGTGAACTAGGTTCATATTTAGATGCAATTGCTGATAAAGCATTCGTAATTTCGATTTTTATTCTCATTGGAAATCTCAAACTGTTGCCTGTATTCATAATCATAATAATAATTTCAAGAGATATAATTATTTTGGGGTCGTTTGCAGTCACTTTTTTGGTCGGTAAAAAAATTGAGGTTAAACCAACTAAAATCAGTAAATTAAATACATTCTTTCAGTTTTGTCTTGTTATTACGACCATGCTTAGCAATATCAACGGATATGAGAAATATTTCACTGCATTAATGTTAAACGAAGTATTTATTACTGTTGTATTGATATGTACTCTATTATCTCTAATAAATTATATAAGTTACTGGTTTAAAAACATAAACTAAATGGAAAAAGGACAATT
>CACMWW010000032.1 GCA_902617525.1 uncultured Pelagibacteraceae bacterium | reverse complement strand
TGTTGATGAATATATGGTAAGTCACTATTTTAAAAGGGCGACAATGATTGGAATATTATTTGGAAATACTGATTATCATATGAAAAGGTATATGACACTTACCCAATCAGGCATTTCATCATCTGATGAAGCAATTTCAGTTAGTGTTACTTAAATAAATCTTATTCAGCCAGTTTTTTAAATATGTGAGCTGTATGTTCTGCACCTGTTTTAAGGGCCTTACCACCATCCATATTCGATGCTTCACCCCACTTTTCAGCTAACATATCCGCATTAAGCTCATCGCCTTTTAGAGCAACACCTTGTGAATGAACTATTTCTGCAGAAGCAAATACACCAGCACCAGCTGATATCATTGCACCATTCGGCGCATCATCTGATGCCATAAACATGACTGCAGGTGAAACGGTTTCTGGTTTCAAACTATCAAAAACTGCATCTGGCATTCCTAAATTTTCTGTCATTCGTGTTGCTGCTACAGGAATCAGGGAATTTACTTTAATGTTATATTTCATACCTTCAATTTTAAGAGTATTCATTAGTCCAACAACTCCCATTTTAGCTATGATATTTCTTTGAATTTCGTTAGATCCTCCATAAATGGACGCCTTACGAAAGTTAAAATATGTACCTGATAGGTTCGTAGCATAGTCTGGACCGACATATTCATTACTCAAAGTTGTACCTAGGTGAGGATTTGCATAATATCCAACGGCTTCCATGGCCAACTCAGTAACAGCTTGCTGAATGTCTGTTCCCTTGATCTTTAAAAGAGATGACTCCGGCCCTGGACCTTTGCCAGCAGAGTCCTTTGCAAGCGTTCTTAATTCAGTGTATTCAAGTGCTGATAACTCTAATTCTGCAGCTGCTATTTTGGCCTTAAATGCTGGATCTTGTATTAAAGGTTCGCCGTATGACATTTCAGAGCTTGCAATTTGCTTAATTCTTTCAATAGCTTTCTTTGATCTTGCAACACCGGCAATACCTGATCTTTCATGAGCCAATAAAAATTTTGCATATGTCCAACCCATATTTTCTTGACCAATTAAATTTTCTACTGGAACTTTAACATTATCAAACCAAGTTTCATTCACCTCATGAGATCCATCCATAAGCTTGATTGGTCTAACAGTTACACCAGGAGTTTTCATATCAATCAAAAGAAATGAAATGCCTTGTTGAGGTTTTTCAGCTTCGGGATTTGTTCTTACTAAACAGAATATCCAATCTGCATACTGCGCCATAGTAGTCCAAGTTTTTTGACCATTTACAATATAATAGTCCCCCTCTTTTACTGCGCTAGTCTTAAGTGAAGCTAGATCAGAACCTGAACCAGGTTCAGAATATCCCTGACACCAAAAAACTTCACCACTTAAAATTCCAGGTAAGTGTTGTGCTTTTTGCTCTTCATTTCCAAAAGTATAAATTACAGGACCAACCATATTTATTCCAAATGGCATAATATATTGACACTCAGCTTTTGCGCATTCTTGCTCGAAAATATATTTTTGTGTAGGGGTAAATTCTGCACCCCCATATTGTTTAGGCCAACTTGGTGCTGACCAACCGTTGTGCTTTCCTAAAATCTTATGCCAAGCCGTAAGATCTTCTCTCGAGAGTTCTTTACCTAGTTTTCTTTTTGAATTGATTGAGTCTCTAAGCTCTTGTGGGTAATTTATTTTAATAAAATCCCTTATTTCACTTTGAAACTTTAAATCTTCATTTGAAAACGCAGTGTCCATAGAATCTCCTAAAAATATTTATAAAATATATAATGTCTAAAAATTGAGTTTTCAACAAACTTTTAGGCGCTTTTTGGCCTAAAATTTATATATTTTTCAGCCAAACGATAGGCTCCAAATGCAACTATTCCATAAATTGCACTTGATAATATGGTATTCTGTAAAAATGGCAGGGCCATTATATAGCATGTTATTAAACCGTTAAAATCTAACGCGTACATTCCGGAGCCATACCATACCGCAAAATTAGTTATCAAGTAGAAAGATAGGACGCCTCCACTTATTCCAATAACACCATTCAAAATACTCAGCTTATTTTTAATAAATGTTCCAAATAATACACAAATACTGAGAGCAAAATAAACAACAAATATACTTGAATGAAACCCAATAAATAAATCACTCAGTATCATTGCAGATAATGTAATAATATATGCGAAAATCTTTTTGTCTAATACAGCTCCTGCAAAAAATCCCATAGCAAGAATTGGTGTAAAGTTTGGTGGATGGGGTAACAACCTGCTTAAAGCTAAAATTAAAATAACTGAAATACCAAATAGTAAATTTTTATTTATTTTCATTTTCATCCTTATATATCTAATAAATTAAAATGTATATTTAAAATCAACAAAGTAATTTCTTTCTGGCAAAGGGTATACATTTGACAGTCCATAATGGGCATCGTCATGAAATGTGCTTGATATGGCAAAGTCATAAAATTTTTCATTAGTTAGGTTGTTTATTCCTATCTTATAATTGTAGTCACCACTGCTTTTACTCAGAGACGTATTAATTAGGTAATAGTCAGGTATTTTTGGCTCAATATTTTCTTGATCGTTTGAAACATATTTCTCATCGACATATTTAATTCCAAAATTGAAAGATGTACTGTTGTCTATCTGTCTGTCATAATCAATACTAAAAGTAAGTGGAGGAACTAAAGGTACTTTATGCCCTGCTAAGCTTACTGATTGATTTGCAGTACCATCGGAACCTAGATAGTTTATTGC
>CACMWW010000031.1 GCA_902617525.1 uncultured Pelagibacteraceae bacterium | reverse complement strand
CTACAAGTTGACCTCCGATAACTAAAGCCCTAGCTAATGCAATTCTTTTTCTAATCCCAAATGGCAAGTCCTCTCCTCTGTTTGTAAGTGGCATATTGATACCTTTTGGGTCCGAATTTATAAAATCAAGAAGATCAACTGATTTTAATATTTCTGTCATTTTATCTTTCTTAATTTGATTTTGCCCAAGAAGATTGTTAAGCATTGTTCCATCAACAAATTTTGGTTCCTGCGGCAAGTAAATCAAATTGGCTCTGACCCAATCCAATGAAAGCTGGTTTATTTCAATTGAGTCATAAAATATTTGACCTCGATTAAATTCAAGCAATCTTATGATGGATTTTATTAAAGTAGATTTTCCAGACCCATTTGAGCCATTTATTGCAAGCAGTTCTCCTGCTTTGGTTTCAATATTTAAACCTTCAAAGATTGGAATTTTACTCTCAGGGTATTTGAATTGTAAATCTGAAATTTGAAGCTTCCCACTAAAGTCATTAATTTGATTTCCATCTGACGAGTCCTGTGGAAGATTTAAAAATTGAACAAGTTCATTGATTGCATGATTTGCTTTATTTAGTGGTTCAATATTTTGAACAAAACGAACTATCGGTGCTAAAGCACGAGCAGCAAGAATATTTGCACCAATAAGAGCTCCAACAGAAATTTCGCCATCAACTGCAAGAACAGCACCCCAAGCAATAATTATAACGGTAAGAAGGGCGGATGATGAGGTCATGAATGAGGCGACAATATTTTTTTGAGCCTCAAGATCTTCAGTTACATTCATGGATTTCTTGACTAATGAGCTCCATGCGGTTTTAACCATTTCTATTAAATTAAAATATTTGATACTTTCGAATCTTGAACTCGAATTGTCATGAAGTCTCGCTGTATTAAGTCCAATTTGTAAAGATTGTTGATTGAGATCATTTATTTTTTTTCTATAAAAATTTATAACGATAAAAGGTATGGCTAAAAATAATGTTGTAATAATTCCTAGCTGATAATGAATTAGAAATAAAGCAATCAAAAATATTAAAACAAATGGAACATCAATGAGTATTAATGTTGTAGTTGCATTTAAGTTGCTTTTTATCGTTTGTAAGTTTTGTGTTACGATATCTGGTCTAAAATTTTTTTGCAGAGCGTAAAAATTTGATTTAATTGATACTATTTTTTTCATTACCCTGTCAGCTAAGACTGTATTTTCCGCTTCAGTTTCTCTAGTCATGCGATGGCGAATATTTCGGAAGAAGAATTCAAAAATCATCACCAAAGTAATTCCCGCCACCAAGGTAACAAGTGTTGAACTAACCCCATAGGCAACGTACCTTTGCAGCACCTGTATGACGTATATTGGTGTTGCCAATGCTAGTATATTAACGAAAAAAGATGCAATAATGATTTTCGTAAATAAAGCAGGATTTTTTTTTAATCTATTAAAAATTTCATACATATCAATATGTTAAAGATATAGCTAATAGACATCAAGACATTCAAGTCTCTGAGATTAATTTCTTAAATGAAAAAAAGCCCGATCCTATACAACTTCACCGTGAGTCGTGAAGTCAGCATCTGTGATGGCGCCTCCACCTACAATGTCTACAATTTTAAACAAGACTAGACCTGCAGCTACACCATCTACTTCTGTACCAGAGAATACCCATGTTTCGCCTGATGACAAATAATTATTCGTGACAGTTAGTTTCGCATTAGCTATAGGAGTAGCATCCCAAGAAGTCCCGTCATGGAATCCAAGAGTATCCGTACCATCTTCAAAATCTGGTATTACTGATCCAGCCATCGCTGTTCCAAAATCATCTTTTGTAAATAAAAATGCATCTGTTGAGTTATCGTCTGTAGTCGCAGCTTTCATTTGTGCAAGTGTTTGGCCTTGAAGAGCGGGTATATCTGCATCATCGATATTGCCTCCAATTAAAACATTAACACCCTCACCAGCCATCAACAAGTCATTACCATCACCTCCTATGAGCACATCTTGTCCCGCGTTTCCATATATACTGTCTTGTCCTGCGCCACCTTTGAGTATGTCACCACCTCCACCTCCGTATAGCTTATCATTTCCAGAACCTCCATCTACGACATCCATCATTGATGTTCCACCAGTGAAAGTTGATGAATTATTAACTGCTCCAAAGGTATCACCGCCACCCAGAAGGTCATAGAAAGATCCTGGGCTTCCAATTGCTTCTGCGGCACCGCCTGCGTATACGACATCTGAAGCTTCAGAAACTGTTTCAAAGCTTCCTCCGCCTCCGCCTCCGCCTTCGCCTCTCGCGGCAGTATCAGTATCATATGCTGCCTGAGATATATAACCTAAATAACCTCCTGCAGAAGCAGCATCGTAATCTGCTTGAGTAGAGTAATTCATTTGTGGACGATAGTTAGCCTGTCCATATGAACCCTGACCAGGATAAAAAATAGAAGTACCACCACCGCTACCACCACCAGCAGCTATGAATGCGTTATACGCACTCATTGGATCAAAATAGTTACCATTTTCCTCTGGCAAGTAATAAACGCCGTTGTGAAATGTTGCTTCTCTATAAGCTGCAAAATCATTGAAATAATTCGGTCCCCAATAGTAGCCCATCTGTTCATTTTCCTCTTCGTATCTACCTTCTTCAAAGAACTCTGAGCCCTCCTGAATTCCTTGCTGATAAGGATCAAAGAAGTTGTTTGGCTGATTTGGATCAAAATATTGACCTGGGTCCATTCCCATTTGTCCAGGGTCCATGTATTGACCCATCATCCCTGGGTCCATTCCCATTTGTCCAGGGTCCATGTATTGACCCATCATGCCAGGGTCCATTCCCATTTGTCCAGGGTCCATGCC
>CACMWW010000030.1 GCA_902617525.1 uncultured Pelagibacteraceae bacterium | reverse complement strand
TGACTATAAAAAAATTAATTATGACACTTGTATCGTCGTTGATGATTTCAACTGCGATGGTTCAAGCGGATGGTCATGTTAGATACTCAGTGACTGCAGATAATGTGTCCGAGTATTCAAGTATGCTGACTCCAGGTATGTTGAATATGTTTTCTGCCTACCCAGAAACATTCAGAATGGATGTTTATGAGAACGGAGGAAATTGTACATTAGCTGCTGATATCGCTGCAATCAGTCAAACCAATGGTACAATGATAAATGATAACGAAGGATTAGAGCTTCCTAATGCAGGTCAAGTACCTTTCCCTGACCCAACGCATCCTCAACACTTTGTTTGGAATTATCGTATGTATGCAGGAACAGTGAGTGCGGTTGATAGAGTCCAAACATCAGTAACTGTAAAAGCTGATGGTTCAATTACACAAGGACAGCAAGAAACATCAATATCATTTCCGCCTAACCCAAATACAAAAACTATGTATGCGGACAAAAACCTGTTTGCATTATTTATGCAAAAGAACCTTGGACCTCCAAGAACGGCAGGGACTGTTACTTTAGTTCATGACTTTATTGATAGTTACATGCAGCCTCGTAAAGCTTGGCAGTACAGCCCAGCAACGAGACGTGTAAGAAGAGCACCTGACATTACTTATGATACACTGACTACTGCTGGTGGTGGTATCGTAACAGTTGACTCTTACGGAGGATTTAACGGTGCGCAGGATAGATATGACTGGTCGTATGAAGGAAAGCAAACGATGATTGTACCAATTAACAATGACATGCTATCTGAAACTGCAGTTGAAGATACATTCACACCTAATCATCCAAATCCTGATGTAGTAAGGTTTGAGGAAAGAGATGTTCATATTGTTCATGCATCTCTAAAGCCAGGACAAAGACATCTTTACGCTTCAAGAACCTTCTATTTCTTAGACGGTCAACCAGGAATGCTTGTTTATCATGATGCTTATGATGATAATCAAGACCTTATGAGAGCAATGTACCAAACGACGGTACAAGGTAATATGGGTGGTAGTGGATTAAGTGATACGGATTGTAACGTTCAAGGTGAGTACACTATGGACTTTGCAACAAGAACGTATTCTGGAACAAACCTTTTTGGACCAGCTCTATCTCCAAGGCCAACTGTTTATAACGGCGAAGAAAAATCTGTAAGCTTTTATACACCTGATGGCTTAAGAAGGTACGCAAGATAAAAACTAAAATACTTTAAGTATTTTTTAAGACCCGGCTTGATTTTTTTTAAGTCGGGTTTTATTTTAAGTAGGGCTTATGAGATATTTTATTTTAACATTTTCAGCGCTTCTTGCGCTCACTCTGAACTTATCAGCTAGTAGTTTTAATTACGCCTCAGGTTTTGCCGCAATTAGCGATATGGCATCGAATGCTCTTATCAATGCTATGGATAAAGTTGATGATCGTATTTATGCTGTTGGGGAGCACGGAATAATTCTATATTCAGACGATCTTGGAGAAAATTGGAACCAATCTGAAAGTGTTCCTTTCACTAACACGCTTACAGACATAGATTGTATTTCAAAGCAAGAATGTTGGGCCACGGGCCATGATGCTACTATCTTGCATACAAATGATTTTGGCAAAACGTGGATCAAGCAATATGAAGATATTGATTTTGATGCTCCCTTGCTTTCTATTCACATGTTTGATAGTGGTGAGGGAGTAGCTATTGGTGCATTTGCTTTGTCCCTTAGAACAACGGACGGAGGAAATACATGGGGTTATTTATTTATGGATGATGATGATTTTCAACCTCATTTTAATTATGCATACGGTGACTCTCAAGCTTGGAGAAAATCATCTGCAAATGAGGCCTATGCTGTTGGCGAAATAGGAAAATATTATATATCAGATGATAAAGGATTGAATTGGCTTGTAGTGTCAACTGGTTACGACGGATCATACTGGTCAGGAATTAAAGTTGATGATGGCAAGTCCTTACTTTTAGGCATGTCAGGAAATCTAACATTAATCACTCGATACGGACCTGAAGATATTGTTCCCGCTGATAAGTTTACATCTATAGCTTGTTATGAGGCTGGTTACTTCAAGGATGACTGTAAGCTTTTTGCATTTGATAATATTTTTATTGGAACTAAAAACAGTTTAACAAATGCTATTATGATGGATGATGGACGCATTGCGATAAGTGGTAATGGAGGATCTGTTACTATTGTTGATTTATATAAAAATAAAACAATTGAGACGTGTGTTCGATCAGATCGTCTAAGTAATACCTCAATTGTATACCTTGGTGGTGAGGAATTTTTGTTGGCTGGTGAAGAAGGTTTCCGCAAACACAGCATGAACGAATGTTATGATAATTTTGCTTCAGTAGAGTCAAATTCTCAAGACACGTATTATACTGTTGATTTAAATATGGTTCAGTTTTTCTAATTTTACATGGGTCGAGTAGAAAATAAAGTAGCAATTGTTACAGGCGCGGCCTCTGGATTAGGTTTTGCAGCAGCACAAAAACTTATGGATGAAGGCGCAAAAGTTTTACTTACAGATATCAATGAGGAGGTCATGAACTCCATGCAGGAGAGACTATCAAATTATAGTAAGGCACAATTTGAAACCGTTATACATGATGTAGCCAACGAAGACTCGTGGATAAATGTAATTGATAAAGCTGAAAATCATTTTGGTAAAATTAACATACTGGTTAACAGCGCAGGAATAAGTTTAGGCGCAGACGTTGTGTCTACAGATTTTGAAATTTGGAAAAAAGTCCATCAAGTAAATTTAGATAGTGTCTTTCTTGGTTGTAAATATGCTGTACCGATAATGAGTAAATCAGGCCAAGGCTCAATAATAAACTTAT
>CACMWW010000029.1 GCA_902617525.1 uncultured Pelagibacteraceae bacterium | reverse complement strand
TTTATGAATTCTAATAATTGAAAATTAGTAATTTTCTCATTATCTACTGAAATATAATTTTTATTTTTTTCCACAGATGAAAAGCTTCGAAAAAGTTCAACTTCGCCAGTTTCATACTTTACATTTATTTTAATCTCAAAATTCTTTTGACCCTTATCCTTATTTGGCAGCTCTGCAAAGCGTGAATTTTTTATACCACGGCCTGGTGAAAAAAGTGATATCGCCTCTAATATATTTGTTTTACCTGATCCATTATTTCCATTAAGGACAACAAACGAACCGAGATCTTTTAGACTTGTGTTTAAATGATTTTTAAAATTAATAAGTGAAATTTTGTCAATCCTAGTATTAGGATACATAATTAAATTCGCATAGGCATTAGAACGAAAAATAGATTTTCATCTGTCTTATCAAGAATAATGGCTGGTGAAACCGAGTCTAATAAACTTATGTCAACTTCCTCTCCATCAACCTCATTACAAATATCTATGATATATTTAGAATTAAAACCGATATCAACTTTATCGCCATCATAGCTAATATCTATTATCTCATTTGCTGAACCTTTTGATTGACTTTCAACGCTTAGATTGAGCTTATTATCCTCTAAAGACAGCTTAATTGCTTTGGATTTAGACTCTTCATTAGCTGCAACGGCTGAAACGCGATCAATTGCATTTTTTAATTCATTATTATTTGTCTTAAAATTTTTGTTATTATTCTTAGGTATAACTTTTGTATAGTCAGGAAATGTGCCGTCAATAACCTTTGAGATAATTTTTAAGTCATTAAAAGTAAATTTGATTTTATTTTCATTTAACGAAATGCTCACGTCGCCATTAGCATCATCAAGCACTTTTCTTAATTCATAAATAGTCTTTTTTGGTATAATAATACCAGTTATCTCTTCAGCGCCATGTGGAAGAGGAATATCATATTGAGCTAGACGATGACCGTCTGTGGCAACAGCTCTTAGAAATTGTATAGAATTTCGATCAGCTTTATGCAGAAAAATACCATTTAAATAATATCTCGTTTCCTCGTTTGACACAGCAAATTTAGTTTTGTCTATGATTCTAATCAATTCATCAGCGCTTAGGACAAAGCTTGTAAATAAATCATTATCAGAAATAATTGGAAAATCGTCAGTTTTAAGGGTTGATAAGTTGAATTTAGATCTTCCACATTTTAGCGTAATTTCATTTTCACCTTCTTCCATTGTCATCACAACTTCTGAACCTGATGGAAGTCGTTTAACAATTTCAAAAAATGTTACTGCCGCAACTGAGATTTCACCTGCTGTAGAGACTTCTGCTTTAATTTTGTCTGCACAATATATATCCAAATTCGTCGATGACAGAGTTAATTCATTATCTTTCGCTTTTAGTATAATGTTTGAGAGTATTGGCAAGGTATGCCTTACTTCGACTATTCCATGAATATGGGATAGTGCTTTCAGTAGATCTGAACTATTTATTTTAAATTCCATAAAGTATTAAGCATCAGTAATTGATTAAATTGAAGTTATCATTTGAGTAATCAAGTTAACATCCTCATCAAATTTAGAGTCATGTTCTTTTAATTCATCAATTTTTTTTACTGCATGAATAACGGTCGTATGGTCTCTTCCTCCAAATTTTCTACCAATCTCAGGTAGCGATCTAGTTGTAAGTTTTTTTGATAAATACATTGCTACTTGCCTTGGCCTTGCAAAAGTTCTTATTCTTCTGCTAGATATAAGATCGTCAAGCTTAATGTTATAGTAACTTGATACTTTCTTTTGAATTTCATCTATAGTAATTCTTCTATCATTAGACTTAAGTAAATCTTTTAAAACTGACTTAGTTAATTCAACGTCGATTTTCTTACCCAATATATTTGAAAATGTATAAACTTTATTAAGAGCACCTTCTAGTTCTCTTACATTGGAGGTTACTGTTTTTGCTAAAAATGACAATACCTCCTCATCTAGACTTAATGAATTTTTGTTTCTTTTAACAAGTTCTTCATATTTATTTTTAATAATTGAAAATCTCAAATTAAAATCCGCAGGCATAATATCTACTACCAATCCACCTGATAATCTTGACTTCATTCTTTCATTAAAGCTGCCTAATTCACTTGGGGATCTATCACCTGAAATTATGACTTTTTTGTTCATATCCAATAGTGAATTAAAGGTATGAAAAAACTCCTCTTGTGTTGATACTTTACCAATCATGAACTGAATATCGTCTAGTATTAATACATCTACGGATCTAAATTTTTGTTTAAATGACATTGTATCTTTTTGTCTTAGAGATTTTATAAATTGGAACATGAATCTTTCAGCAGAAAGATATAAAACACTATCATCAATACTTTCTTCTTTTAATTTCCATCCAATTGCATGGAGTAAGTGAGTTTTACCCAAACCAACACCACCATAAATGTAAAGAGGGTTAAAATCATTTACGTCAATTGAACAGAATCTTTTTGCAGAAGCAAAGGCAAGCTCATTAGATGGACCGACAACAAATTTATCAAACCTAAATCTATCATCCAGTGGCCAGTCATCAATGTAATTAGAATTGTTTAAGCTATTATTTATTTTTTTTTGGTCACTTGGATCTTTATCAATATTAAGCATGTTAGCGGTGAGTGAATTATCAATATTTATTTTTACTCTTTTGATTTGTGAGTTTTCTTGGTTAAGAAAAAATATAATTTTATCTAAGTAATGCGAAGTGATCCAATCTCTAATAAATCTTGTAGGCACAGTAAAGTATAAAACATCTTCATCTAGGTTTCTTATTGAAATATTTTTAATCCAACTATTAAATATCTCATTTCCATATTCTGTATTGAGCTTTTTTAAGACTGAATTCCATTGATCTTTTAGATTTACTGATGAAGCTTGATTCTGATTAAGATCTTGATACATTTTTTG
>CACMWW010000028.1 GCA_902617525.1 uncultured Pelagibacteraceae bacterium | reverse complement strand
GCCTGAACTTAAATATGAATTTGTTTACAATATCAAAAAAGAATTTCCTGATATTAAATTTATCATGAATGGAGGTTTGACAAATATTGATGACTGTATTGAACAATTGAAATATTTAGATGGAGTGATGGTAGGTCGAGCAGTACAAGCAAATCCCTTTTTTATTAAAGATGTGGATCATATATTTTATGGTCAAAGTAATATTCAAGTTAACAAGTCCGATGTCGTTAAAAAGTATTTTGATTATATTAAAATGAATATTGAAACTGTATCTACCTATGAATTGCTCAGTCCATTACTTTCACTTTGTTTTGGAGTTCCTGGATCTAAAAAATTTAAACAAGAAGTGAATGAACTAATAAGAGCGAGAGATATCAATAAGTTAGAAGATACTTATCTAAATTTGATTGCTGCTTAAATTATTTCAGCAATATCAGAAAAGTCATACCTCGGGGCTCTCTCATAAAAACCACCTTCAGCAGCGTATCCCAAATTACATAGAAAATTGCTTTTAATTGTTGTGCCATTAAAAAATTCTTTATCAACCAGATCATTTGAGAAGCCAGACATTGGTCCTACTGATAAACCAAGAGAATTTGCTGCTTTTATAAAGTAACCTCCTTGAATTGATGAGTTTCTAAAAGCTGTAACCTCAGACTTGGTTGTATCATTTTCAAAATATTGCTTAGCATCCTCACGTAAATAGTTTCTAGGAAGATCACGCCAAAATTCTAAGTCCATTCCAATAATTGTACATACAGGTGCGTTGATAACTTTACTAATATTATCATCACTCACTAATTTTGATAGCTTTTCCTTTGAGGTACTGCTTTTAAGAAACTTTAATCGCATTGGACTAGAGTTAAACGAGGTTGGGCCCCACTTAACAAGATTATAAAGTTCAATGAGCGTGTCGTTTGTAACTTCCTTTTCAGTAAATTTATAGCAAGTTTGTGGTTCAACAAAAATTTCTTTTAATCTGTCTGACATCTTAAATAATAGCTTTTATATGCTCTTCAATCTCTTCAGGTTTTTTTTGTGTACCAAAACCTCTAACAAATTCGCCTTCTTTATTGATTAAAAACTTTGTAAAATTCCACTGTATCTCTCTGCCAGCTTCTTCAGTAAGCTTAACAAAAAGAGGTGATGCATTCTCTCCATTTACATCAATCTTATTAAACAGGCGAAAGGATACATTATACTTTGTGTCACAAAAATCTTTTATTTCCTCATTCGTACCTTTTTCTTGGGCACCAAATTGATTACAGGGAAATGCTAAAATTTCTAACCCTTTGTCTTTATATCTATCATAGAGATTTTGTAAGCCAGTATATTGCGGTGTAAATCCACAAGCACTTGCTACGTTTACAATTAATAAAGTTTTTCCCTTAAATTCTTCCATTTTGATAGAGTTCATATCAATGTCTTTTACTTCAATGTCATAAATGCTCATATTTTTCCTTATCTTACAAATGTTCCGTTATTATAGTCATTAATGGCTTGAATGATCTCACTTTTGGTATTCATTACAAATGGTCCGCCACGAGCAATGCTTTCACCAATTGGTTCACCCGCGATTAATAAAAACTTAGCATTGGTTTCAGCGAATACTTTCAAATTATTACCATTCGTCAACAATACTAGTTTAGATCCCTCAATGTTATCATGAGATAGATTACCGATTTTTATTCTGCCATCAACCAAGTAAACAAAACTGTTATGCGATTTAGGTATTGAAAAACTAAACTGTTTATTTTGTTTAAGTTCAACATCAAAGAATATTGGCTCAACATTATGCTTTTTGATAGGCCCTTCAGCGTTCTCAAATTTACCAGCAATTACTTTGATTTTTTTATCTTCATCATGATGTACACTCATCTCATTGGCATCAATATAATGATATTCAGGCTTACTCATTTTTAAGCTAGCAGGCATATTAATCCATAACTGAAAACCATGAAGCTTGCCCTCCTTCATAGCAGGCATTTCGGAGTGAATAATTCCACTGCCAGTTTTCATCCACTGTACATCGCCTGCTGTCATTCTTCCTTCTCCACCAGTACTATCTTTATGCTCAAATTCTCCAGCCAGCATATATGTCACCGTCTCTATTCCTCTATGAGGATGTGATGGAAAACCAGCTATATAGTCCTTACTGTCTTCAGAACCAAATTCATCCAACATTAAAAAAGGATCAAAATAGTTTGGCTCCACACCTATACTTCTTTTTAATTTTACTCCAGCACCGTCTGTTGCGGGAATAGGATCAATGATATTTTTTACTTCAATGTCAGACATATTTTAATTAAAGGTTAAAAGTATTTTGCCTTTTGCGCGACCACTTTTGAGATGATTGTAAGCATCAAGGTATTGATCAAAAGAAAATATTTTTTCGATGATGGGCTTAATCTTTCCATCTTCAATCCACATTCTAAATAAATCTAAATTTGCTGTTGATGTTCTACCAGATAATACGACTCTTGATTTTTTTCTTTGAAACAACTGTTTTGCTACATCTATATTATTGTAGATATTATTTTTTGTAGTCACATATATTCCGTTAGCCGATAAGATTTTTGATGCCTTAGGAAAAGATAGATTTCCATTTGCATCAAAAACGATATCATATTTTTTTGACGAAGATAAAATATCTTCTTTTGTATAATCAGCAACGTCATCTATATTAAAATCATTTTTAATCCATTCGTAATTTCTATCACTTGTTACCGCAGTTATTTCTGTTTCATATATTTTAGCCATTTGAATTGCAAAAGAACCCACTCCTCCGGATGCACCATTAATTAAGATCTTGTGTCCCTTTCGAATTGAAGCAATATTTCTCAATGCTAGCAACGATGTATTTGCTACTTGAGGAATAGCGGCCGCTTCGTGTAACTTGATATTTTTTGGTACAAGTGAAATTAACTTTTGA
>CACMWW010000027.1 GCA_902617525.1 uncultured Pelagibacteraceae bacterium | reverse complement strand
AGATCAGCACCAGAAAAACCAGGTGTACCCCTTGCTATTGTTCTAATATCTACATCAGGCGCGACAGAGATTTTTTTAATGTGAACTTTCAGAATTGCTTCTCTGCCTAAGATATCTGGATTAGGAACAACAACCTGTCTGTCAAAACGACCTGGTCTTAATAGGGCAGGATCAAGTACATCTGGTCTGTTAGTCGCGGCAACCAAAATAATACCTTCCTGAGTATCAAATCCGTCCATCTCAACTAAAATCTGATTAAGTGTCTGTTCTCTCTCATCATTACCGCCACCAAGGCCTGCTCCACGGCTTCTTCCAACAGCATCAATTTCATCAATGAAAATTATGCATGGCGCATTTCTTCTTCCTTGCTCGAACATATCCCTAACTCGAGATGCTCCAACACCAACAAACATTTCAACAAAATCAGAACCCGAGATTGTAAAAAAAGGTACACCGGCCTCCCCTGCTACAGCTCTAGCAAGCAATGTCTTTCCTGTTCCTGGAGGGCCAATTAGTAAGGCACCTTTTGGAATCCTACCACCAAGTTTTTGAAATTTTCTTGGATCCTTTAAAAACTCAACAATTTCAACAAGCTCTTCTTTTGCTTCATCTATTCCAGCTACATCATTAAAAGTAACTTTGTTTTTATTTTCAGTTAGTAATTTGGCCTTGGATCTTCCAAACCCCATTGCTCCTCCTCTTCCACCTTGCATCTGACGCATGAAAAAAATCCATACACCAATAAGTAAGAGCATTGGGAACCAGGAAATTAAAACTCCAAGAAGTGACGGATAACCGTCGTCTAGTGGTGCAGCTGATATGTTTACACCTCTATCATTAAGTCTATCAACGAGTGTTGGGTCATTAGCGGCATAAGTTTTAAAAGATCTACCATCTTCAAAAGCTCCGTTGATATTATTACCTCGAATAATTACATCTTTAATTGAGCCTGCTTCAACTTCATCTAAAAATTGTGAGTACGTTAAATCAACAGTATTTCTTTCACCACTTGTGTTACTAAATAAATTAAACAGTCCAAAAACGATTAAAGCAATAAAGAGCCAAAGAACTATATTTCGCAAATTCATCATAATAAAGATATTGATATTATTAGATAATTACTATTTTTCAGCATACAAGAAAATATATCAATAAAATTTAACATTATATTCAATAGCTTAGTCTAGTAATGCTCGATAAATTTTGTCCAATTTTTAGAAATGGCCAAATTTTTAGTCTTATTAGGTTTAGATATGTTGTTCTCAGAATGAATATTTACCACTCCCTTCTGCCCAACAAATGTGCAACTATTTAATGTACGCTTAAAGCTTTTTTCTTTCACAATTGAATTTATCAATTCTTGTACTGATCGCGATCTAGGTACTTTATTGCTTTTTCCAGCAAATCTGCACAGTTTTACAAGTACTCTATGTTGAATTTCTTCGGGTAAGTTTATAAATTCCTGAGACTTAAAACTAATAATTTTCTTTTGATTGAGTTTTACTTGTTCTTCTAAGTAATTACTAACTGCGGTATTAATTGCGGTATCTGCGCTTTTTAAATTCTTTAAGACGTTTTTAAACCTAACTTTACTGAGACCTTCATGTATTAATTGTTGAGATAACTTTCGAATACGAGACCTATCATATTTATTATTATAATTCGTTCTGTCGTTTATATAAACTTGCTTTTGCTCAGATAAATACGCAACAAGAGATTTTTTTGAGTACTCGAGTAATGGCCTAACTAAAATTAACTTTGTATTCTTATATCTAGATTTTACTTTTAATGATGAAAGTCCTTTTACACCACTGCCCCTTATTAATCTCATTAAAAAATTTTCTATTTCGTCATCAAGATGATGAGCTGTTAATAAGAATTTAATTTTTTTCTTGTTACAATATTTTGATAAGGCCTCATATCGAAGTGTCCTTGCCTTGGAAAGAGTATTAGAGCTGTTGATCTTTTTTTTTAATTTAGTTGAGTAGAAATTAATTTTATTCTTTTTTGCGACTTTTTTTAACCATACAATTTCTTTTGATGACTCTGCCCTAATTCCATGATCAATACTTAATACAGTTAAATTAATATTATTATTTAATGCATATCTATTAGACAAATGCATGAGCGCTAAACTATCTGGACCACCAGAAACTGCTACGGCAATATCTGAATTAACTCGAAGTTCTCTCATCTTTGCTTCGAAATCTTGATTAGTTATTTTTACGACTTTTTTATGATTAATTGGCTTAACTAATTTCACAGCCATTTTTTTCGATTTCTAATTTACCCCTGTCTAATACAGCAGTATTCGCGTTTGGATAGGTGTCCTTTAATTGTATAAAAGTTACACACCCTTGTTCTTTTTGGTCCATATTTACTAGAGATATTCCGAGTTTTAAAAGTGCATCTGCGGCTTTCTTTGAGTCTGGATAAACTTGGTATAGGCTTAAATAATTTTTAGCTGCGTCTTTATAATTTTCTCTAACATAATAAGTTTCTGCTAACCAAAAGTTTGCGTTACTTAAAAGACTGGAATCATTTCCGACAGTCATAAATTCTTGAAATGCTTTTTCAGCAAGTTCATAGTCACCTTGCTTGAGAAGGCCCATTGCGTATTCATATTGACCTTTTTCATCTCCTTCAGGCAGCACCGCTAGTACAATTTCTTGTTCTTCAAAAGCGACAATATTATCCTGAGAAATGGTATCTATAATTTCTTGCTCTTCTTCTTCATCAACTTTTTTGATTTCGAATGGAGAAGCAGACAACTCCTCTTCTACAGACACATTTATTGTTCCAAGTGACTGAGGTTCTAAGTTCACTTCCCCACTCGTGTTACCTACTAAGTTATTAGTTTGTGTTTCATTATTTGGCAATGCCATAGAAAATTGGTTTTTTTCTATACTTTCAGTTTTAGAATTTATATCTATAAACCTAAACTCAGTATCTTCTCTAAATGTATTAAAATTATTTACTGTAGATTGCATTGTAAATATCATTTCTTCGATTTTTGCTGTCAGTGATTGAACTTCATTTTGTAATTCAGCTATCTGAATAGATTGTTTTGTAATAATTGATTGGTAATCATCAAGACTAACATTATTGCCAACGCCAGAGGTCGTTTTGCTAAATGTTGCCTTTTCAAGAACCTTTATTCTGCTTTCAATTGAGTCTAATTTTTGCAACAACTGATCTACATCTAGTTCTTCAGATTGAACATGAACAATCTGTACTAAAGAGATAAGGATAAAAAAGAAAATAAATTGAATTCTTTTGAGCATTAAATTAATCAATCCTAACCTTAATTAAAAGATTAAGCTTATCTTTTTGTCTAAAAAAAGGCGTCTAATAAATTAGTTGGTTCTTACTGTTACAGAACGTCTATTTTGAGCCCATGCTTTATTATTAGATGCACTGTTAACTGGTCTTTCCTTACCAAAACTAATAGTAGTAATTCGACTAGCACTTATACCCTGCGTCATTAAATAATCTTTAGCTGCATTTGCTCTTCTATCACCTAGGGCTAAGTTATATTCTCTTGTACCCCTTTCGTCAGCATGACCTTCAATAGCAATAGTTACTGATCCATTAGCCTTTAACCATTTTGCTTGTTTAGCTAAAGTTGCCTGAGCTGCGCTTGTTAGTGAATAACTATCATATGCAAAGAACACTCTGTCCGGCACATCAACAGCAAGCATTTCTACTGTATCAGTACCAACATAAACTCCATCTACAACTTCGACTTTAGAAGCTGAACTTGATGATGATGTAGATGCAGTATCTTGCGGTGTTGTAGTACATGCAGCTAGAATGATTGCTGCAAAAGATAAAACTAAAAACCTATTTAAATTTTTAAATGTTAATAACATTATAAACTCCCGTAATATTTGATCGCCCAAGTCCTAGTACTTTATT
>CACMWW010000026.1 GCA_902617525.1 uncultured Pelagibacteraceae bacterium | reverse complement strand
TATCAGTCATATCTCTCCGTATATTTTTTTACGACTTGTAAAGCTATAAAATTTAGAGCCAATGTAACAACGAACAAGGTTAAACCCAAAGCAAAAGCTGACTGTGTTTTTGGGCTATCAAATTCTTGATCACCGATTAAAATAACAACAATCTGAGTAGTAATTGTAGTTGCCGCATCAAGCGGATTAGCTGTTAATTTTGCATTTAATCCTGCAGCCATAACAACAATCATTGTCTCCCCAATCGCTCTTGAGACAGCTAATAAAAAAGAACCTACAATACCTGGCAACGCAGCTGGCAATAATACTTTAACAATTGTTTCCCTTTTGGTTGCTCCCATGGCATAAGAGCCTTCTCTTAAACTTTGAGGTACAGATTTTATTACATCATCAGAAAGTGATGAAATAAATGGTATTATCATTATTCCCATAACAAATCCCGCAGCTAGAGCGCTTTCAGAAGAAACAGTTAGTCCAGCACCCTGACCGATATCTCTCACTAAAGGTGCAACAGTTAACGCTGCAAAAAATCCGTATACAACCGTTGGGATACCAGCAAGAATTTCAATAATTGGCTTAGCCCAATCTCTGACTTTTGGAGAAGCGTATTCAGACATATAAATGGCTGTGAGTAAACCAACTGGGACTGAGACACACATTGCAATTAATGCAATAAGAAATGTTCCAGCAAATAATGGAACAGCGCCAAATGCATTGGCCAAGTCTCTTGTATCAAGATCTCCAGCTTCTCTTACAAAAACTCTTTGAGGACTCCAATTTAATCCAAATAAAAAATCGGTTATTGGAACTTGAGAAAAAAAACGCAACGTTTCATATAATAAAGAAAAAATTATTCCAACAGTGGTCATTATAGCGACAAGTGAGCATGTAAAATACAAGACTAGTAAGAATTTCTCGACAATCTTTCTAGAATTAAGTTTGTTATTAATATTGAATAATGAGTAAAGAACCAGTAAACCTGACAACCCAAGAACTGTAACATAAGTTAAGTTTTCACTCGTCTTATTAATATAATTTAATTTATTTACGGCACCATTTATAAGAATAGTATTTTCATCAAAAAGTTTTATGCCCAATGCAGTGTTTTCGATTTGGGTAAATAATAAACTTAGTTCTGTTTCTGTATAACTGCCAAGTGCTATGAAATCGCTTAATACATATTGCTCAATAAAAAATGATTTAAACGAAGTAATCATCAACAGTATCAATAACGCTGGCACAACAGCCCATAGAGCTACGTAGTACCCATAATAATGACTAAGTGATTTAAGATTTTTTTGATTTGAAGTCCTAAGATTTTTTGCTCTTAAATTTCCTAGAAAATAGCTGGCGATACCAATTAGAATCATTAAAGAAATTAATATAAATCCCATGCTTCACCATAATGCTTATTTAACAACTGAGACAAGCACAACTTGCCTCAGTTGTGGATTAATCAAGTCTTTTAGTCCAGATCGAGTGTTTCTAAGTTAGCAACTCTTGATCTTATATCAGATGCATCACCATCAGATAATGCAACTAAACCGATATCAGTTAGATATCCATCTTCACCCATTGCATCAGGACTTGTGAAAGCTTCAAGAAACTCTTCAATTCCTGGCACAACACCTACGTGAGCTTTTTTCACATAGAACTGTAATGGTCGTGCAATTGGGTAAGAATAATCCTGGATACCAGCAAGCGTTGGCTGAATTCCAGTGATCGAAGCAGATTTAATTTTATCTTCGTTAGCTAGAAGGTAGCTGTAACCAAAGTAACCAAATCTTTCTGGATCCTCAGATAATTTTTGAACTATTAAAGTATCGTTTTCACCAGCTTCAATAACTCTTCCATCTTCTCGCACTACTGCACATTTTTTCTTTGCTTTTTCACCAGCATTTTCCCATAATTTATATGCACCTGCTGCTTTACAGCCTTTTTTCATAATAAGTGAATTCCAAGCATCTCTTGTACCAGATGTCGGTGGTGCAACTAGGATTTCAATTTTATGATCAGGTAATGAAGCATCAATGTCAGACCATTTTTCGTATGGATTATCAATTAAATTTCCAGCAATGACATTACCCTCGCCATCTTTTGCAACATTAGCGGGTACTTTTTCTGCAATTGCTAAAAAAAGATGCTCTTGCGTAAAGTCTGCATCGGCAGCATCTAAGCTATGAGCAAGTGTCAAGCCATCATTACCAATTGTAATTTCAATTATGTCAGTGACACCATTTTTAGCACATAATGCTTTTTCTTTACTTTTAATTTTACGAGACGCATTGGTAATATCGGGGTGATCAGTACCAACTCCAGCACAGAATAATTTCATTCCACCGCCCGTACCAGTACTCTCAATCACTGGTGTATTAAATCCAGTCTTACCAAATCTCTCAGCAACTACGGTTGCATAAGGGTATACAGTCGACGAACCAACGATTTTTATAGTATCTCTAGCTTGAGAACTGAATGTAAAAATTGATGAAGCGAAAACTGCAATAATTATTATTTTGATTAATCTCATTATTTTCTCCATTAAGGTTTAGAATCATCAATAATTTATTTTGCCTTGATTACAAAATTATAACGTTTTTGTTACATTTTTATGAACGTCGGTTTCTCGTTGAAATTTAAATAACTGATTTTATTAAGATATTTAAAGGGAAGGTAAATTAGTGAGAATATAATAACTGTTAACACAGCCAAATAAGGAATATGCATTGGAGGAGATGGAAATATATCCAAAAGTGTGTTCGCGGCAGGCGTAATCATTAAATACCAATAATTTACATCTTTAAAGAATTGCGAAATATAAATATTTAATCCATAAATTATAGGTAATAAGCAAATGGCAAACAAAAGAACTCGTAAAACTGACCACCAGGTTAATTGAACCTTCGTGCATACACAGGCATATATTACACCAAGCAGTAATAAACCATGGCCAAAATAATAAGTAATATATTCTGCATCAGGAAATGAGAAATCCAAATCTGGTGTAATGATTGCAAGGAAATTTCCACTTAATCCAAAAAAATAACCTACTTCGAAAAAGAATTTAATTTTTGTAAACACATATAGCCCCATTGATATTGCGGCTATATGGCAAATGTGTAATGGCAATACGTCGTAAATAGAATGATCATAAAATATCACTCGATAAAATGGTTTTATTATCTCATGAGAAATTAATATAAAACCAATTAACAAAAAAATTGATCTAGTTACATTTTTATTATTTATAAATCGAACAAAGAAAGGAAATAAAATTGAAATAGTCACAATTGTGAAAATTGTTGCCAAATGATGATAACCAAACAAAACAAATTGAGTCGCCATATCTTATTTTAACCAAGATTTGTTAAACTATTATTGCACCTTATGAAATGGGTGCAATAGGCAATTCTACTGAAAATGTACTGCCTTGATTTATTTCACTTTTTATATCTAAATGTCCTCTGTGCTTATTTAAAATATGTTTAACTATGGTTAACCCTAAACCCGTTCCACCGATTTCTTTTGATCTTGCTGCATCTACACGGTAAAAACGTTCAGTTAATCTTGCTAGATGTTTAGGATGAATGCCTTCGCTTTCATCTTTAACGCTGATTTTTGATACAAGTTGTGGAAATAGCTTTTTATTATCACTATAATCAGTTTGCTTTTTGATTTTTTCTGCCAATATATCTATTGAGCTGTTTAGTTTTCCATATTTAATCGAATTATCTATAATATTTGTAAAGACCTGTACCAACTCATCTTCATTTCCCAATACAAATAAACCCTCACTAAGTTGATGGTTAACTCTTATTTTAATATTCTTTGTCAATGCGTATTCTTTAAGACTTTCAGCCACATTATCTATTGTTTTCAATAAATTAACTTTTTTGGTTGGATGAATATGCTCATCAGACTCTATTTTAGATACGACAATTAAATCATCTATCAGTCTTTTCATGCGAATTGTTTCTTTATCCATAATACCAAGAAACTTAGACATAGATTTTTGATCATCTTTTGCTGGACCTCTTATAGTCTCCAAAAAACCCATGATTGTAGCAAGAGGTGTTTTTAGCTCATGACTTACGTTTGCAATGAAAGAAGAGCGTACTCTTTCAATATTTTTTAAAGGAGTTATATTTTTCATGAGAATAACATAATTGTCTCTTGTGTTAGTTAATTGGAGATGATTTTTCTCATAACTAATCTCAACATTGTAAAAATTTGTTGATCTAGGTGATAAACTTCCGTACTCACTATTATATTCAATTATTTCTGTTTCTTTATTTTTATATACATTTTCTAATGCCTCTAAAACTATTGGGCTTCTAATTAAGTTTGTT
>CACMWW010000025.1 GCA_902617525.1 uncultured Pelagibacteraceae bacterium | reverse complement strand
CGTTCAAAAAAAGTTATTTTGGCACAAGGAGCTTTTGAAAGACCACTAGTTTTTGCTGATAATGATAGACCTGGTATCATGATGGCATCTGCAGGCCAAAAGTATCTCTCTAGGTACGGAGTATTGCCAGGTAAGTCAGTTGTACTTTTTACAAACAATGACCATGCTTATTTAACCGCTTTTGAGTTTGTTGAAAAGGGGGCTAAAGTAACAGTCGTAGATACAAGAGATCTTTTAAATGCAAGAATTAGTGAAAAATGTAAATTACTTAACATAAAAGTATTCAAGTCGTATTCAGTCATTAAGACCTATGGCGATAAGAAAGTAAACAGAATAGAAATACAGCAAGTTGATAAAAATCAAAATCAATTAACAGGAGAAGTTGAAAATATTCATACTGATTGCGTATTAATGTCTGGTGGTTGGAATCCAGCAGTTCAACTGTTTAGCCAATCAAGAGGTAAACTTAAATATGATCTAAAAATAAATACTTTTGTTCCTGATAAAATCATCGAAAACCAAAAAATAATTGGTTCGAATAATGGTCAGTTTAATCTGCAAGAAAATTTAAATGAATCATTCGAAGCAGGAATAGCAGCAGCTAATGAACTTAATTTCAATAGCGTTGAAAAAGTTAATTGGACAGGAAAAGAAGAGATAGAGTTCACACATTCTGATGTTGAGCCATATATGTTAGGTAAGAAAAAAGTTACAAAAGGATCTAAACATTTCATTGATTTTCAAAACGATGTAACTGCTGCAGATATTTTTCTAGCGCAACGAGAAGGCTATATCAGTGTAGAACATACAAAAAGGTACACAACAACAGGAATGGGCACTGACCAAGGAAAAACATCCAATGTTAATGCGTTGGCTTTGATGTCTCATATTCATAATAAACCTGTCGACGAAATAGGTCACACAACTTTTAGACCGCCTTATGCTCCTCAGACGATTGGAGCTATAGCCGGAAGAAGCGTTGACAAGCTTTTTGACCCTGAAAGAAAAACATCAATACATGAATGGCATGTTGAAAATAAAGCTGTATTTGAGGATGTTGGGCAATGGAAAAGACCATATTATTTTCCTCAAAACAAAGAGGATATTCACCAAGCGGTTAAAAGAGAATGTTTAGCAGTAAGAAATAGCTTGGGCATATTAGATGCATCAACCCTTGGAAAGATTGATCTACAAGGACCTGATGCCGCTAAATTCCTAAACATGATTTATACAAACGCTTGGTCAAAACTTGAAATTGGCTCATGCAGATACGGATTAATGTGTAATGAGCATGGCATGATATTTGATGATGGGGTTACAAGTAGGTTGGGAGAAAATCATTATCACATGACAACGACAACTGGTGGCGCTGCGAGAGTAATGTCCTGGTTAGAAGAATTTCTACAAACAGAATGGCTTGATATGAAAGTGTTTTGCACCTCAGTTACTGAACAGTGGGCTGTGCTGTCTATATCGGGACCAAATTCAAGAGAATTTTTAAAAGATTTAACAAATATTGATTTATCAAAAGAAAATTTTCCATTCATGAAATTTAGAGAAGGGAAAGTTTGTGGAGTTAAAGCAAGAATATTCAGAATTAGCTTTACTGGAGAGTTAAGCTATGAGGTTAATGTTCCTGCACGTTATGGACGTTATGTATGGGAAAAATTTATGGAACATGGGAAAAAATACAATATTATTCCATATGGTACAGAGGCAATGCATGTATTGCGAGCTGAGAAAGGATTTATAATCGTTGGACAAGATACAGATGGAAGTGTCACACCAAATGATATGAATATGGATTGGATCGTTTCAAAGAAGAAAGAAGATTTTCTTGGAAAGAGATCCTTTACGAGACCTGATACCGTTAGACATGATAGAAAAAAATTTGTTGGACTCTTAGTTAATGACAAAAAAACTATCCTTCCGGAAGGATCACATATCGTTGAAAAGGCATTAAAACAGCCACCGATGAAAATGTTAGGACATGTTACATCTAGTTATTACAGTCCTACTTTAGGTTATCCAATCGCTCTAGCGATGTTAAAAGATGGCTTTAATAAAATGGGTAAACAAGTAGTTGTACCACTTATGAATGGCAAGATTATTGAAGCCACTGTGACAGATACAATATTTTACGACAAAGAAGGTAAGAGAAATAATGAGTGATCAACCGCAAATTTTTTCCCCTCTTACACAAAAAGAAAAAATCGCTTCGGATAATATTTCATTGGAGCTAATTGGTTTTTTAGGAAAAATTAATGTGAGATTAAAGGAAGATGATGTGCAAGCAAGAGATGCAGTAGAAAAATACCTTACATATAGCCTTCCAAAAAGTGCTGGTGAAGTCACTGGAAATAATGAGACTAGAGTTTTGTGGTTAGGACCAAATGAATATTTATTATTAAGTGAAGATGAAAAAAAAGACAATGTTATCAATGGATTAAGAGAAATACTTTCAGATTTATTTTGCGCAATTACCGATGTATCTGATTATTATTTGACGATGAGGCTTAGTGGCCCAAAAAGTATTGAAGTCTTAACAAAAGCTTGCCCTCTTAATTTTGATCAATATCTCACAAAAGGAAATTCTTGCGCACAATCATATATAAGTAAGGCAACAGTCCTCATTGACAGATTATCAGATGACTTAGTTTTTGATATATCAGTTAGATGGAGTTTTGCTGATTATTTATGGGATTGGTTAGCGGATTCAAGCAATGAATTTATTTTAAGCAAAAAGTAATTATTGTGAAAGTATCATTATTACTTGCCTTATGTCGATCAGTTTTTAAAAAATGCCCGCAATGTGGAGAAGAAAAAATTTATAAGCAATATTTGAAACTGAAGCCTAATTGCAATAATTGTAATGAAAAGCTCTCAATTTATAGAACGGATGATTTTGGTCCTTGGCTTACGATTATTATTGTTGGACACATCATTGTTCCTTTAGTTTTGTATATAGAACAAAACTATTCACCTCAGTTATGGTTGCAAGCAATTACATGGATACCAATTACAATACTGACCGTACTTTATATGCTTCCGATATCAAAAAGTATATGTCTGGCTATATTGTGGAGCTTAAGGGATAAATAATTATGAGATTAGTTTTATTGTTCTTATTTTTATTTTATGCTGCGTCAGCAAGTGCTGAAAACCTACCACAAACCCCCGCACATCATTTATCGGATGGAACTTATGCAAACACTAATGGAGTACCATATGAAAGTAGTTTTAAAAAGCTAATGCAATGGAGTTGGGAGAGAAGAAGTAAGGATTTATCGACATTTAAATTTGAAATGGAGAAACCAAATTATAAAGAAATATATAACAATGATAACATTGTTACTACATGGATTGGGCATGAAACTTTTTTATATCAAAACAAGGATATAAATGTGCTTACAGATCCACATTTTACTGATCGAGCCTCACCATTAAGTTTTGCCGGACCAAAGAGATATATGCCACCCGGTATGGAAATTGAAGATTTACCAAACATTGATGTCGTAACAATTTCTCATAGTCATTATGACCACCTAGATTATAGAAGCGTGAAATTAATCTCGGAAAAATACGAAGATGTACTTTTTTTAGTCCCTCTGGGTCTCGAAGAATGGTTCATAAATAAAGGTATAAAAAATGTGAGAGAACTTGATTGGTGGGACTCAATTAAAGTAAGTGATACAGAAATTACTTTTGCTCCTGTACAGCATTGGTCGGCAAGGGGCTTATTTGATAGAAATGAAACTTTATGGGGAGCTTGGCATTTTAAAAGCTATTATCATAGCTTTATTCATTTAGGTGATACAGGCTATTCTGATGATTTTAAAGAAATCAGAAAAAGATTAGGGTCAGTTGATTTAGCTGCTATTCCAATCGGTGCTTACGAACCAAGATGGATCATGGAAGTTTCACACATGAATCCTGAAGAGGCAGTTATGTCTTTCTTGGATTTAGAAGCTTCTAAAGCCATTGGCATGTCTTGGGGAACATTTATTTTGACTGATGAGCCTGTAAGAGAGCCGCCTCAAAAGTTAATTGAAGTCGTCTCAAAATATAATATTTCTCAAGATAGATTTTTTACATTAAAGCATGGAGAAACTTACTTAGATAATTGAAGTTTAATTTTTGAAAGTAAGTAAAGAGACAAAAAAGAAATAAAAAAGCCTAATATTAATGAACTTAAAGCCGTTTCAAGCTCTACAAGTAAGTTCACTTTTTCAAAAGCTAAATTTAGAAATTCATTAAACAAAAGAAATAAAACTAATGCCAAAAAGCATGATGTATAGTGAGCAAATTCGTTTGAAGTACGAACAAAATTAAATTGTTTGTTGTCAATATCTTTGCCGATAAAGAAACCAATCATTAGACCTCCGATTGCTATTGATGCTTCATTTCCATGTGCAGTCGGCCATGTAAGATAAAATAAAAGAAAGATTACAACTAATGATAAATATTTTATAAAGGTATTGAATTTAATATTTCCTCTTTCAATGTTTTTGTAGATAAGGTCTGCAATGTAAAGAGTACCTAATCCAACAACCAAGCCTCCTAAAATATCTCCAATGTCATGAACTCCCAAGTAAACTCGGCTTAGAGGCACTCCAAAGAGAAAGATTATTGAAAGTGATTTCACAAATAAATTCTTCACATTTAAGGCTATATAAAGCCAAATCACGACCGCAATTTGAGTGTGACCACTTGGAAACCCGAATGAAGTTTCATTTTGAAGCCATGGATCAATATTAAGAGTAAAATCCGGCCTAGGATCTTGAAAAATATCTTTCAGAAATGAGTTTATAAT
>CACMWW010000024.1 GCA_902617525.1 uncultured Pelagibacteraceae bacterium | reverse complement strand
AGTTGCTACATTCATGTTTGAAATAGATAATCCATTAACTAGAAAAAAAGTTTTGTCCTCTTTAGGTAATGTAGAAAATAAGACGTATATAAAGGTTAATGGAAATAAAATTTTTGCTGTGCCTGAAAATGACGTAGATCGTACAGACAACTCAGGAAAAACATCATCAGTTCATTTTCTACACTTTAAGTTTGAAGATCATCATGTTAAAGATTTTAAAGATATGGATTGTACTGTTGAGATTGGAACCGACCACGAACACTATCCACATATTTCTGTACTTACTAATGAGGTAAAAGCTGCACTTATAAAAGATTTTGATTAATCTTTTCCCGTAGATCCAAATCCTCCATCTCCCCTTTTTGTTTGATCAAGATTTTGAACTTCTCTAAACTTTACTTGTATAGCTTTTGTGAAGACCATTTGAGCAATTCTATCTTTTGGATGAATGGTAAACTCATCTTTGCTTAAATTTATTAATACAACTTTTATTTCACCTCTATAATCACTGTCTATTGTTCCAGGAGTATTCAAAATTGTTATACCATGTTTAAATGCTAAACCGGATCTTGGCCGAATCTGAGCCTCCAAACCTTTTGGCATTGCAATTGAAATTCCACACGGAATAATTTCTCTTTCCCATGGACGAATTTTAATTGAATTTTCAATGGATGCACTTAAGTCAACTCCAGCAGCCTCATCAGTCTGATAAGAAGGAACGTCAAAATCCTTAAGTTTTGAAGTTTTTTTTATATGTACTTCTGAGAATGATAGATTAGCCAAATCAATAATATTAATTATTTAAGTGAAGAGAAATTTTTTGACACAGTTTTTTGGCTACTTCTTTTTTTGTCATCAATTCCCAGTTTTCAGAATATAGTTTTGATGTAAAGTATATTTTGTTTGTATCCTGATTAAATACACTATTTTCTGAAACATCGTTGCCTAGAACCCAATCACAGCCTTTTTTATTTAGTTTTTCATTAGAGTTTTTTTCAAGATTACTAGTCTCAGCTGCGAATCCTACTATCAGTTTTGGTCTTAAATGGTTTCTTTTACTTAGTCTTTCCAAAATATCTGGGTTTTCTTCTAAAATCATATTTTGAAGTGATCCATTTTTCTTTATCTTTGTAATCTCTTTATTAGCAATCTTGTAATCTGCTACGGCAGCAGCACATACGGCTATATCTGCTGGCAGTGAACTTTCGCAAGCTTCTAACATTTGATCAGCTGAGTCCACGTTTATGATCCGTTCTACATTAGGCCTGGTTAAGCTCGTTGGGCCAGAAACTAAAGTTGTTTTTGCACCTAAGCTTTGTAATGTTTCCGCTATAGCATAGCCCTGTTTTCCAGAGGACTCATTAGAGATAAATCTTACAGGGTCTATCATTTCTTTAGTTGGACCAGCAGTAACTAAAGCAGTTCGATTTACAAGAGGTTTATAATCAAGTGCATCAAAATATTTTTTAATAAATTTTACGACTTCATTCGGTTCAACCATGCGGCCTTCGCCGTATTCACCGCAAGCCATTTCACCGTTATCCGGTCCGATAAACTCGATACCATCATTTTTCAATGTCTCAACATTTCTTTGTGTAGAATTATTCAACCACATTCTTACATTCATTGCCGGTGCTACTAGTATTGGCTTGTTTGTAGCCATAAGAACGGTAGATGCAAGATCGTCAGCTACCCCGTAAGCCATTTTTGAAATCATATTTGCAGTCGCTGGAGCAACTAAAATAATATCTGACAATCTAGAAAGTTGAATATGACCCATTGCATGCTCATCTGTTAAATTAAACAAGTCAGTATAAACTTTATTTCCCGAGAGACTCTCAATAGATAAAGGTGTTACAAATTCAGATCCAGATTTTGTTAAAATACATGTTACATCTACGTTATTTTTCTTTAATTCACGTATTGTATCTAGAGACTTATATGCAGCAATGCCTCCAGTAATAATCAATAGAACTTTTTTATTTTGCATTTTGTACACGTATACTCTTTTATCTTAAATGACTAGTAATAAACGAAAAATTTTTCTAAATGAATATAAAAGTAAGCATTATACCAACTACAAGAGCTACACCACCTATTACATATGAACTACTATCTCGATTTTTCGAAGTTTTATCCTCTTCATTCTTTACTATCAAATCAAAGGCTTGATCAGCTCTTGAGATAAAGTCAGGAATGTCAGGAACTTTTCTTGCTATACTTTGTAATGCTTGTTGCGTTTGTTGAAGTCTATTTTTTATTCCTAATTCATCCTTTAGCCATGTTTCAATTTCAGGTTTCGATACTTCCCAAAAATTAATATCCGGATTCAATTTTCTGGCAACGCCCTCAACCGTTATCATTGTTTTCTGTAAAAGCAAAAGCTGTGGTTGTAAAAACATGTTAAATTGCTTTGTTATGTCGAATAACTGAAGAAGCACATTTCCCATTGAAATATTTTTAGCTTTTTGATTTATGATTGGTTCCCCGATCGATCTTAAAGCTTGTGAAAAATCCTCTATAGATTGATTTTTGTCAATCAAGCCTGCTTCTTGGTGAATTTTTGCAATATGTAAATAATCTTGTTTTATAAATCCATAAATAATTTCTGCTAAATAAGATCTATTTTTTTTATCCAATCTACCCATAATACCAAAATCAACCGCTAAAAGTTTACCCTTCGGATTAAGGAATAAATTACCCTGATGAAGGTCAGCATGAAAATATCCATCTCTTATTGACTGTCTTAAAAAATTTATAATCAGATTTTCAGCTGCTTGTTTTTTATTTACTTTTTTTTCGTTCAACTCATCAATTTTATCTGCTGGAACGCCAATAATTTTTTCCATCGTGAGTATTTTTTGAGTAACTTTATCCCAATAAACTTTAGGCACATAAAAACTCTCATCCATATTTGTATTCTCAGATAACTCTGAAGCAGCTGCAGCCTCATATCTTAAATCTAGCTCAAACTTTATGACTTCTTTTGCTTTTTTTATTATAGAATTAGGTCTTAATCTTTGAAATTCAGAGAAATTTTCCATGAAAGTGGTAAGCCACTCAAGTCTTTCCATTTCCTGATTGATTATTTTTTCTATTTCTGGCCTTAGAACTTTCACCGCCACATTAATTTCTGTATTAGAAGATTTTATTTTAGCAAAATGCACTTGCGCAATTGAAGCTGCGGCAATAGGTTCGCTAAATTGCGAAAAAACATCATCAATATTTGTTCCAAACTCATCTTCAATAATTTCAATAGCTGTTTTTCTCGAAAAGGGTGGCAAATTATCTCTTAATAGTGAAAGGTCCTCTGCAATTGTATTACCTACAATATCAGGCCTTGTAGATATTAACTGTCCTAGTTTAACAAATGAAGGGCCAAGTTCGTTCAATGCTTGCGCAATTCTTAACCCGTCAGACTTATTCTTATGGTTTTTATCATAAGATACACCTATAGAAATTAAATTAGTAAAAAAAATAAATAAAAATTTAAATCGTATATTTTTATTTATTAAGATTAATACATTGTATTTTTTTAGTACTCTAATCAGTTTAATCAAAAAAAGTAAATTACTAAGCATTTATAATTTTTGTGGCATTGTGTATGGCTACTATTCCATTAAAAATATTTCGGTAGTTTACGTCTTTAAATTTTGTACCCTCAATTATTTTTTTAAAATTTTCTTGTGATGGAAAATTACTAATTGTTTTAGTTAAGTACTCATAAGGTTTTTCATCTCCAACAATAATTTTACCCATTACTGGAATAATTGAAGAATAAAAATTATACACATTTGAAATTGTTTCATTCTCGGCTTTGGAAAATTCTAAGCAATAAAATTTTCCCCCAGGCTTTAACACTCTATAGGCTTCACCCAATGATTTTTCAATATTAGAAAAATTTCTAACACCAAAGGATACGAGGTATGCATCAAATGTATTTTCTTTAAAAGGGAGATCTTCTGCAGATGCAACAATCCATTCAATTTTATCTTTAAAGGTGTGATTTTTTTTTCCTTCTTTAACCATAAATTCATTTGGATCACAAACAGTAGCCTTTCCTTTGCCTTTAACTCTTTTTAAAAATCGTCTTGCAACATCACCAGTCCCTCCGGCTACATCAATTATATGCATCTCTTTTTCTGGAGAAAGCCAATCGATCAGTAATTCTTTCCAATACCTATGTGCGCCAAGTGACATAATATCATTCATGATATCGTATTTGCTCGCAACTTTATCAAAAACTTCTTTTGTTTCCATAATACGCTTATTTATTTAATATCTTATAAACTAAAAAAGTATAAATATAATATATGCCAGAGCTACCAGAAGTCCAAACAGTTGTAAATGGTATAAAAAGCAAAATTAATAAGCATAAAATTTTACGATTCAAGAAATATATAAGTAAATTAAGATATCCTATCCAAAAAAATTTATCTTCGAAAGTTGAAAGCTCTACAGTTATAACTGTTTTTCGAAGAGCAAAATATATAATTATAAATTTATCTAATAATAGATCCTTAGTAATACATTTAGGAATGTCAGGAAGGATTATTATTGTAAAAGATAATAAAAAAAAATTTAAACACACACATTTCTCTATCTTTTTTAACAAGAACTTAGTTTTTCAATTTATTGACCCAAGAAGATTTGGATATATTTTCGTTACAGAAACGGCCTCACTAGAAACACATAGGTTCTTTGTTAACCTAGGAGTTGAACCACTTATTGAACAATTTAATGATCGATACCTTTTAAACGTAACGAAAAATAAAAAATCGCCGATTAAAAATATTATTATGAATCAAAAATATATTGTTGGGGTTGGAAATATTTATGCGTCTGAAGCATTATTTATGTCAGGTATTCATCCATCCAGATTAGGTAAAGATATTACAAAACGGGATTGTGAAAAATTGGTACGCGCTATTAAAAGTGTACTAAAAAAATCTATAAAATTAGGCGGTTCAAGCATAAATGATCATACGATGGTTTCTGGGAAGATGGGATATTTTCAAAATAAATTGTATGTTTATGGTAGAGAAGGATCAAAATGCGTAAAAAGATCTTGTCAGTCGCCCATAATACGAATAGTAATAGCGCAGCGTTCATCATTTTATTGTTCTGAATGTCAAAGATAAAAAATATAATTAATTATGGCCAATACAAAATCTGCAAAAGGTAAAGTAAGAGAGATTTCTAAAAAAACAGATATTAATAAATCTGTAAGGAATAGATATCGTACCTACATCAAAAAAGTAGAACTAAATATTGTTAAAGGTGATAAAATTAAGGCTAGAGAGGCCCTAAAGCACGCAGAGTCTGAAATGATGTCTGCTGTTTCAAAAAAGATTGTTCATAAAAACACCGCTTCAAGAAAAATCTCACGTCTATCAAGTCAAATAAAGTCTCTTAAGTAGATTCATTAAACTTTTCCGTAGCTTATGATAAGCAGTGAAAGTTACATGCAAACATAACGCAGTAATTTAATTCTAAATTTTATAAGTATCTTAATTCTTTTTCCTATTGCGATTCAATTTTAGAGAAGCTAGTTTATTTCAAATTAAAAAATATCTTTTTTAATTATTCAAAA
>CACMWW010000023.1 GCA_902617525.1 uncultured Pelagibacteraceae bacterium | reverse complement strand
GCACCGTGAAACATTTAAGCCTAAGGTAGGAGATTTGTATATTTTCCCTTCTTTTTTAATGCATGATGTCCACCCTTTTAGAGGAGATGGTGAGAGACGGTGTTTTTCTTTTAATGCATTCGTAGACGCTTAATTAATGTTTCTTGTTAAAATTTTTAAATTCTTTATTAATTAATTTTTTAGACAAAGAACCTTCGCGTATAATGTTTATTTGATTATTTTTAGTTTCAACTAAAGTTGACTCTTTAAAGCTCATTTTGTCTTTTTTTTCGATTGCATAAGCAACATCTTTTGATTTTATTATTCCTAATTGATTTAAAGATTTTATATTTATTTCTCCATGAATATTAGCGCTTGTAGTTGCAAGTGGCTTTTGAATGTACTCGAGAATTTTTATAACATCTTTATTTTTTGGAATGCGTATACCTACCTTAGACAATCTTTTATCCCCATTGTAAAACTTTTTTCCTTTCTTTTTTAATATCAAAGTAAGTGGTCCAGGCCAATATTTTGATGCCAAATATTCTTCAAAGGGTGAAAATATTGCAAGCTTTTTAGCTTCAGCAATTGAATGAGTAAACAGAATAAGAGGAAATCTTTTAGGTCTTTTTTTAATCTTAAATATATTTTCAACGCCTTGAAAACTCTTTGCATCGGCTGCAATACCATAAACGGTATCTGTTGGGATTACTATAGTTTTTCCTATGAGTAGACTTCTAGTTATAATTTTAATATTATTTGAATTTAGATTTATTATTTTAGATTTCATTAAATGACTCAAACACAAATATATTTCGATGATAGTTTTAAAGATCATGTATCTTCTCTCGATTATCCAGAGAGAACTGATCGAGTAAAAAATATCATCGATTTAATAAATAATGAAGAATTTAAAAATATATCAATAATTAAACCGAATAAGATAGATTACTCTCATATTTATGAAGCACATGATAAAAGATTTGTAGATGAAACTCTTGATCGTTTTCCAAAAGATGAACAGATAGTTTTTCTGGATCAAGAAACACCTGTTTCTCGTGGTTCTTTTGAGGCAACATTAAAAGCTGCAGGCAGTGGCATAGACGCAGCAGATAACGTTATAAATAAAAAATGTATGAATGCGTTCTGTATTGTAAGGCCACCAGGCCATCATGCATGTTATGACCGTTCAATGGGTTTTTGTGTATTTAATAATGTAGCTATATCTGCAAAGTACTTGATTAATCGGTATGGTTTAGAAAATATTGCTATTATTGACTTTGATGTTCATCATGGAAACGGAACGCAAGATATATTCTATGAAAATTCTAAGGTGCATTACTATTCAACTCATCAATATCCATTGTATCCTGGAACAGGCGATACAAATGAAAAGGGAGTAGGCAATATTGTTAATGTACCTCTTCAAGCGGGAACAAATTCATCTCAATATCAATCGGCATTTGATGAGATGATTATAAAGAAATTACATGATCAAAAACCAGATTTTTTAATTTTATCAGCGGGTTTCGATGCTCACAAAAAAGACCCATTGGCATCGTTAGAACTTTTAGAAAATGATTTTAAATTGATTACACAAAAGTTGATGAGTATTGCAGATAAATATTGTGATAATCGAATTATTTCTATGCTTGAAGGTGGATATGATATACAAGCTTTAGAAAATTCAATGATTACCCATATAAGAGAGTTACAAAATAATGACTAAAATACCTGATGACATAAAAAAACTTTCTTTTGAAAAAGCTATGGAAGAACTATCTGAGATTGTAGAAAATTTAGAGAGTGGAAATATTGATCTTGAAAAGTCTATTGAGTATTATACGCGTGGATCGCAATTAAGAGCCCATTGCCAACAAAAATTAGACGATGCAGTTTTAAAACTTGAGGAAATCAAAGTGCTGCCAGATGGTAAAATATCTAAAAAAAAGTAAATGAAACATCAAATCATAAATAACGATTTGAAAAAATTTACCATTAAATTCAATAAATTTTTAAAAAAAAAACTTAGTAAAGATAAAAATCTATTAAATCAAGCTATCCTGTATTCAATTAATACAGGAGGTAAAAGATTTAGACCATATTTAGTATATATTTTTGGTAAAGAATTGAATTTATCAAATAGTGTTATTTTTAATTTAGCTTCAGCAATTGAAATGTTACATAATTATTCTCTTGTGCATGATGATTTACCATCTATGGACAACGATCAATTTAGAAGAGGAAAAAAAACAACACACTATAAATTCAATGAATATACTGCAATTCTCGCGGGATGTGCTTTATTGACAAAAGCATATCAAATTTTATCTAGTAGTTCTTTTAAAATATCAGATAAGAAAAAAACAAAGTTGATTGAAGTAATGAGCAAAGTTTCAGGTGAAAAAGGACTTCTTTTAGGGCAATACTATGATTTGAGTTTAAAATCACCTACTGTAAGTGGGAGATTAGAATTAAACAAATTAAAAACTGCAAAATTAATGTCTTATTGCTGTCAAGCAGTTGCAATTTGTGCAAATAAAAATAAGAGTGTCGAAGATAGTATGAAAAAAATTGGAGAGTACATCGGAGAAATTTTTCAAATCAATGATGACATTGCAGATTTTCCAAGAATGTCAAAGGTAAATAATGAGATTTTACTAAATTACAAAAAAAAACTAGCTGAAAGGACGTTAAAGAATTTGAAGAAAATTAAATTAAAGAAAAAAAAGACTTTGTTGCTTATTGATTTTTTAGTTGATCTAAAAGTTTAGCCACATTGCGCTCTATTGCGCAATATATGATCTGCTAAAACACACGCCATCATAGCCTCAGCAATTGGGACAGCTCTCAAACCTACACATGGATCGTGACGACCTTTTGTTGAAATCGATGTATTTTGAAATTTATTGTTAATTGTTTTTTTTGCCTTCAAAATTGACGACGTTGGTTTAATCGTTATTGATAAATTTAAATCCTGACCACTTGATATACCACCTAAGATTCCGCCAGAGTTATTAGAAGAAAAGATAATTTTTTTATTTTTATTAGCTCTTATTTCGTCGGAGTTTTCATCACCTGATAATTCAACAGCCTCATTGCCAGCTCCTATTTCAACACCTTTAACAGCGTTGATGCTCATCATTGCACCTGCAAGGTCAGCATCTAATTTACCATATACTGGTTCTCCAAGTCCGGCGGGAACATTTTTAGCATTTACTAATAATTTTGCACCCAATGATGATCCTTTTTTTCTAGTTTCATCTAGGTACTCTTCCCAAACTTTAACTATTTTTTTATCAGGACAGAAAAAAGAATTTTTCTTTACGTCATTCCAATTGAAATTTCTTTGATTAATTGTGAGCTTTCCAACTTGTGTAACTGCACCTTGAATTAAAATATCTTTTTTTAATATATGTCCAATTACTTTTCTTGCGACAGCGCCAGCAGCTACTCTACTCGCAGTTTCTCTTGCGGAAGAACGACCTCCACCTCTATAATCCCTTATTCCATATTTCAAAAAATATGTTAGGTCAGCATGTCCAGGTCTAAATTTATTTTTTATATCGCTGTAGTCTTTTGATTTCTGATCTTTGTTCCAAATTAACAGCATTATCGGAGTTCCAGTTGTTTTTCCCTCAAATACACCAGATAAAATTGAAACTTTATCATCTTCTCTTCTTTGTGTAACAAATCTATTTTTTCCTGGCTTTCTCATATCTAAATATTTCTGAATATCCTTGTCCTTAAGTGGTATTAGAGGAGGGCAACCATCAATTATACATCCAATAGCTTCCCCATGAGATTCCCCCCATGTTGTAAATCGAAAATTTTTTCCAAAAGTATTAAATGACATATTTATTTTTTATTTGTCTCTGATTATTAAATGATCCACCAAATCATCAAGATACACTTTATATTTATTTCCTTCAAATTTATTAATCTTAGTTTTGGCTTTTTCTGCATATTTTCCAACAAATTCGATTGAACTTTTATAAGTATTTGTTTTCTTCATCAGATCCAGAATTAGTGCCAGATCTTTTTTACTTCTTTTTCTCTTAAAAAATAGCTTGGCTATAATTTTTTTTGACTTTTTATCAGATTTTTTGAAACAATGAATGACTGGATATGTTACTTTACCCTCAAAAAAATCTTTCCCAACACTTTTACCCATTTTGCCCGAGTCACCAAAATAATCTAATACGTCATCAGATAACTGAAAGGCCATGCCAAAATTAAATCCAAAATCATTAAATATTTTTTGAGTTCTTTTATCTTGGTCAGTAATGATGGTTGGCAAGAAACAAGATATCCTAAAAAGCTCAGCAGTTTTAGCATCTATGATAGATAAATACTTTTTTTCTGTTAAGTTAAAATTTTGATTATTGCCTACGTCTTGTATTTGTCCTCTTGCTAAAATGAGTGATGTTTGGGATAATATCTCTAGTAATTTTAATGATTTATTTTTTACCATTAGCTTAAAAGCTCTACTTAACAGGTAATCTCCAACTAAAACACTTACTTTATTTCCCCATATTTGATTTGCGCTTAATTTTCCTCTTCTGATCTTTCCTGTATCAATTACATCATCATGCAACAAAGTGGCGTTATGAATAAACTCAATGCAGACAGCAAGTGTTACATCCGCGTTACCTTTATAATTTAGCATTTTTGATACAATTAATGTAAGAAGGGGCCTTATTTTTTTTCCCTTAGCTTTAATGAGATGGCCTGCTGTTAAAGTAATTAATTTTTCTTCATCCTTGATGTTCTTACTGATTTCTCTTTCAACTCTCTTCAGAGAGCTTTTAAGTAAATTCGATAATGATTTTACTGGTGTATTCACTTATTAATTATGATTTTGTTTTATATTTAGATGTACTTATAATATAGTCTCATATAATTAAAAGTTATTGATTTCAGGCAAAAATTAAAAATGAGCTTTATATCCTCTAAAACAAGAATAAATATAGTTGGCTTGCGAGGTGTTATTGGAGATCTCGGTAGATTTCAAAAGGGACTGACACTTGAGAATTGTGCCTCTATTCTAGATAAAGCTTTTAGCTTTAAAAAGCCATCTGTAGTAGTCATTAAGATCAACTCTCCTGGTGGTTCACCGGTTCAATCCGAGCTTATACACAACCGTATAAGAAATTTATCGAAGAAAAACAATGTGAAGGTGATTACAATCGCGGAGGATGTTGCTGCCTCAGGAGGTTATATGCTGATGTGTGCAGGAGATATATTAATCGCCAATAAAAGTTCAATAGTCGGATCAATAGGAGTAATCAGTGCCTCTTTTGGATTCAAAAAATTAATAGATAAACTAGGCATTAAAAGGCGAGTTTTTACAAAAGGAGATAGAAAATCGTTTCTAGATCCATTTGAAGAAGTCTCTAAAAAAGACATAGATAAGCTGATCAAAGTTCAGGATAGCATATTTGAAAATTTCAAAGATTTAGTCTCAAAAAATAGAAAAAAGAAAATAGACCCAAAAAAAGTTTTTAATGGGGAGTTTTGGACAGGCGAACAAGCAAAAAAACTTGGTTTAGTAGACTCGAATGAAGAACTAAACTCATACATTGAAAAACATTACGGAAAAAAATTAAAGATTAGGAACATAGAAGAAAAAAAATCATTCATTAAA
>CACMWW010000022.1 GCA_902617525.1 uncultured Pelagibacteraceae bacterium | reverse complement strand
ACTGGGATATTATTGAAGGTCAGGGATCTCTATTTCATCCTTCATTCGCAGGAGTTTCACTTGGTTTGCTTCATGGAAGCCAACCAGATGCATTTGTTGTATGTCATGAACCAACACGAACTAATATGAGGGGCGTGGATACAACTTTACCGAGCATCAGAGAGGTTATCGATCAGACAATACAAAATGGTAAGCTTACTAATAAGCAAATACAATGTATTGGCATTGCACTTAATACATCAAATTGTCAATCTGAGGCAAGTGATCATAAGGATAGATTATCTAAAGAATATGACTTACCATGTTTGGACCCTTTACAAGACAACCTTGATCCATTCATTCGGATTATTGAAAAAATTTGAAACATTAATGTCCAATATTCAGATAAAGCATATATCTTGGGATTTAAATAAATCATTTAATATTTCTAGAGGCTCTAAAACTACAGCTGAAACAATCGAAGTAAAGATAGAAACTAATAATTTCTTTGGTTATGGTGAGTGTGTTCCTTATAAAAGGTATGATGAAACTATTGATAGTGTAACTTCGGAAATTCATAATTTAAAACCTGACATTGAAGAAGGTAATATCAACTTAACTAATCTCGATCGTTTCTTAAAAAATGGGGCAGCAAGAAATGCAATTGACTGCGCAATGTGGGATCTTGAATGTAAGATGAAAAATACCTCAATTTGGAAATTAATGGGAGTTACAAAGCCGACTACATTACCTGGTAGCTATACCGTAGTATTAGATGAGCCAGAAAAAATGATAGAGGATGTTAGTAATCATCAAGAATTTCCAACATTAAAATTAAAAGTTAATAAAAACAATCTTCACGAAATCTTAACAAAAACAAGAGAACTTTCTCCAAATAAAGTAATAATCGTTGATGCTAACGAGGCATTCAATATAGATGACTTAAAATCAAACGCTGATTTATTTGTAAAAACAAAGATTGATTTAATAGAACAACCACTATTATCTGAAAATGACAATGAGTTAAAAGGATTAAATTTTCCTGTTTCTATTTGTGCAGATGAGTCATTTCATGACAGTTCTGATTTGGCAAAAATGGCTCATAAATATAATACGATAAATATTAAACTTGATAAAACTGGCGGCCTTTCAGAGGCATTAAAAATAGTCAAAGAAGCAAAAAAGTTAGATCTAAATATCATGCTTGGATGCATGGTCTCAAGTTCCTTATCAATGTTACCGTTATTACCGCTACATGAATACGCAGATTTTATAGATCTCGATGGACCTTGCTTTATAGCTAACGATAGAAAAAACGGACTTATTTATGAAAACGGTATGATGCTAGTTAAGGAAGATCTTTGTTGGGGTTGAATTATTTTTCTGCTTTTGGTGTAAAGATTTTCTTTCCATTATAAGTACCAGTTGTCATATCAACATGATGAGAAAGTCTCATTTCACCAGATTCTTTATCTTCAATAAAATTTTTTCCCTTTAGACGCAAATGAGATCTTCTCATACCTCTTTTAGAATTCGATATCTTACTCTTTGGGACAGCCATTTTATTTTCCTTTATAATTTAGTTGGATTAGGTTCATCACCATAAACTTCATCAGGATTAAAAACTTTTTCTTCCGTGGTGAACCTTAACCCAGACTTATTTGCAGTATCTTCTAAGTCAATTTCGCGGTAAAAACAAGACTTATAACCAACGTGACAACTAGCGCCATTTTTTCCTATATCAACCTTCAAACAAAGAGCGTCTTGATCATCGTCTATTAGGATTTCCTTTACTTTTTGAGTATATCCACTTTTAGCTCCTTTATGCCATAAGGCATTTCGGCTTCTGCTAAAGTAGAATGCCTCTTTCGTTGTAATAGTTTTTTCAAGTGCCTCTTCATTCATAAAACCTGTCATTAAAATTTCATTAGTTCGATAATCAACTGTTGTAACAACTATCAAACCATTATCATCGAATTTTGGGGCAAGTTCATTGCTCTCTTCAACTTGCTGTACTGATTGTCTTTTCTTAAACATAATTTATACTTGTCAAATAATTTAGTGTGGGTTTAACTTAAAAAATTAGATAATTCAAATAATTAAACATAAATATGGCAAACAATAAAGATCCTATAAAACCAGTCAGGGCCCAAGGCGCTAAGACAACGTTTTTTCCTCCTTACGCCCTAATGATTGGGTTGATAGTATCAAGCCTTCTTGATAGTTTTTTCATACATTTACCCCTCTTTAAGGGAAGTATAATAGTTTTAATTATCGGATTAATTATTGCGGTTTCCTCATTTTTAATGGCTATTTACACCTTAAAAATATTTTCCGACAATGAAGAAAACCCTCACCCAAAATCAGTTCAAAATCAATTGTTTGTTGGCGGAAGTTTTAAATATTCAAGAAATCCAATTTATTTAGCAATGGTTATAATTCTGTTAAGTTGCGGACTAGCATTCAACTCCTGGTGGTATGTAATTAGTGCAGCTATATCAATACCACTATTAACATATGGAGTAATAATTCCAGAGGAAAAATATCTTGAAAAAGAATTCGGAAATGTTTACTTAGACTATAAGAAGTCCGTCAGAAGATGGCTTTGAAATAATTTCATAAATTTTTAAATATGTACAGCTTGCTTAAGGGAACGTGGGCCCTATTTTTTGGTGTTGCAATGATAATGCTTGCGAATGGGCTTCAAGGTAGCTTGATTGGAGTTAGAGCATCAATCGAAGGATACTCTGCTGCATCAGCAGGTATTATACTTACTGGATATTATGCTGGATTCTTATCTGGAGCCCTCTTGATACCCCGTCGCATAAAAAGTGTCGGACATGTAAGAATGTTTGCGGCGCTTGCATCAATAGCCTCTATCTCAATTCTCTTGCATTCAATTCATGTAAGTTTCTTTGGATGGTTTTTAATGCGTTTTATATCTGGAATGTGTTTTGTAGGCATGTACACCGTTGCAGAAAGTTGGATTAATGACCTATCAGAAAATAATAATAGAGGTAAAGCTTTATCTATTTATATGATGGTTAGTATGGCTGGAAGTGCAGTAGGTCAGTTATTTCTAAATATAGCAAACCCAGAAACTGCATCTTTGTTTATGCTCGTTTCAATTCTAATTTCCATTTCTCTCGTACCAATATTAATTGTTGTAAGTAAACAGCCAGATTTCAGTGTTACCGAGTTTTTGAATATCAAACAGCTTTATGAAGCATCGCCTCTTGGAGTGATTGCTGCTATGATTACAGGTTTAGCTCATGGAACTCTTTGGGGTATCGGAACCATATATGGTTTAAAAAGTGGACTGTCAATTGAGCAAGTATCCATTTTTATGTTTACATTTATTATTGGAGGAGCACTCAATCAGTATCTTATCGGCTATTTATCAGATACCTATGACAGAAGAACAATTATCGTAATTGTTGCTTTTTTAGCAGGTATCTTCTCTATTTTAGCTCTTATTTTTGGTAATACTTTCTCAGTTCTCGTGGCAATTACTTTCATATTCGGAGGTCTGACTGTGCCTCTTTATGCACTTTCGATTGCACATACAAATGACTTTTTGTCAAAAAGGGAAATGGTTGCAGCAAGCTCTGGCCTTCAATTGGCAGGCGGTATAGGCCTTACATTAGGACCCGTCATAGGGGGATTTGCCATTGACATTATCGGCGCCTCTGGATTTTGGATATACCTATTCCTTATACACACAAGTTTGGGTCTATTTGGAATTTATAGAATGACAATAAGGACTGCGGTTCCATTAGAAGAACAAGGTACCACTGTTTTAGTAAGTAGTCGTGCATCTCCAGTTTCTATGGAGTTATATCCCGATGCAGAAGAAAAATAAATTAGATTGAGCTTAGCCAGACTTTTAAACCATCACTTATTTCGTCTGGTGCTTCTTCCTGAAGGAAATGGTGTCCTTTTACAGTAATCTCCTTTTGATTCTTAAATTTTCTACAAAATTCGATTAAGGGTTTTGGCATTATTCTTCCAGGATTACCTACTATAAGGAACTTTGGTAAATTAGTTTCCATCATAAATTTCAAATTATCTTTTACCTCATTATAAACTTCAATTGGTTCATTATCGATTGGAATTTGCCGAGGCCAATCTAATGTTGGTCTTCTATCTTCACCAGGATTGATAAATGGTTTTCTGTATTCATTCATGACCTCATCACTCAATGGTTCTATGGGATCGGTTCCAAGCATTTTTTCTACAAAAAAGTTTTCTTCAAGAACTTTTTTGTCTCCTTTTTCAGATCTAATCATAAGAAAAAGTCCTCTCGTTGGCTCAACCATTTCATCTGACTTAATTGGCGCAATTACAGTTTCGAAATAGCAAATACCTCGAACATTATCATTATTTTCTCTTGCCCATTTAATAGCAAGAGGTCCTCCCCAATCCTGACCAACGAGTGTAACTGGTTGAGTTAATTCTAAGCTTCTAATAAATTCTGACAAATACTTATAATGTAATTCAAAGGTATAGGACATATGACCTGAATTTTCCAACTTATCTGAGTCACCCATGCCCAACATATCAGCTGCAATACATCTGTAATGGTTTTTAAGATTCTTAATTATATTTCTATATAAAAAAGAAGAAGTGGGATTTCCATGAAAAAAGATTATAGGATCACCTTCGCCTTCATCTACGTAAGCAATTTTCCTATCATCATATTTAAAAAATTTTTTTTCTGTCACTTATCTATAATTTTACACCAGCTTTCAACTGGTCTTCTATTAGTTTTATAATTGTTTAATGGCGAAGAAACATCCCTGTATCCAATTGCCATACCACAGAATAACATGAGATCAGAGTCAGCTTCAACAAATTCAGATACCATTTTCTGCCTAAGTGACCAAGACTCCTGTGCACAAGTATCAATTCCTTCTTCTTGAGCAAGTAGCATAAATGTCTGTAGGAACATTCCTAAATCTGACCACTGAGGTTGGTTCATCTGGCGGTCTACAAAACAGAATAATGCTGCTGGTGCACCAAAAAAAGTGAAATTTTTAAGCATTTGATCTACCCTTGCTTGCGAATCTGATCTTTCAATTCCAATAGAACCATATAACTGTTCACCAACTTCAAACCGTGAAGTTCTATAAGGCTCTTTTAGTTTTGCAGGATAAATAGGATACTCGGGTGTATCTGTGCCCTTCCATTTATTCTGAAATTCAAGAAAACGTTTCATCGAGTTCCCATTTATTATAAATATTCTCCATGGCTGCAAGTTTCCTCCCGATGGGGATCTAGAGGACTTATTAATTAGGCTTTCTAGTATTTCATTCGATACCTGCTTTTTTGTAAAAGCTCTAACTGATTGGCGATTGTTTACGGCCTCTGAAACGGTTGTCATAATTTAATTTTTATTCTTTTTTTTTCATGAAGTTTTTTTTTATTTGCGACCTTTTTTGGTCTAAACTTATCTGTCCTTAACTGTCTTGCAATGGGATTGCTTTTTAATTTATTTTTTTTCTTTTTCATTATTTACAGAAGCACACTGCCTCCATCTACCATCAGGGTTTGTCCTGTAACGAATTTACTTTGATCACTTGCAAGATAGAGAACGGTTCCATATATATCATCAACTTCAAGTGTCTTTTGTAATATCTGTCCTTTAGAAATAACCTCAAAACCACGTTCTGCTTTTTCTCCTAAAAATTCCTTTGCCGACTCAGTTCTTACCATAGATGGTGCTACTGCATTTACACGAATGTTATCTTTTCCCATTTCTCTCGCCATAACCCGAGTTAATCCAATAACGGCAGCTTTTGATGTAGCGTAATCTGCGGCGTAAGGCATGCCAAATTTAGCTGCTAGAGAAGTGATATTTATTATTGAACCACTTTTGCTTTCTCTCATTATTGGAGATATTGCTCTGCAGCAATTCCAAAGTCCTTTCACATTAACATTCATCGCTTTGTCCCATTGATCTGGATCAATATCTTCAAATCGTGAACTTTTTAATGCTCCATATAGTGCAGCGTTATTTACCAATACATCTATTTTAGAAAATTGATTAACAGCCTTCGCCATCATATTGTTGCATGATTTTATATCCGTCACATCAAGATTTAGACTCAAAAATTTATCTGTAACTTCACTCACCTTTTTTTCTGTCTCAGAACAATCAGATATATCTGCAAAAATGATATTTGCTCCGGCTTTCGCAAATTCAAGTGAATATTTCTGTCCCAGGCCTCTTGCGGCACCTGTAACAATAATTGTTTTATCTTTGATCATAAATATCTTCTAGCTCCTCTTTACTCATTTCAAATAATATCTTCTTTACGATGTTATATGAAAAACCTGCTCTTGA
>CACMWW010000021.1 GCA_902617525.1 uncultured Pelagibacteraceae bacterium | reverse complement strand
AGTCCAGCAAGTGTACTTTTTTTTGCATTCATTGATTGGGCTACAATTTTTATTTCAGCAAAACTTCTTGATATAATTGAAGCTACTGCATTTTCACCGTATTTTTTTCCAAATACAATGCCACTTGCGATTGCATAAATGTTTTTTAAAGCCCCTGCTATTTGAGAGCCAATAATATCATCAGATAAGTAAGGTCTTAGTGTTGGTGACTTAATGAGTTGAGCAATTTTGTTAGCAACTAGATCGTTTTTTGAAGCAACTAATGTAGCTGCTGGCAGACCTCTAGCGATCTCTGCTGCAAAATTTGGTCCCGAGATTATTGCAATTTTATTTTTTGGAAATATTGAGGTTACAATTTCGCTTGGTAATTTTAAGCTATTCATTTCTATCCCTTTGGAGCAACAAACAAAAAGTGTTTTAGCTTCTATGTCTTTTTTAAGTTTTAATAAATTAGTAGATAAATATTGAACTGGTGATACTAAAAACAAAATTTCACATTTACTCACATCAAGAATTGACGTCGTGCATTTTATTTTTTTACTTAATTTAATCTTTGGTAAATACCTCTTATTTTCAGATAACTTATTTATATTCTCACATACACTTTTTTCTTTTGCCCATAATATGACTTTTTCTTTTTTTGAAATTATGTTTGCTAATGCAGTACCCCAAGCGCCTGCACCAATTACTCCAATTTTATAAATCACTTTATCCTTCAACAGCTCTTTTACCTTTCATGAATATGGCATTTTTATCTAGTGGCCATCTTGGCCGTGGCTTAAAATTTAATTTATTGAATTTATTTCTTTCAAACCTTTCGATGCCAGCTAGCGCAATCATAGCGCCATTGTCAGTGCAATACTTGATCGAGGGAAAAAGAAACTCACAACCCTCTAATTTTGCAAGTTGCTTAAGTGAACTTCTAATACTTTTATTAGCTGCAACTCCACCCGCAACAACAATTTTCAGTTCTTTTTTTGATTTGATTATGCGCCTGTACTCACCAATTGCATTTTGAGTTTTGCGAAATATTATTTTATTAATAGTTTCTTGAAATGATGCTGACATATCTTTTTTAAATTTCTCAGTACATCGATTCTTAGAAACAATATTTGCAACAGCAGATTTTAAGCCAGCAAATGAGAAATGGGCATTTTTTTCTCTAATTAGTGGCATGGGAAGTTTGAATTTTTCTTTATCACCAAGATTAGCGTATCTTTCTATTTCTGGTCCTCCAGGGTAACCTAGAGATAACAGTCTTGCGGTTTTGTCAAATGCTTCACCTAATGCATCATCAATTGTGGTACCGATACGTTTATAATTATTAAAGCCTTTTATTATTGTGAATTCAGTGTGTCCTCCCGAAACTAGCAGCAAAAGATAAGGATAATTAATTTTTTGCTCAAGCTTTATTGACAGTGCATGGCCTTCAAGATGGTTAACCGCAATAAAAGGCTTGTTTAAAAAATGAGCAAGCGTTTTTCCCGCCACAACTCCAACAAGCAGACCTCCAAGCAAGCCAGGTCCAGCAGTAGCAGCTATTGCATCAACTTTTTTAAAGCTTAAGTTAGCTTCATCAAGTGATGCTTGTATTAATTTATCAATAATATCTGAATGGGCACGTGCAGCAAGTTCAGGAACAACACCTCCATAATATTGATGAATATCGGTTTGAGATTTTACTATGTTTGATAAAACTTCTATTTCTTCCCCCTTTTTTTGAACGATGGATACTGAAGTTTCATCACAGCTAGACTCGATTCCAAGAACTCTTATCATTTTTTTTTTCATATTATCTAACCAAGAAAGCTTATTTAAATTAATTACAACATATTAATATATAATATACAGATGTATGATGTATATATTTTGAATTATTAAAAATGATGGATTTAGAAAAGATTCTGGTAGGCATCAGAAACAGCAAACTATCAAAAGCACAGACTGATAATTTTATAGATCAAGCTTCTGCATTGTCTGGATTTAATACTCATTATTCGCTTGAAATCAAAACCGTAAAAACAACAGGTGATAATAATCCGACGCAGCGTCTTGATAAAATTGGTGGGAAAGGGCTTTTTGCCAAAGAGATCGAAAACGAAATCATTTCAGGACATGTTGATATTGGTGTACACAGCATGAAGGATTTGCCAGCCTCTGAATTTATGAAAGAACTTGAGATTGTGTGTTGGCTCAAAAGGTATGACCCTCATGATGTTATAATATCCAATTCCGGTATCGGGATAATGGATTTGCCTAAAGGTTCAGTCATTGGCACAAGCTCTATAAGAAGAAGATCACAGGTATTAAAAATCAGAAAAGACCTCAACATCAAATTATTGAGAGGCAATGTAGATACACGAATTAGAAAACTATATAACAATGAATATGATGCCATCATCCTCAGTCTTGCGGGTCTTCAAAGATTGCAAAAAGAAAATATAGTTACAGAGGTCTTAGACTTTAAAAGTTTTCTTCCAGCGGCTTGTCAAGGAGCCGTTGGCATTCAGGCAAAGAAAGATTCGGATTTTAAAACTCTATTTAAAGATTTAAATGATCAAAATACAGAATTGGAATGTCGTGCTGAAAGAGAAATATTGAGACTTATAAGTGCAAATTGCAACAGCCCTGTATCCGTTTTAGCAAATGTTAAAAATGATAATCTTTCTATTTCATTTGAAATTTTAGATCATTCTGGTGAAGTACTTTTTGAAAAGAATATCCAAAGTAGTAAATTTAAATATAAGGAATCATGTCTGCTGCTTAGTAAAGAAATAATTGGGGCGGTAGGTCAAAAGAAAATAAATGAACTCGATAACTTAGATGATTTTAATTACACGGCCTAAAGAAGAGTCACGCTTGCTTAGAGACAAGCTTGAGATTCTAGGTATGGATGTAGCTACTGATATATTAAGTCGATTTAGGATAAGAAAAAATAAAAAAAAATGGACAACTAAAAAAATTTTTTTAATTTCCAGTCCAAGAGCTGCTAATATATTCATTAATAAAAAAATTCTTAACTTTCAGAATGCATTTTTAATCATAGGTAAAAAGTCAGAGAACAAGCTAACGAAGGCGGGCTACAAAAATATTATACACACCTCAATTAACAGTGAAAAAATGTATCATTATTTAAAAAACAAATTCAGAAATCAAACTGCTTATAACTTTAATAATATTGTTTATCTTACGAGCACGGTAGGTAATCAAAATTTTCAAATTAAATTGGATAAGATTGGTATTCAAAAAAAAATAATATATGAGACATTTTATAAAAAAAATTTAAATAAAAAAACAATCACACTAATAAAAGAAAATAAGATTAGTGCATGCTTGGTCTTCTCGAAAAATAATGCAAATCACTTGGTAGAGCTCTTCAATAAACACAAACTCAAAAAACCTGCTGAAAAAATAATTTTTATATCAATGAGCGAAGACATATCAAAAATCTTCAAAAAATCAGGTTTCAAATTTTCACACCACTCAAAAAAACCAACCCAGCAAGATCTGATAAATAAACTACTGAAAATCAAAGGTGTGGTAAAAGTACCACTTTAAAGGCTCATTTTTCTAATCAGTTTGAGATTAATTACATTATATATGTATTTATATATCATCCCGTATGACTATTTGACTAAAATTGCTGAAAAAACTAGGTAATTTTCAAAATAATAAATACTGATTTTAAACTCATCTAACCTAATGTCTTAAAATCTATCAATTACGAACCATTTAAATTAATTGATTAAAGTAATTTAAACCCTTGACTTAGAGCCAGTAATTAAGTCAAATAGCAAAATCTTATTAAATTAATAGCCGTAGGTGCATAATTTTTCCTCCGGCGCTTAAATTTAATAGAATGTATATTAATGATTTTTTCAGGGGGAAAAAATGTTGTCAAAAATTAAAACTATAATTTTGTCTTCTGTACTTATGTTTGCGGGTTTCAGTATTGCAAATGCAGCAGAAGTTAATTATCCAGGATTCTCGGGTAACATTAATACAACAGTTACCACAGGATTATCTGTAAGGGTTGAAGAAAACTGTCTAAGTAAGCCGGGAGGTATCAATCTTGATGCTACATATACAGCTGCAGTTAACGCTAACAGATCAGCAGATGCTACTGCTTTAATAGCAGGTGCAGATGGCGCAGGTTGTGCGAGTCAGTACACTGACGGATACGGTAATACACCTGACGCAAATTCTGGTCCTAGAAGAAAGTTAGTTTCATCTAATGCGAACGATGGAATAATGAACTTTGGTAGAGGAGATATTTTTAACCAGACAACAAGAATTTTTACTGAGATTGACGGTACATTTGACGGTGGTGTAGGTTTTAATGGATCACTTGTTGCATCATACAATCCAATTACATCATTTACAAATCCAACGTGGGCCCCCTTCACGGATAGTCAATTGGACAACATTGAAACGAATGTCGATCTTTTAGATTTCTATGTGACAACTGATTTAACCCCTGATGTGACAATGACTGCTGGTCAATTTGTAACGAACTGGGGTGAGTCTACTTTCATCCCTGTTGGTATGAATGGACTAACAACCAACGCTATCGACCTTGCAAAATTAAGAGTGCCTGGTTCCTCAATTGAGGAAGCTTTGGTTCCTGCAACACAATTAACTCTTTCAGGTTATCTTGATGGTGGTTGGTCTTATGAAGCTTATGCTCAGTTTGATGAGTCGCATGTTGAGTTTGATGAAGCAGGTACGTTCTTTGGCAATGAGGTTGTCAGTGGTGATCGTATTGTTTACACATCAGCGTTTGGTTCAAACAGTCAGGCGCAATCTGAGGCATGCTCATTTTTAATTTCAATGCCTGCTGCAACTGGTGGTGCTGGTTTAGGCTGTACACAAACAGCAGTTGATTTCTATAACACGGCAGCTGGTAAAAGAGCTTCAACAATGTATTTATTTCAAGAATACATTAAAGACATTGTAGGCAGTGAAAACGCAACAAATATTGTAATGAAAGCTGGACAGTTGGGTCTTGGTTCAACTGCGGCTGCTTCAATTGCAGGTGCAGGAAGTGACCTTAACTCTCTAATAGCAGCATCAGGTGGTCCTGCTGGAATACTTGCAGGTTATGCAGCTTGGGATGAGTTTGACCGTAAGCAAGGCCGTAAAGCTGGTGCTCTTGATGCATCAGGAGGTAATCATATCTATGCTGATGGTGATGAGCAATTCGGTATCTCACTTAGAACTTACCTTGATGATATTGGAACCGGTGTAGATCTTGGTTTCTATTATGCTCAGTATGATAGTAAAGCTCCATATTTGAGATTTAAAGGTCAGCAAGGTATTTACGCAACTGACTTATTGGGCTTATTCACAATGGCCGGTGCGTGTAATGGTAACAAATGTGATGGCACTGCTGGTGGTGGTAACAACATTACAAGTTTTGCTGGTGGTAACTATATGGATGCATCAGGCTCAGGATTAGATACAACTATTTCATCTTTTACTGACTCTGAAATTACTGCTTGGAACAGGATCACACTTGCCCTTGCAGCAACAGCATACGGTGAAGCCGCTTGTGGTGCTTATCAAAACCCAGAAGCTGTGGACGAGTTATATAACGAGGGTGCTTTAGGAACTGCTGCATCAAACTTTGCATATTCTGATGCTCAAAAAACTAACGCACTGACTTATTATAACTACACCAACATTGGTGGTAAGCTATATCACGACTCTACAAGATGTTATGATAACGCTAATGAAAACTCAGTACTTAACCAAGCTTTAGGTGTAGGATCACTTGAGAATTTTGCTACAGCAAGTACGCAAGCTGCCGCTGCTGCTCTATTAGGAGCAGCTGTTACGCCTCTAAACTTGGCTGAGTACGAATTCATCTATCCTGAAAATCTTCAGGCTATGGGTGTAAGTGCGAATACAAACTTTGGTGGAACAACAGTTCAAGCTGAAATTACTTACAGACCAAACTTCCCACTTGCAACTGATGGTGGTGACCAAGGTCAACAGCTTAGTGATGCTGTTGGAGCATCGGCGCTATTAACAGTTGGTGTTGCTCAGAGTGTCAGAGGAGCTTGTGCCACAGCTGGTGGATCTACTGTTCTTGAGACTGTGGTAGCGCAGGATCTAGCTAAATGTGGATTACAGATTGCTGCAACTAACGCGTTCAGAGCTGGAACTGGCGATGAAGATGCTGAATGGGCTGATGTAATTGCTGCAATTAAAAATGTAAAACGTACATCTTTACCTACAATATCAACTGCTACTGTGGCTGCAGGTGACTACTATACTACACCATTCATTGAATATGACGTCTGGTCTGGTACAGTGGGCACAACAACTTCATTCTCTGCATCTCACCCGGTAACAAAAACTTTAGGCGCTGACTCATCTGTGTTCCTTACAGAACTTGGATTTGTATCTGTGCCTGATCTTAATGACGCCGCTAACGGAAACGTAGCAAGAGGTGGATTTAGAGACGGTGTCGGTGGTGCGCGTTGTGGTGGTATTACCAATGGTGGGGGTAACCCAACTCTTTATGGTAGAACTTCTAGTGGAAGAATCGCTGATGGGGCTACTCACTTAGGTTCTGGTCAAACAGATCCTTTATTTGGAAACGGTAGTTATTGTGAAAGTAAGAACAGCATCGATAAGACGTCTATGACTTATAGACTGATTGGAAGTGCTACTTACAATAACATTGGCAATACGCCTTGGACGCTCTCTCCTTCACTTGTTTGGTCTCATGACTTCTCAGGTTATGGACCTACATC
>CACMWW010000020.1 GCA_902617525.1 uncultured Pelagibacteraceae bacterium | reverse complement strand
TCGATGCATTAAATACTTCTGATGCAGCCATTAAATATTTTAATGTGATATCTTTTCCTCGTTGAGGTGTGTATACAACTGGAGAATAAAAAATAACATGTTTATCTAATATCTCTGTCAGAGCATTATAGTCTCGAAGATTAACAACATCATGCCATTTTGATATTGGGTTTTGCATATATTTTAATATATAATTTATTTATTTCTTAGCAAGCGGATGGGTTTTTGAATATGCTTCATATAGTCGCTCAGTCTCAACTTTGGTATATCTTTGAGTTGTGGAAAGACTGCTATGTCCCAATAATTCCTGAATTGTTCTCAAGTCTCCACCTGAGTCCAGCAAATGTGTAGCAAAACTATGTCTCAACGCATGTGGAGTTGCAGTTTCAGGTAAAGACAAATTATGTCTTATTTTTTCCAAAGTATATTGAATAATTCTTGGACTAAGACGGTTCATTCTTTTACCTAAAAAAAGTGGATCACCATTTTTAAAACCTTTTGGGCACTCTTTTATATATTCTTTTATTTCGCGCTTAATAAATTCCATTAAAGGCACGAGTCTTTCTTTGTTTCCTTTTCCTCTAATAACCAGATATTCATTTTCATTAATATCATCATAATTTAAATTTAATGCCTCAGATATTCTCAATCCACATCCATATAAAAGCATAAGGATTGACTTATTTCGTAATCCTACCCATTTCTCTTTTTCAATTTCTTGTGAATATTTAATAGCTTCAATTGCAAGATCAGCTGAAATTGGTCTGGGCAAAGACTTTTTTGTTTTAGGAGATTTTAAGGATTGTATCGTACTATTTTTTATTTTTTCATTCTTTACTAAGAAATTAAAAAAAGATTTTAATGATGATATCACTCGTGCAATTGATGTAGTTCCAATTCCTTGATTTCTTAAAAAGGATAAGAAACTTCTGAAGTCAGAAATTTGCATACTATCAAGATCACTCATTGATAAGCTACCCCCAAAATGATCTTTTGAAAAAATTAAAAATTTTTCAATGTCATTTTTGTAGCTTATAAGTGTGTTGTCACTTAAGTTTCTAACTTTCTGTAAATTCTCAATCCAATCGTGAAAGCATTCTTTAACTTGATTATTCACACACTAAAGAATTTTTTGATTAGTTTTTTTCCAATCATCGAGAAAAGCTTTTAGACCCTTATCTGTTAAGGGATGCTTGTATAGCTTTTCAAGTGTTGCAGGCGGCAATGTGACTACGTCAGCACCAATCATTCCAGACTCAATAACATGATCAACAGTTCTAACTGAAGCAACTAATATTTTTGTTTTAATATTTTTATAATTTGAATATATCGCTTTGATTTCTCTAATTAGGTTCATTCCATTTTCACCTATATCATCTAACCGTCCAACAAATGGAGATATATATGTTGCTCCACATTTAGCAGCAATTAATGCTTGTGCAGCTGAAAAACATAGGGTTACATTGGTCTTGATCTTTTTGCTGCTTAGTATCTTACAAGCTTTAAGTCCTTCTTCTGTTAAAGGTAACTTAATAACAATATTTTTAGATATTTTTGACAGTATTTTTGCTTCCGCAATCATACCCTTGCATTCAATGGCCGTAACTTCAGCACTAATCGGCCCTTTTATCATTTTAGAAATTTCTTTAAGTATTTTTTTAAAATCTTTTCCTGATTTGGCCACTAATGATGGATTAGTTGTAATTCCATTAATCAAGCCGGTTTCTTTAAATTCTCTAATTACTTCTACATCTGCTGTATCTAAAAAGAATTCCATAACAAATAATATTTTGACTGATATATTTATATCATAGTTAGAGATTCAAACAAAATTTATGAATAAAATTATTTATTATATAGATGTCTTATTAGCTCACAATGTAAGTGAAGAATTTACCTATAAACATGAAACGATTGAAAAACCTAGAGTTGGAATGATTGTTTTAGCTCCTTTGCGCTCAGGAGAAAAAATTGGAGTTATCACAAAAGTACACAGTGTTTTAAATGATTCAAAAATAAAGTTGAAATTTATAACAGAAATTTCACCTAGATATAGACTGAATTCAAAAATGATAACGTTTTTAAATTGGGTTAGTAATTACAATTTAATTGATAGAGGGTTAGTTCTCAAAATGATTTTATCGCATAGTAAATTTTATTTTAAAAAGAAAAAAACAAAAGAACTCACTTCGAATATTAAAAAAAATGTTAAGACAATAAAGCTAAGTTTGGAGCAAAAAAGGGCTTCTCAAGATATACTAAAAATTTTTCAACAACGAAATTTTAAGCCTGTCCTACTTGATGGTGTCCCTGGATCTGGAAAAACAGAAGTTTATTTTGACGTTATAAAAAATTTTGTTAAAGACGGTGAACAAGTTTTAATTATGTTCCCAGAAGTTTCATTGACAGGAGATTTTGTAAATAGAATTGAAGAAAGATTTGGGTTTTCACCAGTAGTTTGGCACTCAAAGATAAGTACTGCTTATAAAACAAAAGTATTAAAGAGCATTATTGATGGCACTTCTCAAGTTATTGTTGGTGCTCGCTCCTCTTTATTTCTACCATACAAAAACCTATCAATGATTGTCTTAGATGAAGAACATGACAGCTCTTATAAACAAGAAGAACAAGGTATATATCACGCACGGGATATGTCAGTTGTTAAAAGTTCAATAGAAGATATTCCAATTATTTTAGCAAGCGCCACCCCATCACTCGAGACAATTTTTAATGTGATGAATAAAAAATATAATAAAGTTTCGATCAAAAATAAGTATTTTAATCAAGAAGAAAATGAAATTTTCATAGTTAATATGAAAAAGGAAAAATTAAAAAAAGATCAATGGTTATCTGAAAGACTCATTAAAGAAATCAGTCAGACATTGAAAAAAAAACAGCAGACATTGCTTTATATCAACAAAAGAGGATATGCACCCGTAATTATTTGTAAGTCATGTGGGCATAAAATAACATGTAAAAACTGCTCAAGTTACTTAGTAGAACATTTAAATAATAAAAAATTACTATGTCATCACTGTGGTCATAGTATTTTAACTAAGGGCTTAGAATGTCCTTCATGTCAAAATAATGATAGCCACTTTATTGATTATGGAGCCGGCATTGAAAAAATATTTACAGAAATTTCAAAAACTTTTCCCTTGGCAAAGATATGCCTATTCTCTAGCGATCATATAAAATCGCAAGATGAATTAGAAATTAAGGTAAAACAAATAATAGATCATGAATATGATATTATTATTGGAACTCAACTTATAACTAAAGGTTATCACTTTCCTAACCTTGCATGTGTTGGAATAATTGATGCGGATATGACATTGAAAGGTGGTGATCTGAGAGCTTCTGAAAAAACTTATCAGGCCTTATACCAAGTATCCGGAAGAGCGGGACGGGCTCAAACAAAAGGAAGAGTGATTATTCAAACATATTATCCTGAAAACGAAACTATTCAGTCTCTTGCACAATTAGATCGAGATGCATTTTATGAAAATGAAATATATTATCGCAAGCTTAATAACCTTCCACCCTCAGGAAAAATGGCAGCAATAATTGTTAGTGGAAATAATATTGTCAAGGTGAGGGAGCAATGCAGTATCATGTTTGGTTCTATTCCAAATATTTCAGAACTTGAAATATATGGTCCTGCGCCAGCCCCATTATCCAAGTTAAAAGGACGCCACAGACAGAGATTTTTGATACATGACAAAAAAGCCAGAAATATGCAAAAAATAGTCAATGCTTGGCTCAAGAATTCCAAATCATTATCGAGCGTAAACATATCTGTGGATATCGACCCATTTAGCTTTGTATAAAATTCGAATTGCGACATTCCAATACTTGAAAAATATGAGAGTTAATGGTACGGAAAGAGTGAATTTTTAAGGAATTTCCACATAATGGCTAACGCAAGTACAAGACAAATCGCATCAGTTGATAGATATGCTAATGCATTATTTCAGTTGGCAAAAGAGGCCAAAGTACTCGAAACTGTTTCCAGTGAACTTTTCAATTTAAAAAAAATACTGAATGAAGATGATACTTTATTATCTATGGTTAAAAACCCTTCAATCAGCAAATCTAATAAATTTAATTTTTTTAATTCACTTTCTGAGAAAATTGAAATGTCTAAGCTGGCAAAAAATTTTATTGGAGTAATAATTAATAAAAACCGAATAAACTACTTAATGGATATAATTAATTCATTTGAAAAATTAATGTCTGGACTTAAGGGTGAGATGTCAGCAACAATTACTTCAGCTAAAGTTCTAAAAGAAGAAGAATTAAAACATATTAAAGATAAACTCAAAGATAAGTTTAGTTCAGAATTTAATATTAACACTATAGTTGATAAGACTTTAATAGGGGGTCTTAAAATACAAGTTGGCAGTCAAATGATTGATAGCAGTATTAAAAATCAACTCCAAACATTAAAAGAAAAAATGAAAGAGGTCGCTTAATGGACATACAACCATCAGAAATATCAAAAATACTCAAAGAAGAAATTAAAAATTTTGGATCTGACTCTGAAATTACAGAAGTTGGTCAAGTTCTTTCAATTGGAGATGGTATCGCAAGAATTTATGGACTTGATAATGTTCAGGCCGGTGAAATGGTAATGTTTGATGATGGTACAAGAGGAATGGCTCTTAACCTGGAGGATGATAATGTAGGTGTTGTACTATTTGGAAGTGATGCAAATATTAAAGAAGGTGATACGGTTAAAAGGACAAATTCTATTGTTGATGTTCCTGTAGGTAAGGAGTTGCTTGGAAGAGTTGTAGATGCACTTGGAAATCCAATAGATGGAAAAGGAAACATTGAGTCACAGAATAGAAGTCGTATTGAAGTTAAAGCGCCAGGTATAATACCAAGAAAATCAGTATCTGAACCAATGCAAACAGGTCTTAAAGCGATCGACAGCTTGATTCCAATTGGCAGAGGACAACGTGAATTAATTATCGGTGACAGACAAACTGGAAAAACAGCAATTGCTATTGATACTATTATAAATCAAAAATCTATTAATGAGTCTGGCGATGAATCTAAGAAACTTTATTGTATTTATGTCGGTATAGGTCAAAAAAGATCTTCGATTGCTCAAACAGTGAAAGCCTTAGAAGACGCTGGTGCTATGGAATATACAACAGTTGTTGCAGCAACAGCAAGTGACGCTGCTCCACTACAATTTCTTGCTCCTTATACTGGTTGTTCAATGGGTGAATATTTCCGTGATAATGGAATGCATGCTTTAATAATTTATGACGATTTATCAAAACAGGCAGTAGCTTATAGACAAATGTCATTACTTCTTAGAAGACCTCCAGGACGTGAAGCGTTTCCAGGAGACGTATTTTATCTTCACAGTAGATTGCTTGAGAGAGCAGCCAAGATGAATGATGAAAATGGAGGTGGTTCATTAACAGCGTTGCCTGTAATTGAAACTCAAGCAAATGATGTTAGTGCATTTATTCCGACAAACGTGATTTCGATCACTGATGGTCAAATTTTTTTAGAAACTGAATTGTTTAACCAAGGTATCAGACCAGCAGTTAATGTAGGTTTAAGTGTGTCCCGAGTTGGTTCTGCAGCGCAAACTAAGGCTATGAAAAAGGTAGCAGGCTCGATAAAACTTGAACTGGCCCAGTACCGTGAAATGGCAGCATTTGCCCAATTTGGTTCAGACCTAGATGCCTCAACTCAAAAGCTATTAAATAGAGGTTCAAAACTTACAGAACTATTAAAACAAAACCAGTATTCACCGATGACAATTGCAGAGCAAGTTGTTTCAATTTTTACTGGTGTGAATGGCTATTTAGATGATCTGGAGTTGAATCAGATAAGGGATTTTGAAAAAGATCTATTTGAACTTATAAAATCATCTCATTCAGATATTATTGAGTCTATCAATTCATCTGGAGACTTAAATGATGACATTTCCAGTAAATTAACATCAATAATAGAAGAGTTTAAAAAAAATAGGTAAATGCCAAGTTTAGACGATCTAAAAAAACGAATTGGTAGCGTTAAGTCTACTCAAAAAATAACTAAAGCTATGAAAATGGTTGCGGCTGCAAAATTACGGCGTGCCCAAGAATCTGCTGAGTCAAGTCGTCCTTATTCTGAGACCATGGAGGATCTTATATCATCTATATCATCTGGGTATTCCCCAACTTCAAATGAAAGAAATTTATTAACCGGAGATGATAAAGACTCAATTCATATGTTGATCCTCTTTACATCTGAGAGAGGGCTGTGTGGTGGATTTAATTCAATTGTCACTAAATCACTTCGAGATAAAGTAGCAAGTCTTGAGGAGTCAGGCAAACAAGTAAAAATTATTTGTGTCGGGAAAAAGGGTTATGACATTATTAAAAGACAGCATGAAGAAAAAATTGTCGAGGTTGTTGATATGAGATCTGTTAAGTCTGCTTCTTATCAGGATGCAAAAAATATAGCTGACAAAATAATAAAAATGTATTTTGACGAAGAATTTGATAAATGTTCTATCTTTTATAATAAGTTTAAATCAGTAATATCGCAGATTCCAACTGAACAACAAATTGTTCCAATTGATATTCCTGAAAACGAGTCAGATACAACGAAAAATGACAATACTTTTTTTGAATTTGAACCTGGTGAGAGTGAAATACTTGATGAACTACTACCGCTGAACTTTACAATACAAATATTTAAAGCTTTACTAGAAAGTGCGGCCAGCGAACAAGGCGCTAGAATGAGCGCTATGGATAATGCATCAAGAAACGCGTCTGATATGATTGATAATTTAACACTATTTTATAACCGTTCCAGACAAGCTGTTATTACTAAAGAGCTTATTGAGATAATTTCTGGAGCTGAAGCAGTTTAATTAAGGAGTAAATATGACAACAAATAATAAAGGTACCATATCACAAGTTATCGGAGCTGTAGTTGATGTACGCTTTGAAGAAAACTTGCCGCCAATTCTT
>CACMWW010000019.1 GCA_902617525.1 uncultured Pelagibacteraceae bacterium | reverse complement strand
AACATTTATATCAATGTATGTTTGATCAGTGTGTGGAGCAGTTGCGTAAAAGGATAAACTATACGCATCAGTATCCAAAGAATGGCCTGAAGATCCAACATTAACATCATCTTTGCCGACTCTAAATGCAGCTCCCAAAATATGATTATCATCAATTTTATTGTCTATTCCTAGAGTTATGCCGTTTGTTGTAATATCTCTAAGTGAAGAAATACCATCAGAGTCAATCTCACCGACGGAAATATTTCCCTCACTCCATACGGACCAATTGTTTGAAAATAAATCTCCAGATTGATTAATGAGTTTTGAAAATTGCAGTGCGTTTGAAATTCCATTCAGATCTGAATTACTAAAATTAATACTTACTCCCTGATTGGATAACTCACTTTTATCTTTGTTTCTTCTTAACCACTCTATACGTTTAAAGATTGAAGAAGTAGTTTGTTGAATAAATCTTTTTGCTGTTTCAGCTTGAGCTTTCAGAAGTCCAACAAAATCCTTATCACTCATAGGGTTTGTTAAATCTTCGACTAAGTACTCTGCTGTAAAAGTTTTGCTAGTGGCGGGTATGACGTTATTATTAAAATCTTCTACTGTTGCACCAATAGCGGCATAAATTATTTGACCGCTTGTAAAATTATTTGTTGGATCAATTGTTATCACAGTCTTAGCTGAATTTATTGAAGCGGTAAATGAAAGATCTGTACCATTGGCATCGGTATCTTTAAGAGTAATTAAGCTTCCAACGTTTAAATTAGTTATTTCAGTGTCGTCAAGATTTCGAACAGGCTCACTAAAAGTAAATGTAATATCAGAATTAGTAGCAATAGATGCTGTAATAACAGCATCAATACTTACCGTCGGTGGAAGAGAATCTCCTACAGTAAATATTGCAAATGAATTTGAGATAGCATTATCATAAGAATCTTCAACTGTAGAACCAATACCTACATATACAATTTGTTCGCTCGATAAATCGTTCGTTAGATCGATAGTTATTAATTTGTTATTGGCATTAATCGTTGCATCAAAAGATATGTCGGTTCCGCTAGAATTAGTATCTTTTAGCGTTATAAGATTATCGACATTGATATTATTTATATCGGAGTTATCAATAAGCCTTATTTCTTCATCAAATGATATGTAGATGTCTGTATCAACAGATACATTGGTCGCTAAGTTTGCAGGGCTGAAGGCAACAACTGGAGGAGTGACATCCGTAACACTGAAGGTACCAGATGTGGAACTCATTGCATTTCCTGAATTATCTTCTACAGACTCAATTGACACAAATACAACTTCACCACTTATAAAATCACTATCAGGATTAATAGTGATTACTTTTTTTGTCGCATCAATAGTGGCTGAAAAAGCAATAGGTATACCATCATATGCATATTCAAGAGTGATTAAGTCACCAACATTAGAATTTGTAATTGCCGTATCATCGACGTTTCTAATAGCTTCAGAAAATGTAAGTGTGACATTAGATTCAATGGGAATTCCAGTTGCGGTATCCTCAGGATCAAAGTTTACACTTGGTGCAGTTGCATCTGCCGTAGTAAATGTCGACGAAGACGCACTTATTGCATTATCCCATTCATCCTCAACAGTTGTACCGATTGCCACATAGACAACTTGCTCACTTGAAAACTCACTTGATGGGGTAATTGTTATCATTTGTTTTGCATCATCAATAACAGCTGAGAACGATATATCCGACCCAGAAGAATTGGTTTGTTTCAATGTAATTAATGCATCAACATTTGAATCGGTGACAGGTGTATCATCTGTGTTTCTAATAGGTTCGGAAAAAGAAATGGTTACATCAGAGTTAACTGCTACACCAGTTGATGAGTTGGTTGGAAAGAATTCCACATCAGGAGGATTTGAATCAACTGCCGTGAATGATGAACTTCCTGAAGTTATTGCATTATCTGAAGAATCTTCAACTGTTGCACCGATTGCTAAATAGACTTCTTGCTCACTGGAAAAATTACTAGTTGGGTTTATTGTTATAATTTTCTTATCTGCATCAATTGTTGCGTTAAATGCAATATTCGATCCATTTGCGTCGGTGTCTTTTAATGTTATTAAACTGTCCACATTGCTATCGGTTAAAGCTGTATCATTAATATTTCTTACAGCTTCATTAAAAGTAATTGTCAGATTTGAACTTACTGCAACATTTATTTCAGTATCTGGAGGGTTAAATACGTATGTAGGTGATAGATTATCTGCAACCGTAAATGTTGCTGATGCAGCGCTAATAGCGTTGTCAAAAAAATCTTCAACAGTTGCTCCTATTGCAGCGTAAATTGTTTGCCCGCTTGTAAAATTACCTACTGGATTGATGGTGATTTTTGTTTTAGCGGAATTAATTGTTGCAACAAAGCTAATATTATTACCATTAACATCCGTATCTTTAAGAGATATTAAGCTGCCAACATTGGTATCTAATAATTCCTCATCACTTAGCAACCTGACTGATTTGTCGAATTCAATTGTAATATTAGTATTCACAGGAACGCCTGCTTCAGCACTTATAGAAACTGTTGGAGGATTAGTGGGTGTAGCAGTTGTAAATGATGTTTCAGATAGACTTATTGCGTTATCTGAAGAATCTTCAACTTCGGCTTTAATGGCTGCATATATTGTTTGTGAACTTGAAAAATCACTTGTTGGATCAATCGTTATGATTGTTTTAGCGGTATTAATTGTTGCATCAAAAGAAATATTTGCTCCACTAGAATCTGTTTCTTTGAGAATGATGTGATCATCCACACTTGCATCGGTTATTTCACTATCATCAGATTTTCTAATTGCTTCATCAAATTCGATTGTAATGTTGGTGTTCATTCCGATTCCTGTTTGGCCGTTTGATGGAGTGATTGTTACAACAGGGGCTGTCGTATCAGCAGTTGTAAAATTTAAGTCAGTATTATTTAATATTCCAGCATAAGGATTGCCCGAGCTATCTTCAAATGACCCTGAATCAATTTTAATATAATAATCGGTTTTTTCATCTAAAGTAGTATCAGGATTAATTGTAATTTCTGATGATCCAGAACCTGTTACTTTTGAGTCTGTTGCCTCAATAGTTTCAATTAGAGTTTCTCCTGAATGAATTGTAATATTTTTAGTTGCGATAGCAGTTACAGACTCATTAAATGTGAGTACTATATTTGAATTGACTCCCATAGTGGTAGCCCCATCAGCAGGGTTCGATGAACTTAATGTAGGACCTTCAGTATCAGCTACTGTAAATGTTGCAGAGTGGGCAGGCAAAGCTGTATTGCAAGCGTTTTCAAGAGTGTTATCAGTAACAGCAACATACACAACTTGAGAGCTGTTAAAATTAGCGTCAGGATTAATAGTAACGACTTGATCAGAAGCATCAATTGTTGCATCAAAAGAAATATCTGCTCCACTTGAGTTTGTATCTTTTAGTGTAATATGGGCATCGATATTAGAATTAGTTAAATCACTGTCGTCACTAGCTTTTCTTAATCCTGTATTAAAATTAATTGTTATATTATCTCCTGCAGCATGTGTTGAGTTTCCATTCGCTGGGATAAATGAGTCAACATCCGGAGTGAGCGAGTTTGCTATTGTACCAATTCCTGCATCCTGATTTCCATCAACTGTGAGTGTGTTACAGTTCGTTGACCAAGTACCAGAAGAAGATATCGTAAAATCTCCATTAACTTTCATATTATCTGATTGGCTGCCTGCTGAACCACTTAAAACAACATCATTAAAATCATTACTTGCGCCAGTGCCTCCAGAAAATACATTTGAATTATTATCAAAAGTTACTGTTCCTGAGCGAGATATAAAACTACCATTATTTGTCCAGTCGCCTCCCACAGCAATATCATGGTTACTAGTGCTCGCATCTAATGTTCCACTTGTTATGGTGAGGTCGCCATTAACATCTAAATTAGCATCAAGTGTCGATGTACCTGATTGATTAAAAACTAAATTAAAATAACTGTTACCCGCTGCTAAGCCAGTAGCCCCGGAACCATCATAGGTTACAGTTCCACTATCAGTGTCTGGTGTAATATAAACGGTTTCATTTCCTTGAAGTTGCAAGTTACCGTTATTGACAAGCGTAACTGGGTTAGTAGTTGATGCATTTTTTCTTAAATTTTTACCATTAATGTCAAAATTAGCTTCATTGTTTATGGTAAGTGTTCCACTAACTCTTAATTGACTATTTCCAATTAACGATACAACCCCGGCAGTATTGGCTATAGTTAAATTGCTAAAATTATCGGGCATATCAATAGTTTGCGCTGAGGATCCATTAAAAATAACTTGTCCAGTGCTTGGTACAAAATTTGTGCTATTTTGCATATCCCAATCACCACCAACGGTTATATCGTGTCCATTAGCCCTGAGCCTTCCTGTTCCAACAACCTGTAATTTATTTTCCACTTCAATATCGCTGTAAAGAGTTACGTTTTTATTAACGCCTTTAGTTAAATTATAAAAATTTTTGTTAGGACCAGGACCACCAGAGATTGTAATTCCTGCACCTAAAGCACTTTCACCCGGACCATCGTATCTAGGGTTCATCCTTAGTGTGCCGTCATTATGATAAAATGTTCCCCCATTAAGCCGAAAGCCACCTTTTAAAATAAAACGAGAGGCACCAGCTCCAGGAGCAGTAAATGTAGATCCGTTATACATTACAAAATTGTGATTTAATCTGAATTTACTAGTATTGCCTGTAAAAGTGAGTGTAGGACCATGACCGCCAGCGCCTAACGTATATGCTTTTCCAGATCTAAGCTCTCCATCTGAAACTATTATAGTCCCCCCACTGTGAACAACCCCTTGTTTAGCATTGAATTGTCCACTCGGTATATTGATATTTATTGTACCAGTGTATCCACGTCGCATAATTAATTTGTTAACTGTGACATTAGTGGTTACGTTAACATCCAGTGTACTATTGGCATCAAAATAAGCTCTATCGGAACCTGACGGTGGGTTTGCTCCTGGGGTACCCCCCGATTGATTGGACCAGTTATTATTATCCCACCAAATCTTATCTCCACTCCCACTAGCAACCCAAAACCTGTCAGCTGCATTTGCACTAGAAATAAGAAATAAAAAAATAAATAAAAATGAGAAAAATATAACTTTGCTTATTCTATAATTATTTTGATGTGTCATTTAGTAAACCAGCGTGTCTACGTTAGATACCTACGATTTATAAAAAGATGTTGTTAGTGCAATTTTTCCAGTAGCCTTACGAGCTAGGATGGTCTCCAAAGCCTGTTGACCCTTTTCAAGCGGCAACACTTCAGTTACTGGGGCTTTTAATTTTCCCTCTTCATACCAACCAGTAAGTTGGTTCATATTGGCTAAATGCTCCTGTGGCTCTAAAGCTGTAAATTGACCCCAAAATACACCAACAGCAGAACAGCCCTTAATTAGGTAAAGATTCATTGGTATTTTTGGAATATAGCCCGCAGCCCAACCTATTACCAAAAATCTTCCATTCCATGCAATACTTCGTAAAGCGGGCTCAGTGAAATCTGCCCCAACCGGGTCGTAAATCACATCTGGTCCTTTACCATCAGTTGCTTTTGAAATTTCTGCTCTAAATTCTTTCACATGATCTCGATTAGTTAAATCATAGTTGCCATAATTAATAACCTCATCAGCTCCATACTCTTTGCATACTTCTAATTTTTCATCAGAAGATGCACCAGCAATGACTCTTGCACCCATTGCTTTTCCAATTTCAACAGCTGATATACCAACACCACCTGCAGCTCCTAGGACAAGTAAATTTTCACCCTCCTTAAGTTGACCACGATTTTTTAGAGCATAGTGTGATGTTCCGTAAGTTAATGTAAAACATGAAGCGGTGGTAAAGTCCATGCTGCTTGGTTTCCGGAATATATTGGATGGACTCGTTATTACTTGTTCCCTAAAACCACCAAAGCCTATCATCGCAACGACCTCATCACCAACCTTCCAATCAGAAACGCTTTCACCTATCGCACTGATGACTCCTGAGATTTCACCACCTGGCGAAAAAGGGAGAGGAGGTTTAACTTGATATTTATCTTGAATAATTAAAGTGTCTGGAAAATTGACTCCAGCAGAGTGTACATCTATCAGTATTTGACTTTTTTTAAGTTCAGTTAACTCAACATCTTCGTAAACTAGCGAGCTTGGAGGGCCAAATTCTTTACAAACAATTGCTTTCATAATTGTGAATCTCGATATAAATTAGCGATTATGAAATTAATAAATTTCAAACTTATTCTATCAATTTTACTGTTGAGTTCAATAAGTGCTTTTGCAGTAATTGATGTCGTGCATCTGGGCTCATTTGGCAAAAGTGGTGCATGGCAAGCTAAAGAATTTAAAGATGGCACAGCAAAGATCTGTTATATTATATCTGAGCCGATAGCGACGAACCCTTCAGATCTTAATCGTGGCGAGCATGCTCTGATGATCACGAATTTCAAAGATGATAAGACTTTTCATGAGCCAAGTGTAGATACAGGTTTTACTTTCAAACCTAAGAGTATGGTCGAAGTGAGTATTGGTAACAGTAATTACAAATTTTTTACAGTTGAATCAAGAGCTTGGCTAGCAGATGGGGAGAACGGCAAACAACTCATTAAGGATATGAAAAATGGAGCGCGTGTGAAAGTTAAAAGTATCTCAAGCCGTGGAACTAAAATTACAGATACATATTCTTTAATCGGATTTACAAAAGCACTAGCAGCAATCGATAAAGCCTGCTCTTAAAATACAATGACAGAAGATAAACTCGACTTAATAGGATTAAGTCTTAATGAAATATCTGAAACTTTAATTAATAAAGATTTAATACAAGCTAAAGAAAAATTTAGATCCAAACAACTTTGGCATTGGCTTTATTTTAGAGGTGAAACCGATTTTGACAAAATGACGACTGTTTCAAAAGACCTTAGAAAAAAACTAAAAGATCGTTTTATTATTCAAAGACCAAAAGTAAAATCACATCAAATATCAAAAGATGGAACACAAAAATGGCTTTTGGAATTAAATGATGGCAACCTTATTGAAACAGTTTTTATTCCTGAAGAAAACCGAGGAACATTATGTGTTTCATCACAAGTTGGATGCACACTTAACTGTAAGTTTTGCTTTACCGGAACACAAAAACTTGTTCGAAATTTAACATCTAGTGAAATTATTTCACAGCTTCTTTTGGCAAAGGACAATCTTTCAGATTGGCCGAATGGAAAAGATCGTAAAATTTCAAATATTGTATTTATGGGTATGGGAGAGCCTCTCTATAATTATAAAAATGTTAAAAATGCTGCTGAAATTATGGGAGATAAAGAGGGTATACAATTGTCTACTAAGAGAATTACCCTAAGCACTTCAGGCATTGTTCCTGAAATTATTAAATGGGGCAATGAAGTTGACTCAAGATTGGCAATTTCTTTGCACGCAACAAACGATGAGTTGAGAAATAATATTGTTCCAATAAATAAAAAGTTTCCTCTTAAAGAACTTATAAAAGCGTGCAGAGAATATCCTCGATCAAAAAATTCTAAACGAATAACTTTTGAATATGTCATGTTAAAGGGAGTAAATGATACAGCACAAGATGCCCGTAAACTTGTTAAGCTAATTTCTGGAATTCCTGCAAAAATAAATCTTATACCTTTCAATCCTTGGCCTAATTCACCTTATGAATGCTCTAGTAAAGAAGAAATCAAAAAATTTAGTGACATAATTAAAAATGCAGGTTATGCAAGCCCAGTTAGAAAAACCAGGGGGCAAGATATTATGGCTGCGTGTGGTCAATTAAAGTCCTCCAGTATAAAAATTAGAAAAAGTGAACTCAGAGCAAATGGATAAAATAAATAAAGTAGTTCTTGCATACTCAGGCGGTTTAGACACATCAGTCATTTTAAGGTGGCTGAAAGAAACGTATCAATGTGAAGTAGCAACTTTTACAGCAAATCTAGGTCAAGACGAAGATTATGATTTAGTCAAAGCGAAAGCTGAAAAACAAGGAACGAAAGAAATATTTATCGAAGACCTTAAAGAAGAATTTGTAAGCGATTATGTCTTTCCAATGTTTAGAGCTAATCCACTTTATGAGGGCTACTACTTACTCGGTACTTCTATCGCAAGACCTCTAATTGCAAAAAAACAAATAGAAATTGCAAATAATATTAATGCTGATGCGGTATCCCATGGTGCAACTGGAAAAGGAAATGACCAAATTAGATTTGAACTTGGATACTATTATCATAAGCCTGATATAAAAATAATCAGTCCTTGGAGAGAATGGGATTTATCATCAAGAACATCACTTGTCGAATACGCTGATAAATACGACATTGAAATAGCGAAAGATAAAAGAGGAGAACAGCCGTTCAGTATTGATGAAAATATATTACATTCTTCAGCTGAGGGAAAAGTCCTTGAAGATCCATGGATTGAAGCACCTGATTACGTTTACACCAGAAGTGTTTCACCTGAACAAGCACCAAATAAAGCAGAAGAAATAACAATTGAATTTAAGAGAGGAGATGCCTGCGCTCTCAACGGAAAGGCTCTAACACCATTTGAAATATTAAAATCTCTTAATGAGCTTGGAGGAAAACATGGAATTGGACGTGTTGATCTTGTTGAAAACAGATACATTGGCATGAAATCAAGAGGAATTTATGAAACTCCTGGTGGAACCATTCTCTATCATGCACACAGAGCAATAGAGAGTATCACGCTTGACAAGGAAGCAGCACATATGAAAGATGAGTTAGCGCCAAAATATGCCAAACTCGTTTACAACGGTTATTGGTTCTCTCCAGAAAGAGAAATGATGCAATCAATGATTGATAAATCTCAAGAAAAAGTGGAAGGTAAAGTAAGACTTAAACTCTTTAAAGGTAATACAATGATAACAGGAAGGGAATCGTCTTTAAGCCTATACAATCCAAATCTTGCAACGTTTGAATCAGATCAAGTATATTCTCAAAAAGATGCTGAAGGTTTTATAAAATTAAACGCTCTAAGATTAAGAGAAAAAAAATAAGCTACTGCTGTCTAAATGCAGCATCTACCGTATTTTTTAATAAACATGCAATTGTCATAGGACCCACACCGCCTGGGACAGGCGTAATCGCTGAAGCTATATTAAATACATCGTCGTAATCTACATCACCAACAAGTTTTGTTTTTCCAGGTTTATCTGGATGATCAACACGATTGATACCAACATCAATCACGACAGCTCCTTCTTTAATCCAATCTTTTTTGACCATTAAAGGACGCCCAACTGCAGCAACAACAATATCAGCTTGTTTTGTAATTTCCTCAATATTTTTAGTTTTAGAGTGAACAATTGTTACAGTGCATGACTCTTCAAGTAATAATTGTGCCATCGGTTTACCCACAATATTAGATCGTCCAATAATTACAGCATGCATACCTTTCAAATCAGAAATACTTTTTTTTAACATTAAGTAACAGCCAAGAGGTGTGCAAGGAGTGAAGGTTTTAGCCAGTAAGTCGCCTCCTATTGAATTTCTACCAACATTAATGGCATGAAACCCATCTGCATCCTTTACTGGATCAATTGCATCTATAATGGCTCTTGAGTCAATGCGTGATGGAAGAGGCAATTGAACAAGGATTCCATTTACTTTTTGATCTTTATTTAGCTTATCAACTAATTCCAAAAGCTTTTCTTCAGAAACGGTAGTATCCAAAAAATGATCCTCGACATCCATTCCAATCTCTTTTGCCATTTTAGACTTTGTATTAACGTAAACTTGACTGGCTGGATCTTCACCAACAAGCACAACCGCAAGAGTCGGAATTTTATTAAATTTATTTTTAAAGTCTTCAACTTTGATAGCGGTTTCGGCCCTAAGATCAGCTGCGATTACTTTACCATCAATAATTTTTGTATTAGACATTTTTAGATTGGAATTCCTGCATAAAAATACTCGTAAAGTAAGTTTCTTATAAAGTAAAGTATCAGTATTAGGACTACTGGCGATATATCAATCCCTCCTAGATTTGGAAGAAAATTTCTTATTGGGTTAAGAAGCGGATCCGTTAATCTTTTTGTTCCAAAATAAATAGCGATAATAATTCTATTCTGAGTATTAAAAATACTCATGGCAATTAACCAACTGAATATGACATTAATGATCAATACCCAAGTATAAAGATTTATAATTTGATCAACAAGAATTATGAGTGAATTCATGATTTATCTCTAAGAAAATAATTATCAATAAAAGAGTCTAACCACATATTAATTTTTTTTCCATGACTAAGTCGTTGCTGCATTTGATAATTACGTTTTTGCGCACCCTTCTCTCTAAGCATATATCCTGCAAAATATAGCCACCTCAAGTGCATTTTAAGATTTACCTCAGGGTGAAATTGTATGCCAACCGCATTTTTATAATTAAATGCTTGTTGCGGGAATGTTTCACCCAACGCTAAAATATCACATGATTTTGGAACAGTGAATCCTTCTTTATGCCATTGAAAAAAAGTTTTTTGGTTTTGAAAAATTTTATGACCATCTCCTGTCGGCTTTATATCATAAAAACCAATTTCGAATTGATGGTCTTTAGCACGTTGAACAGTGCCACCTAAATTTTTAGCTAGCATTTGTGCTCCAAGACAAATGCCAAGAAGAGGCTTATTAGAAGATAATGCTTTTGAAATCCATTCAATTTCATACTTAATATAATCTAAATTATCATTAGCACTTGGAGGTCCTCCATAAATTACTGCGATGTCATGCTCGTTCATCGATTGAGGTAACTTTTCTCCTATGACTGGTCTTTTCACATCAAGTTCATACCCTCTTTCGCGTAATTTCATACCTACGTCCCCAGTGCTGGATCGAGGCTGATGTACAATCATTAATGCTTTTTTTGTCTTCATAGTCTCTAGATGAAACTACATTGCGCTTAATCCACCATCAAGAACAATTTCTGTTCCTGTCATGAACTTGCTTTCGTCCGATGCCAAATACAAAATTGCATACGATACGTCGTCTGTATCACCTATTTTATTCATTGGAATTTGACGAGATAATTTTGCAAC
>CACMWW010000018.1 GCA_902617525.1 uncultured Pelagibacteraceae bacterium | reverse complement strand
TACTAATAGTGTTTGATTAGTAACCTCATGACACCTTTCCACAGAGTGGGACCCATCCATAATAACCTCAGGCTCAACAATCGGTACCATATTATTTTGTTGAGCAATGAGTGCATATTCAGCTAATGCATTCATATTTTCGCTTATACAATTGTTTGATGGTATTTCATCACTTACATTTATAACTGCTCTCCATTTTGTAAATTTCGCTCCAAGCTTCTCGTACTCTTGACAGCGTTCATGAAGTCTGTCTAATCCTGTAGTAATTTTTTCATCACTACCACCTTCAAACTCTTTTACTCCTTGATCAACTTTAATTCCTGGCAGAGAGCCGTGATCAAGTATAACATTTCTTAAATAGTCTCCATCACTGGACTTTTGTCTCAGAGTTTCGTCAAAAAGTATCACTCCGCCAATTGCCTCTGCCATGACCGGAGATCTAAATAACATTTCTCTATACTTTCTTCTATTATCTTCGGTAGACTCAACATTAATTGATTTGAATCGTTTCTCAATGGTTCCTGAGCTTTCATCGGCTGCCAGAATTCCTTTGCCATCACTGACAATGTAATTTGCTATCTCTTCTAAAGTCTTTGGTATCATTTTCTTCTCCTTTTTATAAAGCTCCTAAGGCAACTAAACCTGGCAATTTCTTACCTTCTATTAGCTCAAGTAGAGCTCCTCCGCCAGTAGAAACATAAGAAAATTTATCTTTAACAGTCGCCATATCCAGCGCGGAAATTGTATCACCGCCCCCAGCAAAAGATCGAAGACTATTTTTATCAGTAATTTCAGCAATGAATTGAGCGATCTCGAATGTGCCTTTATGAAATGGTTTAGTTTCAAAGACACCCACTGGTCCATTCCAAAATACTGTTTCACAATTTGAAATTTCATTCTTAATCAACTCGATAGTTTGTTTCCCAATATCTAAAATCATTTGATTATCTTTTACAGCATCAACTGCACATTCGTTTATTTCTGTAGTTTCAGATACTTTCTCAGCTGTAACGACATCTAAAGGTAAAATTAGTTTACATTTTTGCTCATTTGCAAAATTAATAATTTCTTTTACGAGGTGATCTACATCATTTTCAATCAATGAATTTTTTACATCATTTCCAAAATATTTAAGAAAATTATTAGCCATCCCACCAGCAATGACAATTGAGTCCATTTTTTGCAGTAGATTTTTTATAACTGTAATTTTTGTAGAGATTTTTGAGCCACCAATGATAGTTAATGCAGGAGTTTTAGGGTTATTAACTACATCATTTAAGTTTAATATTTCTTCATGCAATAATTCTCCACAATAAGATGGTATGAAGTTTGTGATTGCTTCAATTGAGGCGTGAGCTCTATGAGAGCATGCAAAAGCATCATTAATATAAACGTCTGCTAATTTTGATAGCTCGGATGCAAAAAATTTATCATTTTGCTCTTCGCCTTCATGAAAACGGCAATTTTCAAGAAGAATAATTGAATCCTGGCTTAAAGAATTTATTTTTTTTTCAATCTCATCGCCTATACAATTTGCAAGAAATATTACTTTTTTTTGCAATACGTTTTCTAATGAGCTGATTATTTGATTTAGTGAAAGCTCATCACTTCTTTTTCCTTTTGGTCTTCCTAGATGAGACAGAATAACAACTTTATTATTCTTATTAAGAAGGTTTTGTATTGGATTTTTAATTCTTGTAATCCGATCGCTTATTGTAGAGGCTTCTTTATTGAGCGGAATATTTAGGTCAAAGCGAATAAGTACGGTTTTATTTTTCTGATCAAATGTTTTTAGAGCTTTAACATTTAACATTCTATCTAGATCTTTTCATCGCAACTGCAGTATCACACATTCGATTTGAAAAGCCCCATTCATTATCATACCAACTTAAAACTCTTCCAAACTTTCCATCAATTACTTGTGTTTGAGTTAAATCAAAATTTGATGAGGCAGGATTATGATTAAAATCAGATGAAACCAATGGTTTAGAATTTACATCTAGGACTCCATTTAGCTTATTTGATTTTGCTGCAGCCGACATAGCCTTATTAATACTATCGACTGTCATTCTTTTTTTAGAAACAAATTTAAAGTCGATTAATGAAACATTAGGTGTTGGTACTCTAATTGCAGTTCCATCTAACTTGCCAGAAAGCTCAGGCATAACGAGTCCTACTGCTTTTGCAGCTCCTGTAGATGTAGGTATCATTGACAATGATGCAGCTCGAGCTCTTCTTAAGTCTGTGTGAAATGTATCCAGAACACTTTGGTCACCAGTAAAGGCGTGTATAGTTGTCATATATCCATGCACAATTTTGAATTTATCGTGTAAAACTTTTGCAACAGGAGCTAAACAATTTGTCGTGCAAGACGCATTAGACACAACTAGGTCTTCTTTTGTTATCTCATCTTCATTCACTCCATATACAATGGTTTTATCAGCATTTGTACATGGAGCTGAGACTAAAACCTTTTTTGCGCCGGCCTTAATATGCATTGCCGCCTTATCTTTTGAAGTAAATAATCCAGTGCATTCAAGAGCGACGTCAATTTTCATTCTTTTCCAAGGAAGTTTTTGAGGATCTCTCTGACTCAATACTGTAATATTTTTTCTGCCAACGATCATTTTATTGCGTTTGAACGATACTTTTTCATTAAGAGGGCCGTGAACAGTATCATTTGCAAGTAAAAATGCGTTTGTTTCTATTGGGGCTAAATCGTTTATAGCCACGACATTAATATCTTTTCTTTTACTCTCAATGATTGATCTTAAAACCAACCTTCCAATTCTTCCAAATCCACTAATTGCAACATTTACAGCCATATTTAGTATCTCCTATATTTTATTACTTATTAATTTGAATATTTTTTTTGCGGTGATCCCATAAAAATCGTAGAGCTTTTGATAAGGAGCACTTGCTCCAAAATCTTTCATACCGATGTTTATTGTATTTTCAGGGCATACTTGGCTCCACCCAAAATTAGTTCCCGCCTCAATCGAGACATTAATTGCAGAGTTTCCTCTAATTATTGTTTGATACGTTTTACTTTGGATTTTAAACTGTTCCATACACGGTACTGAAATGACTCTTACTAACTTTTTCTTTTTTTCAAGCATAGTCATTAATTGCAGTGCAATTTCAACTTCAGAGCCAGACGCGAAAATAGAAATATTAGGTTTTTTTGAATTACTTTTTAATTCGTAAGCTCCTTGAGCACTAATATTTTTTGCATGATACTTTTTTCTTATCATTGGAAGTTTTTGCCTTGTAAGCGCAATTACACTTGGCCCCTTTGAATTTGAAAGCGCTAATTCCCATGCTTCCGCAGTTTCAATTAAATCAGCAGGTCTAAAGACTTTTACATTTGGTGTTGCTCTTAATGATGCAAGCTGTTCAATTGGTTGATGCGTTGGGCCATCTTCACCAAGACCGATTGAGTCATGTGTTAATATATATATAGCTCTCTGTTTCATTAAAGCTGCAAGACGAAGAGATGGTTTACAATAATCTAAAAAAATTAAAAAGGTTCCACCAAATGGAATAATTCCTTTATGGAGTGACAACCCATTCATGATAGAAGCCATACCGTGCTCTCGTATTCCATAGTAAATATAATTGCCATTGTAATTTGTAGAATTAATAACTTCCATTTTACTACCTTTGGTATTGTTAGAGCCTGTCAAGTCTGCTGAGCCTCCAACCAATTCAGGTAGTGATGATGAAATTGTATTTATTACCATTTCTGATGCTTGTCGTGTGGCAACATCGAGCGGTTTCTTAATATATTTCTTCTTAAACTGATTAAAGTTTTGAATTAATTTTAATGGAAGCTTTCCTTCGATTCTTCTTATGTAATGAGCCTTTTTGCTTTTTGGAAGTTTTTCATAATTCAATTTCCAAGCCTTATATTTATCTATTGATTTTTTACTAAGATTTTTCCACTCCTCAAGTATATTTTTTGGAACTGTAAATGGTTTGTGTGGCCAATTCAGTTTAGTTCTAGTAAGTTTTACTTCATCCTCACCAAGCGGTGAACCATGAACTGATGATTTTCCTTGTTTGTTTGGAGAGCCAAAACCAATTTTAGTTTTACAAGAAATTAATGTAGGTTTCTTAGATTTTTGAGCTTTCTTAATTGACTGTATTATTTCTTTAGGTTTGTGACCATTTATTTTAATTGTATTCCATCCATAGGCTTTAAATCTTTCAGCCGTATTTTCTGAGTTTGCTAGTTTAACAGGCCCATCTATTGAAATTCCATTATCATCAAAAAAAACAATTAATTTATTTAGTTTTAGATGTCCTGCAAAAGATGCGACTTCATGAGAAATCCCCTCCATTAGATCTCCATCACTTGCAATAACGTAAGTGAAATGATTTATAATTTTTTCACCAAATTGGCTTCTTAGTATTTCTTCTGCTAACGCCATTCCAACTGCATTGCCTATACCTTGTCCAAGCGGGCCAGTTGTCGTTTCTATTCCTTTAGCGTGCCCATACTCTGGATGACCTGCACATTTACTGCCAAGCTGTCTAAATTTCTTTATCTCTTGAATAGTCATATCTTTATGACCGGTTAGATAGAGTAGTGAGTATAAAAGCATTGATCCATGACCAGCAGATAGTACGAACCTATCTCTATCATGCCAACTTGGAACATTAGGATTGTATTTTAAAAACTTCGTAAAAAGAATAGTTGCTACATCCGCCATGCCCATTGGTAAACCTGGGTGACCACTTTTTGCTTTTTCGACCGCATCGATTGAAAGAAACCTTATTGCGTTAGCTAAATCATCATGAGTAACTGCAGACTGATCTTTTTTGTTAGGCATATTATCAATAAATTGAATTTTGAGCTTAATATAAGCAATTATCTATAAAGAGTCTTAAATTTTAGCAAATTATTAACAAAAAAATAATTTGTTTATTTGCTATATTATAAGTTGACTGAGAACAAAAAAGACAGTTAAACTCGATTAAAGTTTCAAGGGGTTTTAATGTCAAGTTATCAAGATTCAAAAGTTAAATTTAATGGTGCAATTGATAAACTTAGTGAGGAAATCGATAAATTAACAAAAAAGGCTCAAAGAGCTTCAGAATTGGAAGCACAAAATCAAAAATTACAAGAAAATAACTCTCATCTAGAGAATGAAATTAAGATTCTTAAGTCAGATTTTATGGAACTTAAAAATATTGCAGGCAATATTTCTTCTCAACTCGATGAAAACATTTATACCATAAAAGATATATTAGATTCTTAAGCAATGCCTGAAATAATTGTAAATATTAATGATCAAGATTACGCAATTGTCTGTGATTCGGGTGAAGAAAACCATCTTAAACATTTAAGCTCAAAAATTGACTATAAAGTGAGAGAATTAACCAAGAGATTTGGAAAAATTGGTGAAACTAGATTAATGGTAATGGCTTCACTGTTAATAGCAGATGAAATACATGAGCTAAATAAAAAACTAGAAACAAATATTGAAAAAATAAATTCCCTTGAAGCAAACATTGGTTCAAAAGATAAAGAATTGACTGACCAGAAAAAAGAGAGTCAAGAATACATAGACATTAGCAACGATAGATTAACAGATTTATTATCACGCTTGTCTCTTGTAAACTAATTTTAAAAATTAGATTTCATTTTATACATGACGAAAAGTGTGCAACTGAGAGAAAAAGAAGCATTAAGAAAGTTTTTAATTAACCGACGCTCAGAACTTGGTCCATCAATAGATTTTCTGAGTAATATACTTAATAACATTAAGCCCCTTATAGAAGAAATAGAAAATGAATATATTGGAACTTATATAAGCTTCAGAGATGAATTAGATACAAAAAAATTAAACCAATATTTATTTGAAAGAGAAATAAATTTAGCTTTACCAGTTATAGATTTTAAAACTAAAGAAATAAATTTCTTCATATATCAAAAAGACACTGAACTAATTAGAAATAAATTTTCTATTTTAGAACCTAAAAACAAATGTGAAGTTATTTTTCCAAAAATTATTTTTATACCATTATTAGGTTATTCCAAAAGTGGCTTTAGGCTGGGATATGGAGGTGGTTATTATGATAAGTATTTATCAAAGAATGGTATCGGTGATGTAAAAAAAATAGGAATTGCATATTCATTTCAAGAAGTAGAAGAGATTCCCGTTGAAGATCATGATGAAAGACTTGATTGGATTTTAACTGAAAAACATTTATATAAAGTTTAATGAGAATTCTATTTTTAGGTGATGTAATGGGTCGATCTGGAAGACATGCTCTGAGAGATCATCTACCAGATGCAATAAAAAGTAATAATATTGATTTTGTAATTGCTAATGGGGAAAATTCCGCTGGTGGTTATGGCATTACAGAGACAATATGCAAAGAATTATACTCTTATGGAGTTGATGTAATCACAACTGGAAATCATTTATGGGATCAAAAAGAGATAAATAATTATATCGACAAAGATGATAAACTTTTAAAGCCTTATAATTTCGCTGAAGGCTCCCCAGGTTTGGGTGTAAATACTTATGTGCATGAAAACGGACAAAAAATTGCGGTAATAAATTTAATGGGAAATCTATTTATGAGGTCGTGCGATAATGCATTTTTTAAAATTGAAGAAGTTCTTAAAAATTTAAAAACAGATGATCTATCATTTATATTTGTTGATTTTCACGCAGAAGCTACAAGTGAAAAAATGGCAATGGGACACCATCTTGATGGAAGAGTAACAGCAGTTGTTGGAACTCATACTCACGTTCCAACTGCAGATGCAACAATTATGGAACATGGAACAGCTTTTCAAACTGACGCTGGAATGTGTGGCGACTATGATTCAGTTATTGGTTCAAAAAAAGAGGAGTTTGTAAGAAAATTTGCTTCACAAGATACTGGTAAATCAAAGACATCACCCGCCGATGGCGAAGGAACATTATGTGGAGTTATTATAGAGTCAAACACTGAAAACTATTTAGCTAAAAGTATTAGTTCAATCCGTATTGGAGGAAAAATCGGTTATTAAATGGCAGGCCACTCTAAATTCAAAAATATTATGTACCGCAAAGGTGCACAAGATAAAAAGAGAGCCAGTTTATTTTCTAAACTTTCAAAGGAAATTACGGTAGCAGCTAAGTTGGGTGCACCTGATCCTGATCAAAATGCGAGATTAAGATCAGCTATACAATTAGCAAAAGCCTCAAGTTTCCCAAAGGAAAATATTGATAGAGCGATAAAAAAATCTTTGGATAAAGATACTGTTAACTATGATCAAATGAGGTACGAAGGATTTGGCCCAAACGGAACGTCGATAATTGTCGAGGCACTTACGGATAATCGAAATAGAACAGCCTCAAATGTAAGATCCGCATTTCAAAAATTTGGAGGTTCAATGGGTGAAACTGGTTCAGTCTCCCATGCATTTAATCATTATGGTTTTGTGCGTTATAAAAAAGATGTGACAAGCGAAGAAGATTTTTTCAACTTTTCAATTGAGGGTGGTGCTGAAGATTGTTTTATTGAAGAAGATACTTATGAAGCAGTATCTTCACCTGAAACTCTATCAAATTTATATAATTATTTAGATAATAAATTTGGTGAGCCTATATCATCAGGTTTCCAATGGAAACCTGTTACGTATGTGGCTATTGAGGGTGATAAACTTAAATCCCTTATTAACTTGCTCAATGAACTTGATAGTGATGAGGATGTTCAACAAGTCTTTTCAAATTTTGAGGCATCAGACGAAGAATTAGCGAAGTTTGCTTAATTTATTCACTTTCAAAAAAAATTTATATGAATTAATCTTAAACTATTAAGTAATTCTGATTCGCTTTATGCCAGGTAGTTCTCCAAAAAGAAAAGGTGATGGGTACGAGAGAGAGCTTGCGAAGTACTTCAATGAAAAAATTTTTAACGGAGAAGATAAAGTTCAACGTATGCCTTTGTCAGGTGGTGGCGCTATCAAATCTTCTGGAGGCAGTGATTTAAAAAATACTCCTCATATATACGTTGAAGCTAAAAGAACTGAAAAGTTCAAAATTCATGAATCAATGAGACAAGTTTGCGATAATATTGAAACATCTAAATCAGACTCAATGCCGGTTGTTATAACTAGAAGAAATCGAGAGGCAACAGGGGACTCGCTTTGTGTTTTAAAACTTGATGACTTTATAGAACTTTATCGAATATTAATTAATAATAAAAAAGGACTTTAGGATTTGCCCTAATTAAGACAATATTTAATAATAATTGAAAAATTATGGAAAATGAAGATTTAGTAAGTGTTAGCCAAGTAAACGATGAGTTCACATTAATTTCACTTTTTTTTAGAGCAGATATTGTCGTAAAGTTAGTGATTCTAATTCTATTTGCTTCTTCTATTTTCTCATGGACAATCATAATTCATAAAATTCGTTTATTTCGTTCTTTAAAAGAAATCAGTAAGCAATTCGAGGAGGAATTTTGGTCGGGAAGATCAATAAAAGAAATCACTAGTAGTACGAGAGAATTACCAGAAAGTCCAATTAAGTATGTTTTCAATGAAGCAGTTGACGAGATTGAAAAGTCTAATCAGGAAACTACAAAAAAAATAGATAGTTTAATTGATAGATTAAATCGTGTTATGGAGGCAGCAATAGATTTTCAAAATGAGAAGCTATCTGAATACTTTAGTTATTTGGCAACGATAGGCGCTACAACTCCATTTATTGGATTATTTGGAACGGTCTGGGGTATAATGAATTCTTTTCAATCTATTGCTATTTCAAGAAATACCTCCCTTGCAGTAGTTGCTCCTGGAATAGCTGAAGCATTATTCGCAACAGCTCTAGGTTTATTAGCAGCAATACCAGCTGTTATAGCCTACAATATATTTACTAGTCAGGTGAATGATGAAAATGCAAGAATGTATCGATTTAAAGAACATTTTAATGTCATTTTCTCAAGAGGCTTGAGTACGAAATAGAAATTTTTAAATTGTGACACGTAACACTCGATCAAAACCATTCAGTGAAATTAACGTAACACCATTTGTTGATGTAATGTTGGTTTTATTAATCATTTTTATGGTAACCGCTCCTTTGTTAACAGTAGGAGTTCAGGTTGATTTACCTGAAACAAATGCTGATACTTTACAATCTGACAATGAACCACTTGAGGTAACAATTGATGCGAGCGGTAATATATTTATTCAAGAGACCGAGATAGGAATTTCCGAACTAGTTCCAAAAATGAAAGCAATAACAGAAAATAGGCTTGATACAAAAATTTATGTTAGAGGAGATGAAGCAATTGATTATGGACAGATAATGATGGTTTTAGGTGAGCTATCTGGTTCTGGTTTTACTAAAGTTGCTTTGATTACTAAGCCATTAAGTAAATAATTAAAGCTATTTATATATGAGAGTTTCTGTTTTAGGGTCGATATTTCTACACGTTTTTATACTTTTATTCACGGTCTTATCTTTGCCATTATTTAATAATAATGATTTGGAAATGCCGCCGGTTATACAAGTTGAATTAATAGAAATTGCAGAAAAAACAAATGTCCCACAAATTAGTAAAAAAATTGAAGAACAGAAAGAACCAATTGTAAAAAAGAAGGAAGAAACAAAATTAAACCAGCCAATTAGTAAACCTAAAGATGAGAAATCCAACGAAAAAGTAAAAGATCCGAGCGATGAAGAAAAAATTGAAAAGACAAAATTAGAAGAAAAAATGATACAAAACATGCCTGTACGAAAACCTGAAGTAAAGAAAAAAGACAAATTTGATCCTCTTAAATTAGCTGAGTTAATCGATAAACAAAAAGATACAAAAATGGATAATCCAGAAGAAATTATAGAAAAAGATTATGAAGCGTTAGACTCAACACCCAGTCTCGACAAACGACTTACTCTCTCAGAGGAAGACGCAATTAGAGCGCAGTTTTTACAATGCTGGTCTGTTCCTATTGGTCTACAGTTTGATGAAACTCTGATAGTAGGTATTAAAATATTTTTGAATATAGATGGTTCTCTTCTGAAACCACCAGAAGTTGTTGACCATAAGAGAATGAATAAGCCAGATCAAGTTAGTTATAAAGTTCTTGCTGAAAGTGCTTTGAGAGCTGTAAGAATTTGTGAACCAATAAAAGTTCCAGACATTGATAGGTATGAAAGCTGGAAGACTTTACAGTTGAATTTTGACCCAAGAGATATACTAAGATAGAGAAAATGATTAAGAAAATACTCCTAACCCTTTTTATGTTGATTTACAGCAGTGCTTCTTATGCAATAATTGAAATTGATATTACAGAGGGAAATATTGAGCCTCTTCCAATTGCTATAACAGAGTTTTTTCATGACGAAAGCGATATTCTTAAAGATCAAAATATACCATCAAGCATCCGCAAGGTCATAGCTGACGACTTAGAGAGAAGTGGATTATTTTTATCAGTAGATCAGAATGCATTTATCCAAAAAAATAGAGCGATGCATTTAAATCCACGTTTTGCAGATTGGAGATTGATAAAAGCTCAAGGGTTATTAACGGGTGAATTATCAATTGAAAATGACAGGCTTCGAGTAGAGTTTAGACTCTGGGATACATTAGCAGAAAAAGAAATCGAGGGACTCGTCTTAATTACGACACTAGAAAATTGGAGAAGAATTAGCCACATGATTGCAGATAAGATTTATGAGCGCCTGACTGGCGAGCAGGGTTACTTCGATACTAGAATAGTTTATGTTGCTGAAGAAGGACCAAAAAATAAACGCATTAAGAAACTTGCGATAATGGACCAGGACGGAGCAAATCATAAATTTTTGACTACAGGTAAAGAACTTGTTTTGACACCAAGATTTAATCCAGTAAGACAAGAGATTACTTATTTGTCTTATTTTAAAAATCTTCCGCGAGTATATTTATTAAACATCCAAACAGGTATTCAAGAAGTGGTAGGAGACTTTCCTGGTATGACATTCGCACCACGTTTTTCTCCAGATGGAAATAAGATCATCATGAGTTTAGCTAGAGAAGGTAATTCTGACATATATGTAATGGATTTAGTTTCCAGAGTAGTTGAAAGGCTAACAGACAGCCCCGCAATTGATACATCACCAAGCTATTCTCCAGATGGAAAAAGAATTACATTCAACTCTGATAGAGGAGGATCGCAACAAATTTATGTAATGGATAGTAATGGCAGAAACCAAAAAAGAATTTCTAAAGGAACAGGCAATTATGCTACACCTGTATGGTCACCAAGAGGTGATCTTATTGCTTTTACAAAAAATTTTCAGGGACAATATTTTATTGGAGTTATGAGAACAGATGGAACTGGGGAGAGACTTTTAACTGAAAATTGGTATCAAGAGGCTCCTTCTTGGTCTTCTAATGGAAGAGTTTTGATATTTTATAGAGAAACTAAGT
>CACMWW010000017.1 GCA_902617525.1 uncultured Pelagibacteraceae bacterium | reverse complement strand
AATGTGTACAAATGGAACATATATTAAAACTAAGTTCGGAGAAAGCACATGACAAAAGCAAATTTAAAAGTGGTAGACGATAAAAAGATGGATAACTCAGAAAAAGCAAAAGCTCTAGACGTAGCAATGTCGCAAATTGAGCAAACTTACGGAAAAGGCTCAATTATGAAACTTGGCCAAAGGACCGTTATGGATGTTGAGGCCATTTCAACTGGATCGTTATCTTTAGATGTAGCTTTAGGCATAGGTGGACTGCCAAAAGGTAGAATAGTAGAAATTTATGGACCAGAATCATCGGGTAAAACAACTCTTGCGTTACATGTCATTGCCGAAGCGCAGAAAAAGGGTGAGAATTGTGCATTTATTGATGCTGAGCACGCATTGGATCCTGCTTACGCAAAAAAACTTGGCGTAAACATTGATGAACTTATCATTTCGCAGCCAGATACAGGTGAGCAAGCTCTTGAAATAACCGATTCACTTGTTAGATCGAAAGCAATATCAGTTCTAGTTGTCGACTCTGTTGCAGCATTAACCCCTAAAGCAGAAATTGAGGGTGAAATGGGAGATGCGCACATGGGTCTTCAAGCAAGATTAATGAGTCAAGCATTAAGAAAACTTACAGGCTCCGTTTCTAAATCTAATTGTATGGTAATATTCATCAACCAAATTAGAATGAAAATTGGCGTGATGTTTGGTAGCCCTGAAACAACAGCTGGTGGTAATGCTTTGAAGTTTTACTCATCATGCAGATTAGATATCAGAAGGATAGGAGCAATAAAAGATAAAGACGAAATTATTGGAAACCAAACAAGAGTAAAGGTTGTAAAAAATAAAGTTGCCCCGCCGTTCCGCGTAGTAGAGTTTGACATTATGTACGGTGAGGGAATTTCAAAATTAGGTGAGCTTATTGATTTGGGTGTAAAAGTAGGCGCCATCGAAAAGTCTGGGGCATGGTTTTCTTATAAAGGAAATAAGATTGGCCAGGGACGAGAAAACTCCAAGATCTTTTTAAAGGATAATCCTGCAGTAGCTAATGAAATTGAATCAATAATTAGAGGACAATCTGAGGAAATACCTGAGCAAATTGGAGAAAACGAAGAAGTCGAAGATACTCCAGAAGAATAAGAAATTCATATAAATTGATCATAGCAAAAAGGCGCTTGAAGCGTCTTTTTGCGTTTTAGTCATCTCAATGTTATACCTTAACTATGAAGATTAATAGTCTAAGGGAATCATTCATATCTTACTTTGTTAAAAATGGACATAAACATGTTCATTCAAGTCCCCTTGTGCCTCAAAATGATCCTACTCTGATGTTCGCTAATTCAGGAATGGTTCAATTTAAAAATGTATTCACAGGATTAGAGAAAACAGATTTCAACCGTGCTGTAACGGCTCAGAAATGCATTAGGGCAGGGGGAAAACATAATGATTTAGAAAATGTAGGCTATACTTTAAGGCATCACACTTTTTTTGAAATGTTGGGTAATTTCTCATTTGGAGATTATTTTAAAGATGATGCGATAGATTACGCATGGAGATTTATCACTTCTGAACTAGGAATAAATAAAGATAAGCTTTGTGTAACTATTTATCACGATGATGAGCAGGCTTACAATGCTTGGAAGAAGATTACCGGTTTCAGTGATGATAAAATAATAAGAATTTCTACAAAAGATAATTTCTGGTCAATGGGAGAAACAGGGCCATGTGGGCCTTGCTCGGAAATATTTTATGATCATGGTGAAAATTATATTGGTAAACCACCTAGTGAAGCCGATGAAACGGGTGATCGATTTGTAGAAATATGGAATCTCGTTTTTATGCAGTATGAGCAAGTCGATTCAGAAAATCGTATTGATTTACCTCGACCCTCAATAGATACAGGTATGGGCATTGAGAGAATAGCCGCAGTTATGCAAGGCACTAATGATAATTATCAAGTTGATAGTATATTAGAAATTATTAATCACTCTAAAGAATTGACTAAAAATGATAACGAAAATTTAATATCAAGCCATAGAGTTATAGCTGATCATCTCAGATCTTCATGTTTTTTAATTGCTGACGGTGTCCTTCCATCCAATGAAGGCAGAGGTTATGTTTTAAGGAGAATTATGCGAAGAGCAATGAGACACGTGCACATTCTGAATTGCGATGACTTACTGATGCACAAACTTGCACCAACACTAATTTCAAATATGAAAATGTCCTATCCTGAGCTTGAAAGAGCAGAGTCTCTAATAAAAGAAACATTGAAATATGAAGAACAAAGGTTCAGAGATTTATTGTCCAGAGGAATTAAGCAACTTGATACAATGATCGATAATTTGAATGGAAAAACCATTTTAACTGGGCAGTCAGCTTTTAAGCTGTATGACACATATGGCTTCCCAATTGATTTAACGCAAGATATTTTGAGAAATAAGAAAATTGATGTTGATATTGATGATTTTAGAAAATGTCTAGAAGATCAAAAAGAAAAAGCAAGAAGTAATTGGACTGGATCTGGTGGCACAGCTACCGATAAAATTTGGTTTGAGTTAAATAAAAGTTTATCCCCTACAGAGTTTTTGGGCTACACATCTGAAAAAACAGAAGGAAGTATTATTTCTATAATAAAAAAAGGTGTTTTAGTTGATAGTTTACATAGCGGTGACAACGGATCACTAATACTCAATCAAACGGTATTTTATGCTGAGTCTGGTGGACAAATTGGTGATACAGGAACAATACAAGCTGATAATTTCGAATTTGAAGTTACAGACACACAAAAAAAAGGAAACCTATTTGTGCATCACGGTAAAGTAATTAAAGGAGATATCAACAAAGGTACAGGTGTACATTTGTCAATTAATTCAGCTAGAAGAAGCTCATGTAAGACTTATCATTCTGCGACACATATTTTACATCAAGCGTTAAGAGAAGTTTTGGGAGATCATGTGACCCAGAAAGGCTCTCTAGTTTCGTTTGACAAATTAAGATTTGATTTTAGTCACCATAAATCTCTTTCAGAAAGTGAGATATCTAAAATAGAGCAGATTTCGAATACAGTTATTGAGGAAGGATCAGATGTTGAAACTCAAATTATGACACCAGATGACGCTGTAAATGCTGGAGCACTTGCTCTGTTTGGAGAGAAATATTCTGATGAGGTAAGAGTGTTAAAAATAGGAAAGATGAGAAATAAAACTTTCAGCACTGAATTATGTGGCGGCACACATGTTGAGAACACAAGTCAAATTGGGAAATTAAAAATAGTTAATGAATCTTCGGTTGCTTCAGGAGTTAGAAGGATAGAAGCTCTGCGCGGTGAAGACCTAAAAGTTTACCAAATGAATAAAGATGCAGAGAATAAGAAAATAGAAGAAAAGAAATTAATTTCCGAAAAAGATAAATCAAAATCAAAAGAGGAAGTAAATAATTTAATTAAAGAAGTTAATGACGAAATTTCAAATAATAAAAACACCATCATTATCTTTTGTGAAAATTCTAAAAGCTCTGCGTTAAGACCTGTAATTGATAATGCCAAAAGAAAATTCAAAAATGGTGGTATTATTGTTCTAGGTTCAAAAAAAGACAATAAAATCAGCTACCTAGTTGGTGTAACAGACAACCTCACAAAGGTCATAGGTGCAGATGATATTGCTTTGTACGCTTCTTCAATTTCTAACGGAAAAGGAGGAGGTGGCAGAAAAGATTTTGCTCAGTCTGGTGGAGATTTGATTGATGAATCTGACCAAAAAAATAAAATACTTAAATTTATTACTGATAAGTTGGATTAAGCGCTTTATCTAAATTTCGTTCAATTATTTCAAGAAAGTCTTCAGTACTGTGCCAATCTTGCTCATGAGGCATAAGGAGTGCCAAATCCTTTGTCATTGATCCACGTTCAACTGTTTTTACACAGACTTTCTCAAGAGTATCAGCAAACTGAATTAGTTCATCATCATCATCAAGTTTCCCTCTGTATTTTAGACCTCTTGACCACGCAAAAATTGACGCTATAGGATTTGTCGACGTTTGTTTTCCTTCTTGATGAAGCCTATAATGCCTCGTTACAGTTCCGTGAGCAGCTTCAGCCTCAATTGTTTTTCCATCAGGTGTCATCAACACACTCGTCATTAATCCAAGAGAACCAAAACCTTGAGCGACAGTATCCGATTGAACATCGCCGTCATAATTTTTACATGCCCAAACAAATTTACCATTCCATTTTAACGCAGATGCCACCATGTCATCAATTAATCTATGTTCATAATCAAGCTCCAAAGATTTGAATTGATCAGCAAATTCTTTATCATAAATTTCCTGAAATAAATCTTTAAATCTTCCATCATATTTTTTAAGAATAGTATTTTTTGTCGATAAATAGACTGGCCATTCTCTCATAAGAGCGTAATTCATACAAGATCTAGCAAAATCACGTATTGACTCATCGGTATTGTACATTGCCATCGCAACACCACTTGATTGAAATTCATAAACCTCCTTTTCAATCGGTTCTTGGTTGGGGTCATCAGGCGTCCACTTGATACTTAATTTTCCTTTACCAGGAACTTTAAAATCCGTTGCTCTATATTGATCGCCAAATGCGTGTCGCCCAACTACAATTGGATCAGTCCAACCGGGTACAAGTCTTGGAACATTCTCGCATACTATTGGTTCTCTAAAAACTGTACCGCCAAGGATATTTCTTATTGTTCCGTTTGGAGAACGCCACATTTCTTTTAACTTAAATTCCTTTACCCTATCTTCATCTGGTGTGATAGTTGCACATTTAACTCCTACACCATATTTTTTTATAGCATTTGCGGAGTCCACTGTAACCTGGTCGTTTGTTTTATCTCTATTTTCAACACCCAGGTCATAATATTCTAAATCAATATCAAGGTAAGGTAGTATTAGTTTATCTTTTATAAACTGCCATATAATTCTTGTCATTTCATCGCCATCAATTTCGACAAGTGGGGTTTTTACTTTAATTTTTGACATTAATTTCTAATTCTTTTGTGAGATCACTATAATTATTGATTACCTTATATGCTTCTTTCATATTTTCTCCAGCAAAATCCTTCTTTATTATATTTTCTAAAAGAGTAAAAAGATCTCTCCAAAAATCATTAAAGTTATAAATAAAGATGGGTTTTTTATGAAGTCTGAGCTGTTTCCATGAATAGATTTCAAAAAACTCTTCCAAAGTCCCAATGCCACCAGGAAATATTAGAAATGCATCTGCGTTGTTATACATTTCTATTTTCCTTTCATGCATAGTTTCAACAATTTTTATATTATTAAGGCTGTCATTTCTTTTTTCAATTTCAATTAAATGATTTGTAATTACTCCATATACGTCACCTCCGGAATTAATGGCACTATTCGATAGTACTCCCATTAGCCCCATATTACCTCCACCATAAACCAGCCTTATTCCTTTTTTGGCTAATAGATTTCCAACTTTTTCAGCCTCTTCTTTATAAATGTCATCGACTTTATTAGATGAACTGCAATACACTGCAATTGACTTCATATTAAATAGCTTCTTCTCTTAGAACTGACGAAGAATTGATTCTATTTTTTCTTGAAATCATTGACTTTAATTTTTCAGGCAATGCAAGTAGGGAAGGAGTAACAAATAATGTAGCTATAGTTGCAAAAGAAAGGCCAAAAACAATAGCCCATGCTAAAGGCTGCACAAAATAAGTTTCAGGACTTTTATATGATATTTCTCGTTCAAAAACATCTACACTTATTTGTAATGCTGAAGGGAGCAATCCAAATACTGTGGTAATTGTTGTAAGAAATATGGGCCTTATTCTACTCTTAGCTGACTGAATGATTGCCTTCATTTTGTTATCTTCATTCTTTCTGATTTTTCTATAACTATCGATTAGAATAATATTGTTATTTACAACAATACCTGTGCAAGCAACTATACCAAGGCCCGTCATAACACCACTAAATGGCATTTGTAAGACAATAAGTCCTACAAATATGCCAGTTGTTGATAACGCAATTGAAAATAAAATTAAAAACGTGTGATAAAAATTATTAAATAACGAAATAAGTATTATAAACATTAGTAATAATGCAATACTAAAAGCTGAAATTACAAAGATAAGTGACCCTCTGGAGTCTTCTGCTTCTCCCACAAGTTTAACATTTACTTCAATTGGTAGATTAGCTATTTTGAGCCAGTTTTTTATAGTTTCAATGTGTTCGGCAGTATTAAAACCTGAGCTAGTATTCGCATCAACCATTAAAACTCTTTCAGCATTTTTCTTACCAATTGAAAAGATTTTATTTTTAGGCTTTTGACTTACAAATTCAGATACTGGCAACTGACCTCTACTGGTATTGATATAAATATTTTCAACTTGATCAAGAGTTCTCAAGTCATCTGGTAAAAAAAGCTTAATATCTAATTCTTTATCGCTGTCTGTTGGTCTTATTGTTCCTATTTTAGTTCCTGTTGTTGCTAAATTTATTATTGAGCCTATGGATTGGATAGATACATCATATTTTCCTGTTTTACTTCTATCTATTTCATATAACCACTCAATACCTGTAACTGGGTATTTTATTTCGGCATCTTCAATTCCAGGAATATTCTTAAGTTTGTCTCTAACAATAATTGCAGCTTGATTAATTAGTCTTTTATCTTCCGCAGTTACCTCGATTTCTATGTCTTTTGGTCCTACGATGGAAGAACTATACGTATTTCCTTTTATTCTCGCTTCATAGCCATTAAGCTTATCCAGTTCCTTTTGAATATTTGGTAATACAATATCACTATCCGGTCTTTGGTCAGGAGGAAGCAGTTCTAACCAAATTCTTCCAATAATATCTGTGGGAGAGTCATCAAATAACCAAATCCTATTTCTATTCATTGTATTTGCTACGTAGTTTTTAACATACGGATTTGCATCTATTACTTCACTCACTTCTTTAATATAATCTCCAGTTTCATTAGGAGAAAGATTGCCCCTAGCCATTACTTCCACTCTGGCTGTTGTAGCTTTATCGTTAGGAAAAAAAATGACACCACTATTAAATTTGCTGTAAAGTAAAATTACACTTGTAAAAGTAAGTAAAGTTAAAAATAAAACCAATACAGGTCTTTGTATTGCTTGAGCTAGAGTGTTCTCATATATTTCAATAAATTTATTATCTCTTCTTTTATTTTCCTCTTTCATTTGAGCTGTTTTACGCTCAATCATCGACCCTACCGCGGGTAGGAATATCAATGTGACTACTAGCGAGGTGGATAAAACAACAATTACTGTAAGAGGGATTACTCTTAACCATTGTCCCAGTGTGTCTGGCCAAAATAGGAGAGGAAAAAATGCCGCAATCGTCGTTAACGCCGAAGCAATAATTGGCCAGAACATATTATATGAAGAGTTTATGTATGAGTCCCTTCTTCGAATGCCCCGTTCTTGTTCTGCCCTAGCGTATTCAGTTATAACGATGGGGCCATCAACAAGTAATCCTACTGCCAATATCAGTCCGAAAACAGTCATTAAGTTATATGTCATTCCCATCGAGTCCAGTATCAATATTGAAAAAAGATAAGTGGTCGGAATTGACAAACCTACAATCAAGCCACTTCTTATTCCTAATGCAGCAATTACAATGATCATTACAAGTATTACTGCCGTGATTACTGTATTTTCAGATGACTCAATTCTTTTCTCTATTTCTGTAGACTCATCATCTACAATAACAGCCTTAATAAGAGGATGAAACTTTCCTTCGTTTTCAGCTAATACTTTTTTTACATCAATATATGTGTCTAAAATATTAGTACCTGACTTCCTAGATACCTCTAAACTTAAAGCGGCATTTCCATTTACTATGACTGTATTCTTTTTCTTATCGTAAGCTCTCTTGATGTCTGCAACATCGGATAAGGTTAATGCAAAATTATTTTTAGCATTTAGTGGAAGATTGCTAATTTCCCTGTAATTTTCATAAAGACCAGGAATTTTTACCGAAAAATCTGCGTTTTGATCAGATAATACACCTGCTGGAATTATATTATTATATGCTTTAAGAGCATAATAAACATCAGATATATTTAAGCCATACTTTTGCAATAATGAAGGGTTGAGAGTTATTTTTATTATTTCCTCCCGCTCGCCTTTAATTTCAACCTCTGTTACATTATCAATCAATTCCAACGCATCTTTATATGAGTTTGCTGCATTTTGTAAGACCTCATAAGGCACATTACCAGATAACCCAATATAGATTCTCGAGAACATAGATGAGTCATATTCTTTTACTTCTATAATCTCCATTTCACGTGGAAGTATATCACTAGCATCTGTAATAGTATTTCTCACAAGCTTTGCAAGGTTTTCATTTTCAGTATCTAAATTAAAAGCAATCATAAATGAAGCTATGTTATCTTTAGAAATTGAAATTATTTCTTTGATGTCTTTTAAATTCATTAACTTACGCTCTAAAGGCTCTGTTATTAATTTTTCAATTTCATTAGAAGACATGCCGTCATAATTAATTATCACTGCGACAGTTTTTAAATCAATTTCAGGCATTTCTTCTTTAGGAAAGGTTGCGTATGAGATTGTTCCTAAAAGAATAATCATTAAAAGAAGGGTAGAGATCGTCTTTTTTCTGAGCAGTATGGTTGATAATATATTTCTTAACATACGTTATGCGTTAACAGTTTCAGGTTGGGCTTTCTTAAAATAAGATCTTATGTGCGAGGGAAGAATTAGAAGGCATGGCGTTACGATTAATGTTAGAAACGCTGAGAAAGACAAACCATAAACAATGCATTGGGCAAGGGGCGTCCAAAAACCACTTACATTTGAGTCATATTCAATCGTTCTTAATATAGGGTCAATACTATAATTCATTGCAAGTGGGATTAAGCCAAGCATGGTTGTTATTGTTGTTAGAAAAATTGGCCTTAATCTCTGTGCGCAGGCTTTTAAAATGCTGTTAAATAAATTATCATTATCTTTTTCTTTTACGAAATTAAATGCATCAATCAAGATAATGTTGTTATTAACAACTATTCCAGCTAAGGATACAACTCCCACACCATGCATTATGGCTGAGAAAGGTTGATTGAATACCAATAGCCCAAAAAATACACCTGCTGTACTCATTATCACGGCAGTTAAGATAATGAAACTTTGGTAAAAGCTGTTGAATTGTGTAACTAATAATGCAGCCATAATAAGAATTGAAATAATAAATGCTTGTGTCACAAACTTCATCGACTCTGTTTGCTCTTCATTTTCACCACCAAAGGCAATATCAATGTATGAAGGGTAATTTTGATCATCTGTCCATTTTTGAATCTCATTTACTTTATCGGCCGCAATTAGACCTTCATCAACGTTTGCTTTAATGTACATTGCATTACGTGTGTCATATCTTCGAATGAAGCTGACATTCTTTTTAGGTTTTTTTTCAACAAAATTGCTAATCGGAATTTGTCCTGACCTTGTTTCAATCATTATATTATCAAGTTGATCAATTGATCGTTCTTTATCTGCGTATCTGACAAAAATCTCAAGTTCATCATCGACGTCGTCAGGTCTATATTTTCCAATCATTATTCCATTAGTTACTAGGCTAACAGCTTTTCCTATAGTAAATATATCTGCGCCAAATTGAGCGGCTTTCGGTTTATCAATAATAAGCTCCCAATCGACCAAAGGAACTGGCAATGTATCTTCTATTCCGACGAGACCATTTACATTTTCATCTATATATTTTCTAACATCTTTTGTAACATTAAGAATACTTGAACTGGATGGGCCCGTTATTCTTATTTGAATATCTTTTCCAACAGGTGGACCACCCGTTTGTTCAGAAACTTCAATTTTAATTCCTTTTATCTGATCAAATCGCTCTCTTAATTCAGAAATAATTTCATGTCCGTTTTTTCTTTGATTTCGATCAACAAATTCAAAATACGCCGTCGCAATTAAATCTTCTGAATTACCGCCTCCAGGTCCACCAACATTACTGAATTGGCCAGTTTGAAGAAAGTAATTTTTTATACCAGAGTGTTCATTAACAATAAGCTCAACATCACTTGTAAGCTTATTTACTTCATCGATAGAAAGGTTTCCTCGAGCATATATTTTTATTTCTCCAAAATAAGGATCACCAGTTGAGAAATATATCATTCCTTTTCCAAAGGAAAAGAAACTTGAAATAATTGTAAATAGTATAATAAAAACTGATAAAAGTGTCAGGACTGGTCTTTTCAATAGTTTATCAAGTATAGATACATAGACCCCTATGTAGCCACTAATATCTTTAAGATTAAAATTTTGATCGGAACCAAGTTTTTTAAATGAATTAGCAGAGGCATTAGAAGGCTTGCCAAATACACTTCCAATCACAGGCACAAACATTAAACTGAAAATAAGCGCAATAAATAAAACAACAAAAATTGTTACAGGCAGCATTCGCATAAATTGTCCACTAACGCCTGGCCAGAAAAAAAGAGGTATGAAAACTGCAAGGGTTGTTGCTGCTGATGCAACAATTGGCCAAAACATTCGTTTCGCTGAATAGATATATGCTTTTTGTTTATCAAAGCCTTCAAGCATCTTTCTATCTGCAAGCTCTACAACAACGAGAGAGCCGTCAATTAGCATACCAAGAGCAACTAAGATACCAAAAATAACCATAAAATTATAATCATAGCCAAGCACATACAAAACAAACAGAGCAATCAGTATTGATACGGGTATACCAGAGCCAACAATTAATGAAGATCTAATACCCAGTGCAAGCATTGTTACTATGATCACAAATATTGTAGCGAGTAAAATATTACCTTGTAATGAATTTACGTTGTCTTCCATTATTTCTCTGGAGTCCATGACGTAAGTAAAGTTTACATCATTCGGCACTTTAGATTTAAAGCCTTGAACAACTTCATCAACTTCATTTATTGTATCAATTACATTTCTTCCTCTACCTTTTTTTATTAATAGAGAAATTCCAGGCTCTCCATTTACTTTAGTGTAACTCTCTCTGTCTTTGAAATTTCTTTTTATAGTTGAGATATCGGCTAAATTAACAGTGCTGTTGTTGGTCGAGCGAATGGGTAGCTCGTATACATCCCTAGCTGTCTCGAATAATCCAGGTACATTTACAGCAAATTGGCCTTGACCAGTCTGTATTTCACCTGCAGTAACAACTTGGTTATTATTTGATACTGAGGTAATAATTTCAGCAAATGAAATATTATAGTTTTCTATTTGCGATCTATTGAGTGTAGCTTCCAATTGCTCTTCCCTTGCGCCTAATAGCTCAGCTTCAAAAATAGAGGGAATAAGTTCAATTTCTTTTTTTATTTCTTGAGCCAGATTCAGCATGTACCTTTCAGACGCAGTGGGTGAGTCAATTGATACTATAACAGTTGGCTGGTCTTCAAACGATACTTCGCTTACAACAGGTTCTTTTGCATCATCAGGAAATTTTACTTTAGCATCATTGATAGCATCTCTTACTTTATCTAATGATTTTTTCATTGTTTCAGCTGCCTCAAATTGAATAATGGCAGCTGCATAGTTTTCAAATGCAAATCCTTGAAGCTTATCAATGCCTTCAATAGCCCTTACTTCTTCCTCGATTGGTTTTAAAAGAAGCCTCTCTGAATCTTGTGGTGATATACCAGTTAAACCTACTCCTACATAAACAACCGGTATAACAATCTCTGGTTCATTTTCGATTGGAATATTAATACGACCAAATATTCCAGCAAATATAAGCACTATAAGTAAGGCTATAGCAGTTCGCTTTCTATCTACTAAAAAATCTATCATCAAATTTAATTAACAATTTCAGCGTTTACTATTTGACCGTTGATAACATATTCTTGACCAACTGTAATTACTGTGGCTTTTTTAGGCAGTCCCGTTACCCAAAGACCCTCAATAGTATCTTCTACAATTTGAATATTTGAGAATTTTACCTCTCCATCTTTTAATATTTTTACACCTAATTCACCCTCATCATTGAGTGATATTAGATAAGACGGAATGAGGTGTGCCAAAACTTCTCTTAATGGAACTAACATGTCAGCTGAAAGTCCCTCACGAATATTTCCGTTTTTATTATCAACAGTAGCCTCAATTTTGTATGTTCGCGTACTCGGATTAGCACTTTTACTTATATAACTCACTGAGCCAGCAAGGGAAGTTTCATCAATTAATTTGATATTAACTTTCTGACCAA
>CACMWW010000016.1 GCA_902617525.1 uncultured Pelagibacteraceae bacterium | reverse complement strand
GCCATGTGCAGCATGTTGTTCCCTATCTAGATTATCACGAGATAATTTTCCATTAACAATTAACTCACCTCTTACATGTTGCAGGGCAGCATCGTAATACTTATCGACAGTAATAAGGGATTTTTGACATTTAGAAATTAGTTCGTGCATATTTAACTTTCTAGTTTAGAGATTTTTGTCCTTCTTTTGCAGCGCCAACAAGGACAGCCATATTTCCACCTTTATGTTCATTGTTAAGCATCTTTTCATGAGCATCAGGAATATTGTTCCATGCAAAAAGCTCTGACATACAAGGATCTAATGTACCGTCAATAACAAGTTCATTCGCTGCATTCGCTTGCTTTGAATTTCCAAAGTGTGAACCCTGAAGTCTTTTACTTTGCATCCATAGATATCTAGCATCTAATGTGAGATTATATCCTGTGGTACCAGCACAAATAACAACCATTCCTCCTGGTTTTACTACAAAACATGAAACAGGAACGGTAGTTTCGCCCGGATGCTCAAATACCATGTCAACATTATTACCCTTGCCTGTAAATTCCCATAGGGCCTTTCCAAATTTTCTAACTTCTTTCATATAGTTTGCATATGTTTCAGCGTCATCAATATCAGGATGTTCACCCCAACAATCAAAATCTTTTCTGTTTAGAACACCTACAGCTCCAAGATCTTTTACATAATCAATTTTAGAGTTATCAGAAACAATACCAATTGGTTTAGCACCAACAATTTTTGCAAGTTGTACTGCCATGCTTCCAAGACCACCCGATGCGCCCCATATTAAAACAAACTCACCTGGCTTTAATTCATTTGGAGCGTGGCCAAATAGCATTCTATAAGCAGTTGCAAGAGTTAACATATAGCAGCCACTTTCTTCCCAAGATAAATTTGGTGGCTTACGTAAAACTTGGTGCGCTTGAACAGCTGTGAATTGAGCAAAGGTTCCATCTGCTGTTTCGTAACCAAAGACCTTATTTGTTTTTGATATCATTGGTTCACCACCATTAACCTCAGCATCCTCATGATCCCACTGCATACCATGAATGATTACCTCGTCGCCCACTTTCCATTTTTTTACACCAGAACCAACTTTCCAAACTATCCCAGAACAATCAGAACCGGCGATGTGATAATCTTTTTTAGTCATATCAAGCGTAGATACAGGTTTTCCAAGACCAGCCCAAACACCGTTGTAGTTTACGCCCGCGGCCATTACGAATATCAAAACGTCATTGGATCCAACTTCAGGAACATCAAATTCTTCTTCTTTAAATGATTGCATTGGGTTTCCATGACGATCTCTTCTGATTACCCATGCGTGCATTTTCTTAGGGACAAAACCAAGAGGTGGAATTTCACCTATTGCATAAATATCTTTTTCTTCAGTGGTCATAAATCAGCTCCTGTAGTGTAGATTATATAAAACTAATGTTTCTTTTTTCTAGGTTTATAGCCATTTTAGCTAGATTAGTATATACATTTTAAACAAAAGGATTTAATAAAACCAAAAAAAAACGTTGAAAAACAATGGATAAACCTTGGCTCATAAGAACTTATGCAGGACATTCGTCTGCCAAAAAGTCAAATGAACTCTATCTTAAGAACCTATCAAAGGGTCAAACAGGTATCTCAGTAGCGTTCGATTTACCTACTCAAACTGGGTATGACAGTGATCACATTCTTGCTAAAGGGGAGGTTGGCAAAGTTGGCGTTCCAATCTGTCATATTGGCGATATGAGATCGCTTTTTAATCAAATTCCATTAGATAAAATGAATACATCAATGACCATTAATGCTACAGCTGCATGGTTGCTTAGTTTATATGTAGCCGTTGCAGATGAACAGGGCATAGACAGAAATAAATTACGGGGAACAACTCAAAACGATGTTTTAAAAGAATATCTCTCAAGAGGAACATATATTCTTCCACCTGATCCAAGTTTAAAAATAATATCTGACGTGATTACGTTTACTTTTAAAGAAATGCCAAATTGGAATCCAATCAATGTATGTCCTTACCATTTAGTTGAAGTGGGCGCGACTCCTGAGCAGGAATTAGCTTTTGGTCTTTCAATTGCAGTAGCGTATCTCGATAAAGTTAAAACCTCAAATGTGTTATCCGAGGAAGAATTTGAAAATGTAGTAGGTCGCATAAGCTTCTTCGTTAATTCTGGAATCAGATTTATTACTGAGATGTGTAAAATGAGAGCATTTGTATCTTTGTGGAATGAAATTACAAAAGAGAGATATAGTGTTAAGGATCCTAAAAACAGAAGATTTAGGTATGGTATGCAAGTAAACAGTCTTGGATTAACTGAGCAACAACCTGAGAACAACGTATATAGAATATTAATTGAAATGCTAGGCGTCGTTCTCTCAAAGGATGCAAGAGCAAGAGCAGTTCAGTTACCAGCTTGGAATGAAGCAATGGGATTGCCAAGACCATGGGATCAACAATGGTCCTTAAGATTGCAACAAATTGTTGCGTATGAAACAGATCTTCTACATTTTGACGATATATTCAATGGCTCAGAAGTGATTGATGAAAAGGTTAGAAATCTTAAAGAGACTGCGATGAAAGAATTTAATCACATTCAATCAATTGGTGGTGCAGTAGCTGCAGTTGAAAGTGGTTACTTAAAACAGGAATTGGTCAATTCTCAAAAAGAAAGGCTTAAAAGAATTAATGATAAAGAGCAAATCGTTGTTGGAGTTAATGAGTTTGTTGAGACCGAAGAGTCACCTCTTGTATCAAATGATGGAGGCATAGAGACAATTGATCCAAAAATTGAAAATGAACAAGTAAAATCAGTTATTGATTGGAGACAAAACAGAGATCAAAAACAGGTTGATAGCGCTTTAAATCAATTAAGCGAAGCGGCAAAATCTGGAGATAACATAATGGAAGCTTCTATTACAGCTGCAAAAGCAGGTGTAACAACAGGTGAATGGTCTCAAGTACTTCGGGATGTTTTTGGTGAGTTCAAAGCACCGACTGGTATAACTAACATTCAACCATCCAATAATGACGATTACAGCCCAATACGTAAAAGAGTTGAGTCATTGTCAGATAAGATGGGAAGAAGAATAAAATTTCTTGTAGGCAAACCTGGTCTTGACGGGCATTCTAGTGGAGCAGAACAAATTGCTGTAAGTGCGAGTGATTGTGGAATGGATGTTTTGTACGAAGGAATTAGATTAACACCAGAACAAATAGTAAAATCATCTGTTGAAGAAGATGTACACATCATCGGACTTTCTATTCTATCCGGTTCTCATGTGCAGCTTGTCGAGGAAATTATGAATGAAATGAAAAAAAATAAAGTAGACGATATCCCGGTAATTGTAGGAGGTATAATTCCAACAGAAGATGAAAAGATCTTAATTAAAAATGGAGTTCAAGCAGTTTATACTCCAAAGGATTATCAGCTGAAAGATATAATGAGTGACATTGTGAGCATAGTTGAAAGAAAAGTATCTTAATGCCAATCTTAAGTGGACCAGTTTTAGAACCCCAAGACTCTTCAAAACCTTCAAAACTAGTAATATTTTGTCACGGATACGGCGCAGATGGCAACGATCTGATTGGCCTTGCTAATTATATTCAGCCTCAAATGCCCGATGCGGTTTTTTTATCACCTAACGCACCAGAAAAATGTGGATTAAACCCAATGGGATATCAATGGTTTGATTTTCAATCAGGTGACCCTGCAACTATTTGGAAAGGTGTATTAAATGCAGCTGATACACTTAATGGTTTTATTGATGAACAACTTAAGAATTATGAGTTAAGTGATGATAATTTGGCGCTCGTAGGTTTCAGTCAAGGCACAATGATGAGTTTACATGTCGGCCTTAGAAGAGAAAATTCAATGAGAGCAATTGTTGGCTTTTCAGGAAGGTTAATTGCTCCAGAACTTCTTAAAAATGAATTAAAGTCTAAACCTCCAATTTACCTAATTCATGGAGATATGGACCCTATGGTTCCTTATCAAGAAACTATTGAAGCTGAAAAAAAGTTATCAGAATTAAGTTTAGATGTTAAAGCTCATATTTCCCCGAACACTCAGCATTCGATTGCTCAAGACGGCTTAGACATAGCAATTAAATTCTTAGTAGAAAAATTTTCAAATAAAAAAATTTTTTGAAATTTTTATACAATTGCATATATTAATTACTAATGAGTATCGCAGTTCCTTTAGAAAAATGTCCAGCTTTGGTACTAAATTCGGATTTCAGGCCTCTTAGTCATTATCCTCTGTCTTTGTGGTGCTGGCAAGACAGTGTTAAAGCCGTTGTTCTTGGAAGAGTAAATATTGTATCCAATTATGAAAGAGAAATTAGGAGTCCAAGTTTTCAAATGTATTTGCCAAGCGTTATTAGTCTAAAAACGTACATCAAGCCAAATAGAAATCCAATATTCTCAAGATTTAACGTTTTTTTGCGTGATAAGTTTAGTTGTCAATATTGTGGTTCAAAGAAAGATTTAACATTTGATCATCTTATACCTAGATCACATGGCGGTGAAACAACTTGGGAAAATATTGTAACAGCATGTTCAAGTTGTAACGTAAAAAAGGGAGGAAAACTTTTGAAAAACTCGGGTATGAAGCCTCTCAATATTCCAAAAGTACCTACAATGGCTGATTTAGATAAATGTGGCCGATCTTTTCCTCCTAACTTTTTGCATGAAAGCTGGATGGATTTCTTATATTGGGATATTCAACTAGAAAGATAATTAAATTCTCTCAGCCAAAAAAATAGCAGCTTTTGTTGTTTCATTGATTGTTTTTCTTAAAACAGAATAACCAAAGGCTTCTCGCGACCCTTCATCAATAGCGGTATTTTTATGTTCAACTTCATCATCGCGAAATTTTACTAATTTTTTTCTTAATTCTTCGTCCACTCCCTCTAGTTGATCAATTTGTTTTTGATAATGTTTTTCAATAATTTCTTCAACTGCTTCAGTGCACACATAGGCTGCTTTGGGGCCCATGAGGGCAGTACCTACACCCATTGCGTAAGCACCAATACCAAATAGGCCTTTCAGTTTTGTGGGTCTGATCTTTTTTTCTTTGGCAATATTGTCAAAAAAATCTAAATGTTCCTCTTCATCTTTAGCCATTTTCGATATTTGGTCAAAATCTTTCTTATTTTTTTGAAGTTTGAATATCATTTTCTGGCCCTGATATATTTGCTGAGCACCAAGCTCACCTGCCTGATCAACTCTAATAATCTTTTTTAAAATTTTTTCTTTAACGTTCATTTTTCAAAAATACAAAATACAAAGTTATAGATAATAGTAAAAATGTCATAATCAAGTTTGACTCAGCTACCGAAATAAAATTAAATAAATAAGTAGGTTCGTCACATCTAATCAATGGAGTTTGATTAAGACTTTCTAAAAGTTTAGACTTGTCAGATAAATCAGACAAATTAGAGGTACATCCTGAATTTAAATTAACCAAGCCTCTTTCGACCAATACATGTCTTAAGGTATACAAAAATCCAAATAGTAAAATCAGAATTGAAGCATAGTTTGCGATCCTTTTAATTGTTGCTCTTTTTTCAAATTTAAAAATAATTGATGCCAGACCTATTATAATTAATAAATAGTAAGGATACCTTTCAACGAGACACATGTCACAAGGAGCCATATTAAATACGTATTGCAGTACGAATACTGCAATTATTACTAATGCTGAGATAATAAAGTTGATGTTAATAAGACTCATAATTCTAGTATGTAATATATAAAATGCCTAAAATCACTAAAGTTATAAGAATAAATGAATATAAATTTATTCTTTTTTCAAATGATTCAAGTGCAATGCTTCCAAATCGATAGATTAAATAGCCTATAAGAAAAAATCTCACTGATCTTGAGACCACACTTGCAACTAAGAAAATAAAAAAATTAATACCTAAAAAACCACTTGTCAGTGTAACAATTTTAAAAGGAATAGGAGTAAAACCACCTATGAAAACGTAAAGGAAACCATAATTATCTATGTCATTAACAAATGAGTTAAATGACTCAACCAAATTTAAATTCTGAAGAATAAAATTTCCCACACTATTGAAGAAGTATACACCAATAAAATATGCAATTATCGCTCCAGTGATTGAGCCAAGAACTGAGAGTCCAGCAATTTTAAATATTTTCTTTTTGTCTAATGCCATCATTGGAACCATGAATATTTCTTGAGGGAATGGAAAAATAATTGCTTCAATTAATCCCATCAAAAAGATAAACGGATAAGCGAACTTAGTTTTTATAAAACGCTCACCAAGTGAGACAAAATAGGCTTTTAAGTTATGATAAATTGAGATTAACATACCATTGCTAATATATATATTTGCATACATAATTCTACTAAGCCTTTATGACGAATATAAGTAAAGTATAATAAGTCTTTAAGAATGGGGATATGGCGGAATTGGTAGACGCGCCAGACTCAAAATCTGGTGCCTTCGGGCGTTCCGGTTCGACTCCGGATATCCCTACCAGTATTTTATATGAGAAAAAAAAAGATAAAGATAAATAAACTTGATTACATTAATCCGGAAGAAGTATTAATAAGATTTCAAGATAAAAGAAATTTAATTTTTTTAGATAGTGCAAATAAAACGATATCTGAAAATAATCGGTATTCCTATATTGCATTTGATCCTATCTACACCATAAAGTTCAATGCAAGCAAAAATTATTTAAATTCAAAAAAATTTGCAAGAATAAATAAATTAATATCAAGTTTTAAATCAAAAAAAATTAAATCATTACCAAAGTTTCAGTGTGGTTTAGCAGGCTATGTTTCTTATGAAGCAGGCCTTGCAAAGGAAAAGATTGAAAGTGCAAATCCATTAGAAAAAATATTGCCAAATTTATTTTTTGGTCTCTTCGATATAGTGATTGCTTTCGATAACAAATTGAAAAGAGCTTATCTTTTTTCAATTAATTTAGATAAAGAATTTAAAATTGAGTTATCACATCAAATTCGATTACAAAATGCAAAAAACTTGTACTCGGTGCCGCGGATAAATAATCCAATTAACAAACTACTTGGTTTTCAGTGGAAAAAAGATTTTGATAAAAGAAAATATATTTCAAAAATTAATAAAATACTAAATTACATAAAAAATGGTGACATATTCCAAGCTAACTTCACTCAACGTTTTTTATCTAAGATTCCAAAGGACTATGATGTCGTTCGGTACTATTTGCATTATCGAAAAAATACAGAGACACCTTTTTCATGCTTAATTAGAAGTGAGGATTTTAATATATTTTCTTATTCACCTGAAAGATTTCTAAAATTAGAGAATAACAAAATTATGGTTTCGCCAATAAAAGGTACAATTGAAAGGGGTGAGAGTGAATTCGAAGATGCAAAATTAAAAGAACAATTATCTTCAAGTAAGAAGGATAATGCTGAAAATTTAATGATTGTTGACGTTTTGAGAAATGACATTTCTGAAGTCTGTAAACCTGGAACGGTAAAAGTTTCTCGTTTGGCTGAACTAGAAACCTATAACAATGTTCACCATCTTGTTTCTGATATTGAGGGTACGTTATCTAAAGGTATGAATATATTTGATGTTATAAAACACTGTATGCCTGGAGGATCCGTAACTGGGGCACCAAAAGTAAGAGCAATGCAAATTATTTCAGAATTAGAAACTTTCAAAAGAGGGGTTTATTGTGGAGCTATAGGTTTCATCTCATTAAGTGGTTATGCAGATTTTAATATCCCAATCAGAACCATTACTGTCAATAATGAAAAAGTATTTCTAAATTCTGGGGGAGGGATCGTAGCAGACTCAAAACCTTTAAATGAATATCATGAATTGAATAAAAAAGTTGAGAATCTATTACAGATTAATAAAAAATCATTGAATAAGTTTATGTCTAAGAACAAACAAATATAATGAAAGTTTATCTCAATAATAAATTTATAGATGAAGAAAAAGCAACCATTAACATAAAAGACCGCGGCTTACTTTTAGGAGACAGTATTTTTGATACTTTATTATATAATAAAAACAAAATAATTTTATTTGATTTTCATTTTGCTCGATTTAATAAATCAATAAGAAATAATTATTTTAATTTCAAGTTATCAAAGAAGAATTTACAAAATATAATTTTAAAATTAATAAAAAAAAATAATCTTTTAAATAGCAAACTTTCAATAAGATATACATTGACCAGAGGGTATGCAAAGAGAAGAGGGTTAGATATTGAAAACAATCAAAAGTCAAATTTTCTTATTACTATTTCCAAATTGACCAGTAATCATACAACCATAAAGCCAGTGAAACTTAAAGTTTCAAAAATCAAAAGACTCTCAAATTCTTTGTTATCTAGAAATAAAACAAACAATTATTTTGAGAATATCCAATCAAAACTCATTGCGCAGAAAAATGGCTATGACGATGCATTAATGCTTAACGAATGTGACAAAATTTGCTGCTGTTCAAGCTCAAATATTTATTTTGTTAAAAAAAATAAAATTTTTACCCCTCCAATCAATGATGGTGCCTTAGATGGCACTGTAAGGCGTTTATTAATTGAAAAGAAAAAGGTTGAAGTTAGAAGCATATCATTGAATAATCTTTCCAATGTAAGTGAAATATTTCTTACAAATAGCATTGGTTTGCGGCCAGTTAGTAAAATTAATAACCGTTCTTTTAAAAACGGGCCAATAACTGAAAAAATTAGGGAATATTTGAATAAATTAGGTATTTAAAATGAGTGTTGTAAGTGCAGTTTCAAGAGAATTTAGTTATTTTAAGTTTTTTTTAAAATTAGTTGGACGATCAAGAAGTTTCGACAAAAAAAAATATACAACTGTAGCTGATATTATGGAGGAACAAGTTGATAAAACTCCTGACAATATTGCTATCGAGTTTGAAGACAAGAAATACACATATCGTGAGATGGATGCTGAAGCGAACCAGATTGCAAACTGGGCGATTAATAAAGGTTATAAGACGGGAGATGTAATATCTCTTTTGATGGAAAATAAACCTGAATATATATTTACATGGTTCGGGCTTGCGAAGATCGGCGTTACAGTTGCTTGTCTCAATAATAACATAAAAAGTAAATCGCTAGCACACTGCATTAAAAAATCGGAAAGTAAAAGTCTAATCATAAGTTCTGATTTAATGGAAAATCTTGCATCAGCTCAAGAATATATTGAAGGTAATTTAGATGTTTACGTAGCAGGTCATGACGTTCAAGGTTATGAAACTTTAGATGGCTCACAAATTGAAAACAGCAAAGTAAGACCCAAATCTTCGTTAAGAGAAGAATTATCAAATAGTCAATCACTGTTTTATATTTATACAAGTGGAACTACAGGCATGCCTAAAGCCGCAAACTTCAGCCATCAAAAATTTTTAGTTGGATGTGGTCTTCAAATGTTTTCACTTGATATGAAACCGACTGATAAAACTTACATGGTCTTACCACTCTATCATGCAACGGGTGGAGTTGTTGGTGTTGGTTCGACATTTTGTACTGGTGGCACATTAGTATTGAGAAAGAAATTCTCAGCTGCTAGTTTTTGGGAAGATTGTGTTAAACATGATGTAACAGTAATTACATATATAGGAGAACTGTTTCGTTATTTAGTTGCTACAAAGAAAAGTGAATACGAAACAAAGCATAAAATTAGAGGCATCTATGGTAACGGTCTCAGACCTGAAGTTTGGAAGATTGTTCAAGAAAGATTTGGTATTGATAGGATTGTTGAGTTTTATGGGGCCTCAGAGGGAAATATTTCACTAACAAATGTTGATAGTAAGTTCGGTTCAATCGGAAGAATACCCCCATATTTAAAAAGTGTATTACCAACTAAAGTGGTTAAATTCGATGTAGAAAATGAGGTAGTGATCAGAGATGAGAATGGGTTTTGCATAGAATGTGAAGACGGTGAGGCCGGTGAGGCGATTGGATTTATACCTGATGATGATAAGTTCACAGGTAAATTTGAAGGTTATACAGACAAAGAGGCAACTAAGAAAAAAATTCTCGAGAATGTCTTTGAAAAAGGTGATCGATGGTTCTCTTCTGGGGACCTACTTAAAAAAGATAAGCAGGGATATTACTATTTTGTTGACCGTATAGGCGATACTTTTAGATGGAAATCAGAGAACGTATCAACCAATGAAGTAAGTGAAGCCATCTCCGCGTATAAAGGTATTGATGAAGTCAACGTTTATGGAGTTGAAGTACCAAATCAAGACGGCAGAGCCGGAATGGCTTCTTTAGTTGTAAATGATGAATTTAAATTAGAGCAGCTTTATGAATATCTGACTGAGCAATTGCCAGCTTATAGTGTGCCCGTATTTATTAGGATAAGTCCAGAAATAGAAAAAACTGGGACATTCAAGTATAAAAAAACTGATTTAGTAAAAGACGGTTACGACCCAACAAAAATTAAAGATCCTATTTACTTTGCTTCAGGTGATGAAAAAAAATATTTAAATTTAGATCAAGATTCTTTCAATAAAATAAATAGCAGAGAAATTCGAGTCTAAAAATACCTTGCTAACTTAATTGAAAATACTGAATCCTCCTCAAAAGCATATGTAAAGTCTTGACTGTCAATGCTTCCATTAAATGTAGCATCAATAAACAATTTTACATTATTATTAATTCTTTGCTCATATTCAGCAATAAATCTATTTGAATTTCCTCTCATGTCGATAAACATCCCAGCTAAAAGAGATGTCGAATTAATATCATTTTTAGTCCATCTTAAGGCTGCAACGCTGTCATTATTAAAGGGATAACTATTTCTATCATCAAAAGAGTATTCGATGACAAGGCCAAGATCACTTTGAGAATCTCTAATTCCGTAAAAAGTATATTCAAAGCCTCCTGCAACACCTAGATGTCTCTCGTTCCCATCTTTTGCACTTAAGGCCTCTAATTTATATAGCCAAGCACCTTTTGTTGCTTGAATGTCAAGGCTGGTTTGTGAGAGAGTTGTATAGTGGGGATTAAACTTAAGAGTTGAAGGATTAATATTTAGTTGCGGTACACGATTATTGCCATGAAAATGTGCAATACCAATATCATAATCGTCATAAACCATTGAATATCTTAGGGCAAAATCTAACTTTTGTTCCTTAGAAGATGACTCATAAGTTATTGAGTTTTGATCCACTTCGAGGGCAAGTCTGGGTCTACCATTTTTACTGGGAAACTTTCTCTCAATGAAATAAGGCATTAAATAAAGGTCAATTGTTCCATAATTATTATCATAAGCTAGTGAAAGCAAAGGTTGGCCAAGCTTTTTAGTGCCAGTCATATCCTCAGCGAAGTTTGATTGATTGATTATATCAATAATGTTAAAACTTTCGTTTACTCCCCAAAAAATTATTTCATTACCGATTTTAAAAGTATAGTTTTCATAATACTGCTCATATTTCAATTTTTGAAAATCAATATAACGTCTTTCACTATCTTTCTCATCGTACCTAGCAATTGCGCTGATAGTTATTTTCGCATCCCTTTCGTCCAAATAGGAGATAAAATTACCTTTGGTAAACAAAGAATAGTTATTTTTTGATTGATGATGTTTGCCGTCACCATTTGTAAATATTGAAAATTCAGGCTGGACTAGTCCATATAGTTTGTATTCAAGGGCATTTACATTAAATGAAAAGATAAAAGTAACAATTAAAGCAAAGTTTAAAATTTTTATATAAATCACTTATTAATCTGCTAGTCGCAACAAACTAGATTTTTCAAAGTCTTTTTTATTAATTCCAACGTTAAGTTCACGATTGATCCACTTGTAAATAGTTTTATTTTTATTTTGATGATTCACAACTCTAAAAGTGTCAGCATTCCAGATTTTATCATTATACAGTTGATAATCTTCAAAATATAATGTTTTCAACAATTCACCTTTCCTATCAAAGTATTCTATCATTCTTGGTCTCAGCAACTTGTCAGTAAAACCAATTCTTTTTGTATAACCAGAATTTTTATACTTTGGTATTGAAACAAGTTTATAGCAAATCTCTCCTTCATATTCTTCCTCTCCAATAAACTCCCATTCATACTTTCTATAATCATTCCCAGAGAAGTCTTCAAAAGCTATTTCACTACCCATAAAAGATCCCGATTTATTACTAGATGAGATCCTCTTCACTCTACCTAAAGCAGGCAAATACAACCATTGATCATCATCATCATTTACATGAGTGTGTGAAAGCATTACCGTTCCTTCAACATCCTTAGGTTTATTAAAAAATATTATAGATTTATCCCCATCATTGGGATCATCGTTCTCTAGTGTTTTTCCTGAAATCTCCCTTATCACTTCATTTCCTTTTGGATCAACAAGTATCATCAGTTGATCAGACTCACTATCAACATAACCACGGGTACTTTCATAAGACTCTTTTGCGATTCTCAAACCTTTTTCAAAATTATCCTCACTTAAAAGGTTGGTATTAACAAACATCACAAAAAATAAGATTAATAAGAATTTATTCATAATTTAATTATACCACATTCCTTCTTCTAAATATTAACAATAATGCAGGTAATAAGAATAGATCAATTATTAGCGCGATAAGAATAATGAGTGCGCACATACCACCTAAAATAAAATTTGTTTGGAAACTAGACTGCAGTAGGAATGCAAAGCCACTAAATAAACATATTGATGCAACAATAATAGGAAAACCTACGTACTTGAAACAATACTGAATTGCGTCAGAAGCATTTAAATTAAGTGACTCAGCCTTTTTATATTTGGATAGAAAGTGTATTGTTGCATCTACGACTAGTCCTAAAGATACTAAAATAGACAAAGTGTGACTAAAAGTTACGATGTTTGTAAAAATTGCAAGTATTCCATAAGACAGAATAAACGGCACAACATTTGGAACTATACTAATCAATCCCAACTTCAGACTTCTAAGTGTAATTCCAATAACAATTACGATGAATGAAAATGAGAATAAAAGCCCTCTCATTAAGCCATTTGTATTTTCTTGATATACATATGGCATCATTATAGGTATACCGACTACCCCATCCGTTTGATATCCTTGAAGATTATTTTTAATCCATTCATCAGTTCTTTCATTAAATTCTATGGATTCTTTTGAAGTAGCCATATTAAGTCTAATCAATAATCTTGACTCTGATTTGTCTGCAGTCATTTGATTTTTTAAATCCATTCCATATGGCACAGAAAATTCATACATGAGAAGATATTGAGCATTAAGAGGTTTATTATCTGGGATTGAATAAAACTCATTATTTCCTCCATTCATATTTTTATTTAATGTTTTAATAATGTCTGAAACAGTGGTTACAGTAACAACTTCATCTTGTGTTTCAAGCCATCTGGCAAACTCATCAATTTTTTTCAGATATTCAGGACTTGTTATTCCATCTGTTTCTTCTGATGACAAGTTTGCAAATATAAAAAAGGAGCTGCCAAATTCATCATTAACAATATTTTTTACCTCAACCCAGTCATCTACTCTGTCAAAATAACTATCAAAATCATCATCGAAATAGAGGTTAGGAATGAGATTAATAAGTAATAAGGAGGCAAGCCCTATAAATGTAATTATATAAAGTTTAAATCTATAAATTAGATCACCCAATTTACTCAGAGCATTTAGTACCACTGAGGATTTTCCATCGGTCTTGATGGGCATAAGCATGAAAATTATCGGTAGTATTGTTACAGATAAAATAAAGCTGAAAGTAGATCCGATAACAACAGTATTTGCCATTTCACTAAAAGCAGGAATTTTTCCGAAATTGACTCCCGCCACTCCAACTGCAGTAGTAAAGCTTGTAAGAAATACTGGAGTAAAATTAATTTTCATACTTTCGACAATTGATTTTTTCTTATCCATTCCTTCATTCATATTTGTTAATGCAATAGACAAAATATGAATGGCATGCGCTAAGGCTATAGTAAGAATCAAAATAGGCGCAATAATCAATGGCGGCTGTGCTTCAAAACCAAGCCATCCGGCCATTCCCATTGATGGTAGAATAGATAAAAAAATCACAATTAATGAAATTGCTGAAGCCGTAATAGATCTTAATAATAAGTATGACAGAATAATAATAAGTGCCAAAAATCCCGGGTACATTGAAGTTGCATCTGATCTTGCTGTTGTTTGAAAGTTATTTGAATACATTGCTGAACCAGCAACTGTTACGAAAATATCTGGATATTTGGTATTGAAATACGCTTTTTGCTCATTGGCAAATTCGATCGGATCTTCAAAACCTGTATCTTCAGGTACATCAAGACTTATATTTACGAATGATACTCTAGCACTTTCAGACAATATGAAATTTACTATAGTTCTTTCTTGAAGCGCTAAAGATTTCAATTCCTGAAGACTGTTTTCATCCATCAAGTCAGTATCGCTTATGAAGTCAGATATATTAATGTCATCACCATCTACGGTCGTATACTGAAAATTTGTTAATGAACTTACTCTTGAAGAAAAAGGTGTTTGCCAAGACACTTCCGTTAATTCATGTATTAATTGAATGACATCTTTTTGAAAAATATCTCCGTTGTTTGGTTTAATAACGAATGACAATGTGTCTATCATTCCATATTTTTCTTCTAGATTTAGAATATCTTGGTAATTTGGCTGGCCACTCTCAACAAAACCTCTATATCCAGATGGTGCTTCCAAAAATCGAGCTCCAGCAGTTGCAACCAAAACTAGTAATAAAATAGCAATAAGCGTCTTAATTCTGTGGTCCAAAATACTGACCGTGTATTTTTCTATTATTGCTTCAAAATTCATAAGTTTAGATCTATATGTAAAGTAATATAAGACAATGAATATAAAAGAAAATAAACAAATATTACTTATTTCGCCGAGAGGCTTTTGTGCCGGGGTTACACGAGCAATAGATACAGTAGTCGAAGTTTTAGAAAAGTTTGGACCTCCCGTTTACGTTAAACATGAAATTGTTCATAACAAGCATGTAATTGATGATCTAAAAGCAAAAGGCGCAATATTCATTGAGGACATTAACGATGCTCCTATTGATAAACCACTGGTTTTTTCAGCACACGGTGTAGCAAAAAATATAATAGATACGGCCAAACAAATGAATAAATATGTAGTTGATGCAACTTGTCCATTGGTTACAAAAGTTCATGTTCAAGCAATAAAATTTTACAATCTAAATTACAAAATAATTTTAATTGGTCATAAAAATCATCCAGAGGTAGAGGGAACACTTGGTCAATTACCCGCGGGCGCAATTGTGTTAATAGAAAATTTAGATGATGTTCAAAATTTGAAGTTTGAAAATGAAGATAAACTTGCATATGTAACTCAAACAACACTATCTGTTGATGATACGAAGGAAATTATAGATGCCCTAAAGAAAAAGTTTCCTCATATAAAATCATCGCCTAAAGAGGATATTTGTTATGCAACAACAAATAGGCAGAATGCTATTAAAGACTATGCTCATGAATGCGACTCTTTCATTGTTGTAGGATCAAAAAATTCATCAAATTCAAATCGTTTAGTTGAAGTAGCAAAAAAATCTGGATGTGATCTTTCTGTGCTATTAGAAAATGCAAATAATTTAAATATTGATAATTATAAAAATCATCAAACTATAGGCCTTTCTTCAGGAGCCTCTGTTCCGGATATACTTGTTCAAGATGTTATTTCTAAATTTAGAGAAGCATTTGAAATTAATGTTAAAGAAGTTGGTGCAGGTGAAGAAAATATAAGTTTTAAATTACCAAGAGGAATTTAAATTGAATTTAAACAATCTTAGCTGGAAATATAGTAATCCACATATCTTGGAATTTAAAGTTGCCAGTGATGACATTGATATTCTTGGCCATGTTAACAACAAAGTATATTTGAACTGGTGTGAACATGTCAGCTGGGATCATTCTGCAAAATTAGGTATAACTCCTGATACTTATAAAAAAAATCAATGTGCATGTGTTGT
>CACMWW010000015.1 GCA_902617525.1 uncultured Pelagibacteraceae bacterium | reverse complement strand
TGGTAATTCCAAAAAAGTTATTATGAATAATGAAGGTAAAAAATTTCATTTAAATAATAGTTTAAATGATTTGCCTGGAAACGAATGGAGTTTCTTCCTCAGATCAGTAATCAATACAAGATATCCAACCTCAGGGAAAGATGGATATGCTCACCAAATCAGGAAAATCCACCCATCGCCTAAACCTCCTCAGTTAATGCAAGATATAATTAATTTTTTTACTAAAGAAAATGAGTTGGTATTTGACTATTTTATGGGTGTAGGAGGAACTTTACTTGGCGCTTCTCTGGCAAAAAGAAAAGCGTTAGGTATTGATCTAAGTTCTAAGTACATCAATGCTTATAAAAAGGCTTCAAAAGAACTTAACCTAGAAGAACAGGTCACAATAAAAGGTGACTCACTTCAGATACTTAAAAATAATAAAATAATATATGACTACCTTAAAAAAGACCTATTTTCTCTAATTGCTATTGATCCTCCTTATGGAGATATGATGAGTAGGGAAAAAACAGGAGAAGCAATTAAAGCTAATAAATCCACAGCAGCAACTCCATTTACTGAAAATAAAAAAGATTTAGGAAATATGAGTTGGGATAAATTCAAAAAAATCTTTATTGAATCTATTGAATTATCAATGCCTTTTTTAAAAGATAGGGGGCATTTTGTAGTATTTATCAAGGATCTTCAGCCAAAAGATGGCATGACCAACTTATTGCATGCAGATATTATAGAAGAGATGAATAAAATAAAAAATTTAAACTATTTAGGAATGAAAATATGGGCAGATGAGTCAATTAACTTATATCCATATGGATATCCATATAGTTTTGTATCAAATCAGCTTCACCAATATATTATGATTTTTAGGAAGAAGTTATAAATAATTCAATAAACTATTTATTTTCCTTAATTCGTTATCGTAAAGGACGTAGTTATCTAAATAACCATTATTTTCTATTCTATTTTTTCTTATAAAATCTTTTTTACTGCACCAACCAATAATTAATACTTCATATTTTGAATTACTTTTTTTTTCAAGTTTTACAGAAATATAAATATCGATATTTTTAGTTTTCATTTGTTTTACCATTTCAAGAGTTCTTGTGTGAAAATCTTGTGTCCTTGTTTTAACATCGACTAAATATTTCCTATTTTTTCCATAAATAATGAAATCATATTTATCTGCTTCTTTATGACTACTTTTATCTTCATTGAATTGAATTTTATTATTTATTAAATATTGTTTTATTGCTTTTTCTCCGATCTTCCCCTGGAACATTTTTTTTTGCTTTGCATCTAGTCCACCTTCATGAAAATCGTGTGTATCAGATGTATAAGCGCGTGAAAGTTTTGCATAATCAAGAGCTTCTTTTAATAAAATGTCATTAATTATGATTTTCATTTATATATTGTGCAATTTTACTAGGAAGACTGTTTGAATATAAGATTTTGCCATTTGAATTTAACTGAAATAATACTTTATCTTTTAAACTATTCGACTCTCCATTCGATAATATAATTGATCTTTCTATCGAATAATTTCTATAATATTTTTTTATGTAAAGATTACTTATAAGATCAAAACCATCAATTTGTTCTATCCCTTTTTGATAGTTCTGAAACATTTCGCCTTCACATATATGGATGCATTTCTTTTCATCATCTAAGAATATATAATCGGGTAAATTAATATTTTTGCCATTATGTTTCTTTGCTATAGTTACAATATTTTCATTATTGTCATAAAAATATCCTCGTTCAGCACCTGCATGGTTTTCATAAATAGATTTGAATTTCAGATAATTACATACGGTATGTAAAAGTATTGTGGCAATTTTTTCTCCTCTCATTTCATATCGCCAGTAATTTTGAGGCATTTCTAATTTTGGCAATGAAATATTCTCAAGTTTTATATCGATTATACTAGCGGAAAAGATAAATTTATTGCCCTTACTATTATTTACATATTCTTGTTTTACACAATGATCAGTCAACTCAATCTCTTTTGTCCAGCCTAATTTTCTTAGACATTTTGAAATAATAGTAAGTTGACCCTGATTTGGGTCATGTCCGATATTGCCTTTTTCTTTTGGTTTTGAGAGTGTTCCTGATATTGATATTTTTTTAGATAATTTAGTAATTCTAATTGGTGTATTTCCCTTTGGAGGCTGTCTCATACTGTTTTTATCTTCAATCAGTTCATTAATAGATTTAAAAACTTTATAAGATGCAGAACGATCTCCTATAAATTTTATACCAATTGTTTTCATACAACTCTTAATAAACCTTACAGAGTCTGTATCATTTTCTCTTTGTTTTTCAGTATTGTTATAGAGCATTATTTTTTCAGTTTTTGATGAATTTTTTTCTGCATAGTGATCTAAAATTATAAATTTCGTAGCTCTTTGTCCCGCTGCGGTATTACGGGATTCACCGCTATCAGTCTTAGTTTCTTCAATACCAAAAACACAGTCTATTAAATTATCTATATCTTTCGGCATCTCTACTTTCTCATATAAAAGAAAATCTACAAAACTTGTATTGCCGCTAACTAATAACAAATTGATTTCTTTAATATCGTTTATTTTTAACCCTCTTAATTGATATTGAAATCTAAATGTTTTATTTTTAATAATTGGAACAATTTTTATTCCATTATTTTCAATTTTAATTTCTAAATTATTTTTTTGAGAATATATATTTAGTATATTAAGTATAACCTCTTCTTTTGGTCTTTCTTCAAATAAGATCCACAGTTTATCAGGCCGCATAGACATAATAATATCCTAACAATCAAACATTTAATTGAAAATTAAATTTTTTGTAAAAAGTATAGTGAAAGTATCTTTGGCTTTATTTGATTAAACATATTTTAGATATGTTAAGGGCATAGATTAACCTTTAGCACTTTTTAAAATTTACTTCTCAGCAATTGTAACTTCATAACAGTTATCAGTCATTAGTTCTTGTTCAGTTGCAGCATTTTCATTAGTCATGAGATTTTCCATAATCATTAGCTCTAATTGTGTAGCTGTTATTATTTCACCTGTCTCCATTGAAATTAGTGGAAGACATATTGTTGCTATCATGAATTTAATTAACATCTTTCTTGCTTATTATTTTCAAGTGTCAATCTTTTGTTTGAAATATGCCAATTTTAAGACATTATGATAATTAAATAGCAGCATGTATAGCTAATGTGAATTATAATAATATTTTTGATGAATGATTAAAATTAGTAGGAGTGGAATAGAAAAATACATTGGTTGTAAAAGATGTTTTATTTTGCAATACAAGTATAAAGTAAGTCCTCCCAGCTTACCTTTTACACTCAATAATGCAGTTGATGAATTATGCAAAACTGAATTTGATTATTACCGAGAAAAACAAGAGCCACACCCATTATTTATAAAACATAATATTAAAGCAGTACCATTTAAGCATGCAGATATAGATGTTTGGAGAAATTTTAGAAGAGGATTAAGCTTCATAAATGAAGCACAAGGCTATCATTTTTATGGCGCAATCGATGATGTATGGATCAATTCTAAAAAAGAACTAATAGTAGCTGACGTAAAAAGTACTTCAAAAAAAATATTTGATTGGAATGAAACATGGAGCAAATATGAGTATCCAAAAGGTTATAAAAGGCAACTAGAAATGTACCAATGGTTGTTTAGAAAAAATGGTTTTAAAGTTTCAAACACTGCCTATCTTTTATATTTCAATGGCCTAAAATATGAGAAATCGTTTGATCAAACACTAAAATTTGAATCATACTCGATAAAATTAGATTGTGATGATCATTGGGTTGAAGAAGAAATTATTAACGCAAAAAATCTTCTTGAAAGTGGTAGTTTCCCTAAAGGAGAAAAAAATTGTGATCAATGTGTGTATATAAAACGAAGAAGTGCGGCGATAAAAGGTTCATAATTTAAGGAGTATGCAACCTTTTAGGCGCTTATAATTGTTTAAACATATGAAATTATTGAAAAATCCAAATATGTAGGAAAACCTATGATAAATTATCCAATTTTATCAATTACTTAATGATAATTACTCCCCCATATAGGCTTGCTTAACATCTGCGTTATTTTTGATTTCTTCAGGTAGGCCAGATGCAAGTATTTTACCATAATTAAGAGCAAGTATCCGATCTGACACTTTATTAACAAAACTCATGTCATGCTCAATCATAATTATGGTAATTCCTAATAAAGATTGGATATCTTTTATCCAAAAGCCAAGATCAATTGTTTCTTCATTTGTTAATCCTGATGACGGTTCATCTAATAGAAGTAATTTTGGATCAGTGCAAAGAGCTCTTGCAAGTTCAACATTTTTGCGAACACCGTAGGGAAGGCCGTTTATAAGTGTATCTCGGTAATGTTGAAGGTCTAGAAAGTCAATTACTTCTTCAACTTTAAGCCTATATTCATGTTCTTGCTTGCGGGCACTAGGTGTAAAAAATACTTCAGATAAAATATTTGTTCTTTTATAAATATGTCGTCCAAGGAGTAAGTTTTGTAGAACGGTTGCATTTTCAAATAATTCTAAATTTTGAAATGTTCTGGCTATTCCAAGCTTTGATATATTGTGAGGTTTAGTTTTTGAGATGTTTTGATTTTCAAAATATATCTCACCTTTGCTTGGCTCATAGATTCTGCTTATCACATTGAAGAGTGTTGATTTACCTGCTCCGTTTGGACCAATTATTGTAAATATTTCACCTTTGTCGACACCGAACGATACATCATTAAGGGCTTTTACTCCTCCAAATGCTACAGTGATATTTTTTACTTCAAACAAACTCATTATACTCGGTCCGATTTAGTAAATACTTTTTGTTTCTTAAATGTTTGTCTTTTGTAGGTAGGAAACAGTTCAAAGAATAACTTTATTTTCATCCATCTTCCATAAATCCCAAGTGGTTCGTACAAAATGAAGAATACAAGTATTAATCCAAATAACATTGGCTCAAGACCTGGTTGTGAACCAATAGAGCTTGGTAAATAATCACGACAGATGGCAATTAATTGCGGTAAGAAGCCAACGAATATTGCTCCAAATACTGTTCCATGCAAACTTCCCATTCCACCAACAACGATAAGCAAAAGTAACGTTAAAGATAAAAAGATATTAAATATATCAGGAGCTAAGTATCCAATGTAATGAGCAAGTAATGCGCCAGCTAATCCAGTAAAAGCACCAGAAATAGCGAATGATAAAGCTTTATAGAGACCTAAGTTAACGCCTAAACTTTGTGCTGCTATTTCACTGTCTCGAATAGCAACAAATGCTCTTCCTGTTGGAGATCTAAGTATATTGATTGCTGCAAACATCGCGGCAATAAGAAAGACAAGGCAGACATAATAAAAGAAAACACTGTCATAGAAGCTCATACCCAAGAATTCTGGTTGAGGCACAGGTAAGCCTCTGTTACCGCCAGTAAAGTGTTCCCATTTTATAAAAACATGTTCCGCAATAAAGCCTAAGGCTAATGTTGCGATAGCTAAGTACATCCCTGTTAAGCGTAGGATTGGTATTCCAATTGCAGCTCCCACTAGAAATGAAACAATTATTACAATAGGGATTGATGCATAAAAAGGTATTCCATTAGTCAGTAAGAAGGCATGAGTATAAGCACCAACTCCTAAGAACGCGGCATGACCTAATGATGCAAGACCAGTATATCCAGACAAAATCATGAGACCAATGCCAGCAATGGATAGAATGCAAATATATGAAATTTCACCTAAATAAAAATCATCTAAGACAAGTGGTAACGCAACCATGATTAAAATAAGCAGTGAATACCAAAAACGATCACCGTTATGTTTTGCAATATTTATATCTTGTGAATACTTAGTTTTAAAAATAAATCTCATTATACTTTTTTGACCTCGGCTTTATCAGAGAACAATCCTCTTGGATAAATAATCAATGTTAAGATAAGAACGAGGTAAGCAGATATTTCTCTTACACCCTCAAATAAATAATTTTCGTAAGTTCCACATAATTGTTCGACAATACCTATTATAATGCCTCCAACAATTGCTCCAGGTATTGATCCAAATCCTCCTAGAACAGCTGCAGCAAAAGCTTTTAAACCAATCAATGATATTGATGTGTCAACCAAAGTAATTGGTGCGAGAAGTACACCCGCAACAGCAGCAACTCCTGCAGATATTGACCATATTAATGAAAAAATAAATTTAACCGGTATTCCCATATAATAGGCAGCTAATTGGTTTTCTGAAGATGCTCTCATTGCCACACCAATTTTTGAAAATGTAAAAAAGAAATAAAGTACAGACATTAAAACTGCAGTTCCAACAATGATAGAGAGGTTGACGTATGAAATTATAAGACCGTTAAACTCTGTTATCTTTCCAGAAAACGGCGTACTGAATGAAAATATATCAGTTCCCCAATAAATTGATGCAAAACCTCTAAAAATAAAACCTAAGCCGATAGTTAACATCACAGTTGCAAACGCAGGCTGTCCAATTATCTGCCTTACTACAACGGCATCAAGGAAAAATCCAAAAACTGCAATTATTAAAACAGTAAGAGCAAAACCTGTGAGGTAATCCATGCCTAAAATGCCAATAAGTGAGTATGCAACAAAGGCACCAAGCATAAGGATATCGCCTTGGGCAAAATTAATGGTTTCCGTTGCTTTGTAGATTAGTACAAAGCCTAATGCTACAAGCCCATAAATGCATCCTGAAGCTACTCCATCAATTAATAATTGAATCAACTGCATATTTATAATTTCTAATAAATTACTTTAAGTTTAAGCAAATTTAAGACCTTAATATACATCATTTTGTAATTATTAAGTGATAAAAATTAGATGATTATAATTGATAATTTAATTTTCAAATATGCATTTAAGCTTAATAATCTCAATTGATTTTTAATTAAATAGGGGAATTAAAATGTTTAATACTGACGATAAATTAATACAAGGCTGCATGTTTCTAGCAGGACTTATATTTTTTGCTTATGGCGCCGTCATGATGTTCAACACAGATTTCATGATGGAACGATATCCAACATTTGAGAATAACCAAACAACAGTTTTTTTTCTTAACTGGTTTGGAGCGGTTAGCTTTGTTGCATATGTAGGTATCCTTTATATGGGTTTTAAAGGTCTTGATAGAGGATTCTTTGCTTATGCAATACCTGTTGTCCTGCTTCAAGTAATTTGGATTATTATGTCCAATGCACAAACTGGAGAGGAAAACATTACAGGTCTTGTAGTCTGGATAATTCTTTTAGCCTTGCTTGTTGTATCGAGAGTAAGAGCAGGAATGCCTTTTACATACGATAAGGCTAGTAGTGCCTTTGGCGTTACAGACAAAACATCACAAATTATGGGCTACATTGCGATACTTATAAGTGTAATCAATATTGTCAGTTACGTAATTGATCCTGGTGGTTTCATTAGACAAACACCATACCTTGAAAGCAGTCCTCAAGCAGAGCATGCTGTTCTTGGAATAACTATGATTAATATAGCGATATTAATTTCATTGGTTTACCAGTATCGAGTGGGTTTCAGTGGCGTTCTTGTTTCAATGGGTGCTGTGGGTGCTGCAATGTTCCTTGCGGCATTAATGGTTGGAACTGCCACCAATCCTGATAGCGGGAATCCTCTATTAGCAATTTTTATAATTTTGAATTTTATAGTTCTAATGACTATTTACTTCAGAAACCAATCTAATTTTTAGGAGGAATATATGATTAAAGTTGAAGACACGATAAGTAGAGTAATAATTTGTTTTCTAACATTATTATTCCTGTTTTATGGATTCATGTTTACTGGTGCAGAATCGGCTACTGCGTTTATTGAGCGACTTGGTACTAGTAGTGGGGACATAGATGCAAATCATTTGCAGTTAATTTCTAACTTGGGTTGGACATATATAATCTTTGCAATTGCATTTGTTGCAACTTTGCTTGCGCCGATTGAGCAATCGACTGTTTTTTTTAGAATGATGCTTATCGGTTCATTTATAAATTCGATTAGATTAATTGTAATTTATATGGGAGCTGACGGCGGTGCAAACCCTGTACCAATGATTGCATCTATACTCGTATTTGTACTGATGAATATTTTGTACAATAGATCAGGCATGCGAATTGGCGTTACTATGTAAAAAGACTGAATAATCAAGAAAAAGGCCCTTTCAAAATACTTTGTTTGGGCCTTTTTTTTTATAAAATCCTGATTTTTCCTCTTTTTTCCTATAATGATCCCAATATACAAATTACCTTAATGGAAATAAGAGAAGAACTTCCCCATTTATATTTGGAAGGGTGGAGGATTAAATGAGGAAGTTCAGTCTTCTGTCTAGTTACTCAAAGCTTAAATTGTAATTTTTAATTTTGTCATAAAAATTACAAGAATATTAAAATTTTATGACAGATTTCTAGAAAGTATGGCTTAACAAATCTTTCATAAATTATTGATAATGTAATGATTATTGATTCTTTTTTACCAAATTTATGGTCAACGAAAAAAATAATGTTATTCCTCTCTTAAAATATCGTTCCATATTTATTTCAGATATTCATTTAGGGTCAAAAGGCTGTCAAGCTGAACAGTTGCTTGATTTTTTAAAAAATACCAGATCAGATTACCTATACTTAGTTGGAGATATTATAGATGGGTGGCGACTTAAAAATAGATGGTACTGGCCACAAAGTCACAGTGATGTAATACAAAAAATTCTAAGAAAAGCACGACATGGAACTAAAGTGTTTTATGTATCAGGAAATCATGATGAGCTTGTTAGAAAATTTGTGCCAATAACACTAGGCGAAATTAGAGTAGTTAATGAAATCAAACATAAGACAGTAGATGGATCTGAATATCTTATACTGCATGGAGACAAATTTGACTCAATTATCAATATCGCACCCTGGTTAGCCCATCTTGGCGCTAGCGCATACGATTTAGCTTTATGGCTAAATAGAAGATTTAATCAATTAAGATTATTATTGGGTTTGAAATATTGGTCGCTTTCAAAGTATCTGAAATTAAAAGTAAAAAATGCTGTTTCTTACATTAATAAGTACGAAGAAATAGTTGCAGGTTATGCAAAAAAGAAAAATCTAAAAGGAGTTATTTGCGGACATATTCATCATGCTTCACATCGAATAATAAATGGAGTTCATTACTATAATGATGGGGACTGGGTAGAAAGTTGCTCCTTTATGATAGAAAATTTTGATGGATCAATGGAAATTCTTTTTTGGAAAGATATCGTTGAAAAGTATGAAATTTTGAACAATCATAAGGACTCCGTAAAGGTATTAAGTTAATTGAAAATACTCATCGCATCAGACGCATGGCTACCTCAAATAAATGGTGTTGTTAGAACTTATCAAACACTTGGTGATAAACTTACAAGTCAAGGACATGAGGTTAGGTACATAACTCCAGATAAATTTATTACAATTCCACTGATTATTTATCCTGAAATAAAACTTGCGATTAATCATTGGTTCAAAATTGGCGTGATCATTGAGAACTTTAAGCCTGACTTTATACACGTTGCTACAGAGGGACCTATCGGCTTAGCGGTTAGGAATTATTGTTCAAAGAATAATTATGCGTTTACAACATCGTATTGTACAAAATTTCCTGAATATATAAACACGATGGCTAAGATACCTGTATCTTTTACATATAAAATTTTGAAATGGTTTCACAAAAATTCTAGCGCAGTAATGGTATCCTCTGACTCAATTATAGATGAACTTAATTCACATGGAATTAAAAGAACAGTTAAATGGTCCAGGGGTGTTGATATTGAAGCCTTTCATCCGAAAAAAAAGATTGATCTCAAATTAGAAAAACCAATTTATTTATATGTAGGAAGAATATCTAAGGAAAAATCGCTAGAGGATTTTCTTAAATTAAATTTAAAAGGTACAAAATTACTTGTAGGTGATGGACCCTCTAAGAAAAAACTAGAAAAAAAATATACTGATGCAGTTTTTGTAGGAGTGAAGAAAGGAAGTGAACTGGCCCAGTACTATGCATCTTCAGATATTTTTGTATTTCCAAGTAAAACAGATACGTTTGGAATGGTCATGATCGAGGCTCTCGCCAGTGGACTTCCTGTGGCCGCATATCCTGTTCCAGGTCCAATTGATGTTTTTGATAATTTTAAACATAATTGTCTTGATCATAATTTAATTAATTCAATTGATAAGGCGAGAAAAGTGAGTCGTACAGATTGTATAAATTATAGTAAAAAGTTTGATTGGCAGGAGGTTTCTAAGCTGTTTTTGTCACATCAAACTGTATCACGCGTTGCAAAATAACAACATTTCGAAAAAAAATTTTTTATACCGTATTCATCTTAATAAATTTTAAATAAAAAATTAATAATAAGAAATTATATTTAAATAATTTTGAAATAAAAAAAACATGTTTAAACATATAAAAAAATAAACTGTTATATAATCTTAACAAAATTGAAATAATATTAATTTAGCTGTAACAAAATTTTAATAGACCTTAATAATTGTTAATATTTACTTAACTAAAATTTTATGAAATCTCATGTATGACTTCATTTATTAATTAATTAATGGAGTAATTTATGAATAATAAAATTTTAAGTGCAACGACTGCGCTTGCTAGTATAATGGCTCTTTCAAGTGCGCAAGCAGATGTATCTGTTGGCGGTACTTTTAATGGCTTGTGGGGAGATGGAGATTCTTACGCGTCTCAGGAAAGAATATCAATTACAGAATCAGCATACGTGACTTACACAGATACATTAGACAATGGTATGGGTATAGAAGGTGTCATGGCTTACGAATCTGGTGGAGGTGGTGATTTTGATATTTCATTCATTTCTGACATGGGCACAGTTTCTTTTGGTAATGGTCTCTCAGGCGGCCCCGTTGATAGTATGGATAGCCACCCTGTAAAATCATCATTTGCAAGCTCGAGAAAATTGCCTCAAGGCTTAAGCGCTGATTATGAAGATGGTGACGGCGTTACTGGTGCAGCAGGTTTTGATGATAACAACCAAATTGTCTACACATCACCTAAGATAAATGGATTTACTGTTAAAGCGGGTATCGGATTTGGAACAACGGCTGGTTATGACGACATAATGGCTTATTCAATATCTGGAAAGATTGCCGGTTTTTCAGTCAAAGGAGGCATTGTCGATGAAGGCAATACGGACTCTAGAACTGGGGATGAAAACTATATGATTGGTATTAAAGCACCTAAACTTGCAGGTTACACGATTGGTTATGGTCTATACGATTCAGACAGCGGTGACAGCTATACAGTAGTAGGTGTTAAAACACCAAAGATTCCTGGATTGGGTGCAACATTTCAATATGAATATTTTGATGTTGATAATCCTGGCTCAACGGCTGATGACGATGGCTCTATTGCTTCCTTGCAAAAGTCATTCGGTGGAGGCGTAAAAGCTTCATTTGAATATCATGTTGCTTCCGTGGGTTCAAATGAGGATGTTGAAAACTTCTTCATTGGCTACAAAATTGGCTTTTAATTAACTTTTTTTAATCCTTTCAAGTTAATTGATCATGATAACCAGAGTGCAAATAATGCACTCTGGTTATTTTAATAAATATGTAACAATCTTGTAATATTAATAAGTAATGAAAGCATATTTTTTCTTCATTTTTATTTTAGTCGCTCTCACCAACTGCGCTCAACTTCCATTAAGTATAGAAAGGGCAGACTCTGGCCATATTAGAGGAGAAGACGCAGCAGATCCTAACTCAAGGGGGATAAGCCTTAATAAATGGATAAACGATGAAATAAGTAAATCACTCTCAATCAATAATGATAATTTAATCAATAATAAAGAAAAGCTATGGAAGGCTTCACTTGCAAAGTTGTCATTCATGCCGGTGTTGGAAGCCAGCAAAGAAGACTACTTTATATTGACTGATTGGTTTTCAATTGAAAAAGATATAAACAGCCGTATTAAAATTGATGTTTATATTGTTGGCGATGATTTAACGAAAGATTCCTTAGACATAAGAATATTCATTCAAGAATTAAAAAATAATAATTGGATAAAATCATCCTCCGATAACGATGTATTAATAAAAATTCAAAATAGCATAATTGATTACGCCGCTTCAATATAATCTATAAGAATCTAGGTCGAACAAAATCTGTAACTTTAAATGAATTATATTTTAATTCACTCCAATCTTTTAAATCAGAATTTAGTATTGCAAGACTTCCTGTTGGAAATTTATTTTTAATATTTAAATATTTCTCATCTTGAGAGGGCGCACTTAAATCAATTGTTAAATTTCGAATTGTCGGTTCATGATTAACAATTAAAATATTTGAATAATTATTTTCAGTGTTTTTGATTAAGTCAAAAAGGTAGATTTCGTCACATAAATATAATTTATTGCTAAAAACAACCTTCGAGCTTGTCCTTAGTGTTTTTCCAAGAACTAAATTAAATGTGTCGACAGTTCTTCTTGCAGATGAAACATAGGAAATATCAGGTATTATTTTTTTTTGTGAAAGAAATGTTTCAATTTTGTTACAGTTGTTTTTTCCTCTATTAGATAGAGGTCTCTCATAATCACTTAAACTAGGATCATCCCAACTTGATTTCGCGTGTCTCAATAGATATAAATGCTTCATCACTTTAATAATGATAAGAAAAAATACAAATTCAGACAATAAGTTCTTAAACAGAGAATTATCATGGCTTCTTTTTAACCAAAGAGTTTTAGATGAGGCTAATGATAATAAAGTGCCGTTAATCGAAAGAGTTAATTTTCTCTCAATTTCTGCAAGTAATCTGGACGAATTTTATATGGTAAGAATACCAAGTCTTTTGGATGAAATAGAAAATAATCCAAACAAAATAAGCCATGACGGCATGACTGGACATCAGCAATTAAAAGCAGCACAAAATGCATCAGCAAAAATATTTAAGAATCAGGATGTTTCTTTTAGAAAGCTTGTTAGAGAATTAAATGCAGAAAAAATAATTTATATTAAGCCTAATAAATTAAATATAAGATTGAAAAAAAATCTAAAAAAACTTTTCAATGAAGAAATACTGCCTATATTAACGCCAATTTCAATTGACCCAGTGCATCCATTTCCATTTATTCCAAATGAAGGACTGTGTATTTCATTGAGTTTAGTGGCAGGAGGTTCAAATAAACCGTTTAATTCGGTAATCATTGTTCCGCGAGCATTAAACAGACTTGTGTTTATTCAAGAGGGTAAAAAAGAATACTATTTATTTGTTGAAGATATTATTAGATATTTTTTTAAAGATCTATTCCCAAATTCTAAATTGTTGGATAGTGCAATATTCAGAGTTATAAGAGACAGTGATATCGATTACGAATATGAGGATGATGAAGATGTTATTAAATATTTTGCAAAAGCTTTAACAAAAAGAAAAAGAGGGGAAATAGTAAGGCTAGAAATTTTAAAAAACATATCATCTAAAAAGAAAAACTTTTTAAAAAAAAATTTGAATCTTAAAGATGCGCAAGTCATTACTCTATCAAAGCATGTTGGTTTACAAGATTTATCGCAGATTCATAATTTAAATAGACCAAAATTAAAATTTAAAAAATTCATATCAAGACCTGTTGAAAGGTTAAAGCAATTTAATAATAATTGTTTTGCTGCCATCAGATCAAAAGATTTTGTTGTTCATCATCCATATGAAACTTTCGATGTTGTTGTCGATTATTTAAATCAGGCTGCTGTAGATCCAAAAGTAGTAGCTATTAAACAAACGATTTACAGAACCACTGCTGATAGTCCTATTATAAAAGCCCTTACAAAAGCAGCAGATAATGGTAAAAGTGTTACAGCTGTTGTTGAGATCAAAGCAAGATTTGATGAGGAATCTAATTTAGCTCTTGCCAATCAAATGGAGAAATCAGGAGTTCAAATTGTATACGGTTTCGCTCAATTGAAGACGCATGCAAAGGCAAGTCTAATTATCAGAAGAGAAGCAGGCAAATTAAAAAGCTATGTACATGTAGGCACAGGAAACTATCATCCAAAAAATGCTAAAACTTATGAAGACCTGTCATTATTTACGGCAGATGAAAAAATCTGCAAAGACATTGAGAGAATCTTTAATTACATGACTGGGTATGCTTCTCCAATCAAATTAAATGATATAGTACTTTCTCCACCCGCAATGCGAAATCAAATTAATGTAATGATTGATAACGAAATTAAAAATGCAAAGAAAAGTAAACCATCTGGTATCTGGCTTAAAATGAACTCTTTGGTTGACCCTCAGATGATCTCCAAGCTTTATGAGGCCTCTGCAGCGGGAGTAAAAATTGAATTATTCATAAGAGGAATTTGCTGCTTAAGACCAGGAGTTAAAAAACTTTCTGAAAATATTGTTGTTAAAAGTATCATTGGCCGGTATTTAGAGCATGCTAGAATCTTCTGTTTTGCAAACGAATCTAATATACCATCAAAAAATAACACCGTTTTAATTGGATCAGCTGATCTTATGCCTAGAAATCTGGATAGAAGAGTTGAAATATTAACCCCCATAAAGAACTCCACTGTCCATGAGCAAATACTGAATCAAATAATGGTTGCCAATTTTCTAGACAATGAGCAAACGTGGATGATGAACGATGATGGCACATACAAAAGAGTTAAACAAAAAGGTAAGACGTTTAATGCACATAAATACTTCATGTCAAATCCAAGTTTGTCAGGTAGAGGAAAATTAAAAGGAAATAAAAAGCCTAAGAAACTACTCTCTCTGATGCGTTATGAATAATTTAATTCCCAAAAAAAAATTATTTTTTAAAGACGAACGTATTGCAATAATCGATATTGGCTCTGACACAGTTCGTTTTCAAATTTTTGAAAACTTTAGGTATAATCAGATAGCTATTTTTAACAAAAAAATTTCATGTGGGTTAGGTAAAGATCTAATTAAAAACAATAAGCTTAATAAAGACTCTATAAAAAAAGCAATGAATGCGTTCTATTATATAAAGGAATTGATTGACTCATCAAATATTAAAAATTATGAACTTTTTGCAACAGAAGCTGTCCGTGTCGCAAAAAATAGAGAAGCATTTGTTGCTGATGTAGAAAATATTTTTAAAAAGAAAATACATGTATTAACTGGCGATGAAGAAGCAAAGTTCTCTGCCATGGGGTGTATTGTTGGTCTAAAAAAATCAAATGGTCTCGTTGCCGATCTCGGAGGTGGCAGCTTAGAACTCGCAGAAGTTAAAAAGAAAGAAATCATGAATACATTGTCCTTGCCACTAGGTGTTCACAGAGCAAAAACTAAAAATAAAAAAATAATAGAAAAATTCAAAAACTCTCTACAAAATACTGAATGGCTTAATGAAAATAAGTTTAAAAGGGTAATCCTTACGGGCGGTACGTGGAGAGCTTTAGTTAAATTATATTTTGATAAGTACAGCTATCCTCTCAAAGTCATTCATCATTTCAAACCTGATTTTGATAACTTTGTATCAATGCTTGAAGAAGTTTCAAATTTTAAAAAAAAAGACTTGCTACAATATTCATTAATTACAAAAGATAAAACACCATTTATACGATACGCAGCCAAGGTCGCGTTGGAAATAATAAATAAGACCTCTGCTAGGCAAGTAGTTATTTCATACACAGCTATTAGAGAAGGCTACATTTCTAATAAAATAAACTTAAGCTCAAATAGCGATCCGCTTGAATATCAATCATTAAAAGTTGCTGCAATTTCTAACGAATTAAATCCTAGCAACGTAAATTATGAGAATATAAAATTATTCACTAATAATTTTTTTAAAAGAAAATCCTATTTAAATAAAAGAATAAGAGTGTCCTCTATAAGTTATTTATCAACGGGAGACAGCATAGCTCGTGACGAGAGGGGATTGTTTGTATTTAAACAAATATTAAAATCAGAAATATTAAAGTTTAGCCATTCTGACAGAGTTACACTCGCTACTGTTATTTATGTTTTTCACAATGGAATAGATCTAAATGAGATAAAAGATTATAGAAAAGTTATAAATAAAAATAAGTTATTAAGCTGTATTGAGCTTGGATTATTCTTAAGAATTGTATATGAAATTGGAAAATTATCTAATTTTAATTACAGCAATATCAGTATTTATGTAAAAGATTCAAATTTGATATTTTCTATCCCAAAAAACTATTCAGAACTTTTAAACAGTAGA
>CACMWW010000014.1 GCA_902617525.1 uncultured Pelagibacteraceae bacterium | reverse complement strand
AAACATCATAAATTGGATGCTGTAGGAATAATGCATTGTGAAATTAATGTAATAGAACAAAGTATTAAAGAACTTAAAGAAGTATATGACCTTCCTGTTATGGCGTATCCAGAAGTAGCGGTATTTAATTTTCCACACTACGACATGAGCAATGTAATTTCTCCTGATGATTATTTAATTGAAGCAAAAAAGTGGAAGGATGCTGGAGCGCAAATTATAGGTGGATGTTGTGGTACAACAGTTGAACACATTAAAGTACTCAATCAATTATAGTTAGCCCGTATCTTCTTCGGTCTTTGATGCAAATATTATTTCTGTTAACCCAGCAAATATTATGAAAGAGCTGCCTAATATTTCTCGCCACCCAATAAGCTCATCTGTTAATACCGCAGCACTGAAAGTACCCACAACTATTTCAAAAAGTATAATTATAGAAAATATGCCTGCACCAATTCTACTTGGTGCACCTAAGATCACTATATTTGTCGGTATATGAAATAAAATTGCAATTAAAATTAGCCACGGCATCATTGCAACCCATGACTCTATTGATGGAGCATCACCTAGGTAGTCGCTCAAGAAATATGATTGTATTAATGTAAATAAGCCACCATAAAAAAAGAATGAAAATAAGATAGGATATATTCCCTCTGGCTTTTTTATCTCCATTCTAACTGCTGATGCGGCAATAAGAATTCCGCCTAATAAAGCAATCCAATCACCAGAATTTTGCGGTAAGGGTATCACGCCTTCTTGTCCAAAAACTATCCAAACGCCAGATAGTGCAAGAGCTAATGTTATGTATCTATAAAAACGTGGAATTTGTCTAAGAAATACAATTTCAAAAATAGTTGTCCAAACTGGGGTTATATAAAAGAGTATTAAAGCTCTAACTACATCTGTCAGTAAAAAACTATTAGCGTAGCAAGCAATACCTCCTCCAAACAAAAGTCCAATTAGAGGATACTCTAGGCCAAAAGACTGACCTTTATAGAGCCTCCAAAGTGATATTGGAAGCAGCATTGCAAAAGGTATAACCATTTGAGAAATCGTTGCCCATCCGCCCGTTAAACCACCAGCCTCTAACGCTCTTTGAGGGATCCAGAATAAACCCCACATACCCGCAGCGATTAATAACGCAAAGCTAATTGTATAATAGTAAGGATGTCTTGATGAGGTGATCATAAAAGTTAATTAAAAAAAAGGCCTTGCACAAAAGTAACAAGGCCTTAATTTTCTGATTTAGCTATTTAGACTTACGGAAGCCAAGCTTTCCATTCGTCAGTACTGTTTTTCCATTCAGCAACTCTTACAAGCATTTTTGCTTGATCCGTGTTAGAGAAAGCCATTTTTTTGAAGAATGCAACTGCTTCAGCGTTCTCAGGTTTAGACATAACTTCAGGATTCATATAATTCATCGTGTAGTCTTTATCCCAACCAGTAGCAGGCCATGCTTCAGTTCCACAATCTTGCCAGTTATTAGCTTCAGTAAAACTATCACAGTATTTGTATGCTGGTAGTTTTACACCAACCATTTCATTCTTACCGAAGAAAAAGTGTGGTTCCCAAAGATACAGAAGGAATGCTTCACCTCTATCATAAGCTCCTTGAGCCTCCGCTAGGGCTGCAACCTCAGTACCTAGTTCTGATGCTTCAAAATCAATTCCTAAAAGATCTAATCTTTTTTGGTCATGACAGTTCCAACCAGCAACTGGACATCCAATCAATCTACCTTTTGAACCTGTTTCAGGTGTAGCAAATTGATCTTTATATTTATTTAAATCTGACCAGTCTTTAAAATCTGGGTTAGCGTCAACAAAGTATTTTGGAACATAGTAATCTGACATTCCAATGATACCACTTGTGTACGCATCAACAGATCCATCACCAGAATACTCTTTTACAACTTCTCCGTCATAAACAAGATTCATGTTGATCATTACATCGTCAGCCTCTGCATAACTTGGCCAACTTTCACATGCGAAGTCAATATCGCCAGCAGCAATAGCTTCCCATAGACCTGTTCCTGAAGCGAATTCTATTCTATCAACTCTGTAGCCTAGCTCTTCTTCAAGGATAGCAACTGCAACCTGACATGTTAATTCCCCACCAGTCCAGTCAGCAACAGCGGCTGTTAAACGCTTAGCGTTGGCAGTACCTGCCGAAAGAACTAAAAAAGAAGACAAAATCAGGGCAGCAAAAGTTTTTGCAAATAATGAATTTTTCATTAATTTCCCCTTTTATTAATTAATTAATTAATAATTCTAGACCAAAAAAGATGAATAAGTAAACCGCTTTATCAACATTTTTTGAAGAAAAGTATCAGGAAATATGTATATAAATTAGATCTATAAACCTAGGGCTTCTCTTTGCTTTTTTGTCCATGCAAGGCTGATACGGTCAATTATCATGGCTAATAAACAAATTCCTATGCCAGCAGCAAGAGCTCTACCAGTATCTGATCGAGCTAAACCATTAAACACTTCAAGGCCTAGCCCTTTACCGCCAATAAGAGGTGTGACAATCTGCATCGCAAAAGCCATCATGACTGTTTGATTGAAGCCCATAACCAAACTAGGAACAGCTAAAGGAAATTTTATCTTGTTGAGAGTCTGAATTGTAGTGCCTCCAAAGGACTTTGATACCTCTGAATATGTTGAAGAAACTTGAGATAATCCCAATACAGTTAATCGAATTATTGGAGGTATGGAGTATATAATTGTTGCAAGTAATGCAGAGAATGCACCGCCACCAAAAAACATCAAAACTGGAACAAGGTAACAAAAATATGGCAATGTTTGCATTGCATCTAATATTACCTCATTGATATTTTGAAATCTCTTACTGTAAGATGCTAAAATACCTATTGGTACACCAATCACAAAACATAAAAGAACTGAAATTAGCACTGATGAAAGAGTAATCATTGCTTCAGTCCAAATATTGCAAGCGCCGATGAATGCTAGAAGGATGGCAGTAATAATCGCAAATCTAATTCCAACAGATTTCCAGCTAATTAGAACCAATGCGCCAATTGTGAACCAATATGGTAAATATGTTAGATAAAAATCAAATGGTCTTAGAAGGTAAATAACAACAGTTGATCTAATTGTTTTGGTTATTGAAATAAACGTATCATTTACAACCAATGACTTTACACCAGCAGAAATTTCTTCTCTTATTGACAGATTCCATGCTTCAGGAAATGTTCCTATTGCAGCAACGTTTGCATCATAATAAACGATGCCAATCAATATTAATAATCCAGAGAAAAAGAAATAATGAGCATTTATAAATTGTGCAATCGCTGAGCCGTAATCCTTATTAAATAAAGAAATTACTGAATTTAAAATGAAAGAAAATATTCGAATAACGCTTGAGAATACAAATGCAAATGCAAAATGAATTAATTGTAGAGGTTTTTCAACCTGTCTAGCAATGGGATAAATATCCCATGTTTGCGGTAAAAGATAAAATTTTTGACTATCGGATGGCAGGGTAACTGTCTCCCGACTAGCGGCTTTACCAAATCTATCGAACATGATTGCCATTAAAAGAACGCAAATACCTCCTTCCAAAGCAGCTCCGACTTCTAGTTTTTTTATCGATACCCAAATATCTGAACCTAGACCTTGAGCCCCAATAAACGTTGCTAAAACAACCAATGCCAATGCCATCATTATTGTTTGGTTAACGCCCATCATGATGCTTGGAAGAGCTAATGGAATTTGTACTTTAAATAAAATTTGGCTCTTACTCGAACCAAAAGCTGTTGCTGTTTCTACTGTTTCATTGGGGACCTGACGTATACCTAAGTTTGTCAGACGAATAATAGGAGGCATTGAATAAATCATTGTTGCAAGAATTGCAGGTGCGCCTCCGATTCCAAAGAAAAACATTGCAGGGATTAAATAAACAAATGCAGGCATCACTTGCATTATATCGAGAGCTGGTTTCATATTTCTCTCAAAACGATCACTTAATGCACAGAAAATACCAAGTATCACTCCAACGGCTACAGATAAGAATACTGATAGACCCATAAGAGCAAGAGTTTCCATAGCAGAATCCCAAAGCCCAACCATTCCCCAATACATGGTGCCAAAAAGAACAAGAAAACCTAATTTAATTCCCCCGAATGCAAGTGATGGAATAAGCAATAGCGCCGCTATAAATACCCAAGATGAATCTAGTAAAAAATCCTCGAGCATCCAATAAAGGTCTTTTACATAACCAGCAACCATCCTTGTATAAACTTTAATATTATCTTTTAAAAAATCTTCACCAGCATTGACCCAAGCTGTAAAAGTAAAAGCATCTGTTATAAAGACGGGAAATTCTGAAACATCTTCACCTTGGAATGCAAGCCAGATTGAAGCTAGAATTGCAGCAAAAATGAGCCCAGGAATGATTAGACTCTGAGTACTACTTTTAGAAGATAAAAGCGATGTATCCTGGGTTAATGCCATGTAAAATAGTATCCCTCAAGGTTAAATAAATTATTCAAAAATCCTCAACATAGTATAACATTCAGCAGATAAAGCACTCAAAAATAATGGAAAAAAATGACAAAATAGTATGCACAAATATATGGAAGGTATTTGGGCCAAATGAAAAAAATGTTCTTACAAATTTGATGTGGAAATTGATGAAATTGATGCGTGCCCTGTTCAAATTCAAGGGCCAAAAGCCATTGCCTTGATGAAAGACCTAGTGGGTGATCAAGTTGATCTTGATAATATTCCTTTCTATGGTTTAGCAGAAGTTACAGTTGGTGGAAGAAGTTGTGTGATTTCTCAAACTGGTTTCTCTGGCGAGTCCGGTTATGAAATTTATTTACGAAATGCGACGCTCTATGCCGACGATATGTGGGATGCTGTTTTAGAAGCAGGCAAGAAACATAATCTAATGGTTATAGCACCTGCTCACCACAGAAGAATACAAGCAGGTATTTTATCCTGGGGTCAGGACTTAGATCATGAGCACAATCCTTTTCAATGTAATCTTGGTTATCAGGTTTCTTTATCTGGAAAAGGTGAGTGGGAGAAAAAAGGTGATTATATCGGTAAGCAAGCGCTTGAAAAGATGAAGGCTGACTTAAAAGATGGTCATAAGCCATACAAGTTACAATTGGTGGGATTTGAGATTGGTGGAAAACCAATTGATGAGTATGCACCTGATTTTTGGCTTGTGTCTCCTGGTGACGGTGGAGACCCATGTGGCTTTATTACTTCACCTTGGTATCATCCTGAAAAAGGAAAAAATATAGCTATGGGTTATATACCTTTTGATGGAACTCTTAATCCAAATGGTTTTCCAAAATGGGAATTAGGTAAAAAATTTAAAGTTCATTTACCTGATATTTATGCTGATGAACCAGGAGTGCCAGTAGACGCCGTAACAGTTGATGTTCCGTTTACTGAGTCTTTCAACGCGAATACAAGAGAAGTTGTAAAGGGCTAGTTTATATTAATTGCTCAGCACAAATCAGCGTGCTGAGCATTAATAATAATACAATTTAGGATTTGTGTTGTACGTAAAGTTGGTGATAGCAAACTTTACCATTTTTTTCTATGAAGTCTTGGTGGTATTCTTCAGCAGGCCAAAATTTAGCATTCTCTCTTAATTCTGTAACTACTTCGTTTTGATGTTCGCCTGAGTTATTAATCTCATCAATTTTGCTTTCCGATATTCTTCTTTCTTCATCAGAATTACAAAAAATAACTGATTTGTATTGTTCACCAATGTCTGGACCTTGACGATTCATCTGAGTTGGATCATGAATAAAGAAAAACTTGTCTAACAATTCCTCAAACTTTACTTCACTATTATCATACTCAATCTCAACAACTTCAATGTGTCCTGACTTACCTGTACAGACCTCTTCGTATGTAGGGTTTTCTGTATGCCCGCCGGCATACCCTGAAATTACTTTTTTAACGCCAGACATTTCTTCAAAAAGAACTTCTACTCCCCAAAAACAACCTGCGCCTAGTATTAACTTTGAAATCATACCTTAACATAAGGTTTTTTTTATATATGTTAAAGATCAAATTAAATTATATTCCATCTAATATTAATACTGATAATGAATAATCAAGATATAAGCATTGGTAAACTCTCAAGGTTAAAGATCTGGATAACTGATAATCATCTGTCTGATGATCAATGGTCAAATACAAAAAAATTTATCATCATAAAAATAACTACTGAAGATGGAATTGAAGGTTGGGGAGAAGCATTCTCTATTAATCTTAGAGAAAAGGGTATTGCGATTATTATAAAAGAGCTATTTAGAGAAATTTCGAATATTCCAAATCTATCAATAAAGTCTTTTTATAATAAAATTTCATTGTTAAGTGATGGTCACAGAGGTTTAGATTTCAGCTCTGCTACAAGTGCCATTGAAATTGCATTATGGGACATATCAGGGAAGTTAAAAAATCTTCCTTTAAATTCTTTACTAACAAAAAGTCCCAAACCAAATGTTCCCATTTATGCTACGTGTTGGAGCGATTTAAAAAAAGACACAAATGACTATTTGAGACAAATAGAAAAATTTTATGGAAAGAAATATGGGGGGATCAAGATATATCCATTGCTAGATAACGTATCAATTTCAATTCAGTTTGTTGAAAAAGTTAGAGAAATAGTAGGAAATGAATTACCGCTAATGCTTGATTTAGCTGTACCTAAAGATTTAGACAAGACAAAATCGTTTTTAAAAGAAGTATCGTCATTTAATCCTTACTGGATAGAAGAGCCTGTTGATGGTGAGAATATAAGCTTACTTACTGAGATCAAAAATGCTTTTAATATGAAAGTTGTAACAGGTGAAAAGCAATCAGGCTTGGTCCATTTCAGAGAATTAATACACAGAAATGCAGTAGATATATTTAATCCTGATATTTCAGGTATGGGCGGACTCATTGATATTATCACGATATCAAATGAAGCATCAAATAATGGCATCTCTATTTCTCCACATTGCTGGAATTCAATGTCCGTTTCAGCATCTGCGATGCTTCATGTTTGCTCAAGTATTTCTAATTCAGAAAAGGCTGAAATATTTCCAGATTATATAAACTTTTCAAAGAAATTTTGTGAGTTACCTTTTGATATTGTAGATAATAAAGCACATATAAATAAATCAGCTGGACTTGGTGTAGTTATTCATGAAGATATTTTATCTCAGTTGAGTATTTATTCATTGGATGAAAAGAGTAATGACTGAATCAAACTATCTATTTGATGAAATATTCAAATCTAACGAAACGAGTCCAAATATTTTTTTGATCAATGAAACTAAAGAGATAAGTTACTTAGAATTCAATGAAATTGTAAATCAAATTTCTAATTACTTAATAGATATAAATTTATTACCAGGTGACCGCGTGGCCATACAGGCAGAGAAGAATGTAATTCAACTTGCTACATACGTAGCAACCGTTAAAGCTGGAGGTGTTTATCTGCCACTCAATACTGGCTATACCCTAAGTGAATTAGAATATTTCTTCAATGACGCCAAACCTAAGGTGATAATTGTCGATGACAAAATTCAAAATGAAGTAAAAAACTTAGTGAGCTATTCTTCGGTTTCAATTTTATCATTAAATTTAGATGAAACTGGTTCATTGATTGAGCAGATAAAAAAATATCCAAAAAAATTTCAATCTATTAAAAGAAACGAAAATGACTTAGCTGCCATTTTATATACATCCGGTACTACTGGAAAATCAAAAGGAGCGATGCTATCGCATAGAAATTTGGTTTCAAATTCTGAAGTTTTAAGAAAATTTTGGAAATTTACAGAAAATGATGTTCTTTTACATATGCTACCTATTTACCATACGCACGGTCTTTTTGTCGCATGTAATCTTCTTGCAATTGTCGGAGGATCAATGATTTTCTTGGAAAAATTTGATGCTGAAAAAGCCTTGCTTTGGATGAAAAGAGCCACATCCATGATGGGCGTGCCGACTTTTTATACAAGATTATTGGCAAATGAAAAATTAAATAATGAGTCAGCAAAACACATGAGACTATTTATTTCTGGTTCAGCACCTTTACTTTCAGAAACCCACATTGAATTTGAAAAAAGAACTGGTAAAAAAATTCTTGAGAGATATGGCATGACAGAAACAAATATGAATATTTCAAATCCATATGACGGATCACGGAAAGCAGGCACAGTAGGCATACCTCTTCCAGGTATTGAAATAAGAATAGTCAATGAAGAAGGTAATGAAGTAAAGGTGGGTCAAATAGGAACTATTGAACTTAAGGGCGAAAATATTTTCAAGGGGTACTGGGGAATGGAAGAAAAGACCAAAGAATCATTTAAAGATGATGGTTTCTTCATAACAGGTGATCTCGCAAAGAAAGATGAAAATGGCTACTTTACTATTGTTGGTAGAGATAAAGATATGATTATAAGCGGTGGACTAAATGTTTATCCTAAGGAAATAGAAGATGTGATAAATGAGTTACCAAATATTACAGAGTCAGCAGTTTTTGGTGTTCAACATGATGATTTTGGCGAAGCAGTTGTTGCGGCAGTAGTGACAACAGATGATAAAAATGATGGTAGTCAAATATTAGATTATACAAAAGATAAAATTGCTAAATATAAACAGCCAAAAAAAATAATATTTATGTCAAATTTACCCAGAAATTCTATGGGCAAAGTTCAAAAAAATAAATTGAGAGAAAATAATAAAAGTTTATTTAAGAGTTAACTTCTATCCAGTTGTTGATTTCCTCAACAAAGAAATCATCTTGTGGGGAGTTTAGAATTCCAATAATATCATGATAATTAAAGCCTCCTAAATTAGTATCGTTATTAATTATTTTCTTAGGTCCTTTCCATTGTTCAAATATTTTTTTAACTCCTTCAGCGTTTACTACTTTATCTTTTTCTTCATAAAATACTAATAGTGGAATCTTAGTCTCTTGAAATTCAAGTTTCCTTCCAGAAAATGCCGCTACCCAAAGCTGTCTTGGAAGTTCCCTGTGAAATTCATTGACCCAAAAAGGATCCCATTCTTCATTTGGCAAGTCAAACATTCTAGGAAAATTAAACTTGTATTGGCTTTTAAAAAATAACCCAGTCGCCGCTAAGAAATAAGGAGGAGATAGCTTGGGAGTCCATGGCGCCACAAGTACCAAATGATCAATTTTTTCACTTAAATTCTGATCTTTTGCAGCCATTAATGCAAATGAACCTCCAGCTGAAAAACCCATTAATATAACTTTGTTTCCGATTTTATTGCCTACTGCAACGGCTTCGGCTGCATCTTCGAGAAAATTTTTGGCCTCCAGAGATTTTGTAGATTCAAAACCAGAGCCATGGCCAGCTAGTCTTGATATAAATAAATTAGCCTTTAATTTTTTGGCAATCTTTACCAAAACTTCTTCTTGTTGACGCCCCGTCGCAAAACTTCCATGAAGATAAACAATTGAATATTCAGTTTTAATTTTCGCATCATCATGCCATATGATTTTTTTCTTTGCTCGGGGATCAGTATTCTCAAAAAGCAGTTCTTTTTCAGCAATATAGCTTTCAACATCTTTATCAATGACAATATCAGGAAAAGTTATTTTTATTGTATTAAATAAATAGGGCAGAGTAATTCCTACAATAAAGATGACTGGTACTATTAAAACAATAGCAACTATGAGCAATGCTCGATATAATTTAAACCTGGTAGCCCTAGACATTTACACTTGTATATGAACAAATTTTGTTACCATCTGGGTCTCTGATGTATGCATAATAAACATTACTGTCGCTTGGTCTAAAACCTGGATCCCCTTCATTTTGTGCTCCAAGTCCTAAAGCAGTTTTGTGAAACTTATCAACTTGTTCTTTTGACTCGGTCAAAAAGGATATCTGTGTACCATTTCCAAATGTAACAGGCTTTCCATTTGCCGGTTTGGTTATATAGAACTCAACATCTTGTTTCCCCTCTCGAGCATAACCTACACACACCTCATCCTCATAAATTGAAACTATTCCCATTACCGCGAGGACAACATCGTAGAATGCTTTAGATTCTTTTAAATTACTTGACCCAACCATTACGTATCCTCTCATTATCTATCCTTTCTATGAATATTGCTTTGATGTTACTTCCTCAAGCATCAGAATCATTTTGGCTTTATAGTCTTCATCAGTTGCTGAGTCGGTTTCTAAAACAGAAAAAAAACTTGCAACAACATTTGTTTCTAAGTTAATCATTAAAAATTGCCCACCGTATCCAGAATGCCCAATCCAATTATTAGATTTCATAGTTTGATTTGCATAATAAACATATTTTTCATCTTTTAAGTGCATATATTTTGGACCCTTTTCAGAAACTGTATCATCAATAAATTTACGAGAGCCAGCTAATCTATTTCTGATCCCAAGACCTTTTCTTGAGAAATGCAGTCCCATGCGTAGCAAATCTCTTGCAACAAGACAACCACCACCGGACAGCCATGGCATCCCACCTCTATCTGTTGCCATATACAAACCATCTTCAAGACCCATTGCTTCTACTGACGAGAGAAGCCACTCTCTCAGCTCTCTTCCACTTAATTTTTCAATTAGTAGAGCAATCACATCGCTGTTTGCTGACTTATAAAATGCTTTATCAGAATTGTTTATTACAGAATTAGTTCCATCTGTTTGAATACTGTTCAAGAAATCTTCTTGAAACTTTTCATCTTTATCTTTATCTGGTATTCGCCAGCCACCAACAGTTTCATGCATAAATGATGTTGAATACGGATCAGTATAATCCTCGGTAAAAGCATTAATAATGTTCATATTTAATACGTTTTGAACCGTCGCTTTTGAATATCCTTCTCCAATATTGGGCAAATAATAGCCAATAGGTTTTTCCAATTGCAATTCACCTTTCTCAACTAATTCACCGACAAATAGATTTAAAAACATCTTTGAAATTGACATTATTGTATGCGGTGTTTCAGAAGAGAAATCTTTTGCATATTTCTCAAAAAATATTTCTTGCCCTCTTCCAACTATTAAAGAACAAAAAGATTTATGGCTCGTCATTTCCCTTACTGAGTTTATTTTATCTATTTCATCTTTACTGTTCTCATTAAGCAAAAGAACGTAATCTGATCTTAACAAAAGACCATATCTGTTTATTTTATGAAGATTCCTATAGCCAGTTCTTCTATATTCAGGAAGGTTCCATTTAGCTTTATTGTCGCGTAATGTGACAAGAGTTGGGTTTGGGGTATCGACTAACTTATTAACCATTAATTATATTAGGTTTTATTTTTGAATGATTAAAGATTTCTTCATAATATTTTCCAATTTGTATCACTTTTTCATCTGATTTATTTTTTCCAATTAATTGCATACCCATTGGCAGTCCCTCAGCATTAAAGCCAACTGGTAATGAGATGGTAGGCAATTGAAACATGCTTGCAAATACCGTAACTTCCATCCAGCGATGGTATGTGTCCATCTGGGTTTTTGAAATACTTTTTGGAAAATCTATTTCTTTGTTAAATGGAAATAATTGTGCTGATGGTAAAGCAATAAAATCATATTTTTCAAATATACGATCGACATACTTTTTATAATTATTATACCAATCAATGGAATTAGAAACTTGATCGTCTGAAACTTTACTTCCTTCTTCGTATTCCCATTTAGCTGGAAAGCTTAGTTCATTAAAATCCTTAATTTGCATTGCAGAAATATCATTAAATGTGATTTTTGACCTGAGAGTGCACCATGTATCCCATAGTTTATCTGGATCAATATTAACTTTGCATTGTTCTACAAATATCTTTTTGTCTGTTTCCACGAGTTTGTTTAAAGAAGCTTCGCATAATTCTATAATTCCTTCTTCAAAAGAATAGTGTTCAACAAAGTTACTAATCCAACCAATCTTTATTTCACTAGATAAATTTTTAGTTATTGACTGAAACGAACCCTCAAAGTTAAACGAGTAGGGATCTTCTATATCTTTTCCAACGACGGCATCTAAAAAAATACTTAAGTCATCAGGTGTTCTGGCAATTCCACCTGGAGTCGTCAATACAGGAAATTTACTGGTTTCTCTTTTATCAGATATCAGCCCAGGAGATGGTCTAAAACCATATAGATTTGTGAAAGCTGCAGGGTTTCTGCAAGAGCCCATCATGTCCGTACCATCAGAAAATGGTACGAGGCAGCTGGCTACAGCTGCTGACGCTCCTCCGCTTGAGCCGCCAGGTGATAGATTGTAGTTATAAGGATTTGAAACTGGATCAAATAATTTATTCTTTGTATGAGATCCAATCGCTAGTTCTGCCATATTTGATTTTCCAATAATTGTGGCTCCTTGCTGCTTTATTTTTTTTACAATTAACGAGTCATTTTGTGGAAAATTATTTTGATATTCAAGTATTCCATAAGTAGTTGGCAGTCCAGTGACGTCGAATAATTCTTTTGAAACAAATGGAAGTCCAAATAAAATTTGTTTTCTTGTAACATCAACTTTTTTTGCATCCTGTGCCTTTGCTTTATCGATAATCCAATCTTTGTCTCTAAGTGACACAATGGCGTTAAGCTTAGGATTAAGCTTTTCAATATTGGACAAGTATTCTTGAAAAAGTTCTTCAACTTTTATTTCTTTTTTAGAAATTAAATCAATTTGTTCCCGAACAGATAAATGAGTAATCATCTACGAGGTTTTTTATCGAGCTCCAAAAATACTGACCTTGACGAGCTCTCTAACATCATCCAATGTGGCTGAACGAGGGTTAGTGCCAAAGGCTGTATCAATCATTGCCTTTTCAGATATTCTCTCAATACAATCTTCTGGAACACCAATTTCATTTAAACCCCTAGGAATCTTAATTCGATCTAGTATTTTTTCCATGCTTTCGATGAAATGATTTACAGTATGATCTTTATATTGCATTGCCTGAGCCATTCTCATCACTTTCTCTTCCATATCTGGGAGGTTGTATCTTAGAACTGCTGGCAAAATAATAGCATTAGTTAGTCCGTGATGCGTATTAAATTCTGCCCCAACCATATGTGCAATTGCGTGCACAAGACCCAGCCCTTTTATAAAAGAAACTCCCCCCAAGCATGAAGCAACTAACATAGCCCCTCTTGCTTCAAGATTATTTGGCTCTTCTACAGCTGTAATGAGTGATTTAGAAATTAAGTTTAGACTTTCGAGTGCGGCACCGTCACATAAGGGGTGAAAACCTGGCACACAATAGCCCTCAATTGAGTGGATCATTGCATCTGCACCTGTCCATGCTGTAAGATTTGAGGGTAATCCCAATGTTAGTTCAGGATCGAGCAATGCTAATGAAGGCTTCAATTCAGGATGCATTATACAAAGTTTAACCCCTTGTTTGGTATCTGTTACCATTGCTGTACTTTCTGATTCAGCGCCTGTTCCAGCTGTTGTAGGAATTGTAATAAGTTTAGGAAATTTATTATCTGGTCCAATGACTTGAGGTGTCTTTTCCCACTCAAAGTCAAATAAATCAATATCGTTATTAGCGGTTAGACAAATTGACTTGCCACCATCCATGGCACTTCCACCACCAATTGCAATTATTGCATCGTGATTATTATCATTGAAGAGTTTTTTTCCTGATGCAATTTCATCATCTCTTGGGTTGGGTGAAATTTTTGAGTAAATACCTAAATTAATTTTCGATTTTTTTAAAATTTCGACCAAGTTATCAATGAAGGGAAGATCAACACTGCCACTATCAGTGACAATTAGTGGATTGGTTATCTTATTCTCAGAACAATAAGTTCCAATTTCGGAAAATCTACCTGGACCATATGCTATCGGTACTGGGAAGCCCCAATCTTGGGGGGCAAGAATTTCTTCTTTGTTCAAATTGAAAAGTGCCATGGTTTATTTGTTTTAATTAATTAAGATGTCATAGATTTTAAGACAATTGACCGATCAATTTCACCAATTAGTTCTCCTGAAACTGAATCGATTACAGGATATTTTTTGTCAGTGTCAGCTATCTGATTAATTAAAGTATCGATTTTAACGTCACTTTTAATACACTCATTGCCTTGGGCAAAAAGGGTTTTTGTATCTTCGCAGCATTCTTTTCTTGCGCATTTACCCGCACTTAAAACTTTGTATTTGGGAACATCTTCAGTGAAGTCTTTTACGTATTGATCTACGGGATTTGCAACAATTTCCTCTGGTGTACCAACTTGTGATATTTCTCCATCTTTCATAATCGCAATATGATCACCCATTTTAATAGCTTCAGAAAAATCATGCGTAATGAATACCATTGTTTTTTGAACCATTTTTTGAATGCTAATTAACTCGTCTTGCATTTCCCTTCTTATCAATGGATCCAGTGCTGAGAAAGGTTCGTCAAAAATTAGAATCTCTGGATCAACTGCTAGAGCTCTAGCTAGTCCAACTCTTTGTTGCATCCCACCTGACAATTCACGAGGGTAATGTTGATCCCAACCTTCTAGTCCTACAAGTTTAAGTGTTTCCATTGACTTATCTAATCGATCTTTTTTCTTTACCCCCCTTATTTCAAGTCCATAGCCAATATTTTCTATCACTCTTCGATGAGGGAAAAGACCAAAGTGCTGAAATACCATACTCATTCTATTACGCCTCAGATCTGTTAAATCTTTATTACTCATCAATGTTACATCTTGATTGTCAATTTTTACCTCACCTGCTGTTGGCTCAATCAGTCTTGATAAACATCTTACTAATGTAGATTTACCACTACCTGATAAACCCATTACAACGAACGTTTCACCTTTTTGAACTGAGAAACTTACATCTTTAACTGCAACCACATGTCCAGTTTTTTCTTGCACTTCACTTCTTGAAAGATTTTTATCTAAATTTGTAAGAACATTTTTTTCATTTGGCCCAAATACCTTCCATATATTTGTGCATACTATTTTGTCATTTTTTTCCATTATTTTTGAGTGCTTTATCTGCTGAATGTTATACTATGTTGAGGATTTTTGAATAATTTATTTAACCTTGAGGGATACTATTTTACATGGCATTAACCCAGGATACATCGCTTTTATCTTCTAAAAGTAGTACTCAGAGTCTAATCATTCCTGGGCTCATTTTTGCTGCAATTCTAGCTTCAATCTGGCTTGCATTCCAAGGTGAAGATGTTTCAGAATTTCCCGTCTTTATAACAGATGCTTTTACTTTTACAGCTTGGGTCAATGCTGGTGAAGATTTTTTAAAAGATAATATTAAAGTTTATACAAGGATGGTTGCTGGTTATGTAAAAGACCTTTATTGGATGCTCGAGGATTTTTTACTAGATTCATCTTGGGTATTTATAGCGGCGCTATTGCTTATTCCATCACTTGCATTCGGGGGAATTAAATTAGGTTTTCTTGTTCTTTTTGGCACCATGTATTGGGGAATGGTTGGGCTTTGGGATTCTGCTATGGAAACTCTTGCTCTTATGGGTCTATCAGTATTCTTATCTGTAGCCGTTGGAGTGATACTTGGTATTTTCTGTGCATTAAGTGATCGTTTTGAGAGAAATATGAAACCAGCTCTCGATATAATGCAAGTGATGCCTGCATTTGTTTATTTAATCCCTGCAATGTTTTTCTTTGGAATCGGAGGCGCACCTGCAATTCTTGCAACAATGATTTATTCAATGCCTCCTATTATTCGTCTGACAAACTTAGGTATACGTCAGGTCCCCAATGAAACAGTAGAAACAGCAACAGCTTTTGGTTCGAGTAAGAGCCAAATTTTATTTAAAGTACAAATTCCATTAGCTCTTCCAAGCATCATGATGGGCGTTAACCAAACAATAATGATGGCATTGGCATTGGTTGTTTTAGCAACGTTTATTGGGGCTCAAGGTCTAGGTTCAGATATTTGGGTATCGATAAAAAAACTAGAAGTCGGAGCTGCTTTGGAAGGAGGTATTTGCGTTCTTTTAATGGCAATCATGTTCGATAGATTTGGTAAAGCCGCTAGTCGGGAGACAGTTACCCTGCCATCCGATAGTCAAAAATTTTATCTTTTACCGCAAACATGGGATATTTATCCCATTGCTAGACAGGTTGAAAAACCTCTACAATTAATTCATTTTGCATTTGCATTTGTATTCTCAAGCGTTATTCGAATATTTTCTTTCATTTTAAATTCAGTAATTTCTTTATTTAATAAGGATTACGGCTCAGCGATTGCACAATTTATAAATGCTCATTATTTCTTTTTCTCTGGATTATTAATATTGATTGGCATCGTTTATTATGATGCAAACGTTGCTGCAATAGGAACATTTCCTGAAGCATGGAATCTGTCAATAAGAGAAGAAATTTCTGCTGGTGTAAAGTCATTGGTTGTAAATGATACGTTTATTTCAATAACCAAAACAATTAGATCAACTGTTGTTATTTACCTTCTAAGACCATTTGATTTTTATCTAACATATTTACCATATTGGTTCACAATTGGCGCATTGGTTCTAATTAGCTGGAAATCTGTTGGAATTAGATTTGCGATTATTACTGCCATCCTTCTAGCATTCATCGGCGCTTGCAATATTTGGACTGAAGCAATGATTACTCTTTCATCAGTGCTAATTTCAGTTCTTTTATGTTTTGTGATTGGTGTACCAATAGGTATTTTAGCATCTTACAGTAAGAGATTTCAAAATATCAATGAGGTAATATTAGATGCAATGCAAACATTGCCATATTTTTGTTACCTTGTTCCAGTTTTGATGTTTTTTGGTGGCGGTGCATTCTCTGCATTACTTGCAACAATTATATACTCCATACCTCCAATAATTCGATTAACTGTATTGGGATTATCTCAAGTTTCTTCAACATATTCAGAGGTATCAAAGTCCTTTGGAGGCACTACAATTCAGACTCTCAACAAGATAAAATTTCCTTTAGCTGTTCCTAGTTTGGTTATGGGCTTCAATCAAACAGTCATGATGGCTTTTGCGATGCAGATTGTCACACCTCTTATTGGCGGTAAAGGGCTAGGCCTTGAAGTGTTTAATGGTTTAGCTCGATCAGATACTGGTAGAGCTCTTGCTGCTGGCATAGGAATTTGTTTATTAGCCATGATAATTGACCGTATCAGCCTTGCATGGACAAAAAAGCAAAGAGAAGCCCTAGGTTTATAGATCTAATTTATATACATATTTCCTGATACTTTTCTTCAAAAAATGTTGATAAAGCGGTTTACTTATTCATCTTTTTTGGTCTAGAATTATTAATTAATTAATTAATAAAAGGGGAAATTAATGAAAAATTCATTATTTGCAAAAACTTTTGCTGCCCTGATTTTGTCTTCTTTTTTAGTTCTTTCGGCAGGTACTGCCAACGCTAAGCGTTTAACAGCCGCTGTTGCTGACTGGACTGGTGGGGAATTAACATGTCAGGTTGCAGTTGCTATCCTTGAAGAAGAGCTAGGCTACAGAGTTGATAGAATAGAATTCGCTTCAGGAACAGGTCTATGGGAAGCTATTGCTGCTGGCGATATTGACTTCGCATGTGAAAGTTGGCCAAGTTATGCAGAGGCTGACGATGTAATGATCAACATGAATCTTGTTTATGACGGAGAAGTTGTAAAAGAGTATTCTGGTGATGGATCTGTTGATGCGTACACAAGTGGTATCATTGGAATGTCAGATTACTATGTTCCAAAATACTTTGTTGACGCTAACCCAGATTTTAAAGACTGGTCAGATTTAAATAAATATAAAGATCAATTTGCTACACCTGAAACAGGTTCAAAAGGTAGATTGATTGGATGTCCAGTTGCTGGTTGGAACTGTCATGACCAAAAAAGATTAGATCTTTTAGGAATTGATTTTGAAGCATCAGAACTAGGTACTGAGGTTGCAGCCCTAGCGGAGGCTCAAGGAGCTTATGATAGAGGTGAAGCATTCCTTCTGTATCTTTGGGAACCACACTTTTTCTTCGGTAAGAATGAAATGGTTGGTGTAAAACTACCAGCATACAAATACTGTGATAGTTTTACTGAAGCTAATAACTGGCAAGATTGTGGAACTGAAGCATGGCCTGCTACTGGTTGGGATAAAGACTACACGATGAATTATATGAATCCTGAAGTTATGTCTAAACCTGAGAACGCTGAAGCAGTTGCATTCTTCAAAAAAATGGCTTTCTCTAACACGGATCAAGCAAAAATGCTTGTAAGAGTTGCTGAATGGAAAAACAGTACTGACGAATGGAAAGCTTGGCTTCCGTAAGTCTAAATAGCTAAATCAGAAAATTAAGGCCTTGTTACTTTTGTGCAAGGCCTTTTTTTTAATTAACTTTTATGATCACCTCATCAAGACATCCTTACTATTATACAATTAGCTTTGCGTTATTAATCGCTGCGGGTATGTGGGGTTTATTCTGGATCCCTCAAAGAGCGTTAGAGGCTGGTGGTTTAACGGGCGGATGGGCAACGATTTCTCAAATGGTTATACCTTTTGCAATGCTGCTTCCAATATCACTTTGGAGGCTCTATAAAGGTCAGTCTTTTGGCCTAGAGTATCCTCTAATTGGACTTTTGTTTGGAGGAGGTATTGCTTGCTACGCTAATAGTTTTTTACTGACAGATGTAGTTAGAGCTTTAATACTCTTTTATATAACCCCAGTTTGGACAACTATTTTTGAAATTGTATTTCTTAGACAAATTCCACGTTTTTATAGATACATAACATTAGCTCTTGCACTATCTGGCGTTTGGATAGTTTTTGGACAAGAAGGCGTGATACCCTTACCGCAAAATTCTGGTGATTGGATTGCTTTATTAGGCGGAATTCTTATTGCCGCATCAGCAGTTAGAATGGAGATAAAAAAGCCAGAGGGAATATATCCTATCTTATTTTCATTCTTTTTTTATGGTGGCTTATTTACATTAATACAATCATATTTCTTGAGCGACTACCTAGGTGATGCTCCATCAATAGAGTCATGGGTTGCAATGATGCCGTGGCTAATTTTAATTGCAATTTTATTTCATATACCGACAAATATAGTGATCTTAGGTGCACCAAGTAGAATTGGTGCAGGCATATTTTCTATAATTATACTTTTTGAAATAGTTGTGGGTACTTTCAGTGCTGCGGTATTAACAGATGAGCTTATTGGGTGGCGAGAAATATTAGGCAGCTCTTTCATAATATTTGCTGGGTTAACAGAAATAATATTTGCATCAAAGACCGAAGAAGATACGGGCTAACTATAATTGATTGAGTACTTTAATGTGTTCAACTGTTGTACCACAACATCCACCTATAATTTGCGCTCCAGCATCCTTCCACTTTTTTGCTTCAATTAAATAATCATCAGGAGAAATTACATTGCTCATGTCGTAGTGTGGAAAATTAAATACCGCTACTTCTGGATACGCCATAACAGGAAGGTCATATACTTCTTTAAGTTCTTTAATACTTTGTTCTATTACATTAATTTCACAATGCATTATTCCTACAGCATCCAATTTATGATGTTT
>CACMWW010000013.1 GCA_902617525.1 uncultured Pelagibacteraceae bacterium | reverse complement strand
GCCCGTTGATGAAAGGGGTGAAATTAAATCTACAGATAAATGGTCAATTCATAGAGATGCTCCTGACTTTGTTGATCAAGCTACAGAAACAGAAATTCTTGTCACGGGTATTAAAGTTGTAGATTTACTAGCACCTTATTCTAGGGGAGGAAAAATTGGTCTCTTTGGAGGAGCAGGGGTTGGTAAAACAGTTATTATCATGGAACTAATAAATAACATTGCAAAAGCTCATGGTGGTTATTCAGTATTTTCTGGTGTTGGAGAAAGAACTAGAGAAGGTAATGACCTTTATCATGAAATGATTGAATCTGGCGTTATTGATTTAGAAGGTAAAGAGTCAAAATGTGCATTAGTTTATGGACAAATGAACGAGCCTCCAGGAGCAAGAGCTCGTGTAGCTTTAACAGGCTTAACAGTTGCTGAGTATTTTAGAGACATGGAAGGCCAAGATGTTTTATTTTTTGTAGATAATATTTTTAGATTTACTCAGGCTGGTTCAGAGGTATCAGCCCTGCTTGGTAGAATTCCATCTGCCGTAGGTTATCAACCTACTCTTGCAACTGATATGGGATCACTTCAGGAAAGAATTACATCTACAAATAAAGGTTCAATTACATCTGTGCAGGCAATATATGTTCCTGCTGATGATTTAACCGATCCTGCTCCTGCAACCTCGTTTGCACACCTTGATGCAACAACCGTGCTTTCAAGACAGATTGCAGAGCTTGGTATCTATCCTGCCGTTGATCCGTTAGATAGCACTTCGAGAATATTAGACCCTCGCGTTGTTGGAGATGAACATTATCGAGTAGCAAGAAATGTACAAGCTGTACTGCAGACTTATAAGTCTCTGCAAGACATCATTGCAATTTTAGGTATGGATGAGTTATCTGAAGAAGATAAATTAACAGTGGCCAGAGCACGAAAGATTCAAAGATTTATGTCCCAACCGTTCTTTGTTGCCGAAGTCTTTACAGGAACTCCGGGAAAATATGTTGAATTAGAGGATACGATTAAAGGATTTGATGCGATCTGCAAGGGTGAATATGATCATCTACCAGAGGCAGCTTTTTATATGGTTGGTACAATAGAAGAAGCTATTCAAAAAGCAGAAAAAATGGCTGAAGAAGCCGCTGCGTAACTTGAATGTCTGATCAATTTAACTATAAATTAGTAACGCCAGAAAAAATATACCTTGAGGGTGATGCTCAAATGGTTGTCTTGCCTGGCGCGGAGGGTGATCTTGGAGTACTTCCAAACCACTCAAATATTATTACATCTCTTCGGCCAGGAATCATAAAAGTAACTAATTCAGATCAAACACAATCATTGTTTGTTGAAGAGGGTTTTATTAAATTCTCTAACAACGAACTACTTGTTATAGCAGTAGGTTTGGATGAAGAAGCTGCTCTGAATAATGATTTTATTAATGATAAAATTGAGAATTATTCATCAGCTCTTGATGCCGCTGATGAAGCTCAAAAAATGAAAATTCAGAGAAAAATTGATAGTTTAAAACTTCTTTTAAATTAACCATCAATATTATTAATCTCTTTAAATATGCTTGTATAAAGCCTTCTTTTAAAGGGAACAATTTTTTTAAGAATATTATCTTGTGTAGACCATTCCCATTTCTTAAATTCTGGTTTTTTTGTTTTAATATTTATATCTTCATCTTTTCCAGTAAAACTTATTATAAACCATTTTTGTTTTTGACCAATAAATCTACCTTTCCAAAGTTTTTTTCTTAAATAAGAAGGAAGTTTATAAAAATACCAAGTCTTACATTCATATATAATTTTATAATTTTTTTTAATTCCAGTTTCCTCTTTCATTTCTCGTATAACAGCTTTTGCAGGGCTTTCCCCTTTATCAATTCCACCTTGCGGCATCTGCCAAGCTGATTTATCTTTATCAAATCTCTGTCCGATAAAAATTTGCTTCTTAGAGTTGAGAATGATCATTCCAACTCCTCTTCTATATCTTGGTTTTTGATCCATTCTGTTCTGTTGCTGAAAATATTATATTTATTCAACCATCTTTTCTTTATCAAAAAGATCTAGAGCATAATTTAATTGATTATCGGTTTCTTCGTCTTCATCATAAATATATTCAACTTCAATATCTGGAGTTATTCCAACTCTATGAATAGAGTCACCAGAGGGTGTATAATAAAGTGCTGTTGTCATTCTGATGGCACTAGAGTCTTTTAATGGAAAAATTGTTTGAACTGACCCCTTTCCATATGATTGTTCTCCAAGAATAATTGCGCGTTTATGATCTTGAAGCGCACCCGCAACAATTTCGGATGCTGATGCGGATCCCTGATTTATAAGAACAATAATTGGCTTATCGTTAGCAATATCCCCACCTGACGCTGTAAATCTTGATATATCATTTTTATCTCTTCCCTTTATTGACACGATTTCTCCAGATTTTAGGAAGTTATTTGTAACTTTTGCTGACTGATCTAATAAACCACCAGGATTATTCCTTAAATCAATTATGTAGCCTTCAACATTATTTTTTCCGATACTGTTTGATAATTCTTTTACAGCATTTCTAATGCCTTTATCGGCTTGTTCGCTAAATGATATCAATCTTATATATCCAATATTACCTTCAGCTCTAAATTTAACTGCTTGTACAGTTATAACCGCCCTTTTTAATGTCACATCTATGGGGTCTTCTTCTCCGATTCTAACCACTTTTATTGTTAACGATTTACCTACAGGCCCTCGTAAAAGTTCAACAGCTTCACTTAGCGTTAATCCAAGCACGTCAATTTCATCAATGTGTGTAATATAATCACCAGGGCGCATTCCTGCTCTCGCAGCCGGAGTGTCATCAATTGGGGAAATTACTTTTACATACCCGTTTTCCATTGTTACCTCAATTCCAAGCCCCCCAAATTCGCCTTTAGTTTCTTCTTGCATATCAGTATAAATTTCTGAATCCATATAGCTTGAAAATGGATCCAATGATTGAAGCATGCCGTTAATTGCGTATTCAATTACCTTTTCGTCATCTATATCCTCAACATATTTACTTTTTATAATGTCAAAAACATCCCCAAAGACATCCAATTTTTTATAAAGATCTTGGTTATTTGCAGAGATATAATTAAAGCTAAAAAGTGATATAACAAACGATAGCGTAATAAACAAAATTTTCATTTTTAAACTCTATGATATGGATGATTAGATACAATAGTAGCAGATCTATATATTTGTTCTAATAAAATTATTAGTGCAAATGAATGCGTTAATGTCATTCTACTCAAGGAAATAACCTTATTACTTTTTTCTAGTATACCTTTCTGAATACCATCAGTACTGCCAACAATAAATTTCAAGTATTTAAAATTATTATTAAATAAGAATACTTTTAAGTCTTCAGTTGAAAAATGCTCACCTTTCTCGTCAAGGCTTACAAAATACTCATTGGCCTTCTTTTTAACAATTCTATTTTCAATTCCTTTATTATTAATTTTTACTGTTTTTATATCAGTTATAATGTTTCTAAACTGTGAAATACGTTTTATATAAATATCATGAAGTTGCTCTTCATAATCAAATTTAAATTTATCAAAATGTAGAATTTCAATTTTCATTTAGGAATCAATTATTCAATTTCTGCAGACCACATATTTTCTAAGTTATAAAATTTTCTAATTTCATCTTTGAATAAATGTATAATAATGTCACCACTATCAATTACTATCCATCCGCTGTTATGATTTCCTTCAATTGATGGCAGAGTAATATTTAGACTTTTAAGCATTTTATGAACTGATTGGGAAATCGCGTTTATATGTCTATTTGATGTTCCGGTTGCAAATACTAGGTGGTCAGCTAGTGAGGTTTTTTTAGATATATCAATTGAGACTATATCCAGAGCCTTATTATCCTCTAAATCACTTAATATTTTTTTTAGTATTTGCGTCATTTATTATTTCTGATGGCAGTTGATGACTCACTTACATTGAAGTCACGAATAAATATCCAAGCAGGTGATTTGGTAAATATTAACTTCGCATCAGATAATTTTATTTGGTTGTTTTTAAATTTTTCTGCAGCTATGGAAGTAAGTGGATTATATAATTTTTCATTACGATTAAATACAGCAATAGGCATTTGATTAAAAATATCTAAATAATTTTTCCATTTATCCATTTGTTCAAAAGAGTCACTGCCCATTAAAAATATGAACTCATCCTTGGTAAAGTTAGATTTGATATGTTTCAAATTATCAATTAAATAATTTGAGTTAGTAATATCCTCAAAAAATTTCAGTTTAATATTGTTATTGCCTATTAGTTTTTTTACTTGATTATTTCTGTCTTCAAAGGACATATAATAATCCTTTTCCTTTAATGGATTTTGCTTTGTGATCATCCACCAGACTTCATCAAGATCAAAAATTTGAATTGCCTTGTCTGATAATTTTAAATGTCCTAAATGTGCTGGATTAAATGAACTTCCTAAAATGCCAATTTTCATTTACGGTCTAACCTGTCCATTTCCTCTCACTATATATTTATAAGTTGTCAGCCCTTCTAATCCAACTGGCCCTCTGGCGTGCAATTTGCCGGTAGCAATTCCTATTTCAGCACCTAAACCAAACTCGCCTCCATCTGCAAATTGGGTTGAGGTGTTATGCATAACAATTGCACTACCTACGGTATTTAAAAACTTTTCAACTTTCTCTTTATCTTCAGAAATAATACTCTCTGTATGACCTGATCCATATGTAGCAATATGTTCTATTGCTTCATCTACCCCTTTAACAGTCTTTATAGATATTATTGCATCCAAATATTCTGTACCCCAATCTTCTTCGGATGCTTTTAGAACTTTGTCTGAGATTTTCATACATACATTATCTCCTCTTACTTCACAGCCCCCATTAATTAAATCAGTAATAATTTTTGGTAAATGAGTGTCGACACAGTTTTCATCAATTAATATAGTTTCAGCTGCACCACAAATTCCAGTTCTTCTCAATTTTGCATTTTCTATGATTTTACTTGCTATTTCTGTATTTGATGTTTCATCAACATATAAGTGACATATTCCATCGAGATGTCCAATAACAGGTATTTTTGCGGTGTCTTGAACTTTTTTTACTAAACCTTTACCGCCTCTAGGTACTACAACATCAATATATTTTCCCATTTTAGCAAGCATGTAATCTACTGCCGCTCTATCTGTGGTGCTTACATATTGAACAATATGTTTGCTAACAGAATTTTCCTTTAAAGCCCCTTGTATCGATTTTACCATTTCTGAGTTAGTGTTAAAGCACTCTGATCCTCCTCTTAGTATTACACTATTGCCAGCTTTTAGACATAAAACTGTCGCATCAACTGTAACGTTTGGTCTGCTTTCATAAATAATTCCAATAACACCAAGAGGAACAGACACTCTTTCAACTAACATTCCATTTGGCCTTTTATTAGAATAAAGTTTGTTTCCAACTGGATCATCTAAAGAAATAACATTTTCAATTGACGACAATATTCCATAAAATCGTTCGTCATCTAACATAAGTCGATCAACCATTGCTTTTGAAAGACTATTTTCAGAGTTACTAATATCTAATGAATTAGCATCTAGAATATTTTTTTTATTCTTTTCTAAACTTACTATAATTGATTTTAAAATATTATTTTTATCTCTTTCGTTCAAAGACCTAATGTCTTTTGAGGCCCTAACACTGTTTTCACCCATTTTTTCTAATTCTAATTCAATACTCATATCAAAACTAAATCGTCCTTATGTATCATTTCTTCTCTGTAAGAGTAACTTAGAATGTTAGCTATTTCATCACTTTTGTGTCCCATAATTTTAATACTTTCTTCCGCAGCGTAACCTGCTAACCCTATACCTATTTTATTTTGGTCAGACGACAATACTTCAATAACATCTCCTCTCTCAAAGTTTCCCTCTACTGACTTTACACCAGCTGGTAAGAGACTGCTTCCTTTTTTAAGTGCATCAACAGCTCCATCATCAATTATTATTTTACCTACAGGCTTCATTGTTCCCGCGATCCATTGCTTGCGTGCTGCCAAGGGGGTCTTAGTTGGTTCAAACCATGTACATGGACGTCCCTCAAATAAGGACTTTACAGGTCTCATTATAGAACCATTAGTAATTGCTAAGTGACAGCCTGATAGCATAGCTGTCTTTGCGGCTTGAATTTTTGTCTTCATTCCACCTTTTCCGTAATCCGAAATTGATTGCCCAATCATTTTTTCAATATCTTTATCAATTTCACTTACCTTGTTTATCAATTTTACATCCTCATCAGTACTAGGATCAGCAGAATAAAGGCCATTAATATTAGATAATAAAATAAGACAATCTGCACTTGTTATTTGAGCCACTCTTGATGCAAGTCTATCATTGTCCCCATATCTTATTTCACTTGTCGCAATTGTATCATTTTCATTAACGACTGGAACAATACCTAGTTTTAATAATGTATCTATTGTTCTTCTGGCATTTATTGATCTTCTTCTTTGTTCAGTATCATCTAAGGTAAGAAGAATTTGGGAAATTTTAATTTCATTTTTTTCAAAGGCACTTTTAAATAAGCCCATCAAATGTATTTGGCCCACAGCAGATACAGCTTGATTCATATCCATCTTCATATTTTTCATATCAAGATCTAAATCTTTTGCGCCCATCGCAATTGCTCCAGAAGAAACAATTATAACCTCTTTATCATTTTCTCTTAAATATTTAACATCTTCAGCAAGACTATTAAGCCATTCTTTATTAAGACTTCCCGAAGTTTCATTGAATAGAAGTGCAGATCCAATTTTGATAATAATTCTATTTGTTTGTTCTAATTTCATTTAATTTTTAATAATTAAAATATGATTTATTAAATTACTTACTCCTTCACCTGTAATAGTTGAAATTGTGTATACTTGTAACTGTGTTTCATTTTCAAGGATATTCTTTTTAATTTTTATTTCTTCTTTATCAATCAGATCACATTTATTTAATACAACTATTTTATTTTTCTTTGTTATATTACCATCATAATTATTCAACTCACTGGTAATTATATTATAAGATTTTTTAACATCTTCGTCAGTTACATCAATTACATGAATAATTGAATGGCATCTCTCAATATGTTTTAAAAACTTAAATCCCAAACCATCGCCTTTGTGAGCATCTTCAATTAAGCCGGGTATATCTGCCACCACAAGTTCTTGGTCGTCTTTTCTTACAACTCCTAGCTTTGGATCAAGAGTTGTAAAAGGATAGTCAGCCACTTTGGGTTTAGCAGCAGATATCTTTCTTAAAAGACTTGATTTTCCTGCATTCGGAAATCCCACAAGCCCGGCATCAGCAAGAATTTTTAACCTTAATACAATTTCAGCTTCATGGCCTTTTTCTCCATGTGTTATCTTGCGCGGCGCTCGATTAGTTGATGATTTAAAATTAATATTTCCTAACCCTCCTTTTCCTCCAGGGAAAAGAGTTACTTTTTCATCATTAATTATATCAGCAATTATTTCTTCATTTAATAATACTTCAGTTCCAACAGGAATCTTTAAAATTAAATCTTTACCTGACGCGCCTGTTCTATTCCTGCCAGCTCCACCTCTACCTTTTTGTGCTTTAAAGTGTTTTTGAAATCGAAAGTCTACAAGTGTGTTTAAAGATTTTGTTCCTTCTAGGACAATATCTCCACCTTTTCCACCGTTGCCGCCATCGGGTCCACCGAATTCGATATATTTTTCTCTTCTGAAGCTCAAGCAGCCATCACCACCATCACCACTTTTTACAAAGATTTTAGCTTCATCAATAAACTTCATTTTAAGGAAATATTTTTAGAAAAAAGATTTAGATTTACTGTTTGGGAACAACAGAAATAAATGTTTTTCCGTTTTTTTTCTTACCAAACTTTACAAAGCCATCAACAAGCGAAAAAATTGTATGATCTTTTCCAAGGCCTACATTATCACCTGGGTGCCATTTAGTACCCCTTTGTCTAGCTATGATGTTACCAGGTATTACAGTTTGACCACTGTATTTCTTTATACCCAATCTTCTTCCAGCTGAGTCTCTTCCGTTTCTCGATGAGCCGCCAGCTTTTTTAGTTGCCATTATTAGCTATCCTTTTTTTTTACAGTTTTCTTTTTAACTGTAGTTTTCTTTTTTGTAACTGTTTTCTTTTCAGTTTCTAACTTCGTATCACTTGCTTTCTTCACAGCTTTTTTTGAAGCGAATCCAGGTATATCAAGTGAATTAATTTTTAAAAAAGTTATATCCTGTCTGTGACCATTAAGCCTTCGATAGTTTTTTCTTCTTTTCTTCTTAAATACTAAAATTTTTCTATCTCTGTCTTGTTTAACAATTTCAGCATTAACTTTCGCGCCACTGATTTGTGGAGATCCCACAGAAAATTGTTCTTTATCACAAGCGAAAAGGACATCATCGATAGTGATCTTATCACCATCCTTGCCATCAATTTTGCTCACACTCAACATAGTGTTTTCGCTAACTTTATACTGCTTTCCGCCAGTTGAAATAATCGCAAACATAATAGAAATTACTATTTGATATTAAAAGTGGCCTGAATATAAACGTCACTTTTCTTATGTCAATAGCCATAATTTCAGATAAAAAAACTTAAAATCTGCGAGATTTATGCATAAAATATACATATAAATACCCTACTTAATCAGCGTTTTATCAAATAAATAAATATGACCTTATCAATAAAACCATTCAAAGCCTTTAGGCCTTTACAGAAAAGAGTAGAGGAAGTGGTATTGCCAACTTTTGATAATTTAACGAACAAACAGTTAAATAAAATTTTAAAAGAGTCAGAATATAATTTCCTAAACGTAGTAAGCCCAAAAGCATTTTACCCTAACATTACCAAAAAAAATTCAAAAAAGCACGCATACGAGCACTTAGAATCTATGATTAAGAATAATATTATTTTTCAGGAGAAGGAAGAATGTTTTTATATATATTGTTTAGATAAATATAATAAGAAGCAGTTTGGTATAGTTGCATCAATAGAGTTCGAGGAAGGGAATAATAAAATTCTGAAACATGAAGCAATATTTAAAGCACGATCGAATTCTATCATGGAAACAATTGAACATACAAAAATGCAAATAGGTCCAGTTTATTTATCCTATAAAAATCAAAATAGCAGATCCATTGATTTAAAAAAATACGAAAGAAAAAAACCTCTTTATAAATTTAAGTCGCCAGGTGGTACAACTAGATCTCTTTGGAAAGTAAGTGAAAAAAATGAAATCCAATCTTTGAGAAAGAAATTATCAAAAATTCGAAAATTTTATATTGCTGATGGGCATCACAGGTACTCCGCTATTGAAACTTTAAATAAAAAGAAAAATTTTAATAAAATTAAAAAAGAAAAAATAAACCTTCTTGCGGCAATATTTGATGAGCACTCTGTTAATATATTGAGCTTTCATCGACTAGCTAAATTTAAAAATTTTAATCAACAAAAAATAATTCAGGCCTTAAAGAAAAAATTTAAGCTAGAAAAAAAATTAAAATTTAAAAATCCGTGTGACCCTGGCAGTGTGATGATATATTTAAATAAAACTTGGTACAATGTTTCACTCACATCAAATAAAAAACTCTATACTAAATATGAAACTGACACTGACATAGTTGAGAAAATAATGATAAATAGTATCATTAAAAAACAATGTAATTGTTCTTTAGTAAATTTGTCGAATATTCCTGGTAAATTTGATCATAAAAAGTTAGCAAATGAAGTGGATAAAGGTGTGGCAGATATAGGATTTTTTATTTGCCCTTTACCGATGAAAAAGATAATGTCCATCGCAGACAAAGGTAAGATTGTCCCTAAAAAGTCAACTTACTTTGATCCGAAGCCTGCTGATGGCTTGGTTAATTTGCTTATGGATATTTAATTTAATGGAAAAGCCCGCTCAGAAGCCTCATTATCCTTATTTTTCATCCGGTCCCTGCGCCAAACCTCCTGGATGGTCGTTTGATAATTTAAAAAATGCAGCTCTTTCAAGGTCTCACAGATCTGGTGCAGCTGTAAAAAAACTTCAAGAGGTAATTGATAAGTCAAGACAACTGTTGGAAATTCCTGATGACTACTTAATTGGTATTGTTCCAGCTTCTGACACTGGCGCTGTTGAAATGGCTATGTGGTGTATGCTTGGTCAAAGAGGAGTTGAAGTTTATTCATGGGAAAATTTTGGTCATGACTGGAATATTGACGCAGGAGAACAACTGCCTCTAAAAGATAAAAAGTTAATTAAAGCAGAATATGGCGAACTTCCTGATTTTTCTGATAGCAATTCTGACAACGATATTGTTTTTACATGGAATGGTACTACCGCAGGTGTAAGAATAAAAAATACTGATTGGATAAGTGATCAAAGAAAAGGATTAACAATATGTGATGCCACATCAGCAGTTTTTTCAATGCACATGGATTGGCATAAATTAGATGTTATTACTTACTCATGGCAAAAAGTTTTAGGAAGTGAAGCTGCTCATGGTATGTTGATTTTATCCCCTCGTGCAGTTGAACGACTTGAAACTTTCACTCCACCATGGCCCATCCCAAAAATATTTCGTCTAGCAAATAATCAAAAATTAATTTCAGGAATATTTTCTGGAGCAACAATAAATACTCCATCCATGATCAGTGTTGAAGATGTATTAAATTCCCTTAACTGGGGATTAGAGTTAGGTGGTTTAAATAAATTAATTGATATATCAGAAACAAATTTAAAATTAGTTAATAATTGGATTGATAAGCATGATAATTTTGAATTTCTAGCTAAAGATCCAGAGACCAGATCTTGTACTTCAATTTGTATACTTCCAAAGGATGAGTGGTTTAAAACTCTTAATGACGAAGACAAAGTAAATTTTATGAAGAAAGTTTGTTCATTGCTTGAAAGCAATGAAGCAGGATATGATCTAAACTCCTACAAAACGGCGCCACCGGGAATTAGAATATGGGGCGGTTCAACAGTTGAAAATAAAAATGTTGAACTTGTTCTACCTTGGATTGACTGGGCTTATTTAACAACTAAAGAAGCCTTTAAAAAGTGAATAAAGTACTTATTGCCGATAATGTTTCTGACGCTGTCTTTAAAGTATTTGATGAAAATAATATTGAATATGTTCAGAAAACAGGTCTTAGTGAAGACGAGCTTTCAAGAGAAATCGTAGATTACGCCGGGTTAGTAATTAGATCAGCAGTCACTGTAACTGACAAAATAATAAGCAGCGCTAAAAATCTGAGAGTTATTGGTAGGCCAGGCGTAGGGGTTGACAATGTTGACCTTGACTCAGCTACTAAAAATAACATCGTAGTCATGAACACTCCTCTTGGAAATGTTCAAGCAACTGCCGAACTTACATTTTCTATTATACATGCATTAATGAGAAAAATTACAGAGGCAAATGAGTCAATGCACAGTAAAAAATGGGAGAAAAAGAATTTCATTGGATCTGAGATGTTGGGCAAAACTATTGGCATCGTAGGATTTGGGAATATAGGAAAAAAAATTTCTGAAATATCACACGCATATGGAATGAATGTTCTTGTTCATAGTGCTTCATTAAGTGATACAGAACAAAAAAAATATAAAGTTGAAAAAGTATCTTTTGAAGAAATTTTGTTACTCTCAGATATTATAACTTTTCATAATAAACTATCAGATAAATCAAAATATATGATTAATAAAGACACTCTTAAAACAATTAAAAAAACAGCAATTATTATTAATTGTGCGAGAGGTGGAATTGTAAATGAAAATGATGTTAAGAATGCAATTGATAAAAATGGTTTAGGCGGATATGGCTGCGATGTTTACGAGAAAGAGCCACAAACTGATAGTATATTCTCAGGTATGAAAAAAGTTGTAATGACACCTCACATCGGCGCCAGTACTGCAGAGGCGCAAGAAAAAGTTGCTATACAAATTGCAGAGCAAATGGTCGATTATCTTTTAAATAATAATGTAGTTAACCAAGTAAACAAATAAATGTCTAATACTCTGATATTAATCAGACACGGTAAAAGTGTTTGGAACGTAAAAAATATTTTTACCGGATGGGTTGATGTAGAATTAGACGATTTAGGAAAAAAAGAGGCATTAAAGTCAGCATTGTTGCTCAAAGAAGCTGAAATAGTTCCTTCATTCGCATTTACATCATTTTTAAAAAGGGCACAAAATACGCTTCAAATAATTCTTGAGGAATTAAACATATATAATCTTCACACAGAAACTGCCTGGGAATTAAATGAAAGACACTATGGAGCACTGCAAGGATTAAACAAAGATGAAGTTAAAAAAAAATATGGTGAAGATCAGTTTTTAAAATGGAGGAGAGGTTACAGCACACCACCACCTGCACTACCAATTGATAGTGAAATGAATCCTAATAAAGACGATTTATATAAAGGAATAAATAATTTACCCCTAACGGAATGTTTAGAAGATACGTATGCGAGAGTAATTCCTTACTGGGAAAATTCTATAAAACCTTTAGTACTAAAAAATACCACTATTATTTCAGCACATGGAAACAGCTTAAGAGCTCTATGTAAGTACTTGTTTGACGTATCTGATGAAGACATAACAAGCTTAGAAATACCAACTGCAAATCCACTAGTTATCAGCCTAAATAATAGTTGCAAAATTCACTCCGCAAGTTATCTTGATGCCTCCAGAGCACAAAAATTGCCAATAATTGGCGAATAAAAAGGGAAAGTTATGAGTGAAGTATTTATTACATCTGCCGTTAGAACAGCCGTTGGTTCTTTTAATGGATCTTTATCGGGTATGCCAGCACACGATTTAGGCACAATAGTTATAAAAGAAACGCTTAATAGATCAGGCATTGAAGGTGGTGATGTAGATGAGGTGATACTTGGACAAGTACTAACTGCAGCAACCGGTCAAAACCCTGCTAGACAAGCATCAATAAATGCTGGTTTAAATAAAGAAACCCCAGCATGGCTAGTTAATCAAGTTTGTGGATCTGGCTTACGAAGTGTTGCTTTGGCCTACCAATCTATAATGAATGGCGATGCAAATATTATTATTGCTGGTGGACAAGAAAGTATGAGTCAATCCCCGCACTGTATGCACCTAAGAAATGGTACCAAAATGGGCGATGATAAGATGATCGACTCAATGATCAAAGATGGTTTGTGGGATGCTTTTAATGGATATCACATGGGAACAACTGCTGAAAATGTTGCACAACAATGGCAAATTACTAGAGATCAACAAGATGAATTTGCTTTTAACTCACAACAGAAAGCAAGTAAAGCTAAAGCAGATGGAGTATTTAAGGATGAAATTGTTCCAGTTGAAGTCCCATCAAGAAAAGAGACAGTAGTTTTTGATAGTGATGAATATATTAAAGACAATGTTCAATTAGAAAAAATCTCATCTTTAAGACCTGCATTTGCAAAAGAGGGAACAGTTACAGCGGCAAATGCAAGTGGTATAAACGATGGCGCAGCTGCTTTGGCAGTAATGTCCTCAGATGAAATGAAAAAAAGAAACCTTGAGCCTATGGCAAGAATTGTATCGTGGTCAAGTGCTGGGGTTGATCCATCTGTGATGGGTACAGGACCTATACCTGCAAGCAGAAAAGCTCTTGATAAAGCAGGGTGGGATGTTTCTGATTTAGATTTAATTGAGTCAAATGAAGCATTTGCCGCTCAATCTTGTGCAGTAAATAAAGAAATGGGATGGGATGTTTCAAAAGTTAATGTTAACGGAGGAGCGATTGCCATAGGACATCCAATTGGTGCGTCAGGAGCTAGAATTCTTGTAACATTATTAAATCAAATGAAAAGACAGGACGCTAAAAAAGGACTTGCCACATTATGCATTGGTGGCGGCATGGGTGTCGCTTTGTGCGTCGAACGATAGGAGAAAATTATGTCTAAAGTAGCATTAGTAACTGGAGGAACAAGAGGAATAGGTGCTGCAATATCTCTTGCTTTAAAAAAGGAGGGGTGCAATGTTGCTGCAACCTATAGTTCAAATTCAGATGCAGCAAATAAGTTTTCATCCGAAAACGGTATTGAGGTATTTCAATGGAATGTTGCTGATGCAGCTGCATGTGAAGCGGGCGTAAAGCAAGTTGCTGATAAGCTGGGCACTGTTGACATTTTAGTGAATAATGCCGGTATTTCCAAAGCTTCAATGGCTCATAAAATGTCAGTTGAACAATGGGATGATGTAATAAGAACTGACTTAGATTCAGTTTTTTATATGACAAGATGTGTACTTGAAGGCATGAGAGAAAAATCTTTTGGAAGAATAATCAGCATTTCTTCTATTAACGGTCAAAAAGGTGAGATGGGTCTAATAAATTATAGTGCGGCAAAAGCTGGTTTATTAGGTTTTACCAAAGCATTAGCGCAAGAAACTGCTAGAAAGAATATTACAGTTAACGCTGTTGCACCTGGCTATATCGATACTGAAATTCTAGCGGATGCCTCCGAGGATTTTATGAAAAGTTTAATTGGAAAAATTCCTGTAGGAAGACTTGGAACAGTTGATGAGGTTTCACGAATAGTTACATTCCTTGCTAGTGATGAAGCGGGCTTTATAACAGGTTCTACGATATCTGCAAACGGTGGACAATATTTTACTTAAAAGGAATCTTTGAGATTTCTTATATGACCGAATACTTCTTCTGGACTTTTACCCGTAAGCCCCAGAGAGTTGATCAAATCTTCATCATCTGCCTTTAAGAAAATATTTAATCTCTTTTCATCCCCAATTGTTGATGGAATAGATGGTATGTTTTGTTTATCTAGGCTTTTCAGACGATCCATTTTTGATTCTATTTCATCCGACGGGTAAATAGAGCTTATAAAATTTCCATTACTTAAAGTATATTCATGGCCACAGTAAATTTTTGTTTCATCAGGTAGATCCCTTAGTTTTGTAAGAGATTTCCACATCATTTCTGGTGAACCTTCAAAAAGTCTACCACATCCAAGTGAAAATAGCGTGTCACCAGTAAAAACAAGTTTTAGGGATTCAAAATAAAAAGCAATGTGGCCCGTAGTATGCCCAGGTATTTCAATTATCTGAGCATTGTGTTCATCAAAATTCCAAATATCACCCTCTGAAACTTGTATATCAATTCCTGGTATTCTCTCAAAATCTTTTTTGCTGCCAACTATTTTGCATCCATACTTTTCTTTGAGTTCAAAATTTCCTCCTACATGATCAAAATGATGATGAGTATTAAGTATGAATTTTAAATTAAGTTTGTGTTTATTTAGAACATCAATTACAGGACCTGCTTCAGAAGGATCAACAACAAATGCATCCCCATTTTTATTTGAGTATATATAAGCATAATTATCGCTTAAGCATTTAACAATAAGTATTTCATTCATATTTAATCCTTTGAAACTAAAAAAAGTCCGACTTCATTAAAGTAGCTATCAAGAAAATTTTTTCCACTAAAATTGGAAAGTTTTTTATTAGAAAGATCACCTTTCTTTTCAATTTTGATTTCTAACTCCTCACATAAATCAATAAAATCATTAATTGTACAAAAATGTAGATTTGGAGTTTCATGCCATGAATAACTTAGTTTCTTGCTTACTGGCATTTTTCTATTCAACAATAAACTAGCCCCAATCTTCCAGTGGCCAAAATTCGGAAAGGATATAATTGCTTTTTTAGAAATTCTAACCAATTGCTGCATTACTGTTTTAGGACTTTTTGTAGCTTGTAAAGTGTAAGTAAGTATTGAATAATCAAATAACTTATCTGGATAATCATACAAATCAGTATCTGCATCTCCTTCAATTACTGAAATGCCTTTGGCTAAACAAAGCTGAACCTTTTTTTGATCAATTTCCATCCCGCGACCATCAATATTTTTATACTCTTTCAAATACTCCAACAAAGACCCATCATTGCACCCAACATCAATAACAGAAGCATTGTTAGGAATTAGCTCAGCAATTACACCAAAATCTTTGTTCTCGTTTATTAAGCTCATAAATTTTCAAATGTTGAATTAATGAATCCTTTTATCGCCTCAAAAAACTTTGGTTCATCCAATAGGAATGAGTCATGACCGTTTTCAGTTTCAATTTCAATAAAACTGACATTAAGCCCAAGAGAATTGAAAACTTTTACAATTTTTTTGTTTTCAGATGTTGGGTATAGCCAATCACTAGTAAATGAAACACAAAGAATTTTAGATTGCGTATTTTTAAAGGCCTCTATTAAGGAGCCATTATTTGATGAGGAAACATCAAAATAATCCATTGCTCGAGTGATATACAGATAGCTGTTTGCATCAAAGCGATCAACAAAAGTAAATCCTTGATGTCTTAAGTAACTTTCAATTTGAAAATCGGCATCAAAAGAATAATCCAAGCTATTTTTATCTTGGAGATTTCTTCCAAACTTACTTTGTAGAGCTTCTTTAGATAGATATGAAATATGTGCTGCCATTCTAGCTACTGAAAGCCCTTTCATGGGTTTTTTATCAGAATGATAGTAATTTCCTGATTGCCAGTTTGGATCAGCCATTATGGACTGCCTTGCAAGCTCATTTAATGCAATGTTTTGAGCCGAATGGTTTGTTGCAGTTGCAATAGGAACTGCTGAATGTACCATTTCAGGAAACTTTGAAAGCCATTCGAGTACCAACATGCCCCCCATCGATCCGCCAGTAACACAGAATATTTTCTCAATTCCCAAATAATCAATTAATAATTTTTGAGCTCTGACCATATCTGCAATTGTAATTACAGGAAAATCAGTCGCGAATTCTTTACCGTTTTCAGGATTTATTTCTTTTGGACCCGTTGATCCCATGCACCCACCAATAACATTAGGGCAAATGACGAAGAACTTGTTCGTATCAATTGGTTTATCGGGCCCTACAACCATCGACCACCAGCCATTTTTTTTTGTAATGGGATGATCACTTGCCACATATTGATCGCCAGTCAAGGCATGACAAACCAAGATTGAATTATTTTTTTTATCGTTAAGTTTGCCATATGTTGTATATGCAGTTTTAAATTTAGATAAACTTCCACCTCCATCCAAATTTAATGGTTCATCTTCTGCTAAAGTAACAATTTTATTTTCACTCATAATTTTTTCCAAAAAAAAACCGCCCAACAACTAAGTTTGGCGGTTTCAACTACCTCTTTAGCTGCATTTTTATTGCGCCCGCAAGCTGTGCTCAAATCGGCGCAATTCATGTATTATATATTCAATAGGATATTGTCAAATTAGAAGATTTATTTATTTCAAAGATTTTCTTTCAAATTTAGCGATATTCACCTATTTATAGCCAATTGAAATATGAAAAAACTTAAAAATATAAAGCTTTACGAAGGAGGCATTTCATCAATTCCTGGCAAAAAGCAAGTTATTAAGGTGTCCTCTAATGAGTCACCATTTGGTCCAAGCTTGCGAGTACAAAAGGCGATATCAACGGCTAAGTCAAAAACTCACAAATATCCTGACGGAAATAGTCTGGAATTAAAAAATGCCTTATCAAAAAAAACCAAATTAAATATCAACAACCTCTTCGTTGGAAATGGATCAGACGAGATACTAGGCCTGGCTTGTCAACTTTTTCTAAATAAAGGAGACGAAGTTATTATTCCTAAACACAGTTTTTTAATGTTTGAAATTTACTCTAAAATCAGTGGGGGCGTTGTTAAACGTTCATCAACAAAAAATTTACGTTTTGATGTAAAAAGCATTTTAAATAAAATCACAAAAAAAACTAAAATTATATTTATTGCGCAGCCCAATAATCCAACAGGATTTTATCTATCCAAAGAAGAATTAAGATTGCTTATCTCACGTGTCCCTAAGAAGATATTTATAATTATTGATTCTGCCTATGCAGAATATGTAACTGATAAAGATTACTCTAATGGCATTAACTTTGCCAAAAAATATAAAAATATCATTGTCACTAGAACTTTCTCAAAAATTTATGGTTTGGCGTCCTTAAGATTGGGTTGGTGCTATGCCCATACAGATATAATAAAATTAATGAATAAAGTGAGAGGGCCATTTAACGTAAATCAAATTGCCCAACTTGCCGGCGTTGAGGCATTAAAAGATAAAAAATATGAAAAAAATGCAATAAACCATAACAAATTTTGGCTAAAAAAAATGAATAGTGAACTAAGTAGATTGCCAGTAAATGTTTATGATAGCAGAGCAAATTTTCTACTCATTAATGTAGGCAAATCTGTAAAAAAACTAAATCAGTATTTATTGTCAAAATCAATTATTGTAAGGTTAATGGATAAGTATAATCTTCCAGATTGCATTAGGTTATCTATTGGTAAATCTACAGAAAATAGAAAAGTCCTTAAAGCTATGAAAGAGTTTTATGATGCCAAGTAAGAAGAGACCATTTAAAAAAATTAGCATAATTGGTTTGGGTTTAATAGGTTCTTCTATTGCCTTAGCTATAAAAAAGAAAAAACTAGCAGAAATTACCTCTGGTTACTCCAGATCTTTAAAAACAAGAACTATCGCAAAAAAACTTAAATTAACAAGTGAAATAAAAAATAATATATCAGACTGCGTAAAGAATTCAGATTTGGTTATTATTTGTACTCACTTAAGCAGTTACAAAAGTATTTTTAAAAAGATATCACCACATCTTAATAAAGATGCCATTGTAACAGATGTTGGATCTGCGAAAGAGTCTTCAATTTCAGAAGTCGAGAGTTTAATTAAAAAAAAGATAAATTTTGTACCTGCTCATCCTATTGCTGGTACTGAAAAAAGTGGGCCAAAAGCTGGCTTTGCTGAACTATTCGAAGAAAGATGGTGCATAATTACACCTTTAAAAGGCAATAAAACCAGAGACATAAATAAAGTAAAAACTTTTTGGAAAAAATTGGGAAGCAAAGTAGAAACTATGACTCCTTCTAGACATGACAAAGTAATGGCAGTGACTTCTCATTTGCCCCATCTAATTGCTTATAATATGGTCCATACAGCAGCTGATTTAGAAAACTTTACAAAATCAGATATTGTTAAGTATAGTGCGAGTGGATTTAGAGATTTCACAAGAATTGCTTCCTCAGATCCTACTATGTGGAGAGATGTAATTTTGGCAAACAGAGAAGCTGTATTAGAAATGATTGGTAGATTTTCTGAAGACCTGAGTGCTATACAAAAATCAATACGGTGGGAAGACGGAGATAGTTTGTATAAGTTATTTTCAAAAACAAGAATTGTGCGTGAGAAAATAATTAAAGCAGGTCAAGACACTTCTGATGCCGATTTTGGTAGATCAAAAAGAAAATAATTCCTTTAAATCGATCAAAGGGATGAAAAGCACAGAAATAATTCCATTTTTAATTACCAAAGGGGTGCTAAACAAATTATCATTGTTTTCAACATTTGATACGTTTAGTTGAATATTGCCATTTAAATTTGTACTTAAATCAGAAATTTTTCCCTCTAGCAAAATTCTTGTTTCATTTTTAAATGAGTCTAAAACATTTAATGCAACGGCTGTAAAAAAAACGCGATAGCCATTCTCATTAACTTTATTCATTTTAAAAATAATTTTTTTTATATTCTCTATATTGTAATCACCTAAATTCAGACTCATATTATTTGAAATTGAATAAATCTCATAAATTTGTCCTTTATCCATCGACAATCTGAGTTGAATATCATTCAAAAAAAAATTTAAAGAGTCGTCTTCATTAAATGAACTATTTATTTTATCCGTTCTCATCATTAGTTTACTTATATCGAAAGGATTCATATCAATTTTTATATTTCCTATTTCTATATTAGATAGGCTATTATCTGATCTGTTGAGATTAGGATTTACAATCAAACCTGATATTCTGTAAGGATACCCCGTCACCCTCAAGTCGTTATACTTAATGTTGTATCTTTCAAGGTTACTTGATAATTGGGATTTCAACTGAAAAGAAATAAACATCCAATAAATTGAATAAATGAGCAAAATAGCCAATACCAAAATGATTATTCTATTAAATGAAAATATCTTCATTTTGGATATTTAATCTTGGCCTCTTCAAGGAGTTTATCAGACTGATTTTCAATAGAATTATATAATTTTTCTGTAAATTCAGTTTTATCTAGCCCTGGCTCAATTGGTTTTAAAAATTCAATTACCATTTTACCTGGATAACGAAGAAATCGTCTCCTTGACCAAAAGTAACCACAATTAATTGCAACTGGTAGACAAGGAATTTTGAGACCATCGTACAAAGCTGTAACGCCATACTTATATGGGCGACGTTCACCAACTGGTGTTCTGGTCCCTTCAGGAAAAATTAATAAAGGACGGGGATCATTGTCCATACTTCTTTTTGCAGAATTCACCATTGCCTGAATATTTGTTTCCCCTTTTCTTCTATCGACATATATGAAATTTGCTTTCTTAAAACAAAGTCCAACAATTGGTATGAATAATAATTGTTTTTTTGCAATTATTGATGGTGTTTCAATCGCTTCATTAAGAAAAATAGCTTCTGCAAGAGATTGATGTTTAGCAGCTATGAGATATTTTCGAGTGCTTGGAATGTTTTCTAACCCACGGTACTCAACTTCTAGATTTGCAAATAGCTTGAGGCTTAATTTTGTATGTGTTGATTGAAAACGTATGATGCCAAGCATATGTATTTTAGGTAAGAAAAAAAGTATAGGTGCAAAAAAAATACAAATTAATAATAC
>CACMWW010000012.1 GCA_902617525.1 uncultured Pelagibacteraceae bacterium | reverse complement strand
TTTATGTTGAATTTGGATCACATGAGGTAAATACATTTAGGATGGCCTTAAGAACTTTAGGATTGCCAAGAAAACCGAATAAAATAAAAAAATTTTATTCATTTGATTCTTTTGAAGGAATGCCTGAGCCAGAAGGTATTGATAGGCAAAAAATATGGAAAAAATCAATGAATTTTACAACAAAAGAGTATTTTCTGAAGACAGTAAAGAAAGATAGTGAAAGAGTAGTCGCAGTGAAAGGTTTTTATGATAACGTTTTGCCAAATTATAATTTTTCACCGGATGAGAAAATTGCATTAACATATATTGATTGTGATTATTATACTTCAACAAAGGAATGTTTAAATTTTTTAAAAGATAAACTTCAGCATGGGTGTCTTATAGCATTTGATGATTGGGATTGTTATTACTCAGATCCAAAAAGAGGTCAGAAATTAGCATTTTCAGAATTTCAAGATCAGATGGCAGGCAGCCATCGCTTTGAAGAACTTTGTGATATTCCAAGCGGCGGCAAGTGCTTTGTGTCTTTGGAATTAGGAAAGATTGGCTCTGAAATAATTTAAAAAAAATATATCACAAGTAAAAAGTTGATATTGTTATAAATTCATAGGGAATAATCGCGTTGTTTACGATGCAACTTCAAAACCATCAAAAACTATTTAGTGGGAGTAAGTTATGAAGGTCCTTGCATTAGGTGGAAGTGGCGGCATGGGAAGATATGCAGTTCAATACTTGCACAACATTAAACAGATTGAAAAGATTTATGTAGCAGACGTTAATTTTTTATTAGCAAAAAAGTTTGCTTCACGTTTCGATAATAGAGTTGAAGGTATAAAATTAGATATCAGAGACTTTGAAACCATGAAATCGGAAATGTCAAAAGTTGATATTGTGGTCAACACTACCGGTCCATTCTTTTTATTTGCAGAACCCATACTCAAAGCTGCAATTCAAACTAATACACACTACTTTGATATCTGCGACGATTGGGAGCCAACTGAAAAGATGCTTCAAATGAATGAAGATGCAAAAAAGGCAAATATCACAGCTATTATAGGTCTTGGAGCAAGTCCAGGACTAACAAATATTCTGGCTCATATAGCAATATCTGAACTCGATGAAGTTAGAAAAGTTTACACAGGCTGGGACATGTCTGCTGCAAAACCAGAAAGTGAGTCATCTCAATCGGGAGTTAGTGCTGCGATGGTGCATGGTATAGAGCAGATGATTGGGAAGGTTAAAATTTTCAAAAATGGAAATTTTGAAATGGCAAAACCTCTTGAAGAAATAAAAGTTGATTATCCTGATATTGGGAAAAGAAGCACATATATTTTTGGACACCCTGAGGCCATAACATTTCCTAATAACTACCAAGACATTAAAGAGTCTTATAATTTAATGCATGGCATTGAGAGTAGTTTTATAGCAATTTTAAAAACTATTAGATTTTTAATAAATATAAAAATTATTACCAAAAATTTTGCTGCAAGAATTTTGACTTGGCTTGATAGTTTAAATAGTTCAGATATGGCAGATTATAAAAAAGAAAATCTTCCTAGCATTTATGGTTATGCAGAAGGTCTAAAAGGTAATAAATTTACATCAATTGGAGTTACAATTGATGGTGATATTAATAATTTTTCTATGGGTGAAGCAACCTCGTTACCTCTGACAGCTGGTGTACAAATGTTTATTGATGGTAAAATAAATAAAAATGGAGTTCATACTCCAGAGTCACCAATTATCAACCCAAAAATTTTTTTTGATTACTTTAAAAAAGGAGCGGGTGATAACTTTGTATTAAATACCATAATTACTAGAAGATCATAATTAATTTGTATGCTAAAAATCTATCTACTTTTATGAATTAAGATAATAATTTGCCTTTTAAGGCTGATACTAAAATGATAGGAGTAATTGTGCCAGGGTAATGGCTTTTAAAATTAACTAATTAATGAATAATTTTTTTCAAAAAATATTAAATTTTTTTAAATCAATATTTAACTTTAATTTAACTGATTTCAGTTGGATTAAGACATCTAAATTTATTGAATTAGACCATATTGACGTGACTGAAGATCCCGTAAGACCTGAACTTGATGTAAAATGGAGAACCTCACACGATAGAAAAATTTATGGTCTGGAATACAATAATCAAATAGAGGGCATTATGTGTTTGGCGTTTACTAAGGACGTTCCTCATTCAGTAAGAGAATTAGATTTGATGAGCCGCTTGGCAGTTTATGAGCAAAATGCGGATACAATTATTGCTTACACAGTATGGTCTCGTAAAAAAGGGGCGGGACGCAAAATAATGGAAGAGGCATTAAAATTTGGTAAGGAAATGGGATACAAAAGAATAGTCACACTTTCACCTCTAACTCCTATGGCAACACACTATCATATAAGAAATGGCGCTAAATTATTGGGGCACAACCCAACAACCCAAAACTTTGAATATAAGATTCAATAAATTTGCATATTATGGAAAGCTCAATTATTTAGACTATATTCTAATCAATGCCTAAAAAGGATATTAACATCTTCTGGTTCAGACAAGATTTGCGTCTATTAGACAATCCAGGATTATATAATTCGATCAAAAATGGTGCAACATTGCCAATTTTTATATTTGATGATGAAAATTCGAAAGAACATATTAATGGATCTGCGAGTAAATGGTGGCTTCACCAATCATTAATTGCTCTAAAAAAATCATTAGATAATAATTTGAGTCTGTATAAAGGCGATCCAAAGAAAATCCTTATTAAACTTACTGAAACTTATAATGTTAAAGAGATATTCTGGAATAGATGTTATGAACCGTGGCGAATAAAAAGAGATAAACAAATTAAAAGTTTTTTTGAAAATAAGAAAATAAGTGTAAACACATTTAATGGATCACTTCTTTGGGAACCATGGAATGTAGTAAAAAACGATGGTACTCCCTATAAAGTATTTACTCCTTACTATAGGAAAGGTTGTTTGAATTCTGAAATGCCAAGAACCCCAATACAAAAACCCAAGTTAGACAATCTACTGTGCGACAAGACGAATAGTATTAGTATAGATGATCTAGAACTAATGCCAAAAAACAATTGGTATGACAAGATGGAAAAGCTTTGGACTCCAGGAGAGAAGGGTGCAAATAATAAAATTGATGTTTTTATAAAAGAAGGCCTTGCTAACTATAAAGACGGTAGAAATTTTCCGTCTGGAAACAATGTTTCACAACTCTCCCCTCATTTACATTTTGGAGAGGTTTCACCTAATCAAGTTTGGTATCGATCAAAAATTCAAGAAGGAAAAAAAGAAATTAAAAGAGATTTAGATCATTTTTTAAGTGAACTTGGTTGGAGAGAATTTTCTTTTAATCTTTTGTACCACTTCCCAACCTTACCAAAAGAAAATCTTCAAAAGAAGTTTGATAAATTTCCTTGGGATAAAAATAAAGATGCATTAAAGAAATGGCAAAAGGGGCTAACAGGGTATCCAATAGTAGATGCTGGTATGAGGGAACTGTGGCAGACTGGCTATATGCACAATCGTTTAAGGATGGTAGTGGGGTCATTCTTAGTCAAAAATTTATTATTACACTGGCACAACGGTGAAAGATGGTTCTGGGATTGCTTAGTTGATGCAGACCTTGCTAATAATAGTGCAGGATGGCAATGGATTGCAGGCTCAGGAGCTGATGCAGCTCCATATTTTAGAATATTCAATCCAGTTATGCAGGGGCAGAAATTTGATCCAGATGGTAAATATACAAAAAAATATATTCCTGAACTTCAAGATATGCCAAACAAGTATTTATTTAATCCTTGGGAGGCACCTAAAGACATCTTAGACTCAGCAAACGTTAAACTTGGTGAAGATTATCCAATGCCAATTGTTGAAATTGGTACGTCAAGGCAAAAAGCTTTGGAAGCTTTTGCTACTACTAAAACATAATTCTTAAATAAATTTTTATTAATGGATTTAAGCAAAGTTTTTGCCACAATAACATTATAATGTATAGTCTGTATCTATGAGCACAGAAACATTAATAATTATTGTTCAAATGGTTGCAGCGTTCGGTGTAGTTGTTTCTGTTATTTATTTAGGAATACAAATACATCAGCAAAATGAAATCACAAAAGCACAATTTGGACATTCTTTAACACATAGAATGTACGAAAGGTATTTTAATACATCAAAAGATAAAGAATTTAGTAATTTTCTCTCAAAAGATTGGGCATCTGACGAATTAGACAACGCTGATAAATGGAGAGTGGCAGTATATGTAAATGCTTTACTAGTAGATATTTTTGATACTTACGAAAAAGTTGAAAAAGGATTTGTTGATGAGACTCATTTAAAAATGAGAATGCATATGTTAAAATTAGGCACCATGAAGGCGCCTATCGCACAGTCAACCTGGAAGTATTGGAGAGGGATTAAATCAAAAGAATTTGTTGAATGGTTTGAAACTGAAATTTATGATGATCGAGCAACCTTTAAAGAAGGTTATCAAGAGGAAATAATTCCAAATGTAAGAAGGGATTAAAAATAAAGGAGATTATTAGGTGAGAAGAATTGTTACAGGACATAATGAAAATGGCAAATCCGTAATTAAAATTGATGGTCCACCAGCACGATCTATAGGAGAAGAAATTGGAGGTTTATTTGAGTTATGGAATGAAGATGGAGCAACTATTGACACTAAAAGTAGCAAGGATAGAGCTGATAGCGATATAATTTTATCACCTCCTAAAGGAGGTTCTAAATTTCGATATTTTCAAATAATGCCTACTCCAAAAGGTACCCCTCGCGAAGCGTTAAATAAAATGGCTGAGGAAGCCTTCAGTCGTATTAGTGCAGCTCATCATCGGGTTGATGTAACAAAACATCCTGCAATGCACAAAACCAAGACAATTGATTATATTATACTGCTAAAAGGAGATGTAACTTTAATTTTGGATGAAGATGAAGTAAAAATAAATCCTTTTGATGTTGTTGTACAACGAGGTACAAATCATGCATGGGCAAATAATGGCTCTGAACCTGCTCTTCTAGTAGCTGTATTAATAGACAGTGAATTAGCAGAATAATTACGAAACTAAGCTTTCCCTAGAATTTTTCTAATTTATCAAGTATAAACCGATCCCATGTTAAGAAAATCAGCAAATGATATAAAATCGCTTAAAGGAAAGACCCCAATTGTATGTCTAACTGCTTATACAGCACCAATTGCTAGAGCTATTGATGAACAGGTTGACTTAATGTTGGTTGGAGATTCGCTCGGGATGGTTCTTTATGATTATGAGAATACGCTTCAAGTTACTCTTGAACAAATGATTAAGCATGCAAAATCTGTTGTTGGCGCTTCAAACAAATCCTGTGTAATTGTTGATATGCCATTTGGAACCTATGAAGAATCTGTTGAAAAAGCATTTATGAATGCAGCTTGTGTTATGAAAGAAACGAATTGCAACGGCGTTAAGCTTGAAGGCGGACAAAAAATGTACAAAACAATCGAACATCTTACAAAAAGCTCAATTCCCGTTATGGGCCATATAGGTCTTCAGCCGCAGAGTGTATTGATTGATGGGGGATATAAAGTAAGAGGAAAAGTAAAGTCTGAGTGGCAAAAATATATTGATGATGCAGTTGCTGTTGAAGATGCAGGAGCATTTTCAGTGGTTTTAGAAGGAATGGCTGAGCCTTTAGCTGCAGAAATAACTTCAATTTTAAATATTCCTACTATTGGAATAGGAGCATCTCCAAATTGTGATGGCCAGATATTAGTAACAGAAGATATGTTGGGATTAACAAACGTTGCTCCAAAATTTGTCAAAAAATACGTTGATTTAGATAACACTATTAAGAAAGCAGTAAGTAAGTTTGCTGAAGAAGTTAAAGATAGAACTTTTCCTTCATCAGACCATATTTATCATATGCGTCCACAGATCGTAAGTAATAACGGTAAAGATCAATGAGTGATATCTTAAGACAGGTCGATGAAGATTTAAGAAAAGAAAAACTGTCTAATCTTTTTAAAAAATACGGCTTGTATGTAATTTTAACTCTAGTGATAATAATAGGGTCAGTTATCGGATATCAAGTAATGGTTTCTATTGATAAATCAAAAAATGAAAAACTCATTGAAACATATATTAAAGCAACAAACAGCAAAAACATTTCAGAACAATACTCTTTATTAGATGAGCTAATTAATGCTAACAACAACTATATATCAAGTATAGCTGAATTAAAAATTGCAAATTTAAAGATAGAAAATGGTAATTTTAAAGATGGGATTCTTGATTTAGAAAAATTAACTGACGATGAAAAATATGATCCAATAATAGCAGATTTAGCTACATATTTTTTACTTTTATTAAAAATTGATAATTCGAGCGAAGAAGAATTTATGAGCTATCTAACTGATGACAGAATACGTGATAGTAACTTCAAATATCTATTTAATGAACTTATCTCATTTAAAAAGTTTCTTCTTGGAAAAAATGAAGAAAGTAAAAAAAATTTCCAGAATTTAATTGATACTCCAGATGTTCCTGTAGAGATTAAAATAAGAGCTAACAAATTTATTGAAATCATAAATTAGTATGTTCAACAAATCATATATATTTTTACTTGTATCTTACTTTCTGATTTCATGTTCCGGGAATGAAGAATTCAATGAAACTGCCAGTGGCTTTCCTGTCTTAAGTTATAGCGCAGAAATCTCAGAAACTCTTAATCTTGATCCTGGCGATATACTGATAAATGAACCAAAAGAAGTAAATTTTTGGTCTCAGCATTTTTTAAATCCATCAAATGATCTAGATAATATTTATTCAGAGGCCTCTTTTAATGATAAATCAAAAATTATTTCGGGTAAAAAAGGGCCAGTAAATATTATACAACCCATATTTTTTAACGATAATTTGTGCCATGTCTTAAGTCAGGGTTATATTGAATGTGTAGATACCTTAACAAAAAAAACACTGTTCAAAGTAGATGTTAGAATTGAGGGAATAAAAAAATATGAGATTGTTAGAGGTGGCATTGCTTATTTTGATAATCAATTAGTGTTTGTAGATGGATATGGTCAAATAAAATTATTAAACGTTGAAGATGGTAAAGAACTTTGGTCAACAAAAATAGAATATCCAATTTTATCGCCACCGCTTATATATAGAGGATATATATATTTTATTTCAGCTGATAATAGAATTTTTTCAGTTGATTTGACAAATGGAGAAGTAAATTGGTCATTTCAAACAATATCGGAAACAAAAAAAAATTTATTTACCTCATCTCCAGTAGCATTTGAAAATACAATAATTGCTCCTTTTAGTAATGGTGAGTTGGTAGCTTTTATCTTTGATACAGGACAGCCGATATGGTCAGAGAATGTGTCAAAAATATCAATGGTCAGCAATTTTGATATCAAAGATATTTCAGCAAGTCCTGTGATATCAAAAAATACTATTTATTCGTTAAGCTCAAATGGAAAACTTGTTTCTGTTAACGCCACTAACGGACAAAGAAATTGGGCGAAAGATTTATCAGGGTACAGAACGCCAATTATTTCTGGGAATCAAATATATATTATTAATGAAGACGGAAAGTTGATTTGTTTGAATAAAGACAGTTCAGAAGTTTACTGGATTACTGAACTAGCAAAGTATAAAAAAGGTCAAAAGGCTGAAAATTTAAATCTCTGGCTTGGTCCTTATTTAATAAATAATTTAATTTATAACATTTCATATTTTGGTGAGTTAAAAGTAGTTTCACCTATCACAGGCGAAATACTTTTAACTGAGTCAATTGGAGTTAAAGGTGCTCTAGTCCCACCTATAATCCTGTCTGATTCAATTTATTTGTCTGACGAAAACTCCAGCGTTTATGAATTTAAGTAAAATTAATATAGGCATTATTGGAAAGCCGAATTCTGGAAAATCAACATTATTTAATACATTGCTTGGTGAATATATTTCACCTGTTGGAGAGGAGTATGGTCTAACAAAATCCCTCATTAAGCAGAAGTTTACATACAAAAATTTAGAATTTATTATTGTTGATACGCCTGGGCTACGTAGAAGAAGTAAAGTAAAGGAAGAGCATGAATTGGCTCGCAATTCAGAAGTTATTAAAATAATAAATAACGTTGATGTCACAGTGCTTTTAATCGATTCACTAGAGGGCATTACAAGACAAGATTTTCGTCTTGCAGATTTAGCATTAAGCAAACATAAAATTCTATTTTTTTTATTTAATAAGGTCGATATTCTTGATGATAAAAGAAAATACCAGTTGAACATCAAAAAACATTTACGCAATAATTATAGTAAACACAAATTAATTAATATTGATTTTATCTCTGCAAAAAATAAGATAAGGATATCAAATGTTTTAAAAGAAATCATTCATAAAAAAGAATTGATATCAATAAAAATTAATAAACAAAAACTAAACAAATTTATTAACTATTTGAACAAAAAATCAACGTTACCACGATTTAATAAAATAGAAATAAAACCTAAATATATTGTTCAATTAGAAAATAAAATTCCAAAGTTTAAAATATTTATAAACATTCAGAAAAAACCACCACAATTATTTCAAAAATTTTTTGATAATTCTTTTAGAAGCTATTTCAAACTTGATGGTGTGCCAATTTTGTATGATTTCAAAACTTCAAAGAATCCTTATATCAGTTGATTTTGATTATTTCTCCTGTACCAGCTGCCTTTAAAATATAATTTACAATTTTAACAGCTACATCTTTTGGATCACTTATCTTAGATTTATCCTCTCCAGGCATTATGACATCTCTGAGTTTTGTATTAACGGCAAGTGGACAAAAAATATTTGTTTTTATATTTGTACCTTTGTTTTCTTTTGAATAGGTTAATAAAAGCTCATTTAACGCTGTCATAATAGGCTGATAAGTGCCCCAGTAATATTCTTTTGCTGGGTCTTTTAGTGAAGACACTGCAGCTATATAGGCATTATTTGAACTTTTGAGCAATGAATGAAAACTCTTAATCATTCTTAAATTTGATAATAAATTCAAGTTTATAATATTCTTAAAATTCTCTAGATCAATTGACTCAACAGGAGAAAGTTCTTTAATAATTCCAGCTGAAAGAACTAATATATCCAAGGAAGTATCTTTGACCTGTATTTGTTTAGCCAAATTCTCAATTACATTTTCATCACATAAATTTAAAGGAACAATTGTACACTCACAATTATTTTCAATTATTTTATCATGAACAATTTCAAGTTTTTGAACGTTTCGAGAACATATGTAAATATGTTTAGCATAGTTAGATAACTCTATTGAAATCTCTTTTCCTATACCTGAGGACGCACCTGTTACAAGGCAGTTAAGTTTTTTCATGGTTTAATGTATTAAATTAAATTTCATTAATATTCCTTGGCATTTGATCAAGTAGATCAACCCCGTAATTTACTATCTCTTGAAAAGTACCTGATTTAATAATCTCTGGTATTAAATTAGAGGAAAAATTGCTATTTATGAAAAAAATTATAAGAATAAAAATTATATATCCTCGTAAAATTCCAAGAACACCACCGAAGGACATGTCAATAAATAAAGATTTCCTAGGTTGTAATATTCCAATAATCATACGATTAATAAATGATATTAAGATATAGGCCGTAATTAAAGTGAAGAAAAATATTAGTATATCAGAAAGAGTTTGATTAAGTATATATTGGTCAAAGAACGGCCTTAAAATATCAAAACAATTTTTTATTAAATAAAAGATAACTATCCATTTTATAAAATTTAATAAGCTTTTTATTAATCCATTTTTTACTCCAAATATAAAAGAAACTAAGATAACTAATAAAAAAATAATGTCATAAGGATTCATTAACTGAGAAAGATCTAAATTCATTATTTTATTTAATTAAGTTTTTTTAGTAGAACTGGCAATAGTGTAAGACTTCCAAAAAGTGCGACAAGCATTGCAAGCGCAGTAAATATACCAAAATAAATAGTTGGGTAGAAGTTTGAAAATATCAAAATAGAAAAACCTGCGATTATAGTATATGAAGTGTTTTTTATTGCCACACCAACAGTTTCATTACACCTGATTAAAGCTTCATCGTGATTGCCGTTGCTTAACAATATATGCTCTCGATACCTATAAATATAGTGTATACAATTATCTACAGCAATTCCGATAGTAATTGCAGCAATTGTGATAGTCATTAGATCAAGAGGAATAGATAGTAGTCCCATTGTTCCAAGTATTACAAAGCATGCAATCAGATTAGGTGTAATTGCTGCTAATGCAGTCTTTAAAGATTTAAATAAAAAAAATAGCATTAAAAAGATACCCAAGAGAACGATAGATAATGTTTTTATTTGGGAGTCAAACAGACTTTGAAGCATATTATTGTATAGAATCAAGATTCCCGTAGTTGAAACATCGATATTTGTTTTAGAGTAATTAGTATTTATATAGTTATTAAGATCTTTGATAAAAAACGACCTATTTAGTTGAGGATGTGTATCAATAATTCTCATAGTAATTCTTGCTTGATTTTTATCTATTAATACATACGGTTTGATAATCTGATCTTTAAGGTCATTTGGTAATTTTTTATAGAGAACGGAAAGTTCAAGAGTATCAAATTCTTTATTTTCATTAAGTTTTTCAGCCGTCCTAACTATTGAAGCAAGAGATAAAACCTTGCCAGCAAAAGAATATTGCTCTAGGTGATCATGAATTTTTTTAATCACATTAACCTTTTCTTCAGTAAACCAATAATCCGCAGGATCATATTCAATACCAAAATCAAGGAAATCTTCTTCAAAATCTTCCTCAATTGTATCGTTTGCTACTGAATTAAAGTTTATTACTACATCTAACGGAGTTGTTCCGCCCAATTTATCATCAATTAATTTCATGCCTTTGTAGATTTCAGTTTCTTTTTTAAAATAATCAACAAAACTGTTTTCAACCTTTAATTTAGTAGCGCCGTATATTCCTAAGCAAAAAATAAATATAAATAGAGTCAATAAAATATTAGGAGATTTTATTGCTACAGATGCAAATATACTTTCTTTTTGATTAAAGTACGCATGCTTTGGTGTTTTTAGATTAAGAAGAAATATAATAATTGGTAAAAATGAAAAACTTGTAATGTAAGTTATTATTAACCCAACACACATCATTAAGCCAAAATCCATAACTGGCTTTATTCCGCTTGTATAGAGAGTCGCAAATGCAAATGTAGTTGTCAATGCTGCAAATAGACATGGCTTATACATGTTTTTGATCGTCAGCAAAAGAGCATGCTTAATAGATTTTTCATTATCTTGCATTATGAACTGTCTATATCTAACTACGATATGTACCGTCATTGATAGAGATAAAATTAAGATCAACATTATAAAGTTTGACGAAATAACAGTTACTTTCCAATTCATCAAAGACACAGTGCCTATCATCACAATTAATGAAGCTAAGCAATTAGATATACATGCAAGCATCCATAGTGGATTTCTGAAGACTATGAAGAGGACTGCTAAAATAAAAACGAGTGCACCAAGTCCAAAAACGAATATATCATTTTTAACGTATGTTATTGTATCGTCTGCGATCATAGATACTCCACCAAGGTGCATATCTAGATTATTTTCAAAAGTATTTATTACCTTCCTTATTTCGCTTATATTATTATGACGTTTTTCGTCAAAATTTTTTTTACTTATCTCATAATTTAAATTAATACTTTTTAAATTATCTATATCCTCTTTTGAGGGTTCATATAAATTTCTAAGCCTTTCTCTTTCTTTAATTAAGAGCTCATGTTTCTCATCTTTTTTAAAATTAATTAGCACAGCAGTACTTGATGCATCTTCACTAATTATAAGGTTTTTAAAAATAGGACTATGCAATAATTCTTTTTCAGCTTCATTCAAATCAACGCCTGGCGATTCAATCGTTAGAACCTCATTAATTAAGTCTGTTAGGCTTTGATCATTTACTTCTAATAATGGAACATCAAAAATAGATTGAATACTTTCGACCCAATATAATTTACCAACTCTTTCAATAAATAATTTTATTTGATTTAAATTATCTTTTGTTAGAATCCTTTTTTTATCTGTAAAAGTAACTATTAAAAAATCATTTGACCCATAATCATCTATAACTGATCTATATTTTTTAAGGTCTTCGTCTTGTTCCAAGATTAAAGTATCTGATGATGCATCAAGCTGAAAATCTTTTGCACTATAGGCAAAAAATGAAATTATTAATAATAAAACGACTAGAGAGGTGTTTGTGTATTTATTGAATAGGGATAAATAAAGTTTTTCCATTTGTTATGAAATATATCTTCTTTCATATCTTTTGCCTAGATTAGTTAGTATTTCATAAGGAATAGTATTTATTGTCTTTGCAATGGTATTTATTGAAAACTTGCTTCCAATTACATCAAATTCTTCATTCATTATATTTTTTTTTGTTTCTATATTTGTTAAGTCGATTGTTATCAGATCCATTGATACCCTGCCCACCAAATTAATTTTTTTATCTCCAAGTAATATTTTATAGTTGTTTGAAAAAAGACGATTAAAACCGTCCGCATAACCAAAGCCAAGAGTACCGATTTTCATTTTTGATTTTGCCTTAAAAGTTGCCCCATATCCTATTGTATCCCCTTTATATATTTCTCTTATTTGGATTAGTTTTGCTTTTATAGAGACAACATTTTCATAGATAATTTTTTCGTTTATTTGACATTGACCTCCATAAAGTGAGATTCCAGGTCTAACCATATCAAAATGATATTTTTTACCCAGCAATATTCCAGCAGAATTAGACAAACTACATAAACATTTAGGAAAATGTGATTTTATAAAATTAAATTTATTTAATTGTATTTTATTTAATTTTGACTTTTTATCATCAGCGCAAGATAGATGACTCATAATTAATCGAAGTTTAGATTTTTTGATCAATAATGCTTTATTCTTTATCAAATTTTCTGTTTCATTTTGATCAAGACCAAGACGTGACATTCCAGTATCAAAGTGAATAGCGATATCAAGAAAACAATTATTTTCTTTTTGATAGTTTTCTATTTTTTTTAATTGTGCAAGGTTATTAATAACGGGAATTAGATTAAACTTACGAATATTCTTTAATTCTTTTGTTATCAATCCATTTAAAATAAAAATTAATATTTTTTTATTTAATTTACGTAAATAAATTGCTTCGTTTGTAGTGGCAACAAAAAAATACTTGCAGCCCTTTTTTATTAGGCTAGTAGCGACCTGATCGGCACCTAATCCATAGGCATTAGCTTTCACGGTGGCTGCAATTATACATTTTCTTCCAACGATTTGCTTAATGATCTTATAGTTTTTATTAATTGCTTTTAAGTTAATGTCCAGAAATGTATTTTTATCAACATTAATCATTCTTGAAAATTATTCGTAGTTGTTGATATGATCTTTGCTAATAAAATTTCCAAATCTAGTATACTTTGCATCAAAGCTTAATTTTATATTACCTGTTGGTCCATGTCTTTGCTTCATTATAAGTAAATCAGCTTGACCATGTATCTCATCCATTTTTTGTTGCCATTCTATAAATTCAGCTGTTCCCGGCGATGGGGCGTTTTTTTCAAGATAATATTCTTCTCTGTATATAAACATAACAACATCTGAGTCTTGTTCAATTGACCCTGACTCCCTTAAATCAGATAACTGTGGCTTCTTGTCTTCCCTTTGCTCTACTTGTCTGGATAACTGAGATAAAGCAATAATTGGGATATTTAATTCTTTTGCAAGGGCTTTTAAACCTTGAGTTATTTCTGAAATTTCTAAAACTCTTGACTCATTTCTAGATGTTTTGCTCGGTCTTAAAAGTTGTAAATAGTCTATAACTATTGCACCTAAACCATTTTTCCTTTTTAACCTTCTAGCTCTTGATGACAGTGTTCCGATGTTTACTGCTGGGGTGTCATCTATAAACAGAGGAATTTCTAATATATCTTTTGATACAGAAACTAAATTATCAAGATCATTTTCTGATAAATTACCTCTTCTTATATCGTTTGAACTAATTCTTGCTTGTTCTGATAAAATTCTTCTGGCTAATTGTTCAGATGACATTTCTAATGAGAAAAAAAGTACACTTGCATCCATATCTTTTGAGATGTGGGCGTTTCTAGCAATATTAAATGCGATGTTCGTAGCAAGTGAGGTTTTTCCCATTGAAGGTCTTCCTGCAATTATTATTAAATCTGAGGGGTGAAACCCTCCAAGTTTGGCATCAAGGTCAGTAAAATCAGATGAAATTCCAACAACGCTACTATCTTTTTCAAAAGCTTTTTTTGCTAATTCAATTGCTTCTTCAACTGATGTTTGGAATGTTTGAATTTGGTTTTGGGAGGTTCCTTTTTCAGAAATTTGATATAAATTTTTTTCCGCTTCTTCAATCAGATCTTCTGGTTTTTTTTCAATTTCACTTTCAATTGCATCATGTTGAACTTTTCCACCCAATTCGTATAAACCCCTTCTTACAGCAAGATTATAAATAATATGCGCATAGTTTTTAGCATAATCAAGCGATACAGCAGAATTTGCGAGTCTTACTAAATAATTTGAACCTCCAATTTCCTCCAGATTCTTTTCAACTTCAAAAAAACTTTTTAAAGTAATTGGCGTAGCTATTTGTCCTTTGGAAATCATCTTACCAATTACATCAAATATTAGTTTATGAACTGGTTCATAAAAATGTTCAACATTGATTGTTTCTGATATATCGAAGAAAATTTCGTTATTTAATAATATTGCTCCAAGTATGCCTTGTTCAGCTTCGATATTATGAGGTAACTCTTTTATTGCATTGTTCTGTAATTGAAATGTTGTAGACATAGTTATGCTTACATAATATTAAATTGGATAATCTGTCAGCAGAATTAATTAAAAAATATTAACAGAAATATAATATTGTTAATATTAGTGATGGATAAGGTATATTTGTAAATATGCCTTTTAAATAATTGATATATTGTGAAATTACTCTTAGACTTTTTTTGTTATTTCTAGTTTGAGCGTAGCGATAATATCATCATAAATTCTCAAGGTGATATCGTGACTACCTGTAGTATTTATATTATCTAATAAAATATTTCCTGGATCAAAATCAATAGAAAAATCATTAATTAGCTTATCATGGATTTGCCTTGGGCTTAGATTGCCATAAAGATTGCCATCTTCATTTGCTTCCATCTGTATATTAATTTCTTTACCATCTAATTTAGCTTTAAGTTCATTTGCCTCAGCAATCTTTTTCATATTATTCTCATTGATTTGATTCATTTTTGAATTAAGGTCATTCAAATTTTTCTTATTAGCTATGATTGCTTTTTTTCGAGGAATTAAAAAATTTTTTGCAAATCCATCTTTAACGCTAACCACTTCACCTGCCTTGCCAAGTTTATTGAGTGTTTCTAACAAAATTATTTGCATATTATTTTCCAGTATAAGGCAAAAGGGCAAGATACCTTGCTCTCTTAATCGCATTAGAAAGGTCTTTCTGTTTTTTAATAGAAATATAGCTTATTCTTCTTGGTGTAATTTTGCCCTTTTCTGATATAAACTTTTTAAGGCTTGAAACATCTTTATAGTCAAATACAACTTCTGAACCCTTTGAAATTTTATCCATAGCTTAATATTAATCCTTATTTTTAATCATTATGGTAGGTGTATCACAAAAATCTTTTACCTTAATCGATAAGTAACGAATAATTTTATCATTTAAGTTTAGCTTAGAATTAAGTGTGTCAATTTTATTTTGTGGTAATTCAATATTCATAAACTCATAAAATGCTTTTTTATTTTCTTTTATAGGATATGCAAGATTTCTCAGGCCCCAGCTTTCTTTATAAACAATGTTTCCATCAAGCTCGCCAAGAGTTTGTTCGTGAACTTTTACTGCTTCCTCAAGGTCGGAAGAACTCAGGTCTTGTCGAAGCATGATAATATGTTCAAATAAAGCCATTTATAATTTGTATTTGGTGTTAAAAATGGAATAAATATTCTATAATCATCTTTTAAGCAAGCATTCTTTTTTAATGAAAACGGCATTAATTTTTCCAGGTCAAGGCTCACAATATGTTAAAATGGGTCATGATTTCTATTCAAAATATGATGTATCACGTGATATTTACGAACGGCTAAATGAGTCCATTGGCAGAAACTTATCCAAATTAATTTTTTCAGGTGAGGAAGAAGAACTTCTTCAAACCCAAAATTCCCAGCCCGCAATTATGGCCACAAGCATTTGTATATTTGAGGCATTAAAATATGAAAATCTTTTAGATATAAAATCATACGGTTGTGTTGCTGGACATTCTCTTGGTGAATATAGTTCATTAGTTGTTAATCAAGGTTTGAGATTTGAAGATTCTGTAAAGCTCCTCAAATTCAGATCTAAAGCAATGCAAGAAAGTATGCCTCTTGGAACTGGGGGAATGATCGCTTTGATCGGCTGTGCCGAAGAAGATATTGAAAATGTAATGTTCAACGCAGAACAATACGGAAAGATATTTATTGCAAATGATAATTCTAAAGGTCAAATTGTTTTAAGTGGTGAAATTTCAGCTGTGGATTACATATCATCAAATGCAAAAGAATTAGGAGTAAAAAGAGCTATAAAGTTGCCAGTGAGTGCCCCATTTCATTGCGAATTAATTAATAAGGCTTCAATAGCAATGAAGGAAGAAATGCCTAATTATTCATTCAATCCTTTTACAGTACCATTATATTCTAATGTTACTAGTAAAGTATGTAACGAGAAAGAGATTGCTAATTTACTAGTTGAACAAATAATATCAAAAGTTAGATGGCGAGAAATAGTTGAGAATATGATAAAAGATGGTGTTCAAAATTTTATTGAAATAGGCCCAGGCAATGTGCTGACTAATTTGGTTAAAAGAGCATCTAAAGATCTAGTTGCTATTTCAATAAGCAAGATAGAAGATTTTGATAAACTTGATAATATAAAACTATGAAAAATGTATTAATTACTGGAGCAACAGGAGGAATAGGGCAATCACTCGTGAGAGTCTTCCATGTTAATGGGTATAATGTCTGTGCAACCGGAACGAATGTTGAAAAAATTAGTTTTCTTGAAAAAAAATATGAAACTCGCTTCAAAGGTATACAATGTGATCTTTCAGATGATGATCAACTTAAGAGACTAGCAGAGGAGTCAAATAAATATTATGGAAGCACAAATATTTTAATTAACAATGCAGGAATAACTAAAGACAACCTTTTTCTCAGGATGAAAGATGATGAATGGAACGATGTAATAAATATAAATTTAAATTCAAATTATAAACTTACCAAGATAGTAATTAAGGATATGATCAAAGCAAAGTGGGGTAGAATAGTAAATATCTCGTCTGATGCAGCTAAAATAGGAAATCCTGGACAATCTAATTACGCAGCTTCAAAGTCGGCAATTGAAGGCTTAACAAGGACAATAGCAAATGAAGTTGCTTCAAGAGGAATAACTGTAAATTGCGTGGCACCAGGGTTTATTAAGACTGAGATACTCGACTCAGTGGATAAAAAAAGACTGGGCATGATGGAGGAAAAAATACCAGTGGGAAGAATTGGTAATGTTGATGAAATAGCGTCAGCGGTTTATTATCTTTCCTCAGAAGAATCATCGTATATTACAGGTCAAGTGCTTCATGTTAATGGTGGCTTGACAATGTGATGCATATCGTAATAAACATGAATAAATATACCTAGGAGTACATATGAGTGACGTAGCCGAAAAAGTAAAGAAAATTATTGCTGAGCATCTTGGCATAGATGATATGGAGAAGATTACTGAGGATGCAAAATTTATCGATGACCTTGGTGCAGATAGCCTGGATACTGTAGAGCTGGTTATGGCATTTGAGGAAGCCTTTGACGTAGAAATTCCTGATGAGAAGGCTGAGACAATACTTACAGTAGGTGATGCAATTTCACACTTAGAGTCAAATTAATTTACAAGAATGAAAAGAGTTGTAGTTACTGGCATAGGGTTAGTGACTCCTCTTGGCTGTGGAACTGACGTAAATTGGAAAAACTTAATTTCAGGAGTATCAGGTGCAAAAAAAATTAGTAAATTTGATGCCAGTAATTATAAGTGTCAGGTTGCTTGTGAGGTTCCTTCTGATGGAAAAACAGTAGGTTCATTTGTTGCTGAGGATTGGATAGATAAAAAAGAATTAAAAAAATTAGACGAATTCATAAAATATTCTCTAGCTGCTGGTGAAGAAGCTTTCCAGCAAAGTAAATTAATGAACATTGAAGATCCTGATTCATTCCGCTCTGGTTGTATAATCGGTTCGGGCATGGGTGGACTACCTGGGATTGAAGAAACTTCTTTGTCTTTTAATGATGGAAAAAAAATAAGTCCTTTTTTTATAACCGGTAGAATTATAAACATGTCGGCAGGATATTTATCTATTAAATATAATCTTAAAGGTCCAAACTACTCAACCGTTTCTGCATGCGCCTCATCTGCTCATGCTATAGGAGAATCCTTTAGATTAATTCAACATGGTCAAGCTGATATAATGATGACTGGTGGAACCGAGGCAACAATTAGTCCAATCGGAATTGAAGGTTTTACGGCATGCAAGGCACTAAGCACTAAGTATAATGAAAATCCGCAAAAAGCATCTCGACCATTTGATGCTGAGCGCGATGGTTTTGTAATGGGTGAAGGGTCTGCAATACTTATTTTAGAGGAAATGGAGCATGCACTTCGTCGTGATGCAAATATATTAGCAGAGATGGTAGGATATGGCATGTCGTCTGATGCTTATCATTATACGCTGCCTGAACCTTCAGGAGATGGGGCATATAGAGCAATGCAAAATGCATTAAATGATGCAAATATTAATTCAGAAAAAGTAGATTATATTAATGCACATGGGACCTCGACACCCTCAGGGGACAAAGTTGAAGTTTTGGCAATTGAGCGAATGTTTGAAGAGTGTAAAAGAAAAATAAATGTTTCTTCTACTAAATCTCAAATTGGTCATTTATTAGGTGCTGCTGGTGGGGTTGAAGCAGCATATTCTATTTTATGCATAAATAATAAGAAATTACCTTATACATTGAATTTAGAAAATGTCATTGATGCAAAAAATATCAATTTTATTAGAGAAAAGGCAATGGACTCTGATATTAACTTCGTTCTATCTAACTCATTTGGTTTTGGTGGAACAAATGTTTCTCTTATTTTAAAAAGGTTTAATGAAAGCAAGTTACAATAAAAGAATTATCATTGTAATTTCGTCTCCGTCAGGAGCTGGAAAAACCTCAGTTTGTCACAAGTTAATTGAAAGAGATAAAAGTATAGCTCTATCAATATCAGACACAACAAGATCACCTAGAGATAATGAAATCGATGGTGTAGATTACAACTTTATTGAAGAGGAAGAGTTCAAGAATAAAATTATAAATAAATCTTATGTTGAACATGCAAATGTATTTGGAAATTTTTATGGTTCTCAATATAAAAGTATTATTAATCATTTTAAAAATGGGAGAGATGTTTTATTTGATATTGATTGGCAAGGAGCCAAGCAATTAAAAAGTTCATCATTCAAAAATATCGTATCTATATTTATTATACCTCCTTCAAAGGATGCAATTTATCAAAGACTTAAATCTCGGGCTATTACATCTGGCGATAATGAAGAAGCAATTGAGAGTAGAATGAATAAGTACGAAACAGAGATGAGGCACAAAAATGATTATGATCATATAGTAATTAATGACAAGTTAGAAACTTGTGTAGATGAGTTAGAGAAAATTATAAATAATAAAAGAAGAAATCTAATTAATTAATTTAACTAGATCACAGTAATTGGAAACAGACAAGTTTTCAGGGCGTAAGTTTTCATCAATATCAAGTTTTGCGAGTGACTGTTTGTGTTTTTTTAAAGTATTTTTAATTTTTTTTCTTCTACTACTGAAAGACTCCTCTAATAACTTTTCAAGGTTATTAAAATTTATTTTACTGTATTTATCAATCGGTTTAAGCTGAATAACTGCTCCATCTACTTTTGGTTTAGGTGAAAATATTGATGCAGGCGCATCGAGTATTTTCTTAACATCGCACCTTGATTGCACCAACACAGAAAGTCGACCATATTTTTTATTATTATGACTCGCAATGATCCTATCAGCTACTTCCTTTTGAAACATTAAGACCATCTTATTAAAAAAAGAAGGCCATTCACTATCGCTAATCCATTTAGTTAGAAGCTTTGTTGAAATATTAAATGGTAAGTTGCCATAAATGATAACTGTTTCTTTAATATTTTTAAATGAACTATAATCAAATGTTAATGCATCATCATTAATGATAAAAATATTTTTTAATTCTTTATACTTTAGTTTAAGTTGTTTGGCTAAATTAATGTCTTTTTCAACGAGAAAAAGTTTTTTGAAATTTTTTTTTGATAAATATTCTGTGAGCGCTCCTTTTCCCGGTCCAATTTCAATAATTATGTTATTTTTTGAAGATTCAATGTGATCATCCATTTTTAAAAGAAAATTATTATCAGTAATAAAATTTTGACCTAATGATTTCTTAGGAGGCACTCTATTTATATTCAATAGTTGCCTCATTCATAATGTCGCGCAATAACTTACTACTTTGTAAATCTAATTGCCTTTGTATTACTAAACTTTTAGCTTGATTTATTGTTAAATTAGGATTTTTACTTAACAATTCATTGATTTCTAATTCACTGACTGATGTAAACCTTTGATAAAGACCACTTATCAGTTTGCTCCAAGATAATTCGTTTATCAGATAATCTTTTAATTCTTGGTAATCAACGTTATTTTCTATTAATAATATAGAGATCTGACTTTGATTAATATTGTTTCTGAGAAAAAAATTTGCTTCATATTCAAGATACTCCTCTTCTTCAACAGTTATTTTGTACTCGTTAATTTTCTCAATTTTTACTTTTTCTCTAATTAATTCATCTACAACATTATTTACGATTGACTGATTATTTTGTTCGTTGATATTTATTCCCTGTGTAATAGCAGTCAGCTTCATTCTTTGAATTATATCGTAGGATGTAATTACACTTTCATTTACTAAAACAGCAATCTTATGTTCTACTTTTTGATCAGCATTTATATTTGAAGATAGGATTAAAGCTATAATTAATATAGGTAGGTTTTTTAATATATGTTGCATTTTGTTAATTAATTGAGGGGCCAAATACTTTATTTTTTCCATAACTCTTTGTGGATCCGAATGGCTTCAGAACTATAGTAAAACTGTATCCATCACTCTCCCTTATATCCCTATCAATAGTCTGGTCCCTATAATAGCTAAGATCTATCCCAAGACAGTTATCTTCATATAGCAATCCATATTGATATCCGATATTTTTATTTGTATCTATATCTTTAGTTCCAGTAAATTTTAAAAAGAAGTTATCCTTAAAATTATATTCACCACCTATTGCAACTTGTTCATTAATAGATGCATATTTTCCGGACGTATAATCATAATCAATTTTAAATTTAAAATTATAAATTTCCGAATAAGTATTCATACTAATAGATTTAACATCAATATCTTTTCTATCTAAGACTATCGTATTATATATAAAATTGTTTTTTATAGATGCATCTGATGAGAAATAGTAATCTGATAGTTCATCAGTAGTATCTGAATTATTCTTATTCAATCTAAAGCTTTGACCTAGAGTAAATTTCAAACTTTTGTCAACATTATTATCTATAAACCACTCTAAACCATAATTAATTCTTGGCCCACTTTCCCACTCTTTAATTGATATAGCTCTATTTGAGGAAAACAAGTTACTGTTTGATATCTGTTGAGTATTTGTATAATTATTATAAGGCGCTAAGATAGGCATAACTATTGGGGTTAGCGTTTGGCTAAAATTTGATGACGGTTTCATTAAAGGATACCCTATAACACTACTTATTTGGGGATAAAATCTTACATTATTTGTATCTTGCTCAGTTTTGCTATCAACTGAAATTGAAACAATTCTAAAATTTGCTCTATTTTCAAAAACTAACCCATTTTTATTATTAACAATGTTTTTATGCCAATTAGCCTGAGAAGATGCAAGGGATGTATAGTCGTCATTTAATTCTTTATTAAAATCAAACTGATTATTTAATGTAATGTTTCCACTGAATATTTGATCTTTAATATTATCAATGTTGTATACCAATCTTGGATAAACATATTCCCACTGTTCCCCGTTTTGAATAGCTAGGTGCTTGTATCCTATTGTATCAATTGAAAAAAAGTGGTTGTCATCAGTCATTTCGAAACTTAACCCAGATTTCAATACAGTTAATTTATTAATTTTATTTTTTCTCATATATGTATCGTTATTGCTGGTTTGTAAAAATGTATCTAATGAGCCAAAAGAATTATTTATACTTCCATCAAAGAAAAAATGGTTACTAGTACCACTGTTATCATTATTATCGTCAATACTGGCGTCAATATTAAAAAAACCCTTTTTATTAAGATGTCTGTAATTGATGGAGTAAAAATCATTACTTTTAGATTGGATAGTAGGAGTAAATGTTAAATCGAGATTGCTCTTAATATTATAAAATATTGGTATAGAAAATGAATCGCCTAGATTTTGATCAGTTTCAACAGTAGGCATCAAAAAACCAGATCTTTTTTTTACTGATGGATCAGGGTGCGAAAAATATGGCATATAGAATACTGGAATATTAAATAAATGTATTCTTGCGTGATCGTAATAAATCGTCTTACTTTCATTATCTTGGAATATCCTTTTTGCTTTTAATTTCCACCCAGGACAATCTTCAATTAAGTAATCATTTTCAAGACATGGAGTATATTCGGCATCATTAAGGCCGCTAATATTATTTTTTTTAATTAATTTTGAACCAACTATTCGAGAACCATCATCTAATCTTGCTCCAATGTCTTTTCCATTAAGATTTTTGAATTCATCGTCTGACACAAGTTCTTCAAAGAAATATGTATTTCCCTCGACATCGTTCAAAATAACATTACCTCTCGCATTAATTAACGACTGATTTTCATCGTAGATAATTTCATCAGATTTAATTTTTGTACCTTTTTCATCTTTAGCTACTGCATTTCCAGTCGCCCTTACTTTCTTTTCACTTTGCTCAACTATGATTTCATCTGCAATAATGTATATTTTTTGATCAGCTGAAATTTTATTTGATGTAACAACGACTAACGAAATGAAAGACAATAAAATAATATAAAAATATTTTAATTTAAGTAGTTCAATCATTTTGGTAAATTTTTTTTAAATTATTCGATTGATACATCAGAATTGAAAAAAATGTAACAATTAATGGCAATGCGCCTTTTGAAATTAAAGGATTTAATTGTGAAGTAGATCCTAGCGCTTCTAATAAATTCGATAAAAAATAAATAGTAAATATTATCAATAGAGAATATATGATTATATTAGTAAATTTATCATTTTGTTTTAAATTCTTTACCAAAGATGATGCCAAGAGAACTAATGATGCCATTAAAAATGGAAGAAATATTAAATCATATAAATGCATTTTGAAATCAACAGCCGAATAACCAAGCCCTTCTAAAAAACTAATAAAAGTAACAAGTCTCCAGATTGAAATATTAGTCGGTGATGAAAGGCTATCAGTAATATCTTCTGGTTTTATGTTAGTTTTATATGATATATATTCTTCAAAAGAAGCAGTTCCGAACTTAGGAGTGATTTGAATACTATTCATTTCCCAAAATCCATCTTTAAGTAATGCATTATCCCCATCTAACCTGCCTTGAAATGATCCATTTGAGTCATACTCAAGAATCATAAAGTCTATAATATGTGTTCCTTGTTCTTTTATTTTTTTAGCATAGAGAACACTAGAAAAGCCTTTTTCATTATTTTCTTGCTTTAACCATAAACCATTTTTAGTAATAGAAGCAAACTTATCTATTCGATCAATATATTTGTATTCTAACTCACTATATCTTTCATCAAAAAAAGCTGTTAGTGGGTTTATGATCGTGATAAAAAAAATACCAATAAAAATATATAAAGTAATCGCTGGGATAGTTAATTTTAGATTTGATATCCCTACAGAATTAATAATTATTTTTTCTGAACCTCTAATTAATCCCAAGAAGGCAATAATCGAACCTGTAAACACAATTAACGGAAGAGTAAAGTAAATTAGGCTTAAAAAATTTAATGATGTTAATTGAAATATAATATTTAAAGGAATATTCTTACCTGCTGATTTTCTGAATTGCTCAACGAAATCACCAATAAATAAAATCGATGCAAATATTAAAAAAGTAATAAGAAAAGATAAAAAAAACCTTTTTAATATGTATAAATTAAGTTTACTAAACATTTTCGTATTATTTAATTTTTAGGCTATCTAAATAAATTAAAATTATAGACATTGATAAGAAAACAGTGGGTAAAATGTATGTAATAAATACTAAGCCACTTTTATCAATTAAAAGGTTTGAAATTGTTATTTGAATAATTTGAAAGATAAATGCAATTATTGATACTGCGGCTATAGGTATTAAAAGATTATCACCAGGTTTTTTTGAAAACTTTAACATTACAAGGGGTATAAGAGCAAAGCTGAAAATGTATAAGGGATTTGCGAACCTAGAGTGCAATTCAGCATATTGTTCTTTTTCATATTTATTGAATTCATTTGTTTTTTTCCCATCTAAATTACTGATAATTTGGCTTGTAAAAAGTTCATCAGAGTAAATATGGCTACTTTCTTTTTTATTATATGGCGTAAGATTTAAATCATAAGTTTCGAATTCAATTTCAGATATTTTACTCTCATTACTTTCAAAAATTTGAATATTTCCATTATATAATCTAAGTATCTTTCTATTATCTTCATCAATAAACTCTCCATTTTCCGCAATGTAGGTTTGAGGACTTTCTGAATTCTTAATATCGTGAATAAGTAATCCATTAATTTCATTTCCATTTCTCTCTTGAATAAAAATTGTTAGAGTGTCAGCGGGTGAAATAAATTTTTTTTCTTTCAAAATAGAGGAGTGTATACCTGATGATCTAATATCGATTATTTTATGTCTAATCTCATTGAGCGATAAAGGCGTTACATATACACTTAAAATAGTAGTAAAAAAATAGATCAATAAAGAAAAAAATAATATAGGTGTTAATAAGCTTTCAAATTCTGATTTTCCTGCAGACCACAGAATAATTAATTCGCTGTCATTTCTTAATCTGTTGATGTTTATTAATACAGACAAAAAAAGACATATAGGTATTGTTAATAGTAATATTTTAGGGAGTAATAACAATATGTAAGAAAGGTAAGAGGTGAATGAGACATTGTCTGAGGTTAGCAACTCGATGTGTCTTAAACCTTGTCCCAGCCAAAGTATAGAACTCAAAAGAATAATTAATAATAAAAAACTTGAAGAGATTTCTCTTATCGCATATGTTGTAAATCTTGACATTTTCTCAATTATATCAATATTTTGCTAAAGGTATATATGTATGGATATTCAATTTAATAATATAAGACAAGAAAAAGATGCTGTAGGGGTGGTATTTTGTGACAGTAAGTGTCGGCTTATAGGATATGGAAAAAAATTAGATCAACTTTCCAAAAAATATATCTCAAATATCATTAAATCAGATATATCATTTCAGGAAAGAAATTCTAAAAACTTTGATTATTCAATAATACATCAACCTTCAAATTTAAAGCTTTCAAAATTATACGTATTTAAATTAAAAAATTTCAAGGACTACCAAATAAGAGATTTTCAGATCCTAGGTGGGCACTTAAATTCTCTCATTAAATTCTATAAGGAAACTAATGTAATTATTTATCCTGATGGAATTTCTTCATCAAAAGTAGGCTCTTTAAATGCTATAAGTGAAATGATTCTTGGAATGTCATTGGCTTCATATAGTTTTACAAAGTATTTTTCTAAAAAAAATGACAAAAACAATAAAAACAAAACTAAAAAGAAAAAATTAAAAATCTATTCGTCTCAGCACACTAGACTTGCAAAAAACTATGAAAACGTAAAAGCCTTACATAAAGGAGTCACTCTTACAAGAAACTTAGTTACTGAACCTCCAAATGTAATGACACCGCCAAAAATTGCTGAGTATGCAAAATCACTTGGTGAATATGGGGTTGATATAAAAGTATTAGGTGAAAAAGAGATGAAAAAGCTTGGTATGGGATCTTTATTGGGGGTAGGCCAGGGGAGCATACATGAGTCACAGCTTGTTATCATGAAATGGAATGGTGCAAGAAATAAGAAAAAAAAACCAATAGCATTTATTGGTAAGGGAGTTTCGTTTGACACAGGGGGTGTATCTTTGAAACCTTCAAATGGTATGGAAGAAATGAAATATGACATGGGAGGTTCTGGGGTTGTAATAGGTTTAATGAAAGCTCTTGCGTTAAGAAAAGCGAAAGCTAATGTAATTGGTGTTGTTGGCTTAGTTGAAAATCATATCGGCAGCAAGGCCCAAAGGCCGAGTGATGTAGTTAAATCTTATTCAGGTCAAACAATAGAAGTGTTAAATACAGATGCAGAGGGAAGATTAGTTCTTGCTGATGCTCTATGGTACACGCAAGAGCAATATAAGCCAGAGCTTATGGTTGACCTTGCAACATTAACTGGAGCTATAATCGTTGCATTAGGCGATGAATATGCAGGACTTTTCTCAAATAGTGACAAAGTAAGCAAGCAACTTACAGAAGCTGGAGATATTGAGGGAGAGAAATTGTGGAGACTTCCCCTTAATGAAAGGTATGACAAAATGTTAAATTCACCCATTGCAGATATGCAAAATATTACAAATGGAAGGGGTCCGGGCTCTATTACAGCGGCACAATTCTTGCAGAGATTTGTAAATAAAGTTCCGTGGGCACACCTTGATATTGCTGGAACTACATGGACTAAGCAACCATTGCCAACTTCGCCAAAGGGTGCAACAGCTTTTGGTGTTAAGCTCTTAAATAGATTTGTCTCTAAATATTATGAGGGTAAATAATGGCAATAGAGAGAACTTTTTCGATAATAAAACCAGATGCCGTTGAGCGAAATAAAATTGGTGAAATTACAGCCATGCTTGAGTCTGCTGGCCTAAGAATTGTTGCATCTAAAAGGATTAAATTAGACCAAAATAAAGCAGCCTCTTTTTATGGGGTGCATTCTGACAAGCCTTTTTTCCAAAGTTTGTGTGATTTTATGTGTTCAGGACCGATCGTAGTGCAGGTTCTTGAGGGAGAAAATGCAATTCAAAGGAATAGAGAAGTAATGGGAGCAACTAATCCAGAAGAGGCTGATGAGGGAACGATTAGAAAAAAATATGCTTTATCTCTGGAAAAAAATTCTGTGCATGGATCAGACAGTCCTGAAAATGCTGAAATCGAAATAAATCACTTTTTTGATAAAGCGGATATCATTTCGTAAGCACTAACTTAATAGCCTCGGGGTAAATTATATGTTCTTCTTTTAGAACCCTTCGAGCAATAGAACTTTCAGTATCCTCAGCATTTATATCTACTTCTCTTTGTAAAATAACTTCTCCTCCATCCATTTCCTGATTTACATAGTGCACTGTACAACCTGTCTTAGTTTCATTATTTTCCAGAACACGTCTGTGAGTATTAAGTCCTTTATATTCTGGCAGCAATGAAGGATGAATGTTTATAATTTTATTAGGATAATGATCAATTAATTTTTTTGATAATATTCTCATATATCCCGCTAAACAAATTAGTTCAAGGTCATAAGGTTTTAATAGACCGATAATCTTTTCTTCATATTCTTCAGTATTTTTAAAATTATGGTAGTCTAATGTGATTGCTTCTAAATTATTTTCTTTTGCAAAACT
>CACMWW010000011.1 GCA_902617525.1 uncultured Pelagibacteraceae bacterium | reverse complement strand
ATGCCAATCACTTCTGAAGTTGAACTAATTGTATCTCCTGGATAAGCTGGCTTTAAAAACTTACACTCTGCGTAACCTAAATTGGCAATTGCATTTAAAGAGATATCTGGGACAGTTTTACCAAAAGCTATGTTAAATAAAAGAAAATCGTCAATTGGTGATTTTTCTAATGAGAGTTTTTTTGCAAACTCATCTGAGCAGTGCAGGGCGTACCTTGAACCGTATAAAGCTGTATAAAGTGCACAATCTCCATATGTTATTGTCCGTGGAGTTGCGTGTATTATTTTTTGTCCTAGCTTAAAATTTTCAAAAAAGTTACCAATTTTATATTTACTTGAAGAAGTTTGTATAACTTCTGATTGATCTAGTTCTGTAACTTTTGAAACAAGCAATTCTGCTTCTATAATTCGTTTTGCATGATTTACGTGCAATTCCTCTATCTGACTGCCTTCAAACGTAATTACTCCAACATTTGGGTCCTTTTTTCTTGCATCCTCAAAGGCTGCAACAATTCGTTTTGCTTTGTCTAGTTGTTCAGCCGTAGGGGTAAATATTTTATTGCATATTTGTATTTGTCCGGGGTGTATTAAGGTTTTACCATCAAATCCGAGACCATGACTATAGATGCACTCTTCTTCAAAGCCATTAGCGTCTCTGATGTCATTAAAAACTCCATCAAGTAGCGATAATTTGTACGCTTTTGTTGCCATCATACATTTCTCAAAACTTGTGACTAATGCAGTTCTTTTTAGTTCTTCCTCTATACCCAACTCTGCAGACAAGTCATTAGTTCCCATTACAAAACATTTTAAGTATTTTGATGATTTAGCGATATCATACGCGTTTACAATGGATAAAGCTGTTTCCATCATAACCCAAATTTTAGTTTCTTTATTTTTAAGATATTTTTCAAAAGCTTTAACATCTTTAGCTTCATTTACTTTAGGAATTAATATTGCATCGGGATTACATTTGTCCAAGACCTTAATATCTATTTTACCATCATCAGTATCCAAAGCATTTACTCTTATCACCTGTTCCTTATTTTTGTTTACACCAGAATTTATAATTTCGATAATTGCTGTACGTGCATCATTTCTGGCATTTGCAGCTACCGAGTCTTCTAAGTCGTAAATAATTGCATCTACATCAAGCGTACTACTTTTTTTTAATGCTTTTGGATTAGATCCAGGAACATAAAGTACGCTTCTTCTTGGTTTTCTTACATCCTGTCTCATTTAGATAAATGTTCCTCAATTAGCATTTCAGCGATTTGGATTGTATTTAAAGCAGCACCTTTCCTTAAATTATCAGAAACTACCCAAATAGATAATCCATTTTTTGTAGATGTATCCTCTCGAATTCGCGATACATAAGTGTCATCATTTCCAGCACACTCTTTTGGAGTTACATAACCTCCATCAGCTCTTTCATCAAGTAGTGTGCACCCAGGAGCATTTTTAATAGCTTCACGTGCTTCTTCTACTGAAATTTTGTTTTCAAACTCAATATTTACAGCTTCAGAGTGACCAATAAATACAGGAACGCGAACACATGTAGCGCTAAAGCTGATCTCACTACTTAAAATTTTATGAGTTTCTTGTCTCATTTTTAATTCTTCTTTTGTGTATCCATCATCCATGAATTTATCAATATGAGGTATGACATTAAAGGCAATTGGTTTTGTAAACTTAACATTATCTTTAATATCATCAGAGAACATATTTTTTGTTTGCTCAAACAACTCGTCCATACCAGCCTTACCTGCACCCGAAACAGATTGATAAGTTGATACAATAACTTTTTTTATTTTTGAAATTTCGTGCAATGGTTTTAAGGCAACCACCAATTGAATTGTTGAGCAGTTTGGGTTAGCAATTATATTTCTTTTTTTATAATTATTTAGATCACTTGGGTTAACCTCAGGCACGACCAAAGGAATATCTTCTTCCATTCTAAAATGACTAGAGTTATCTATAACAATACAGTTTTTTTCTGCAAACTTTGGTGCCCATTCCTTTGAGGTACTAGCTCCTGCAGAGAAGAGTGCCAATTCTACTTTTGAAGGGTCAAACTTTTCAATAGATTCTACAATTAGTTTATCCTCCCCAAATTCAATTTCCATGCCTTCACTTCTACTAGAAGCTACAGGAAATATTTTTGAAACATCATATTTTTTTTCAGAGAGAATATTTAACATTTCTCTTCCGACATTTCCTGTGGCACCCACTATAGCAATATTAAAATTCATAATTTAAAAGTTTTCTTTTAATTGATTTAATATTTGATCACCCATTTCAACTGTTGATAGGTTTTTGTTATCATCGCCTATTAAATCCGCAGTTTTAAAGCCACTGGCAAGTACATTATTTACAGCCTTATTTATGAGATCTGATTCCTTGTCCATATTAAATGAGTACTTTAAACACATCGCAAAACTAAGAATAGATGCAATTGGGTTTGCTATTCCTTTACCTGCTATGTCTGGCGCAGACCCATGAACTGGCTCGTATAAAGACTTTCTAAAATTATTACTATCGACTGCACCCAAAGAAGCAGAGGGCAACATTCCAAGCGACCCTGTGAGCATGGCCGCCTCATCTGAAAGAATATCTCCAAATAAATTATCAGTGACAATAACATCAAATTGTTTAGGGTTTCTAACTAATTGCATGGCACAATTATCTGCATACATATGAGATAACTCGACATTTGAATATTCATTTTCATGCACATGAGAGACTTCTTCTCTCCACAATATTCCAGACTCCATTACATTTGATTTTTCACAAGAAGTAACCCTGTTACCTCTTTTGCTTGCAAGTTCAAATGCTATACGTGCAACTCTTCTAACTTCTTCAGTGCTATAAGATTGAGTGTTAATTCCAACACGATTTCCGTTACCTTTATCTTCAATACCTCTTGGTTCACCAAAATAAATACCACCAGTAAGCTCTCTAACAATTAATATATCGAGACCTGATACTAAGTCTGGTTTAAGAGAAGAGGCGTCAACCATTGACTCAAAACATAGAGCAGGCCTTAAGTTTGCAAACAAGTCTAATTCTTTTCTAATTCTCAAAAGGCCTTGTTCAGGTTTAAGAGAAAAATCTAAATTATCCCATTTTTCTCCACCCACAGCACCAAGTAAAACTGCGTGAGATTTTTTAGCTTTTTCAAGAGTCTCATCAGATAGAGGGGTGCCATAGCGATCATAGGCAGATCCACCAATATCGTCCTCTTCTATCTCAAATTTAACTTTACTAAGTTCACCAATACTCTTAGCAACCTTTATGACCTCCTTCATTACTTCAGGCCCTATACCGTCGCCAGGTAAGACTAATAATTTATAAGAATTGCTCATTTTATTTGCTGGCTATACAACCAGGGTGTTCTTGACTTTTGCTTATTTTCAAAATCAGAAATATGATTAACTTTAGCTAGTGTCAATCCAATATCGTCTAAACCCTCTAATAGGCTAGTTTTTTTGGCTTTATCAAGTTCAAAACTTACCTCATGATTTATATTTTTATCAAAATAAGCAATCTTCTGATTTTCTAAATCAATTGTAAAACTAAGACTGTTTTCCGCTGCTTTTTGTAATTTAGTTACTTCAGACTCATCTAATTTGATTGGAAGAATACCATTCTTGAAACAATTATTATAAAAGATATCCGCAAAGCTCGAAGCGATGATGCATTTAATACCATAATCTAAGATTGACCAGGGCGCATGTTCACGAGATGATCCGCAGCCAAAATTTTTACCAGTAATCAAAATTTGAGAGTCTTTATATTTATCTTGATTAAGGACAAACGAATCTATAGGTGCATCTTTTTCATCATATCTTAATTCATAAAATAAATTTTTACCTAAACCTGTTCGCTTAATTGTTTTGAGAAATTGTTTTGGAATAATCATATCTGTATCAACATTCACCATTGGTAAAGGAATTGCATTACTTTCTATTTTTTTAAATTTTTCCATTATATCTCTCTACTGTCTGATAGTTTTCCATTGATAGCCGCAGCAGCAGCCATAGCTGGACTCATTAAATGAGTACGACCCCCTCTTCCTTGCCTACCTTCAAAGTTCCTATTTGAAGTGGAAGCACATCTTTCTTGAGGTTTAAGTTTATCGGCATTCATTGCAAGACACATTGAACATCCAGGCTCTCTCCACTCAAAACCTGACTCAATAAATATTTTGTCCAAACCCTCCTCTTCTGCCTGCTGTTTAACTAAACCAGACCCAGGAACGATTATTGCATTTACATGGTCCGCAACTTTTCTATCTTTTGCAATTTTTGATGCAGCTCTCAGGTCTTCAATCCGTCCATTAGTACATGAACCAATGAATACCTTATCTACTTTAACCTCTTTAAGTGGTGTATTCGGAACAAGACCCATGTATTCCAAAGCTCTAATCATTGATTTTTTCTTAGTCTCATCGCTTTCATCCTCAGGGTTTGGAACCAATCCATCAATCGAAACTACATCCTCAGGACTTGTGCCCCAAGTGACTTGTGGAATGATGTCGCTTGCATCAATATTTACTGTTTTGTCATAAGCTGCGCCATCATCAGAAGCTAGCGATAACCAATAATCTGATGCTGATTGGTATTCATTTTCTGCTGGAGAAAATGGTCTTCCCTTTAAGTATTCAATTGTTTTTTCATCAGGACTGATTAAGCCAGCTCTTGCTCCTGCTTCAATTGACATGTTACAGACAGTCATTCTTCCTTCCATTGTAAGGGATTTGATCGCATCACCTGTGTATTCAATAACATACCCAGTACCTCCAGCAGTTCCAATTGTTTGAATAATCTTTAAAACAATATCTTTTGCTGTGACACCCAGTGGCAGTTCACCTTGTATATTAATTTGCATATTCTTAGCTTTAGTTTGCACTAATGTTTGAGTTGCAAGAACATGTTCTACTTCAGAAGTTCCAATTCCCCATGCAAGAGCACCAAAGGCACCGTGTGTTGACGTATGGCTATCGCCACAAACGATAGTCATTCCTGGTTGTGTGAAACCTTGCTCCGGTCCGATAATGTGAACTATGCCCTGTCTTTTATCAGACATAGAAAGAAAAGTAATTGCATGCTCCTTACAATTCTCTTCAAGAGTATCTACCTGTAACTTAGACTCTGGATCTGATATTCCCTCATCTCTATTTGTTGTAGGAATATTGTGATCAGCAGTGGCTAATGTAAAATTAGGTTTTCTAACTGATCTATTTGCAATTTTTAGCCCTTCAAATGCTTGGGGACTTGTAACTTCATGAACAAGATGTCTGTCAATATAAATGATTGATGTTCCATCTTCATTTTCTGAAACTAAATGATCATTCCATATTTTATCGTATAATGTCTTTGGAGTACTCATAAATAACTTTGATTAACAAAAAAAACGAGAAAGAAGTAATTATTCTTTTGTTGTTTCTGACTCTTCTGAACTTTCAGCATTATCTTCAGGAACTTCTTCTTGAGCAGGCTCATCAACTTCAGGTTCTATTTTTTCCTCAACTTGAGATGCATCAGCTGCAACTTCAACACTCTCATCTTGAGCAGGCTCATCAGAAGCAATAATTTCTTCTTCTACAACTTCTTCACTCTCGTCAATATATAAACTAGCAAGATCTGGTTGCTTCTTTCGAATTCTCTCAACGATTCTTGCTTTCTTACCAGTTAGATCTCTAAGATAGTAAAGCTTGGCTCTTCTGACATGTCCACTTCTAATAATCGAGATGGAGTCGATAGAGGGACTAAAGATTGGAAATACCCTTTCTACTCCCTCACCGAAAGAAATTTTTCTAACTGTAAATGAAGAACTTAGACCTCTGTTTTTCTTTCTTATACAAACGCCCTCGAATGCCTGTATTCTCTCACGTGAACCCTCACGTACCTTAACATTCACTCTTACTGTGTCACCTGGATGGAATTGAGGTATTTTCTTACCTTTGACTAGTGACTTTATCTGGTCTTTTTCGAATTGTTCTATGATATTCATGGTAGCCTCGCACCGTGTTTTAATACTTTATTTCTTCCTTGTCTTGCTTTTTTTGTAGTTTTTCCATAAATCTGGCCTAACTTTCTGTGTTAGTTTTTCAGATTGTTTTAAGCGCCACTCACTAATATTTCTGTGATTTCCAGAGAGCAATATATCTGGAATTGTTAAATTTTTCCATTTTTTAGGCCTTGTATACTGAGGGTATTCAAGAAGGTCTTTTGAGAAGGTCTCTGAACTAGCAGACTTCATGTCACCAAGTGTTCCTGGCAATAGTCTCACTATTGATTCCACTAAAACCTGGGACGCTATTTCACCGCCCGCCAGTATATAGTCTCCAATACTTATTTCCTCAATAGGATAGAAATCGAGTATGCGTTGATCAATACCTTCATATCTACCACAGAGAATATTAATTCCTTTCATGTTAGAAAAATTAATTACTTTACTTTGAGTTAAAGGAGTACCGCGAGGACTTAAATATATCATTGGATAACTATCTTTAGATTTAATATTCTTGTAACAAGCATCAATAGACTTTCCGATTACATCTGCTTTTAAAATCATACCAGGACCGCCACCGGCTGTGGTGTCATCTACTTTTTTGTAATTACCTTTTGAATATTTTCTCGGATCAATTGTTTTTAATGACCATATTTTTTTCTTTAATGCCTTACCCACGACTCCTGTATTTAAAAGACCAGGAAAACTATTTGGGAAAAGTGTGATAATTTTTACTCGATACATTATTAGCCTATATAGTCATTGATATTTTTTGTAATAATAATTTTTTTAATAAGATCAATTTTTTTAATTGTGTTTTCACTTATTGGAATAAAGTAGTCTTTAGCATTTTTTTTTCTTATTTCTAATAAATCAGATGAACCGTAATTCTGAACTGATATTACTTTTCCAATATTTTTTCCATCATTAGTTTTTACAATTAAATTAATTAATTGATGGTAATAGTATTGGTTTAATTTTTTTATAGCTGGTAAATACGATTGATCGATTTCTATTGTAAGCCCTACAATTTTTTCAGCCGACTCCCTTGTTTTAATTTGTTCACAACTAGCAATATAACCAGTTTTTAACTCTTTCAATTTTTTAAGAGTGATATTTGAATATTTTTTCCCAAGTCTACAGGGGCCATATCTAAATACATCGTCTGGCGTTTCTGTATATGATGTAATCTTGAAATGACCCTTTAAACCGTGAACTGCTCTTACTTCTCCAATAACTATCAATTGGGACATAATTAATAAGCTTAGTCTTTTTTCTCCTCTTCTGCTGGAGCTTCCTCTGCTGGAGTCTCTTCTGCTGGAGCTTCAGGAGTAGGCTGATTCTTTGCTTCCTCAGCTGCAGCTAATCTTTCTTGTGCTTTCTTTTTTGGCTGAGCTTTTTTAGGATTGTTGCCTTGTGCTGGCATTGGTATTACGCCGGCTTCTCCCAAAAATCTTGCAACCTTATCTGTTGGTTTTGCTCCTTTAGAAATCCACTCTTTTATTGACTCTAAGTTTAGTTGGATCCTATCCTTATTATCTTTTTGTAAAAGAGGATTGTACAATCCTACCTTTTCAATAAATCTACCATCTCGCGGACTTCTTGAATCTGCAACTACAACTCTGTATACAGGCCTTTTTTTTGAACCTGCTCTCGATAGTCTTATTTTTAACGCCATTTTATTCTCCTTTTATTTGTTAATAATTAAAATTTATTTTTAAAAAAATCACTCGGCATGCCACTTCCAAGTTGGCCTGCTAACATATTTGGATCAATTGATCCCCCCCTTTTTCTAGATAACTTCTTCATCATGTCTGACATCTTTCTGTGTTGTTTTAGAATTTTATTTATTTCGGATACTGAAGTCCCTGACCCTGCCGCTATTCTTTTTTTTCTTGATCCATTAATTATCTTTGGCTTGCTTCGCTCGTATTTTGTCATTGAGAGAATAATTGCTTCTTGTTGAGCGATTGAATTGTCAGGATTAGTATTTTGTGGGATCTTATCGCTCAGATTACTTAATCCAGGAATGAATTTCATCATACCCGAAATGCCACCCATTTTTTTCATCTGTCTGATTTGACTAAGCAAATCGTCGAGGTCAAATTCTCCTTTTTGTAATTTTTTGGCCATTTCTTCGGCATCTTCTTGAGCAACAGTTTCAGCAGCTTTTTCAACTAATGTTACAATATCTCCCATTCCAAGAATACGATTGGCAATTCGCTCTGGGTGAAATTTTTCAAGGTCATCAACTTGCTCCCCAACTCCCATAAATTTAATTGGACAATCAGTAATGTACTTCATGCTCAATGCGGCCCCACCCCGAGCATCACCATCAATCCTAGTAAGAATAGAGCCAGTAATATTGATTGCTTTTGCAAAATCGCTCGCAACATTCACTGCCTCCTGGCCAGTTAGGCTGTCTAAAACAAGTATCGTTTCTAGAGGGTTAATTTCTTTTTCCAGCAAACTCAATTCGCTCATTAGCCCTTCTTCAACATTCATTCTCCCCGCTGTATCATATAAAACACAATCAATTTCCTGTAATTCAGCAAATTGTTTTGCTCTTGATACAATATCAATAGGCATTTGATTTTCGAGTTTGGGTAAAATTGTTACATCAATTAACTCAGAAAGTTTTTTTAGCTGATCAAAAGCAGCTGGTCTTGTGGTATCTAATGAAACAAATAAAATCTTCTTATCGTAATTACTTTTGAGATAATTACCGATTTTACCAACAGTCGTTGTCTTACCAGAACCTTGAAGTCCTGCAAATAAATAAGATGAAATTTGATTATCGTTTATTTGGAATTCGGGTGAAGCTGACCCTAAAATTTGAATTAATTGATCATTCACAATTTTTGTTATCATTTGCGCAGGTGTTATTGATCGAATAATTTCCTTTCCGATTGCCTCTTTTTTGACATCCTCTATGAATTTTTTTGCAATTGGTAATGCAACATCAGCTTCAAGAAAAGCTCTTCGAATATCTCTCATTGCACTATCGAGAGAAACCTCATCAATAGAGCCTGTCTTTTTTAAACTCTTAAATATTTCCTCAAACCGATTACTAAGGTTTTCAAACAAAATAAACTCTCCTTCAGCAGGTAATGCACCAATGGGCGAAACTCGCTGACTGGTGTCGATACCTTTATTTATGGCACCGCAGAAATAATATTTCTGACGGAAAACGTGAATTTTTTATTACTTCAGTAAGTTAATGTCAAGATTCATTTAATTTCTTATTTACTGGAAAAATCAAAATTGGCTCAATATAAAGTGTTTATGCACGAGTTTAAGTTCGTAAAGATGAATGGCCTTGGAAATGATTTTATTGTTATTGACCAAAGGGTATCTGAATTTGATTTATCAGAAAAACAAATAAAATTAATTTGTAACAGAACAGACGGGGTAGGCTGTGATCAACTAATCATGATTAGGAAGTCACAAGATAACATCTATCCAATGATTAAATTTTTTAATTCAGATGGAACTGAAATAGATGCTTGCGGAAATGGTTCGCGTTGTGTTGCAAACTTTTTAATGAAAGAAACAAAGACTGAGAAAATAAACTTAACTACGCGTGAAAGAACAATTGCATGTGAAAAGATTGATGATGTCACAGTCAGTGTAAATATGGGCAAGCCAAAATTCAAATGGAATGAAATACCTTTAACTAAAGATGTCGATCCAGTGAATATAAATTTTTCAATCAAAGACCTTACTCTAAAAAAACCATTTTTAGTTAACATTGGTAATCCACATATTATTTTTTTTGATGATGAAATCGAAAAATATGATGTTGAAAGTTTTGGATCTTTAATTGAAAATGATAGTTTATTTCCTGAAAAAATAAATGTGAGTTTTGCAAAGTTAAAAAGTGATAATCACATTGTACTAAACGTATGGGAAAGGGGTGCAGGAAAAACAAATGCTTGTGGTACGGCTGCTTGTGCAACAGCTGTAGCAGGAGTTGAAATGGGATTGATAAAAAATAAGGTGACAGTAACATTGCCAGGGGGTGATTTAGAAATATATTACAAAATTAGTGACAATATTATTATGACGGGTCCAACTGAGATAAATTTTACTGATAAATATAAGCTATGAGAAATAAAAATTCTAAAAAAAATACCAAAATATACTTCAATAACTCATGCAGTATCTGTAGGTTTGAAATAAACCACTATAAGAAACTTAATAATGTTATTGATTGGGTCGATGTCACCCAAAATAAAGTTGCTGAAAAGGAAACCTCAAAAGAACCAAGTCAATTGATAAGACGTCTTCATGCCAAACATGATGGAAAGATATTAGAAGGAATCGATGCTTTTTTACTGATATGGTCTCAACTTCCAAGGTATAAATGGCTTTATAATTTTATTAAATTGCCGCTTATCTATCATTTGAGTCATATATTGTATGAAGTTCTTGCATTTGCTCTATATTTAAAAAATCGAAATCAAATAAGTAATGAAAGATCCAGAAATTAAAACTTACGGATGTAGACTGAATTTTTATGAGTCTGAAGTTATAAGAAAATACGCAAAAGATAACAATCTTCAGAACCATATTTTTATTAATAGTTGCGCTGTTACAAATAAAACTATCGCTGATCTGAAAAATGAAATTAGAAAAGTAAAAAAAGAAAATCAACAAAGTCAAGTCGTTCTTACTGGTTGTGCTGCACAGATACATAAAAAAGATTTTGAAGCAATGAGCGAAGTTGACTCCATCATTGGAAATAAAGAAAAATTAGAATCCTCAACCTATAAAACTATAAGAGAAAGTAATAAGCCCGTAAATTTAGTAGGAGATATATTCGAAAATGAACAGGCAATTTCGCCGATTATAAGTAAAGTTAAAAACAGAATAAGAGGATTTGTACAAATACAAAATGGATGTGATCATAGGTGTACATTTTGTATTATTCCATATGGACGAGGAAATTCAAGAAGTGTTGATCCAAAAAATATTATAAAACAAATAAAGTTACTTCTAGAGAAGAACTACAAGGAGATAGTACTAACTGGCGTTGATCTCACAAGCTACGGTAGTGATTTTGAGAATAAAATTTCATTGTCAAAGTTAGTAAAAACTATTCTCAATAGGTTACCTCAACTTAACAGACTGAGACTGTCATCACTTGACATCGCAGAAATAGATGATGAATTAATAAATCTTTACGGTAGTGAGAAAAGTTTACTTCCTCATATTCATTTATCTCTGCAGGCTGGCGATAATATGATTTTAAAAAGAATGAAAAGAAGACATTCAAGAGAAGATGCAATTAATGCAATAGAGCGCATCAGAGCTGTTAGACCTGATATTGTATTTGGTGCAGATTTAATTGCTGGATTTCCAACAGAAACAGAGGAAATGTTTCTAAATTCAGTGCGTCTTATAGATGAGTGTAATATTACTTTTTTGCACGTATTTCCATTTTCACCAAGAGATGGAACACCCGCCGCTAGAATGCCCCAATTAGATCGAGAAATTATAAAAAAAAGAGCAAAAATACTCAGAAATATTGGCGAGCGAAAGATTACCGAGCACTACGATAAGCTTAAAAATAAAGAGATTAACCTTATTGTTGAGAGTCACAATCAAGGTAGATCAGATACATTTGCAAAGGTCTGTCTCGATGATAATTATGAAGCGGGTAAAATAATAAAAATGCTTGTCACTGGAAAGCGTCAAGAAGGCTTAATTGGAAATATAATTGTTTAAGAGTTTAAAATCTGGCCTAGCAAAAGTATTTGCAAATCAAAAAATTGATCAAAATACAATTCAGGATTTTGAGGATCTTCTCATAACTTCTGACGTTGATGTTGAAACATCAGAACTCATTACAACAAAATTAGCAAATGAAAAATTTTCTAATGCTCCTTCGCTGGAAGAAATTCAATCATCTCTTAGTAAAATTATAAATGAAATTGTATCAACAAATATAAAGAAAATTGACTATAGAAATAATACAAAACCCTACGTTATATTAATGGTAGGAGTAAATGGTTCAGGTAAAACTACAACAATTGCAAAATTGGCAAATCAATTTCAACAAGAAAAAAAAAATGTTCTGTTGGTTGCTGCTGATACCTTTAGAGCAGCGGCTGCGGAGCAATTGAATGAATGGGCTGATAAAATAGGAACGGACTTTATAAGAGATGATGATAAATCTGACCCTGCAAGTGTTGTATTTAAGTCAATTGAATATGCAAATAAAAATAATATTGACGTAATTATAATCGATACAGCTGGAAGACTTCAGAACAAAACTGATTTAATGGATCAATTAGGTAAAATTGACCGAGTGCTTAAAAAACACGATGAAACACTTCCTCATGATTCAATAATATCAATTGATGCCACAACAGGGCAAAATGCCTTAAAACAAGTGGAAGAATTTAATAAATTTACCAAAATAACTGGGATTATTATGACAAAATTTGATTCGAATGCAGCAGGGGGGACACTTGTATCAATTTCAAATAAAACAAATATACCAATTTTAGCAATTGGTAGTGGTGAGCAAATCAGTGATCTTATTGATTTTGATCCTGAGCAATTTGCCAATAATTTTATTAGAAATTAAAAAGGTCTTATGAGTGAGATCGTTGCACTTTCTGTGCCAGGATTCGTATCACCAATGCTTGCATTGGATATGTGGTTTAAATTAAATCCTATTCGACTTGATTTAAGTTTATATGAAAACTCAATCTGACTTCTAAATTCAAGATTATATCCTAAATCTTTACTGTCTCCTCGATCATAATATCCCATCGCAAAGCTAGGAGTAAAAAACCATTTTTCTGAAATTCTAATATCTTTTCTTAAACCTGAATAAATATATTTTCCATTATCTCCGTTTCTCATAACACCCAAGAATGGTTTTAGGTCATAATTATTTTTTAAAAAGTTATTCCCATACAAATATTCAAATCTTAATTCTGATGAGTCAACTGTGTCATTTACATCAAATTGACCTAATGAAAAAGACCACATATTTTCTTGATTAGATTGAGCACTAAATCCATAAGATATTAAAATTAGAAAAGTAAAAAAAAATTTCCTCATAAAATTATTTTTTATGATCCATATCTTACAAATATATCGGCCACTTCACCTTCTTGTATATAACCACCTGACCAAGTTACGCATCCACCTGACCATTTAACAACGTTACCTTCACCGTCACATCCATCAGCAGTTATTTCTTCAAGCTTCTCGTACAATGGCTCTTGTAATTCTTGAAATTCAGAAATATCTTCTCTTGTTGTAAGCTCAACATCCTCATAGTCTTTTGCTTCATCATCAATGCCACCAGCAAAAGTAAAATTCAGACCTAGAAAAAAAATTAATAAAAATGCATAAATTTTTGATTTCATAAACACCTCTTTTGATTTCACTATAGTATAAAATCTCAAATTGTTTAAAAGATATCTACAAATTGTCAAAAATTAGGCATGGCTTCTTTTTTGTCTATAAATTGTAAAAGCTCCTATTATCATTACGAGGAATGGAAGAGACCATAATATATAGGTTAAGCTGTTAAATGGCGGTGTCATCAAAATCCAATCGCCATATCTTTCGACTAAATATACTTTAATTTGCTGATCGGTCTCACCTTGACTAATTTTTTCACGAATAAGTTTTTTTAAATCCTCTGCTAATTCAGCATTAGACTCATGTATCGTTTGGCCCTGGCACACAAGACACCTTACCTCTTTAAAAAGCTCAATTGCCCTAGAATCTTCGGCTACAGCATTATTTTGTAGCAAAAAAAGGAGTGAAAATATTTTAATTATCCTTATCATACTTCAATTACCCCTAATTATTGGAAGAATTTTCTCTTCCATCTCGTTCATATGAATTGGGCCAATATGTTTATAAATAATTATACCGTTGGCAATAATATAAGTCTCAGGAACTCCGTAAACTCCCAAATCAATAGAGGTTCTTCCTGAATTATCTGAGCCAATTTTGACAAATGGATTTCCAAGATCATTTATGAAATTTTTTGCTTCTTCATTATTATCTTTGTAATTCAAACCAAATATTTCTACTTCATACAGTTCTGACAAAACCATTAATATGTCGTGTTCTGCTCGACACGGTATACACCAAGAAGACCAAACATTTAATAAAATTGGATTTTCACTTTTTAAGTCTAAATTTGTAAGCTCTTTCTTTCCAAAAAGGTTTGGCAATGAAAATTCTGGTACTTTTTTTCCAACAAGAGGACTTGAAAGTTTTGATGTGTCATTATTTAAAGAAAAAAATAAGAATATACTTAATAATATTATTAAGACTAAAGGTAAAAATTTTAAATGGTTACTTTTCATCGAAACGTCCGATTCTTATAGAAGCAGATACAATCCCACCAATGATTATCATTAAGGTACCTAACCAAAGTATTGTCATGAAAGGTTTGATATGCATTCTGACACTTATTGACTGCTGATCTTGAGGAACATTCATGACAAGGTAAATATCAGAAAAAAACTTATGTAAAATACTTGCTTCTGAAGTAATTGTAGGTGGGTTTGAATAAAATCTGATTTCCGGAGTGAATGTATCTATTAACTTACCATTTTTTTTCATCTGAAAATATGCTTTTAGTGAATTATAATTGCTTTCCTCAACTTGCTCTATTTTATCAAAACTAAAAATATATTTTTGCAATTGTAAATTATCTCCAACTTTAGCGTTATAAATTCTCTCCTCAGAATACACAGCATTACTTACAACTGCCATCATCAAGATACCGAATCCAGCGTGTGCAAGATTTTGGCCTAAGTTGGTTCTTACTAAAATATTTTGCTTATTAAAGTTTATACTAGCTGTCATAGAAGAAATTATTAAAAGTACACTAAAGAAGATAATTAAGATTTCAGTCAAATTAAATAGTTCAAAATATAGACTGATTATCAATGTTATAGTTAATGATGTAATGATGAGATATCGCAATTGAATTATTATTTTATAGAGTTTTGTGTCATTCCATCCTAAGCGTGGAGAAATAAACATAAAAAAGAGGAAAAGTATTATGATGGGGGCAATAGTCGTTGAATAATATTTTGGTCCAACAGTTAAGCTCTTATTAAGTAATAAATCCGTTGCAAGAGGATACATGGTTCCCAAAAAAACAATTGTTAATATGGTTATCAAAAGCCAGTTATTTACTTGTATGCCAGTACCTCTGCTGATCAAACCCATACTACTTGTCTTATTAATTTTTTCAGAATTGTAAGCAAATAAGCTAAAAGAAAAGGCAAGTATAAGAAAAATAAATAATAAAATAAATAAACCTCTTCCAGGATCACTAGCAAAGGTATGAACTGAGTTTAGGATCCCAGACCGGACAAGAAATGTTCCAACTAAACTCAATGAAAATGTAAGTATGGCTAAAATAATAGTCCAGGATTGCATTACATTTCTTTTCTGAAGCATCAACACGCAGTGAATTAATGCAGTTGCGGCTATCCACGGCATTAGCGATGCATTTTCAACTGGATCCCAAAACCAATAGCCACCCCAGCCAAGTTCATAATATGCCCAAAATGAACCTAAGGCTATTCCTGCCGTAAGAAATGCCCAGGCAGAAAAGACCCATGGTTTAACTATTGAAGCCCATTGTTGGTCAACTTCTTTTGTAATTAACCCTGCAATTGCTAAGCTAAATACCAGAGAAAAGCCAACATAACCTACATACAAAACAGGTGGATGTATTGCTAAGAGTGGATCCTGTAAAATAGGGTTCAGACCAATACCATCAAAAAAATTGTTTTGATTTAATACAAATGGATTTGATAAAAAAAATAAAAATGCGACAAATCCAAAGATCATAATACTCTGTACAGCAACTGTGATATCTTTGAATCTTTCAGAAATTCTTTTTGAGAGAGCAAATAAAAAATTAAATAACACCAAAATTAATATCCATAAAAGCATACTTCCCTCATGATTTCCCCAAACACCGGAGAATTTATATATAAGTGGCTTTTTCGAGTGAGAATTGAAATAAACTAAATCAAAATTAAAATCTGAAATAAGAAAAAGATAAATTAGTATTAAAAATGATAGCAGTATTGAAATTAACTGTACGGAGGCCAACATCATAACACCAGGTCTAGTGAATATTTTATTATTTATAATTTTACTAGACTGCATTAGTGATGCAGTTAGACAAAGAAGTAGCAAGAAATTTGAAATGTAAAAAATGTATAAACTCATTCGCCTTGCCATTTGCCAGATTTTTTAAGTGTTTCTATGACTTCAGGAGGCATGTAGTTTTCGTCATGCTTAGCTAAGACTTTATTTGCAATAAACCTACCATCATTCATATAAACCCCCTCAACTACTACTCCCTTATCCTCAGCAAATAAATTTGGCAGAATACCCTCATATTTTACTTCAATTTCGTTATCACCATCAGTAATACTGAAATAAAAGATACTGTCAGTTTCGTTTTGAACGGAGTCTACAGATACAAGGCCACCCAACCTCATTATTTGACCTTGTTTATCAGAATTTTTTAAAAGTTCGGTTGGGCCATAAAAATAAATTATGTTATCCCTTAAGTTAAAAATAATTATCAAAACTGCAATCAAAACAATAATTAAACTTAAGAGGAATTTAATTAATCTGCTTTTTACTAAACTAGTCAATTTTCTTTTTTGTTTTATTAAAAATTTTTTCGTATTTCCTTAAATTTAACATATTGATTAAAAAAAATATTACTAAGGAAAAGAAAAAAATACCATATGAAGACCAAACAAAGATCGCGTATCCACCCATATCTAATAATTCACTCATTAATTGCTTGTCCTTAACATTTTATTTTCAATCAAGACGAGTCTGAATCTAATCAGTGATACTGTTACTAGAAATAAAAAACAAGCAATTGTCATTATAAATAATGGAATGAGCATACTTATATCAATACTTGGTGTAGAAAGTTTTGAAATCGAAGCAGGTTGATGCAAAGTATTCCACCAATCAACTGAAAATTTAATTATTGGTATATTGATAAAACCTATTATTGCTAGTGCTGCTGATATTTTTGAAGCAAGCTCCTTATTTGATATAGCCTGCCAAAGAAAGATATAAGCGATGTAAAGAAAAAATAATATTAACATAGAAGTTAGTCTTGCGTCCCATACCCACCATACACCCCATGTAGGCTTGCCCCATATACTTCCGGTTATCAATGACATTAAAGTAAACACCATTCCTACTTGAGCAATTGATCTTGCAACAACATTAAAAAGGGGGTTTCGAGTTATAAACCAAAGAACGCATGAACCAGCTAAAATTGAGTAAGTCATAAGTGCAAACCATGCAGAAGGAACATGAATATACATAATTCTCATCGAGTCTCCTTGAATATAATCTGGAGGAGACTGAAAAAGTGAATAGTATAAACCTATAATAAATACAAAAATTGTCGCAAAAATTAAGTATGGATTTGCAGACTTGATAAGCTCAATATGATTATTATTAATTTTGATATACATTTTCTATATATATATATATATAACGACTTGAGGCATTGCCTACTCTCCATAAAGACGCAGACCATAAGCGGTTACATATATAGAGATAACAAAAGAAAGCATTGATAATCCCAATAGAATTGGCCAAGAACCAGCATCAGAGCCAAAAATAATAAAAGGCACGAATAGCGGTATCATTATAATTGCTTTCAAAAAAATTGTTCTTTTGGCACCGAGCGTTAGTGCGCTAACAAAATTCGCAATAAAAACCATGCCAAATGAACCTATGAATAAGTTTATAAATATTTGTATAGTCTCTAAATAATCCAAATAAAATAGAAAACTAAGTATTGGTAGGATTACTAAGAGTGGAAGGCAGTAAATAAACCAATGGGTAACATATTTGCTGATTACTAAATACTCTATCGTCTTATTTTTCTGCATAATAATATCTAAATTACCATCTTCATAATCAGCGTTATAAATTCTATCAACTGTAATTATGATTGATAAAGCTAGTGCAATCCAAACTACACCTTTAAACAAATTTTTAAGCTGATCACTTTGAGTACCAATGGCAAATGGAATTAATATTAAAATTAGTACAAAGAAAGATACTGTGAAAAAGAAATTAGCACTTGAATAAAACGATAATAATAGATCCCTTTTAATTAAGTTTAACATATTAGATATTAACTTCCTTATGAAATTTTTTTGGTAAGTTAATATTAGAAGTAAGTATAACTATTCCCATATTTTCGTTAAACTGATTAATTTTTTCTATTAGTAAGTTTGTGTTGACTTCATCAAGATAAACAAACGGTTCATCTAAAAACCAAAATTCATATTTATTATAGTTTAGTCTGTAAAGAGAAATACATTTTTTTTGACCATCACTTAATGAGCTAACATCTCTATTAATTAAATGATCCAGATTATCGTGTTCCAATAGTTTTGCATGATCAAGAGTTTCATTAAAAATAATATCCCATAGCTCTAAATTTTTTTTTATTGAAAGATTATCTTTAAGAGAGTTCTTTTGGCCAATGAGGTTAAACTTATTATTATATAAATTGTCCTCAAGTATACTCAGATCATTCAATGATACCTTGCCCTGATAGGATGTGATAAAATTGGATAAAATTCTTAAAAGGGTAGTTTTACCAGAACCATTTCGTCCTTTTACAACCAATGTTTCACCAGACTTAATAGTAAGATTAATATTATTGAGAACTTTGCTTTCTCCTCTTTTACAGCTCAAATCCTCAATTTTTAGTTCGTTCATTATAAACTTTATGTTGATAGCTTGTTAAATTAGTCTAAATATAGCAGCAGTAAACCTCTATGTACGACAGCTTTAAGACAAAAAAAACACTAAAAATAGGAAAAAAAACCTACACCTATTTCAGCTTCAAAGCTGCTGAAAAAAATGGTCTTAAAAACATCTCTTCATTGCCATTTTCAATAAAAGTACTCTTGGAGAATCTCATAAGAAACGAGGATGGTACTACTGTCAGTGTAGATGACATCAAAGATTTTGATAACTGGAAAACTGATAAAAAAATCAATAGAGAAATCAATTTTAGACCTGCAAGAGTCTTAATGCAGGATTTTACAGGTGTACCAGCTGTTGTTGACCTTGCATCTATGAGGTCTGCAATTATGAGTGAAAAAGGAGACCCTAAAAAAGTAAATCCTTTATCGCCAGTTGATCTGGTGATAGATCACTCCGTGATGGTTGATAAGTACGGCTCAGCAACTTCCTACAAAGCAAATGTAGATTTAGAATATAAAAGAAACATTGAAAGATATGAATTCTTGAGATGGGGACAAAAATCCTTCAACAACTTTCGTGTTGTACCACCTGGTACAGGTATTTGCCACCAGGTAAATCTGGAATATCTTGCCAAGACTGTTTGGTCTGAGAAGAAAAAAATTAAAAATAGAAATTTGAATTTAGCTTATCCAGACACTGTGGTTGGAACAGACAGCCATACGACTATGATAAATGGTTTATCTGTGCTTGGATGGGGAGTAGGCGGAATAGAGGCTGAGGCTGCGATGTTAGGTCAGCCAATTTCAATGGTCGTTCCAGAAGTTATAGGATTTGAGATAAAAGGAAAAATAAAGGAAGGTATTACAGCCACAGATCTGGTTTTAACAATCACTGAACAACTAAGACAAAAAGGGGTTGTAGGAAAGTTTGTAGAATTTTATGGTGCTGGTCTTAAAGAATTATCGGTTCCTGATAGGGCAACAATTTCAAATATGGCACCTGAATATGGTGCAACATGTGGTTTTTTTCCGATTGATGAGGAAACAATTAAATTTTTAAAAGTTAGCGGTAGGTCCTCTGAAGAAATCAAACTTGTCGAAAAATATGCGAAGGTTCAAGATTTATGGGAAGACTACAAAAAAAGCAAAAGAGTTTACACGGAAACTATGAAATTAGATTTATCTAGTATCGAACCAAGTTTAGCTGGACCAAAACGACCACAAGACAAAATTTTATTATCAAATGTATCCGATACATTTATAAAATCTTTTGAAAAAGAATTTGGTAAAAAGCAAATTGACAACCCCATAAGTGTTAAAAATGAAAAATTTCAAATTGATAATGGACATGTCGCTATTGCGGCTATCACAAGTTGTACTAATACTTCCAATCCAAGTGTAATGATTGGGGCTGGAATTCTTGCACAAAAAGCGATTAAGTTGGGACTTAAAAGTAAGCCTTGGGTAAAGACATCTTTGGCTCCGGGCTCAAAAGTAGTAACTGATTACTTAATGAAATCAGGACTGCAAGAACATCTTGATAAACTTGGTTTTAATTTGGTAGGCTTTGGTTGTACAACATGTATTGGAAATTCTGGCCCACTCGATGAGAATATTTCTGACGCTATTACAAAAAATGACTTAATTGTGAGTGGTGTTTTGTCAGGTAATAGAAATTTCGAAGGTAGAATTAATCCTTTTGTAAAGGCTAACTACCTTGCATCACCTCCCCTTGTTGTTGCCTACGCCTTAGCAGGTTCAACCAAGATTAACTTAACAAAAGATCCAATAGGGTATGGAAAGAATAACCAGCCGATCTATCTAAAAGATATATGGCCAAGATCAAAAGAAATAAAAACTGTAATGAATAAAATTATTAATTCAAATTTATATAAGCAACGTTACAAGAATGTTTTTAAAGGTGATAAGAAATGGAATACAGTAAAATCTCCTAGTGGTTTAACATACAAATGGAATAAAAAATCTACTTACGTACAACATCCACCATTTTTTAAAAATTCAGAATTAAATAGTATCACTGATATTAAAGGTGCAAATATTCTTGGAATATTTGGTGATTCTGTAACAACAGACCACATCAGTCCTGCTGGAGCTATCAAAGAAGATAGTCCTGCCGGTGATTATCTTAAATCAAAGAAAATAAAAAAAATTGATTTTAATTCATTTGGCGCAAGAAGAGGAAATCATGAGATAATGATGAGAGGTACTTTTGCAAATATTAGAATAAAAAATGAAATGTTAGATAACATTGAAGGTGGATATACCATTCATTATCCATCTAAAAAACAAATGTCAATTTATGACGCCTCAATAAAATACAATAAATCAAAAACACCATTAGTTGTCATTGCGGGAAAAGATTATGGAATGGGCTCATCAAGAGACTGGGCAGCAAAAGGAACTAATTTACTTGGTGTTAAAGCGGTAATTGCTGAATCATATGAACGAATACATAGATCTAACTTAATCGGAATGGGTGTACTCCCTTTTATATTCAAAGATGGTGAGAATAGAAAATCTCTAAAATTAGAAGGCCCAGAAAAAATAACAATAAGTGGGATCAAAGATAATTTAAAACCTCAATCTTTTTATAATGCAATGATAGTTTATAAAAATGGTAAAAATATAACCACTGAGATAAAGCTATTAGTAAATACCTCTACAGAAGTAGAATACCTCAACAGTGGAGGCATTCTACAATATGTTTTGAAAGAATTAGTAAATTCTTAGAGCTAATTACGATTTGTAATTTGAGAGAATTCGACTAAGGTCACTTGACCCCTGACCATTTACAGTATTTCTTATCGCTTTAAAGATTTGATCAGACGCTGATGCAAAATCACCATCACTTATACTGTAGTTTTGTCTATGCAATGTAAAATTTACTTCGACACAGATTTCATCGCAATCTGTATAAAAAAATGTATAAAAAGGGTTAATTTCACCAATCACTGAGCATGTTTCTTCAAAATTTCCAGAGCCTCTGGAATCAATATTTGAGGTTGTCACATCAGCATCAGTAATCCATCCTGCATCACAAGCATAGAATGACTTTCTATAGGAAGTTTCTTCAGATTTTGAACCCAAAACCGCATAATTAATTCCATCAAAATTAAATGCATTATCGGTAGGGCCAACTTCTTCAGGAACTAAAGTTGCATATACGTAGAAATTTCCTGATGGAACACTACCAGATTTTTCTAAATCATATACTTTCCAATTACCTGGCAATACAGGAAGATCATTTTGATTATAAGCATTTTTTATTTCGCCATTATAAAAAACTTGTTCGTTAAGTTCTGTGGCATTACTGAATGAAAGTGACATTAACAGTATTGAAAGAGAGATAATAATATTTTTAAACATACTTTTTCCTTTTATTTAAATTTAAATTATACTTCAAAATAAATATTAAAATAGTACTAATTTCAGATCTAATTTTCAATTGCACTATAAATTGTATTTATTAATTTTTTTGAAAACTCAATTGGATCTGATGGTTTTTCACCATCGAGAATTTTTGATTGTTCGTATAGCAAAATAGAAATATTTTCTACTTCTCCAATCTTGTTCTTATCTTTACTTATTTTAGATAGCTTTTTTATAAGTTTGTGATTTGGATTTATTTCCATAACCTTTAATGATAAACCCTGATTGAGTTGATTATGCTGTTGAAGGATTTTTTCGAGTTGAGGGTCCATTGCTCCTTCATCACTGACTAAGCACACCGCACTGTCAGTAAGCCTTGATGAAATTCTGACATCTTTTACTTTATCTTTTAATTTTTCTTTTAATAAATTTATGAGAGGTTCTGTAGACTTATTTTCCTTACTGTCTTTTTTTTCACCATCAATTTTTTCAAGATCATCAGCGCCCCTAGTCACTGATTTGAAATTTTTCTCAAGATAAGCAGGTGTTGATGATGTCCAAAAACTATCTACAGGATCATCTAATATCAAGACATTGATATCTCTTGACTTGTAGCCCTCTAAGCTAGGATTATTGATTATATTTTCATAATTATCCCCTGTCATAAAATAAATATCTTTTTGTTTTTTTCCCATTGATTCTATGTACTCATTTAATGTTATCAGTTTGCCAGACTTGGAGTTTTTAAATAATGAAATTTCTAAGATTGACTCTTTTCTTTCAAAATCCTCATAAATTCCCTCTTTAAGAACTGGACCAAAATTTTCCCAAAATTTTTCGTATGACTCTCTATCTTTAGCTAATTTCTTTTTTAAATCAGATATTGTTCGTTTAACCAGCGATGATCTAATCTTAGTTACAACAGGATTATTTTGAAGCATTTCACGACTAATATTTAATGGTAAGTCTTCCGAGTCAATTATGCCACGAAGAAATCGAAGATAGGGAGGAATAAGTTCAGGACAATTATCAGTTATGAATACTCTTTTGACGTAAAGTTTTAGTCTATTTTCTCTAGCGGGGTCATATAAATCAAAGGGCTTTGTTGATGGAATAAAATTCAAAACTGTGTACTCAATTTTACCTTCAGCTTTGTAGTGTGATGTCATCCAAGGGTCATCAAACATTTGTCCTGCATGATTATAAAACTCTTTGTATTGCTCCGCTGAAATTTTATTTTTAGGTCTTGTCCAAATTGCTGACGCAGAATTGACAGACTCCAAGGTTTCATCTTCTTTTTCAGTACCATCACTAATATAGATTGGAATACTGATATGATCAGAATACCTTCTAATTATATTTTGAATTCTATCTTTATCTAAATATTCTTTTGAGTCCTTTGTTAAAGTTATTTCAATTGTTGTTCCTCTATTTGAAGCAATAAGACTTGTGTCTTCAGTTTCCTCAATTGTAAAACTGCTTTCTCCATCAGAAGTCCATACCCATATCTTATTTTCTCCAGCTTTTCGTGTAATAACTTTTGTTTGTGAAGCAACCATAAAAGCAGAATAGAAACCAACACCAAATTGACCAATAAGAGATAAGTCTTTAGTCTTTGACTCAGACAATTCTTTCAAAAAATGTGCAGTACCAGAACGAGCGATAGTCCCTAGATTAGATACGAGATCTTTTTTATTCATACCAATTCCGTTATCGGAAATTGATATCAAATTACTTTTTTTATCAATCGCAATCTGTATTTTAAAATTTGGATCATCTTTGATTAACTTTTCTTTAGTATTAGCCAAATATCTTAGTTTATCACATGCGTCTGAGGCATTGGAGACAAGCTCTCTTACAAATACTTCTTTTTCTGAGTAAACAGAATTGATCATTAATTTCAGCAACTGACTGACTTCTGTTTGGAACTCTAATTTTTCTGATTTAGGCATAATATTTACTCTCAAAAACTATATTGGAATTATCCATCGAAATTCAAGGCAATTTAAGTGAGGTTATCTCGAAAATTTTCGCTATTTTCAGTGTTTTTTAGATATTTTTCAAGATAACATAAGATAACAATGACAATACATTACATCAGCTCTGGCCAAACCTTCAAAAGCTCTAGTCGATCAAGAAATAAATTTACGAGTTTCCATAAAACCGAGCTTAATCTGATACTTTCAGTATACGCGCAAAAAGTCAGCCAAGGACATTGGAAAGACTATGCAATAGATCACGGTAAATACACTGCGGTATTTTCAATTTATCGAAGTACTTTCGAGAATGCTTTTTTAAGAATAATTAAAAATAAAAACAAGGGAAAGTGTATGACATTTACGTTAATCGATTTTAATAACAAAAAAATTAAGGTAAGCGAGAATCTATTAGATATTACTCGATACCTTAAAGTTTCTGTAAAACGTATAGCCTGAACTTATCTTCTTTGGCCAAAAAGTCTTAACAACATTATAAATAGATTTATAAAATCTAAATAAAGTGTTAATGCACCCATAATAGCTTTCTTTGCAGCGACTTCACCGCTATCATATGCCATATACATATTTTTTATCTTTTGAGTATCGTAAGCTGTCAAACCAACAAAAATTAGAACTCCAAGAATAGATATTCCATAATATAATGCAGGTGATTGCATGAAGATATTTACAATTGATGCAATTATAATTCCGATCAGTCCCATAAATAGAAATGATCCAAAATTAGTTAAATCTCTTTTTGTTGTATAACCATATATACTCATTGCGCCAAAGGTACTTGCTGTAATGAAGAATACTCTAGCTATACTTGCACCAGTGTAAGTTAGGAAAATTGTAGAGAGTGATAAACCCATTAAAAATGCAAATATCCAAAACATTGTCTGTGCTCTAGAAGCAGACATACCTCTTATTCCAAAACTCATATACATCACAATTCCAAGAGGTGCTAACGCAACAACCCACATCATTGGACCAGTATAAAGGGTCACACCCAAATTTGTAAGGCCAACAATTTCTCCTGTTGGACCCATTACTGCCGTTGCTTGAAATAACATATATGCAACCAAACCTGTTAAGGCCAAACCAGATGCCATGTAATTATAAACACTCATCATATATTGCCTTAGACCTTCGTCGATTGCTGGCGTTGATTGAGCTCTAGTTTGATAATCCATATTTAAAAACCTCTTGTAAAAATTGTTTAATATATTTTAATACATAATTATAAAGGTAATCAATACAAGTAATTATTTATCAAGATTTTATTAAATGAATACAGATACTTAGGAGTTTTAGTGGAGAAGGTTTTAGTCACAGGAGCATCAGGTTACATAGCACTACACTGCATAACTGAATTATTGAAAAATGGATATGCTGTTAAGGGTTCTCTACGAAGTATGAATAGAGAAAATGAAGTACGAGAAGCAGTAAAAAAGGAAATACCAGACAACAATTTAGAATTTTGTAAACTTGATCTAATGTCCGATGAAGGTTGGGACAGTTGTGCGTCTGATTGTGATTATATGATGCATTTAGCTTCGCCGTTCATAGTTGGAGAACCAAAAAATGAAAATGAGCTCATAAAGCCAGCCACAGAAGGAACGATGCGAGCTCTTAAAGCTGCAAAAAAAGCTGGTATAAAAAAAGTTGTTCTTACATCGTCAATTGTTGCTATTGCCTACGGACATAATCAAAAAATTTGCAGCAGTCATGATTGGACCAACACAGATAAAGATGTCGGTGCATATAATAAAAGTAAAACTTTAGCTGAAAAAGCTGCATGGGAATTTATTAATTTACCAGAAAACAAAGATCTAAAAATGACAACTATTCATCCAGGTTTTGTCATGGGTCCACTATTAAGCAATGATACCATGGGTGCGTCTGCTAGTTTTATGGCTCGACTGATACTTGGAAAAATTCCTGCATTACCTGATGTATATATGCATATATCTGACGTAAGAGATACAGCTATGTTGCATGTAAAGGCTCTTAAATCAGAAGCCAGCGATGGTAAAAGAATACTCACAACTTCAACAAATGATTATCATATTACAAAAATTGCAAAGATTGTAAAAGATAGTGGCTTTGAAAAAGTTTCAACTAAAATTATGCCAACCTTTTTATTTAGAGTTTTTGCATTGTTCAATTTACAAATGAAAGGTATTTTAAAAAATATCAAAAGAGGTAGTTATAAAACTGATAACAGCTCAACAGTTTCTATTTTTAACTGGGAACCTACACCAGTTGAAAAAACAATAAGTGACATGGCACTATCCATGGGTAAGATACTTGGAAAGTAGAATAATATATGGAAAAAGTTTTAGTAACGGGAGGTTCAGGTTACATAGCTCAACATTGCATAGCTGAATTACTCAAAAAAGGTTACTCAGTTAGAACATCATTACGTTCTGAAAATCGTGAAGCAGAAGTAAGGCAGGCAATAGCAAGAGAAGTTGATGCAAAAAATAATTTAGAGTTTTGTAAATTAGACCTACTAAAGGATGAAGGATGGGATGAGGCGGTTTCTGGCTGCACATATGTTTTGCATATCGCATCTCCACTAACTGACAAGGCACCTGATGATGAAAACGAGATCATTCAGCCAGCCAAGGAAGGTCTTTTAAGGGCGCTTAAAAGCTCGATAAAGAACAAGATTAAAAGATTTGTTATGACTTCATCATTCTCAGCTGTGGGCTATGGGAATGAAGAAAAGATATATGATGAAAGTCATTGGACTGATCCAAGTCAAAATATTGGAGCATACAATAAGAGTAAGGCAATTGCTGAGAAAGAGATGTGGTCTTACTTGAACAGTCTTAGTGACGATGAAAAAATAGAAGCCGTTGCAATAAACCCTACTTTAGTTATAGGTCCATCATTATCTGATGATGTTGGAACTTCAAATGTATTTATTCAAAGAATGTTGGACGGCTCCTACCCCGTGGTACCAAAAGTTCATTTTGGATGGGTTACTGTTAAAGATACAGCAAGAGCACATCTTGAAGCAATGATACATCCAGATGCAAATGGAAAAAGATTCATACTTGCAGAAAAATGTATGTGGCTTTCTGATATGAATAAACTTTTAAGAGAACATGGGTATAAAAAAGCCCCCTCAATCGAGGCTCCAAATATTTTAATGAAAGTTCTTGGATTATTTAGTAAAGAAGCTGGGGCAATATCGGGCTTTGTTGGTAAAACAAAATTTACTAATTCCGAAAATGCTAAAAATATTTTAAAATTTAATTTCGAAAGTGCGGATGAGGCAATCATCCAAACTGTAAAACAATTTGAAGAACTTGGACTGATAACAAAATAATGGAATACAGAAAATTAGGTAGATCAGATATTGATGTTAGCTTGATATGCCTAGGCACCATGACTTGGGGTGAACAGAATACTGAGGCCGATGCTCACGATCAATTGGATTACTCCTTAGACCACGAAGTTAATTTTATCGACACTGCTGAAATATATGCTGTACCAACAAAAGCTGAAACTCAGGGATTAACAGAAAAATATATTGGTACTTGGTTCAAAGCGAGAGGCAACAGAGACAAAGTGGTACTTGCAACTAAAGTGGCTGGTCGTTCTGGAATGTCATGGCTTAGAGAAAATGAAGAAATACCAAGATTATCAAAAGAACATGTTTTTTATGCAGTAGAACAAAGTCTTAAAAGACTTCAGACGGATTATATCGATCTTTATCAAGTACATTGGCCTGATAGACCTTTTGGTGCGTTTTCAGGAAGACTTGAGTACAAACATATGGATACATCAGACTCCATTCCTTTGGAGGAAACTCTTGAGGCTCTCGGTGAATTAGTTAAGCAAGGCAAAGTCAGGCA
>CACMWW010000010.1 GCA_902617525.1 uncultured Pelagibacteraceae bacterium | reverse complement strand
TAAGATTAACGAGTTTTTACAATCAGTTCTCTAAATTACTGAGATAGTTTTCAGCAACACGTTGCCCTAAGTTGTAATCAGCTTTCAAAATATCAACATTTTTAGAGTCTCTTTTTGATTTAAGTCTTGTTGGTGGACATAATTGGATTACTTCACAATCTGAAGGAGGGTTATGTATGAAATCTAAAGCAGTGTTGTAAGTTTTGTCATGCTTAAGCAGAGCTTTTCTAAGTTCAGGATATTCTTTAGAAAAAAATGCTCCAATATAATTTTCAAGTTTTAGTTTTCTCTTAAATTTTTCTTCATAAGTTCTGATAACTATGATGCGTTTGGCGCCGAGCTCATAAGCCTTTCTGACAGGCAGAGGATCAGCTACGCCGCCATCAAATTTACGACGTCCGTCTATCATGCTGGGTGTTCTTACTAGTACAGGCAAAGTTCCAGATGCTATCATTTTAGGCATCCATTCATCGTCCCCAAATTCATGATATTCAGCTTGAGCGCTAAGAGCATCAGTCACAACCGCAATGTATTTTTTGCCTTCAACAGTTTTTCTAATTTTTTCCATATTTGGCTTAAACATTTTCTCGCCGTCTTCGTACATTTTATGAAATTTGATTATGTCCCCACCTGTGAAGATATTTTTATAATCTAAGTAATCTCCTCGCGCAGCATAAAGCATCTTTTCTAAATTATTGTCAGTTTCTCTAATGAGGTACCAGCAAAGAACTGCTACACCATTTGATACTCCAATATAAATATCGAATGGATCGTAGTCCCTCTTTATAAATGTATCGGTGATTCCGAAAGAAAATACACCTCTTTGTCCGCCACCTTCAACAATTAGAGCTGTTTTTTTATTTTCCATGATACAATAAATTAGTAAGGATATATAAGAAATCAAATGTGTTCGATAGTAATTTTAAAACAAAGTGACTCTGAGTGGCCCATTATAATTGGTGCCAATCGAGATGAAATGATTAATCGAGACGCTTTACCACCTGGTCGTCATTGGGACGACAGACCACATATTTTCGCAGGCAAGGACAAGACGGCGGGCGGCACCTGGATAGGAATTAATGACTTTGGTGTCGTTGCTGCAATTATGAATAGAATGAACAGCCTTGGACCTATGGATAATAAAAGAAGTAGAGGTGAATTGGTTCTTGATGCACTAGATCATGCAGATGCATCTGAAGCATTAAATGCAATAATTGAAATCGAAAAAGACTCATATAGAGGTTTTAATATGTTCATAGCGGATAATTTAAATGCATACTGGATCAAGTCAGATGAAAAAAATTCTGTAATTGAATATTTCAATATACCTGATGGCTTATCAATTATAACAGCTTATGATCGTAATGATTTAAATTCTAAGCGTATAAAAACTTATTTATCAAAATTTGCTTTATCGGTTGATCCAAAACCAGGCAGAGATGAATGGCAGGACTGGGAAATGTTATTAGGCAGTACATATTCTGATAACAATGACCCTTTATCAGCAATGTGTGTGAAAACAGATATGGGTTTTCAAACTGTATCTTCAACACTCATCGCTCTACCAAGTTTTCAACCCAAGATGGGATCGGCAAAGCCTGTCTACAAATTTGCCAATGGCTCACCAGACTCGGCAAGTTTTATGGAAATGGACATTTGAGTTCTGTATTTGCTCTTTAAATTATTGATTTTTATATACTATTTTTCTTAGAAATTACTAAACAAGCTCATATTTAGTATTGTTAGATGATTATGAATTATTATAATCTTCAATCTTATTAATAATTGGAGCTTTTAAATGACTGATTGCTATATTTACGACACTGTAAGAACCCCTCGTGGTAAGGGTAAAAAAAATGGTACCCTTCATGAAGTAACTGCACTGGAACTTGCAACTCAAGTTTTAAATAATATTAAAGATAGAACAAAAATTGATACAGCAGATGTTGATGATGTTGTACTCGGGTGTGTTGCGCCAGTTGGTGAACAAGGTGCCTGTATTGCAAGAACAGCGGTGTTAAATGCCGACTATGATCAATCAGTTTCAGGTGTTCAGATCAATAGATTTTGTGCATCTGGTTTAGAAGCTACTAATATGGCAGCTGCACAAGTAATGTCTGGACAGTCACAAATGTCCATCGGCGGCGGTGTTGAGTCAATGTCTAGAGTTCCTATGGGCTCTGATGGTGGCGCAATGGTTGCTGACCCTTCAGTTGCAATAAAAAATTACTTTGTACCACAAGGTATTAGTGCAGATTTAATTGCTACTAAATATGGTTTCTCAAGAGATGATGTAGATAGTTATGCTGTTGAAAGTCAGAAGAGGGCAAAAAAAGCTTGGGATGAAAAAAGATTTTCAAAATCAATAGCACCCGTGAAAGATATCAATGGCTTGACAGTGCTCGATCATGATGAACATATGAGACCTGATGCTACAATGCAATCACTTGGTTCTTTAGATCCATCTTTTGCAATGATGGGTGAAATGGCAGGTTTTGATGCTACTATTCAACAACGATACCCTGAAGTTGAAGCTGTTAATCATGTTCACACTGCCGGCAATTCGTCAGGAATAGTTGACGGAGCAGCTGGAATACTGCTTGGAAATAAAGAGATGGGTGACAAATATGGTTTGAAGGCTCGTGCTAAGATCAAAGGTTTTGCTTCAACAGGTTCTGAGCCAAGCATCATGCTTACTGGTCCTGGTTATGTTTCTGATAAACTATTAAAAAACTTAGGCATGAGCAAAAGTGACATTGACTTGTGGGAGCTTAACGAAGCATTTGCAGTTGTTGTGCTAAGATATATGGAACATATGGGGATTGACCACTCAGACATTAACGTGAATGGGGGCGCAATTGCTATGGGGCACCCATTAGGTGCAACTGGGGCTATGATTTTAGGAACTGTACTTGATGAGCTAGAGAGAAGCAATAAGTCTACTGCTCTTGCCACACTTTGTGTTGGTGGCGGTATGGGAACTGCAACCGTAATCGAGCGCGTTTAATAACTTAAAATTTTAGGACAATTATCATGGCTGATGTAACTTATGAAATAGATAGCGACGGTGTTGCCGTTGTAACGTGGGATTTGGAAAATCGTTCAATGAACGTTTTAAATTTTCAATCTCTTGGTGAATATAGATCAATTATTGAGAAATTAATCTCAGATGAGTCAGTTAAGGGTATTGTTCTCAGAAGTGCAAAAGATGCATTCATAGCTGGCGCAGATTTAACTTCATCTGAAGTTTTTGGTTTTGATAGCGTTCAAGAAGATAAAGTTAAAGCTGCGGAAAAAATTTATAATGGCAACATGGACATGCAGCTATTGTTCAGAAGTATGGAAACATCTGGCAAGCCATTTGTAGCTGCGATAAACGGTCATGCTTTAGGTGGCGGGTTTGAAATATGTCTTGCCTGTCACTATCGTGTAGCGATAGATAATGATAAAATTCAGATCGGACAACCTGAAGCAAAAGTTGGTTTGATACCTGGTGCAGGTGGAACGCAAAGAGTTCCAAGACTTGCCGGTGTAACGCAAGAGATAATGGGTTTTCTACTAGCAGGTACTCCATTTACTCCCAAAAAAGCTCTAAGTGCTGGCCTTATTAACGAAGTCACAGATGCAGATAACTTAATAAATGCCGCAAAAAAATATATTGTGGATGGCGGAAAATCAGTTCAACCATGGGACGAAAAAGGTTTTAGGTTTCCGGGAGGCCTTCCTTATACTCCAAAAGGTGCAATGATTTGGGCCGCAGCATCATCTTCATTGAGAAAAAATTCTTATAATAACTATCCTGCACAAACTGCAATCCTTTCTGCTGTTTATGAAGGTGTTCAGGTACCGATTGATGCGGCGCTGAGAATTGAAGCACGTTATTTTACAAAAGTTGTAATGGATCCTAGATCTCAAAATATGGTTCGAAGCCTATTTGTAAATATGCAAGCTTTAAGTAAGGGAGCTAGAAGACCAAAAGATTTCGATAAATACGATGTTAAAAAAATTGGGATTCTTGGTGCAGGCTTAATGGGTGCAGGAATTGCCTATGTTACTGCTAAAGCAGGAATTGAAGTTGTATTAATTGATATGGATCAAGCTGCAGCAGAAAAAGGAAAAGAATATTCCACAAAGATTTTAGATAAACAATTAAGCAAGAAAAAAACTACTGAAGAAAAAAAAGAAAAGCTATTAAATCTCATTACACCTACAACTGATTACTCTCTTTTAAAGGGTGCAGATCTTATTGTTGAGGCAGTATTTGAAAATAGGGACATAAAAGCAGATGTAACCGCTAAAGCTGAAGCGCAAATATCAGAAACTGCTGTATTTGGTTCTAATACATCTACTTTGCCAATTACAGGTTTAGCTCAAAATTCAAGCCGGCCTGCAAACTTCATAGGTATACATTATTTTTCACCAGTGGAGAGAATGCCTTTAGTTGAGATCATCATGGGAAAAGAAACTTCTCAGGAAACACTGGCAAAAACTATGGATTATGTTCAAAAAATTAGAAAAACCCCAATCGTTGTAAACGACAGTCGAGGTTTTTATACAAGTCGTGTATTTGGTACATACACCGGTGAGGGTGTTGCAATGTTAGCAGAGGGTATAAAACCTGCTCTAATTGAAAATGCTGGTAAGATGACAGGCATGCCAATGGCTCCTCTCGCTCTTTCTGATGCTGTAGCGTTAGATTTAGCTTGGAAAGTTACAACCCAAACGAAAAAGGACTTTGAAGCTGAAGGCAAAGAATTTCCAATAACTCCAATGTATTCAATTATGGAAGAAATGGTTGAAAAGCAAGGTAGGTTTGGAAAGAAAAACAATAAAGGTTTTTACGAGTATCCTGAAAATGGAAAAAAATACCTATGGCCTGAATTGTCTAACTTATGCAAAGAAAGTGACGATCAACCTGATGTTGAGGAATTAAAGAAAAGGTTTCTTTATATTCAAGCACTTGAAACAGCTAAATGCTATGAAGAAAACGTGCTAACGGATGTTAGAGATGCGGACATTGGGGCAATACTCGGTTGGGGAATGGCGCCATGGACTGGAGGACCACTATCCTTCATAGATATGGTTGGTGTTAAAGAATTTGTGGCTGAAGCTGATAAACTTGCACAAAAATATGGAGAGAGATTTACTCCATGCAAAATGCTTCGTGATATGGCAGCTAAAAATGAGAGTTTCCACAAGAGCGGTAGCTCTAGTCAAGCGGCATAAATAAGACTACTATAATACTTAAAACTTTTACTGATTTGAGAGGATCTATATGGCAAATACTACACCTACGACTAATTCTTTGGAAAACTATTTTTTACCTTTCACTGCAAATAAAGACTTTAAGAAGGATCCAAGATTATTAGATCGAGGTGAGGGAGTATACTACTGGAATCATAAAGGTGACCAGGTAATAGATGCTTCATCCGGCCTATTTTGTGTTCCATTGGGACATGGCAGAAAAGAAATAGCTGAAGCTGTTCATCAGCAATTGTTAAAATTAGATTACTCTCCAAGCTTCCAAGTTTCTCATTTACCTGCTTTTGCATTAGCTGAAAAAGTAGCAAATCTTCTACCGGGTGATTTAAACAATGTATTCTTCACAATTTGTGGATCTACTGCAATTGACTCTGCAATTAAAATAATTCAGGCATATCAGCACGCAATTGGCCAATCGCAACGTGTAAGATTTGTATCAAGAGAGCGTGCGTACCATGGTGTAAATATCGGAGGAACCTCTTTAAGTGGCATGATTAAAAACCGTGAGATATTTACTGCAACAATGCCTGGAGTTATTCATTTAAGACACACTTGGTTAGAAGAAAATAAATACACAAAAGGTCAGCCGCAACATGGAGCTCATCTTGCTGAGGACCTTCAGAGGTTCGTAGAAATGTATGGTCCCGAGTCTATTGCTGGGTGTTTCGTTGAACCCATTGCTGGCTCAACAGGAACCATTGTTCCACCTATTGGATATTTAGAAAGGCTAAGAGAAATTTGTGATAAATATGGAATTGTTCTTGTTTTTGACGAAGTAATAACTGGTTTTGGGAGAACAGGAAAATCATTTGGGGCTGTAAAATACAATGTACAGCCTGATATGATTACTATGGCAAAGGCTATTACCAATGGAGCGCAGCCTATGGGGGCAGTTGGTGTTTCAGATAAAATTTACAATGCAATTGTTGATAATGGACCAGAGCACGGAGTAGAGTTTTTTCACGGATATACTTACTCAGGTCATCCAGCTTGTGTAGCAGCTTCTCTTGCTACTTTGGATGTATATGAGAAAGAGGATGTGTTTGCGAGAGCAGAAAAGATGTCACCATATTTCATAGACGCTGTGTTTGATGCATTTCAGGATATACCAATTGTTACAGATGTAAGAGCTGATGGAATGATGGCTGCTTTTGATCTAGCGATTGATAAAAACCCTGGCGTGAGAGGATATGATGCTCAAAAGAAGACGTTTGCTAATGGTGTTCACATAAAATTTACTGGGGATGCTGGTATAGTTGCTCCTGCGTTAATTGCTGAAGAAAAACACATAGATGAAATGCTTCAAAGAATTAAAGAGGTCTTAGTAAAATACTAGCATCTTGTATGTCAAAGCTTCCTTCACACACAGAGGTTGTTATTATTGGAGGAGGCATTGCTGGTACAAGCATTGCATACCACCTTGCTGAGAGAAATGTTCAGGTCACATTGGTTGAGAGAAAGAGTCTAACTTGTGGTACAACTTGGCATGCAGCTGGATTGGTTGGTCAATTAAGGGCAACAAAAAATCTTACAAAAATGGCCAAGTATTCAACGGAGCTTTATCATAAGCTTAACCAGAAAGAAGATCTATCAGCTGGATTTTTGATAAATGGTTCAGTTTCTATTGCTGAAAATGAGGGACGTTATCAAGAAATGAGCAGAGGCGCGTCAATGGGTCGAAGTTATGGATTGGAAATAAATGAAATTTCAATTGATGAAGTAAAAGAGAAATACCCACTTCTCGATACAAAGCATGTAAAAGGAGCTTGGTTTTTGCCTCAGGACGGTCAAATTAACCCGGTAGACATTACAATGTGCCTTGCAAAAGAAGCAAGAAGAATGGGTGCAAACATTATTGAAAATAACAAAGTCATTTCAATCGAACAAGAAGGTGACAAGGTCACAAAAGTTATTACAGAACTAGGTGATATTGCATGTGATAAGATTGTTATATCTGCTGGAATGTGGAGTAGGGAAGTAGGTAAAATGTGCGGGGTAAATATTCCTCTGCATGCATGTGAACATTTTTACGCTGTAACTGAATATTCAGAAGATATACCAAAAAATTTACCCATCTTAAGAAACCCAGATGCCTATATTTATGTGAAGGAAGACGCTGGAAAACTTTTAATAGGCGCCTTTGAAAAGAAAGCAAAACCTTGGGGCATGAACGGTATTCCTGAAGATTTCGAATTTGATAGTTTGCCAAACGATCTTGATCATTTCGGACCTATTTTAATGGAAGCAATGGATAGGCTTCCAATACTGAATGAGCTTGGCATTAAAACATATTTTAATGGACCTGAAAGCTTCACACCTGATGATAGGTATTATTTAGGCAAAGTTCCTTACAAAGAAAATATATTTGTTTCAACTGGCTTCAATTCAATAGGAATACAATCTGCTGGAGGAGTTGGCAAAGTTATGGCTGATTGGATCATAAATGACAAAAGTAAGATTGATTTGTGGGATGTAGATGTCGCTAGAGTATTAGATTTTCAAGATGATGATGAATATCTAAGAGAAAGAAGCTCTGAAACGCTTGGGCTCTTGTACGCTGTACATTGGCCCTACTATCAATTTGAAACTTCTAGAAACAAAATTAAATCACCACTTTACGCCCAACTTGAAAAAGAAGGAGCTTGCTTTGGAGAAGCGGCTGGATGGGAAAGGCCAAATTGGTTTACTAATAATGGTCAAAGACCTCAATATCAATACTCGTATCATAAACAAAATTGGTTTGAAAATGTAAGGAGCGAATGTATTGCTGTAAGAAATGATATTGGCCTATTTGAACTTACATCTTTTTCTAAGTTTATTATTCGAGGAGATGATATAGTTAATTTTTTAAATTATATGTGTGTAAGTGAGATGAATGTACCAGTTGGGCGAATTATATACACACAAATGTTAAATGACGAAGCTGGAACAGAAGGTGACATTACTTTTACGAGAATAAGTGAAAATGAATATATGTTTGTTACAGGTCCAACTGCACATAATAAAGACTATTACTGGTTATTATCTCATTCAAAAAAATTTAAAAATATAGAAATTATTGACGTTACGAAAAAATATGGCTGTCTTTCAATAATGGGACCCAACTCAAGGGAGCACCTTCAAAGAATATGTAATGAGGATATTTCAAATGAAACATTACCGTTTGGATTTTCTAAGAAAATAAATCTTGGCGGCACTGAATGTAGGCTTCATAGAATAACATATGTAGGCGAGCTGGGTTTTGAAATATACATTCCTTATAATAATTTGGAAAAAGTATTCGATGTTGTTTATGCAAAAAAATGGAAAGAGCCCAGTAAAACTTGCAGGCTATCATGCACTAAATTCACTGAGAATGGAGAAAGGATATCTTCATTGGGGGCATGATATTGGAGTTGAGGAAAACCCTTTTGAAGCGGGTGTTGGATTTTGTGTAAATCTTAATAAAAAGAATCCTTTTTTAGGACAGGCAGCACTTGAAGAAAAGAAGAAATCTGGTCTCAGTAAAAGAAAAGTAAATTTTGCATTATCTAACAATGACTTATTAATTTATCACAATGAGCCAATCTATTTTGACGGTAAGATTGTTGGTGAAATTTCTTCAGGTATGTATGGTTTCTATTTAGACAAATCATTGGGCATGGGTTACATTTCAAACAATGACAGCTACTCTATTGAAGAAATGATGAGTCATCAAAAATTTGAAATTGAAGTTGCAGAAACTAAATATTCTGCAGAGGGGTCAATAAATTGTTTTTATGATCCAGGCAGAGAAAAAATATTAGTATAGAAAGTATTGTTATGACTAAAATGACCACAGAAGAAGCATTCGTTAAAGTTTTACAAAAACACGGAATACAGCACGCATTTGGAATAATTGGATCTGCATTCATGCCAATTTCCGATTTATTTCCAAAAGCAGGCATTACTTTCTGGGATGTAGCTCATGAAAATAATGGCGGTATAATCGCGGACGGCTATACAAGAGCGACAGGAAAAATGTCTATGTGCATTGCACAAAATGGCCCGGGCATTACGAACTTTGTTACGCCAATAAAAACTGCATACTGGAATCACACTCCAATGCTTCTGGTTACTCCACAAGCGGCTAATAAAACTATAGGACAAGGTGGCTTTCAAGAAGTAGAACAAATGGCATTGTTTAAAGATATGGTTTGCTACCAGGAGGAAGTGAGAGATCCTACTAGAGTTGCAGAAGTACTAAATCGAGTAATTTCAAAAGCATTCAAAGGTTCCGCGCCAGCACAAATAAATATTCCTCGCGACATGTGGACACAAGTTATAGATATCGAGTTGCCGCCAATAATAAAATTTGAGAGACCATCTGGAGGAAGCGAAGCAATAAAAGAAGCAGCAAAACTTTTATCTAATGCTGACTTTCCAGTAATATTATCAGGAGCTGGGGTGGTCTTAGCTGATGCAATCAATGACTGCAAAGCTTTAGCTGAAAAATTAGATTCACCTGTTGCTTCAGGCTATCAACATAATGATAGTTTTCCAGGTAGTCATCCACTTGCAGTGGGGCCTTTAGGTTATAACGGCTCAAAAGCTGCTATGGAGTTAATTTCTAAAGCAGACGTTGTTCTTGCATTAGGCACTAGACTTAACCCATTTTCAACATTGCCTGGCTACGGAATAGATTATTGGCCAAAAGATGCAGCTATTATTCAGGTCGATATAAATTCTGATAGAATTGGATTAACAAAAAAAGTTTCAGTAGGTATATGCGGTGATGCAAAACAAGTTGCCCAGCAACTATTAAATAGCCTTTCTCCCGAAGCAGGAAACAAAAATAGAGATGAGAGGAAAGCTCTAATTCATCAAACCAAATCTGCTTGGTTACAAACATTGAGTAGTATGGACCATGAAGATGACGATCCTGGAACATCATGGAATGAGGAAGCTAGAGTCAGGGATGCAGATCGCATGTCTCCTCGCATGGCTTGGAGGGCAATACAGAATGGCTTGCCAAAAAATGCAATAATTTCATCCGACATAGGCAATAACTGTGCAATTGGAAATGCTTATCCAACATTTGAAGAAGGTAGAAAATATTTAGCTCCTGGTCTTTTTGGGCCTTGCGGTTATGGTTTCCCTTCAGTTTTAGGAGCTAAAATAGGCTGCCCAAATATCCCTGTTGTTGGTTTCGCTGGAGATGGAGCTTTTGGCATAAGCATGAATGAAATGACATCTTGCGCTAGGGAAGAATGGCCTGCAATTACAATGGTGATATTTAGAAACTATCAGTGGGGCGCCGAAAAAAGAAATTCGATATTATGGTATGACAATAATTTCGTTGGTACTGAATTAGATCCAGAATTAAGCTACGCAAAAGTTGCAGAAGGCTGTGGATTGAAGGGTGTTATAGTTAAAACCATGGATGAGTTGACAAATTCACTCAGAACTGCGTGTGAAGAACAGTCAAACGGAGTTACAACTTTTATTGAGGTTATTTTAAATCAAGAACTTGGAGAACCTTTCAGACGAGATGCAATGAAAAAAACCAGTAGAAGTTGCCGGCATCAATCCTGATGACATGAGCCAAGAGCAACACGGTTAAACTCTTTGAAGAGTGTGCATTCGCGACCTTGCACTATCTTTGTGGTTAGGTAAAGCAATAAAAGGTTTTGATAATTTGATATAATTGTACTCATTCGATCTTTTCTCTAATTCACGCTTAAATCCAAGTTTTGAGAAAATTTTTTCAGAAATAGAGAGTATGAGATAACCCCCAGGCTTTGTTAATCTAATTAATTCCTTTATTGATGACGGTCCAACATGACCTGACGTCAAAACACCTGTGCATATAACTAAATCAAATTGATTTCCTTTTAAACTTGTTTTTTTGCTTAACGACTCGCAAACTAGTTTTTTATATATTTTTTTAGAGCGAGCTACTCTTAACATATCTTTTGAATAATCTATCCCTACGATATTATTGTAACGAAGAGCTTTCAAAACTTCAGCGACATAGCCAGTACCACACCCTGCATCAAGAATTTTTGAGCCTTTCTTTAAAGTTATATACTTTTCTAGAATCTGTTTAACTTTACTTGGGTAAGCGTAGCCCCAGTCTTTTAAGTCACTGTCATAACCGTCAGCCCATTCCCTATAATGTTTTTTTAGGCGGGTTGAATTCTTTTCCTTATAAACAATGTTTAGCCATTTTTTACCCATAATGAGTGCTTTCCTCTTTTGAATATTTAATAAATAGTATAAAAATTAGTCATATATGTTGATCGGTGTTCCTAAAGAAATTAAACCGCAAGAAAATAGAGTAGGCCTAACTCCTGAAAGTGTAAAGGAACTTATTGATGATGGTAATGAAGTAATCATTGAAAGAACAGCCGGTCAGGGGTCAGGTTTTGACGATCAAAATTATAAGGATGTTGGGGCAACAGTTTTTGAAAATGCGCGAGATATTTTCGACCGCGCTGAGTTGATCATTAAAGTTAAAGAGCCTCAAGATAATGAAATAAAAAAATTAAAAGATGATCAGCTGCTATTCACATATTTGCACCTTGCTGCAAGTAAAGCATTGACAGAAGGATTAATGAATTCCGGCGCAACATGTATAGCTTACGAAACTATAACCGATAACAATGGAAGGCTTCCATTACTGGCTCCAATGAGTGAAGTAGCCGGCAGAATTTCAATACAAGCAGGAGCCAGAGCTCTTGAAATGACAAACAAAGGAAGAGGCGTGTTATTATCTGGCGCAACAGGAGCACCGCCAGCTAAAGTTGTAATTATTGGATGTGGAGTTGTAGGTTTTAATGCGGCTCTTATTGCTCATGGAATGAAATCAAATGTAACGCTTATTGATCAATCTGAAGCAAGGCTCAATGAATTAAAAAAATTATTTTAATGATGAAGTCAATACATCAATATCAACACCTGAAACTATAGCCGAAGAAGTTAAAAACTGTGACTTACTAATAGGAGGTGTGCTGATCCCAGGCTCTAGTGCGCCCAAATTAGTATCGGATGAACTAGTTTCTCAGATGAAAAAAGGGGCAGCCATCGTGGATGTTGCAATAGATCAAGGTGGGTGCATTGAAACCAGCAAGCCTACTACCCACGCAGACCCAGTTTATATTAAACATGATGTGGTACATTACTGTGTAACCAATATGCCTGGGTGCGTTCCCCGTACATCCACCATCTCTCTAAATCAAGCTACACTTCCGTTCGTAAAAAAATTAGCGAGAGAAGGGTTAAAAAAAGCATTATCTGATGACAGGAATTTTATGAATGGACTAAATGTTATAAAAAATAAATGCACTCAAGCAGATGTAGCAAGAGATCTGAACATCACTTTTACAAACCCTGAAGATTTAGTTGCCTAAATACTTTTTGCTGCCTTTGATAGATTTTTTAATTTAAGCATAGCCATATCCCTACTTAAATATCCAAGACCACAATCAGGAGCTGCTATAAGTCTCTCTTTATCAATATGGTTTAGACAGGACAGCAATCTATCCCTTATCACATCAATTTCTTCCACTTCACTTGAGGCGACCTTTATTAACCCAAAAATTATTTTTTTTGATTTATACAACTCAAGTAGTTTTAAATCATTGTGTCTATGAGCATCTTCAATAGATATGGTATCAATCAGACTGTTCTCTAAGGCATCTGCAATTTGAAAATAACTTATTAACGGCGCTTTAGGATAATCATCTGCATCAATTTTATCTGGATATCCACAACATATATGAGTTATCTTTTCACAGTCTGTAACTCCATGAAAACATCTTTCAAGATTATCTATACCAAATTCGATTGCCTCTTTTGATTTTCTTGCAAATAAAGGTTCGTCTACTTGTATATATTTACAGCCAGAATTGACTAGTGACTTTATTTCTTTATTTATTGCCTCTCCTAAATCTACTCCTAACATTTTATGATCATTATAAAATTCATCAGCAATCGTATCTGTGATAGTCAATGGTCCAGGTATTGTAACTTTAATAGGGTTTTTTGATATTGACTGATTCAATTCGTATTCTTTATTTAAAAACGATCCATTGAATTCAACTTTATTTGTGATTGTTGGAAGCCAACAATCATAATTGCCTGTTCTCGCTGTTTTCTTTGTTAGTTTTTGAAAATCGATTCCACTAAGATGCCTACAATGATAATGAATATAATTTTCTCGTCTCACCTCACCGTCTGTAATAATATCAATCCCGCACTCAATTTGATCTTTAATAATACTCTGTGAGGCAAGTTTTATTTGAACCTCATATTCTTCTCCCATTTTTTGTCTTGCCTGTTCCCACTTAGATGTTGGGTATTCAGCATCTGTTCCTTTCTCATCTTTGAACCAATCAGGTAAATCTAAGAAATCCGGTTTAGGATAAGCGCCAATTGTAGTTGTTAAAATCATACAAAAAGTCTATTTATAACAATAATTTAGCCAAGAAATAACTGAGCTAAAAAATAAAAATAATAATCATTTTTATCAATACTTTATAGGATAAATCTAAAGTATCTATTTATGGTTAATTTTTATGTATATTTATCATGTATTTAGATAAAGATTTATTTAAAGAAGTTTTATTAACTTATTAAATTTCTTTCACTTTATTCTTTACAGCTACCTCTATATGTATGAAAATTTTTATTAATTAAACAAATAAATTAAATGAGGAGTAGCCGTGAAGAAAATTAATAAAACTCTTAAGGCTGCAAAAGTTTCAAGAAGATCAGTCCTGAAAGGTGCAGCTGCAACTGGTGCAGCAGCAGCTATCGGACCTTGGTATATTCCAAATGCTTTTGCTGCTCCCGTTGTTAATGTTTTAATGTGGGGCGAATATTTGCCGGACTCAGTAGTTGCAGATTTCAAAGCAAAAACTGGAATTACTGTTAACCATACTAAAATAGGTGATAACGGTGAAATTATATCAAAAATGAAAGCTGGTGGTGGAGCCGGTTATGACCTTGCAAGTCCAACTAATATGAGAGCTTTGCAATGGGCTGACCTTGGCGTACTTGCCCCATTTGATATGAATCGAATAAATACAAGTGCTGTCAACCCAGGAATGTTAGCTGTTGGTGAGCGTGACTGGAATTTTGGAGGAAAAGGATCTCACTGGGTTCCACAACTTTGGGGTACTGAGTCAATATCTTGGAGAACTGACAAATGGCAACCCGATGGACTTCCAAGCTTTGGAGATATTTGGGAGCCTAATCCTGGAATAGATGGCGCATTCATGATGGGTAGAACATACTCAATGATGACTGGATGTGGTATTTGGATGCATCATCAAGGCAAAATGGATTTCTGGTCTTCGTACAACGATGAAGATACAATGAGAAAGAATTGGGAAACAATTACTGACTATTGTATTTCAAAAAAAGGAAATCTTGTTAAATTTTGGTCTGGTTCCGATCCTCAGAAGCAAGGATTCACATCTGACGGTGTTGTCGTAGGACAAACTTGGGATGGCCCTATTGCAGCAATGATGAAAGCTGGAGAACCAGTTGCTTACCAAACTACTGATGAGGGTGCGTTGGCATGGATCGACGGTATAACAATGTCTGCAAAAGCAGAAAACATTGATGAAGCTTATGAGTTAATCAATTACAGTTTTACACCAGAAGTAGGCGGTCAAACTGTGAATGAAATCGGTTATAACTCAGCTGTTAATGGAGCTTCAGACCATTACTCAGATGAAACTAAAGCTTTAGCAAAAGCAATATACCCGGGGGACACTTCGACCAAGTTAAATCCTTGGCCACCAGAACCGCCATGGTATGCTGATGCAAGAGCTGAATACGCTAACAAATTTGAAACAGCGTAATTAGTTCTCTAGGATTAGTTATTAAAAGCGCCCAAGGCATTGTCTTGGGCGTTTTTATTGAATCGTGTTTTTCAGTTAAACCATTATAATTTGTATCAATGAGCGCAGATGTAGAGTTAAGTGATGTTTCGGTAACATTTGGCAGTTTTTATGCAGCCAAGAATGTCAATGTAAAAGTAAATGGAGGTGAGTTCTTCAGCTTCTTAGGACCTTCAGGCTGTGGAAAGACTACTCTGTTGAGGGCTATATCTGGATTTCAAGAACCTTCTGAAGGTAAAGTGCTTATTGACAATAAAGATATGTCTGGAATTGGTCCAAATAAAAGACCAACCGCGTTAATATTTCAAAACTTAGCTCTGTTTCCTCTCATGAGTGTATCAGAAAATATTGCGTTTTCCCTTGAAGTAAGAGGCGTATCAAAAGAAGAAAGAAAAAAAAGAGCGGATGAACTTTTGGAATTGATAGCCTTAGAGGGACAAGGAGATAAAAAAGTTCATCAACTCTCTGGAGGTCAAAAACAAAGAGTAGCCATTGCAAGAGCTTTAGCTGTTGAGCCAAAAGTTCTTCTTTTAGATGAACCATTGTCTGCCTTGGATTTAAAACTTCGTCAAAGAATGAGAACCGAACTTAGAGAAATACAAAAAAGAGTAAACATTACATTTATTTATATTACGCACGATCAAGGAGAAGCCCTAACAATGTCTGATCGAATAGCGGTCATGAATGAAGGAGAGCTTGAGCAAATTGGAAAATGCGACGAAGTTTATAACAATCCATTAACACCATTTGTTGCAACATTCGTTGGTGAGAATAATCCTTTATATGGAAAAGTTACAGGTATTGAGGGAGATAAAGCTAAAATTGAAACTGCTGATGGGCAATATTTAGCAACGATGAATGAAAGCAAAAAGTTAAATATTGGAGATGAGTCAATTGCATTTGTTAGGCCTGAGTCTTTGTTTATACCAAGAGATGGCGACAACTTTGATAATAAAATTGATGTGAATATTGAAAGTTTTGAATTTGAAGGTAATTTAAAAAATTTTTACGCAAGCCTTAAATCGGGAGCAAAAATCAAATTTTCAGTACCAAACGCCATAGATACATCCTCTATAACTTCAGGATCGTCAATCGTGTTAGGTTTTGAATCTTCAAAATCAGTAATATTACCTAAAGCATCTCTAGCTATAGATTAAGTCATGAACAATTTTTTATTTACTCAACCATTTTTTAAGAAAAACGGTAAGGCAGTTGCGATATATTTTTTAGTAGCAATAATATTTTGGTTTGTTTTCTTAGTTATAATTCCACAATTTTATATGTTGGATTTATCATTTAGAACCAACGTCCCCCCTTTAGCAAGAGGTGGACCTGAAGATTATTATACTTTTGAACACTATAGCCACTTTATATTTGGATCTAAGACAGCTACTGATGCTTTTAACTTTGTTGATTTAGGTGTATTTGGAAGAACTATTTTTGTTTCAATGCTTGTTACAATTGCAAATCTATTATTTTGCTATCCAATAGCATTTTATATAGCAAAAATTGCAAACCCTAGTACCGCTAGACTTCTTATTGTTTCTCTGATTATTCCTTTCTGGATTAATGAATTGCTTAGATCATTCGCATTGAGGATTTTGTTTGCAAACGAAGGTGTAATTAACAATTTCTTGACTGGGGTTGGAATACTTGATCAAGGAATCCTATTTATCACTTATGATATCGGTTTATATACCGGCTTAATATACGCCTATATTTTGCTGATGATGTTCCCACTCTATAATGCAATCGAAAGTTTGGACATTAATCAAATCGAGGCAGCAAAAGATTTAGGCTCCTCATCTTTTAGAACGCATTGGAGAATAGTTATTCCTCATGCTAAACCAGGCATTGTATCTGGCTGTACAATGGTTTTTATGTTAACTGTTGGAGCACTAGCAACGCCAGTTGTTTTAAGTAGCCCTAATACTTTATGGTTTCCTCAATTGATATATCAGTGGTTTAATATGAATGACAACTGGTCACGGGGATCAGCTTATTCAATCATTTTGTTAATTGTTTCTGTTATTTTCGTACTCACAATGATGCGAATATTTAAAGTTAGGATTGGAGAAATTATTAAGTGAGACCGAGCTATTTTATAAATTTCATGATGGGAATATATATTTTTATATTTTTTGCATACTTATTTGGGCCTTTAATCATCATGAGCATTACAGCATTCAACTCTGCAGAATTTCCTTCGATCACACCTTGGGAATGTTTTAGCTTTAGATGGTTTAATGAAGGTAAAATTGCTTACGATGGACAACATCTGGCAGGGCTTTTATCTGACTGGAGACTTCACGATGGTATTATTAGCAGTTTGATTATAGGAGCAGGAGTTGTAACTCTCTCCGTACCAATTGGAATGGCCGCAGCAATAGTGTTAACTCAAGTGCGTTCGCAGTTGAGGGATATTTATTACTCAATCTCGATTATGCCCGTTTTATTTCCTGGTGTGATAATTGGTATTTCAACAGTCGTTTTATGGGACCGAATAGCAGGCTTAGGAGGAGAGGGGTTCATTGCAGATATTGGAAGAAACGGAATATTTCTAACAATTTTGGCTCAAACCTGTTTTATATCTACTTATTGTTTTTTAATATTTGTTGCAAGACTTCAAAGATTTGATCAGACTCAAGAAGAGGCAGCTTTAGACCTTGGAGCGTCGCAAACTCAAGTATTTTTTAAAATTTTAGTTCCTTACTTAAGTCCCGCAATAGCATCGGCTGCAGTAATTGCTTTTTTATTTTCATTTGAAAATTATAACACGACTGTATTTAGCATTTTATCGGACCAAACATTAACAACTGTAATTGCATCAAAAGTAAGGCTGGGAATAAGTCCTGCATTGAGTGCATTAGCTTTAACAATAATAGCATTAACTATTATAGCTGCAGTTACCTATGAGGTTTTACGAAGAAGAGCAGAAAAACGATATGCAGAATCACAGGAAAAGTTTGTAAAAGAAAAAGCAGCAGACAATAGAATTAATAAAAAATATAAAGCTGGTTTTAGAATTCCAAAGGGAATTACCGCTATATTGTTAATAGTGGTCTTTGCTACCTATGGAGCTACCCAAATAGTGAAAAATGATCTATACGGACAATCATGTATTGATGCTGCTGATAAGGAGAAAAAATCCAAATTTCTTGAACAATTGCAAACTTTAGAGTCTAATGAACTTACTGACGAAGAGCTTTCTGGAGGGTCCTTAGGTGGCAATCAGGATTACGGAGATATATTTGGAGACCCATCATTATTCCAAGATTTTGGAGGATTTGATTAATAGATTATGAGCGATAAAAAAGAACCAATTCAACCAGTAAGCGGAACAGTTGTTCCTAGGTATGCTGGCCCATCTACATTTGCACGTCTTCCCGAGCTGAGAGATGTTGAAGATTGTGATGTAGCAATTATAGGCGTACCATTTGATGCGGGTACGAGTTATCGTCCTGGGGCTAGATTTGGTCCTCAAAGTGTAAGACAAGCCTCTCGACAACTAAGAACGAATTATCATCCAAATTATGATGTTGAACCTTTCAAAGTTCAACAGGTAGCTGATGCTGGGGACATAGCCTGTAATCCCTTTGATATTGACGAAGCAATTAAGCAAATTGAAAAAGGATCTACTGAGCTGCTCCAAAAAGTTGGAAGTATTGTAACTATTGGCGGTGACCACACAATTGCATTGCCATTACTCAGATCAATTAATAAAAAGGTTGGTGGTCCGGTTGCCTTAGTCCACTTTGACGCTCACTTGGATACTTGGGACACCTACTTCGGAGCTCCTTATACGCACGGTACACCATTCAGAAGAGCAAGAGAAGAAAAGTTATTTTTGGATGATGCATCAATGCATATTGGAATTCGTGGCCCTCTTTACAGTACAAATGATTTAAAAAATGATCGTGAATTAGGCTTTAAAACAATTCACTGCGATGAATTCCAAACAAACACAATTGATCAAATTGTTAAAAGAATAAAAGATAGAATTGGCAATAATCCATTATATATATCCATAGATATTGATGTTTTAGATCCAGCTCATGCTCCTGGAACTGGAACTCCAGAAGTTGCGGGAATGACCACAAGAGAAATTTTAAATGTATTAAGAGGATTGGCAGGTTCGCAGCTTGTTTCAGCAGACGTTGTCGAAGTCGCTCCAGCCTATGATCATGCAGAACTTACGTCAACCGCTGCAGCAACAATTGTTTATGAGCTAATAAATATTATTGCAAGAAACCCAAAGTAATCTATTTAATTTCAAACCAGATTGGAACATGATCAGAAGGTCTTTCAAGACCTCTAAATTGTTTTTCTATTTGACAGTCAGTTATTCGATCAACAGCACTTGGTGTTGCAAGAAAATGATCAATTCGAAGACCGTTGTCTTTTTCCCATGACCCCCTTGAATAGTCCCAGTATGTGAACTCATAGGGTTTAGAATTATAAATTCTTAGCACATCAGACAGACCTAAATTTATGATTTCTCTGTAAATTTTTATAGAGTCTGGATGATGCAAAGCGTCATTTTTCCACTTATTAATATCAACCGCGTCATCAGAACCTGGTATAATATTGTAATCCCCTCCAAATATAACTGTTTCATGGTTTTCTATTTTATTTTGAGCATATTTTTTAAATCTCTTCATCCAATCTAATTTGTAAGGAAATTTGTCAGTATCAATAGGATTGCCATTAGGGAGATACAAAGAGACAATATTAAAAGGATTTTCGACTTGTACCTGTGCATCAATAAATCTTGCTTGAGAATCTTCTTTGTTTCCTGGTAAGATATCTGTAATTTTTTTTATTGGGGCTTTTGATAAAATAGCGACTCCATTATATGATTTTTGACCCTTTTTAATTATTTGGTACCCAAGTGAAGAAATCTCTTCTTCTGGAAAGTTTTCATCAGTTGATTTAGTTTCCTGAAGCATGACTATATCTGGTTTAACTGTTTTATCTAATTCAATTAAATGAGGTAAACGAACCCTTATTGAATTTACATTCCAACTTACTATTTTTACCATCCGTATTCTTTTATTGTTATTTTAAGATTCTTAAAGTAATGAGTTTATTGTACAATAAAAATTTATGTTACCAATTCTATTTAGTGATGATTTCTGAAGATTTATCTTTTATTTCAACCAATCAAGAAACTTCGAAGGGTAGGCTGTATAAAGAGAATTACAGTCAAACTAGATCAGAGTTCCAGCGAGATCGTGATCGAATTCTTCATTCTGCTGCCTTTAGACGGCTTAAACACAAGACACAGGTATTTGTTTCAAATGAAGGAGATCACTACAGGACAAGATTAACACATTCGCTAGAAGTGTCACAAATTGCTAGGTCAATAAGTAAAATATTCAATCTCAATGAAGATTTAACTGAAACATTATCCTTAAGTCATGATATTGGTCACCCACCATTTGGACATGCTGGAGAAGATGCTCTTTCAGAATGCATGGTTTCCCATGAGGGTTTTGACCATAATGATCAGGCAATTAGAATTGTACATTTGTTAGAAAAAAAGTATTTTGATTTCGAAGGCTTAAACTTAACGTGGGAAACACTTGAAGGACTCGTAAAGCATAATGGGCCGATGACAAAAGATGTTCCAAAAACTATAGAAGCTCTCGATAAAGAGTTTGACTTAAAGTTGAATGAGTTTTCTTCAATTGAAGCACAAATAGCTTCAATAGCAGATGACATTGCATACAACAATCATGATTTAGATGATGGACTAAGAGCAGGTTTTTTTTCATATGATGATCTGGCTGAATTGCCAATGATTGGTGAAATTATAAAAAATTTTCCAAAAAATTATAACTCTTATGATATGCAGCGCATAAATAATGAAATTACAAGAAAATCAACTTCAATTATGATTACTGATGTAATTAATACAATTAGTGAGAAAGTTAAAAAATCAAAAGTAAGATGCAATGAAGATGTCAGGCTTAATAATGAAAAAATTGCTGACTTTTCAGATAAAACAAAAGAAGAAGTAAAGTATATTAGATCTTTCCTATCAATGAAAATGTATAATCATGATAAAGTAAAAGCAATGACCAGTAACGCCCATCAAATAATATCATCACTATTCAAACTATTTATAGAACAAGATGAAAAATTCATAAAAGAACATATGAAAAAAATTATTTCTGATAAGGATAAACCTAGAGCAGTATGCGACTTCATAGCTGGAATGACTGATAATTATGCTCAGAATTTTTATAATAAATTTAATTAGCTTATGAGAAACATAAATGGTTATTTAAAGAATATAATCGGAGCAGAATTTTCAAAAATATTCAATGTTTCGAATGAAACTATAGATAATAGTTCATTTGTAGTTGAGTACCCAAAAAACAAATCTGATGGTGAGCTAAGTACAAATATTTGTATGGTTCTTGCAAAAGAGATATCGGCAAATCCAGTAGAGGCAGCGAAAACTCTCATTAAATCACTAGAGAAAATTGAGGACTTTGAGATGTTGGAAGTTGCAGGTCCAGGTTTTTTAAATTTTAATATTTCTAAAGATACTTGGTTTAGATTTTTAAGTCAGTTGCTAGAAACGAACTTGCTCTTTAATGAAGAAATTGGTCTAAATAAAAACATAAATGTCGAATATGTTTCAGCGAATCCTACAGGCCCCTTACATATCGGTCATTGTAGAGGAGCGGTTTTTGGTGATGTACTATCAAATCTACTTAAAGTTACAGGTCACAACGTAACAAAAGAATATTACATAAATGACGCAGGTACTCAAATTGATACCCTTGCAAACTCTACAATTATTAGAATAAAAGAAATCATCAATAGCAAAAGCTTAGAAGATTATCCAGATGATTTTTATCCTGGTGAATATCTAATCGATGTTGCTAAAAAAATAATAGACAAACACGGTACATCTATTCTTGAAAACGACAGTCACTTTTCAACAATAAAAGGTGAGTGTGTAAATTTACTATTAGAAAACATAAAAGAAGACTTAAGTAAACTATCTATTAATCAGGATATTTTTGTTTCAGAAAAAGAATTAATAACCCAAGGTAAAATCGACAAAACTATAGATGAACTCAAAAATATGAATTTAATCTATGAGGGCATTTTAGATAAGCCTAAAGGTAAACAAATTGAAGACTGGGAACCAAGAAAGCAATTATTATTTAAATCATCTGAATATGGAGATGAAATCGATAGACCATTACAAAAATCAGATGGTGAGTGGACTTATTTTGCAAACGATATTGCCTATCATTATGATAAATACTTAAGAGGATCGACACATTTAATCGACATATTAGGCGCTGATCATGGCGGATATGTTAAGAGAATGAGTGCTTCGATACAGGCCCTAACTAATAATAAAGCAAGATTTACAGCAAAGTTATGTCAAATGGTAAAACTTATCAGTGATGGCAAGGAATTAAAAATGTCAAAAAGATCTGGTGACTTCATTACCTTAAGTGATTTAGTGAAAGAAGTTGGCAGTGATAGTATAAGATTTATGATGATGTACAGAAAAAATGAAGCACCATTAGAGTTTGATTTTAAAAAAGTAACTGAACAGTCTAAAGAAAATCCAGTTTTTTATGTACAGTATGCTCATGCAAGAATTTCGTCTGTATTAAACAATCTTCAATCTCAAAATATTAAATTAAATTTAAAGAATTTTAATGAATGCAATTTTTCTGAACTAAATGATCTTTCTGAAATATCTCTTTTAAAAAAAATCCTGGATTATAGTAATATCATTAATACGTCAGTTTCTCTATTTGAGCCACATCGAATTGCATATTACCTGTATGAATTAGCATCAGAATTTCACTCTTTATGGAGTCAGGGAAAAGTAGATAACAGTAAGAAATTTATAGATGCAGATAATATACCAAGGACTTATGCTCGAATGGCACTACTGATTGCTACTCAGAGAACAATAAAATCTGGACTTGACATTCTGGGAGTTTCCTCGCCAGATGAAATGAAATAAAAAATGAGGTTCATAATTTTCTCTTTAATTTTAGCAATTTTTATTACTGCCATTTATTTTTATACTAAAAAAGAAGAAGAAGAGATTATCGAAATAAAAACCAATTTAAATGATTATAGAATAATACCGAAAGACAAGGGAGGCGTTGATACTCCTGACTTAAATATATACGATCTTGGAGATTAATTTAATAAAATGAAAAAATACCTACCTTTAATTTGTGGTATTTCCGGAGAAAAATTAACAACCGAAGAAATAAAATTTTTTAGAGACCACAAACCTTGGGGAATAATTTTATTTGAAAGAAACTGTATTAATAAGGACAATTTAAAAAATTTAACAAAAGAACTCAAAGAAATTAATCATCAAAATATTCCAATATTGATAGACCAAGAAGGTGGAAGAATTTCAAGACTAAATTTTAAGGGTGTTAATAAATTTAAATCAAATCTTTTTTTTGGGAAAATTATTGAGAAGGATGCAGACTTAGGGTTTGAATTATTAAGACTTAATACTGAAATTTTAGCTCATACCCTAAAAGAATTGGGAATTAACACAAACACAGCGCCAGTTTTAGATTTACCAGCAGCAAATGAAAGTGGTGTAATTGGAGATCGAGCTTTTTCGATAAATGAAAGGACCGTCTCTAAAGCAGGTAAGATAGTAATTGAAACAAATAATAAATGCGGCATAGCTTCTGTGATTAAACATTTACCTGGGCATGGCCGCGCAAGAGTTGACAGTCATTTTGAAATGCCTGAAGTAGATGAAATTGAAGACGAACTTTTAAGTACTGATTTTAAGCCTTTTCAGAACAACTCCGACGCATTATTAGGTATGACGGCACATATTTTATTTAAGTCTTTAGACGATCAAAATATTGCTACTTTTTCAAAAAAAATTATTGAAACAATAATAAGAAATAAAATTGGCTTTAAAGGGCTACTGATGACCGATGATATTTCAATGAAAGCTATTTCAGATGATGTTGATATAGCTGCTTTAAAATCACTTAGTGCCGGCTGTGACCTTGTTCTTCATTGTAATGGAAACATCAATGAAATTAATAAGATAGCTGAAAGAATTAAGAATGAAGCTGAGCCTATTTTAATACCTGACGATCTTATCAATATCTTTCAGACAAAATCTGATTTCATACATGAAGAAAACATAAAAGCCTACGAATATCTAACCAAGCAGCTTTGATGTATTTTATCGTATATAAACATCATCTGTTATATAATAAAAGAATCAAAAAATTGAAAAATGGAAGATATTTCAAGTACTTATACTGAACAGGAAGCATCTAATCAAACTAGCCCAGATGATTTGATTGTAAACTTGGGAGAATTCGAAGGTCCCCTAGATCTGCTGTTAACATTAGCTAAATCTCAAAAAGTAGATTTAATGAAAATTTCCATTCTCCAACTCACAGAGCAATACTTGGAGTTTATAGAAAAAGTTCGTAATCGCAATTTAGAGTTGGCGGCTGACTATCTTGTTATGGCAGCTTGGATGGCTTACTTAAAATCCAATTTGTTAATACCAAGAGAAGAGTCAGGTGAAGAATTGAGTGCTGAAGAAATGGCAGAAAGATTGAAATTTCAACTCAAGAAACTTGAAGCGATCCGACAAGTTTCTCAAAAATTAATGAATTTACCAAAACTTGGTACAGATTTTTTTAATAGAGGGATGCCTGAAGGCATAAGGTTGATACGAACGCCTGAATATTATCTGGATTTATACGATCTTTTAAAATCATATGCAGATCAAAGGTACAGAACTGCCTACTCATCGATGACTATTGAAAGACCGCCTGTTTTTGCAATGGAAGATGCGCTTGTTAGACTTCAAAGAATGATAGGTGATGTACCAGAATGGACTCGGCTTGAGAAATTTTTACCACATGAATTTTCAAATGGTAAAAGCGCTAGATCAGGTGTTGCAGGAACCCTGGCTGCAGCAATGGAACTTGTAAGAGAAGGGGTACTTGAAGTACAGCAGCTGGTTCCTTTTGGACCAGTATTTTTAAAAAATAAAAAGGACGATGAATTCATTAATTAAATAAATTATGTCTGATGAAGTAGAAAAAAATAATGTCATGAATTTTCCATCTGAGGATATGGACAATCTTAGAATTCTCGAGGCTCTTCTATTTGCAGCAAATGAACCCCTTGATGCAGAGAGTTTAAAGGCAAGATTGCCGAAGGGTACAAATTTAAACAAATTACTAAATTTAATTGAAGCTCAATATAAAAATAGGGGAGTTAATCTGTTCAAAACTGGCAATAAATGGAGCTTTAAAACTGCCACCGATCTTGCACCAATGATGAAAAAAGAAAAAATAGTTCAAAGAAAACTATCAAAGGCTGCTACTGAGACTTTGGCAATAATCGCCTATCATCAACCTGTTACAAGAGCTGAAGTTGAAGACATAAGAGGAGTTCATTTTAGTCCTGGAACTCTTGATGTTCTTATGGAGTTAAACTGGGTAAGGCCAATCGGTAGAAAGAAGGTACCAGGAAGGCCCATTATTTATGGTACAACTGAGAGGTTCTTAGAGTACTTCCAGTTAGAACAAGTCACAGATTTACCTGGACTTGAAGAATTAAAAGCGGCTGGTCTTTTAGAAAGCCGCCTGCCTCCAAATTTAGACATTAGAGAACCAAAAGAAATTGATCACAGCCAGATAGAACCATTCGGAGAAGATGAAAATATAGATGATCTGATTCAAAGTGGACATGAGGCAGAATAGAAATTAGCCTTAAATTGTGAAACGTCTATTTAAAGCAATCCTGTTTGCAAACATTTTTTTTTATATTTGTACTTCAATATCTTCAGACCCGTTACTGCCAGGTGGCAAAACCTCAAATGAGGTTGAAAATAAAAATAGTTTTTCACTGGTTGCAAGAAATTTAGGAGATAATTTAAAAATCAATTTTCTTGTAGGAAATGCTTTATTTGAGAGAATTTGGGAAGATGCAAAATTCTCAGAAAATATTGCAAGAGATGGTTTAGGGCCTTTTTTCAGTGCTCGTTCGTGCGAAGCATGTCATATTTCTGATGGACGAGGACATTTGCCTATAGATGAATCTGATGACGCTGTATCTGTTGTTATTCAAATTTCAAAAAATCAGGACTCAATTTCAGATGGTATTAAAAATCTACCAGATCCCATTTACGGAAATCAAATTAGTGAATTCTCGGTTGAAAGTATTCCAAAAGAAGCGGACATTGTTATTAATTATGAATATGTTCCAATATCTTACAATGATGGTCGTATAGTCGAATTAAGAAAGCCTGTAATTAAAATTAGAAATTTTAATTACGGAGATATCAATCAAGATACAAACTTTTCAGCAAGAATCGCACAACCAATGATTGGTCTAGGTTTAATTGAAAACATTAGTGAAACGGATATTTTGATAAATGCAGATGTGAAGGACATAAACGGTGATGGAATATCTGGAAAAGCAAATATTGTTTGGCATAATCAAAAAAATGATTATTCCCTTGGTCGGTTTGGCTGGAAAGCATCTCAACCTACGGTTTACCAACAAACTGCTGATGCCTTTTTTCATGACATGGGTTTATCAAATAAACTTTTTGAAAATCCATTTAACTGTACTGATGTGCAATTAAGCTGTCAAAATGCAGGCAGTGGAAATAGCGAAAGCTATGATGGCTATGAAGTTTCTAATGATCAATTGGATCTAGTAGTTTTTTATTCATCGCAACTTGGTGTGCCAGTAAGAAGAAACGTGAGAGATATTAACGTGGTTAAAGGTAAAGAAATATTTTTTAAAATTGGCTGCAATTCTTGTCATACTGAGAGATTTGTTACAAAAAATGAGAGTACACATCAAAATTTAGCCAATCAAATCATATACCCTTATTCAGATTTTTTGCTGCATGATATGGGTGAACAGTTGTCTGATGGTGTTAACGAATTCAATGCCAGTGGCTCTGAATGGAGAACGCCGCCTTTGTGGGGAATAGGGTTGACATCAGTGGTATCTGCAGAATATGGATTTTTACATGATGGAAGGGCTCGAACAATTGAGGAGGCTATATTATGGCATGGCGGGGAAGCCTCTAGAGTGTTAGAAGAGTTCAAATCTTTAGATAAAAATCAAGTAAATCAATTAATTAGCTTTATAAATTCATTATAGACACAAATTATCAAAGTGCGTCATATTTGCTATTGATAATCATTCTCAATAAGTTATATAGAATGAAACTTAGTATCATTCTAAAGAAGGGGAAATTTTATGAATTCAGTATTAAGATTCTTAGCAATAGCTGTAATTACTTTTGTAACAGTTGGCAGTTTATTCGCTAATGAAGTTAATTTGTATACTTCAAGGCATTACGACTCAGATGATGCATTATATCAAAAGTTTACGAACGATACTGGCATCAAAGTAAACGTTATTTCAGGTAAAGGAAAAGCATTAATGGAAAGACTTGCTTCAGAAGGAGTAAATTCTCCTGCTGATGTCTTCATTACCGTAGATGCTGGTAATCTATGGAAAGTTCAAAAAGATGGAATGTTTCAAAGTATCAGCTCAGATACTATCAATTCAATTGTACCTGAAAATTTAAGAGGTCCAAATAACGAGTGGGTTGGAATAGCTAAACGTTCTAGAGTAATTTATTATAATCCAGTAAATGTTTCCGCAGAGGATATGGAAGGGCTTACGTATGAAGATCTTTCAGATCCAAAATGGAAAGGTAGAGTTGCAATAAGAAGTTCTGGTAATATGTATAATCAGTCTTTAGTTGCTTCACTGATTGCCAATAATGGTATTGATGCTACTGAAAAGTGGGCGCATAGATTTGTAGGCAACTTTGCAAGAAAACCTGAAGGTAATGACAGAGCGCAGATTATGGCAGTTGCAAATGGCGAAGCAGATGTTGCTGTAGCAAATAGTTATTACATTGGTTTAATGTTATCCGGAAAAAAAGGTGAAGAACAGCAAGCTGCAGCAAGAAAAGTTGAACTTCATTTTCCTGGCCAAGATGGACGAGGTGCTCATATTAATGTGAGTGGAGCTGGTCTTATGAAAAATGCTCCAAATGCAAATAATGCTGTTAAGTTTATCGAATTCCTGCTTAGTGAAGAAGCTCAAAGTCACATAGTGAATAACACTTATGAGTTTCCAATGCTTGAAGGTGTTGCACCTAGTGATTTAATAGCTCAATTTGGTTCTGGTTTCAAAGAAGATCAGACTTCAGTTGCAAGCTATGGCGAATTCAATCCTGAAGCTGTTAAGTTGATGGATAGAGTTGGTTGGCAATAATTTAATGTCAACCAGGTTGAGGTAATTTGGTCACCGTCTTTTCTTCTCATTAGTATCCAAGGTCAAATTGCCTCAACAAAAATTAAGGTTATATTAGAGTTTATTGGATAAATAGTATAGGAAACAGCAATTATTTATGAAGTTAGACCTTTGGCAAGTTACACCAGTTGCAACATTTGCAATTTTTATTGCCCCAGTACTTATTGTGCTTTTCAGTTTAGCTGGTGATTACTCTGACAACTGGACACACTTGTACAATTACGTGCTGATTGGATATATAGAAAACTCATTTTACTTAGTTATTGGCGTCTCAATTATGGTTACCATAATTGGTGTCGGCACTGCCTGGTTAGTCACCAACTATAATTTTACAGGAAAAAATATTTTTGAATGGGCGCTAATTTTACCACTTGCTGTACCACCATATATACTTGCTTACACTTTCACTGGTTTATTCGATACCTTTGGTACAGCGAATAATTTAATAAGGGATCTTTTTGGGCTCGGTGCAGATTTTATTTTTTTTCCTAAAGTAAGAAATGTTCCTGGAGCGATTGTAGTATTTTCCTTCACTCTGTATCCATATGTATATCTTGTGAGCAGAATGGCCTTTATAAATCAATCTAGATCAATTCTTGAAGCGGGTAGAACTCTTGGACTTGGTAAACTAGAAGTATTTTATAAATTAGCTGTTCCAATGATTAGACCAGCAATTATTGGGGGTCTCATGCTCGTAATCATGGAAACTTTATCTGATTTCGGAGCAGTTGATCACTTTGCCATTTCAACTTTTACAACTGGAATATTTAGAACATGGTACGGCATGTATGATATTGAAACCGCAAAGCAGTTAGCTTCATTGTTACTCATATTTGCAATTCTATTAATTATATCTGAACGTTACTCCAGAAAAAATGCTAGATATTCAAATGCCAGCTCAGTCTTTAAGCCGCTTTATTTAACTAGACTGAAAGGTAGTTCAAATATTTTAGCAATATTAATTTGTTTCGTTCCAATCTTTGTCGGTTTTTTATTGCCTGTGATGGAACTTGGGTACTGGGCATTTAATTACAAGTTAGATTTTTTTAATGATAAGTTTCTTACGACTGCATGGAATACATTTTACTTAGCAATAATAGCAGCTTTCTTATGCAGTCTATTAGCTGTGCTTATAAATTTTTCAATTAGATATAAAAAAAATAATTATCTGAAGTTTATGAGTTCCTTTTTGACTGTTGGTTATGCGGTGCCAGGTTTAATACTTGCAATTGGCGTTATGCAGCTACTTACATTTTTAGACAGAAGCATTGGAGATTATTATTTTGATTTTGTGCTTACAGGTAGTCTAGTTGGATTAGTTTTAGCTTACATAATAAAATCCTATGCGCTCTCAAGTTCTACGATTGAAGCTGGATATCAGCGTATAAATATGAGAATTGATGATGTAGCAAAAACACTTAAAACATCAGGCTGGTCTCTTTTATCTTCAGTTCATTTGCCATTATTAAAAACTAGTTTTCTAACAAGCATGTTATTGGTAGTTTCAGAAGTCATAAAAGAACTTCCTGCAACGCTTATTTTGAGACCATTTAATTTTGATACATTAGCTGTATATACTTATATATATGCAGCAGAAGAAAGAATGTACGATGCTGCTGCACCTTCTATTGCAATAGTTATGGTAGGGCTTATTCCAATAATAATATTGACTAGAATGATCAGAAGTTCTAGACCTGCATCAAGAGATTAAAAATGGATATAATTCTTGAACTAAAAAATATAAAACACAGCTTCACAAGAGATAATGAAGTTTTAAAAGATGTTTCTCTACAAGTAAATCGAGGAGAGATAATTACAATCTT
>CACMWW010000009.1 GCA_902617525.1 uncultured Pelagibacteraceae bacterium | reverse complement strand
TTTTCCTGCTCTTTCGATAGCTTCAACAACTATATCAGCAAAAATATATCCATATATGGCTCCAGTATTAGGTTCTGTTGCATAAATAGATTTAAATTTATCCCACCATTTTTTTTCAATTTCATTAGCCGTATCATAATAAGGAAATACGACAGAATTTAAACAGTACAGTCCATTCATTACTCCATTTGGTTGTTCTGCCACAACTGTGTAATAACTTGCTGAAGTTGTAACAAAATCAACATCTGTCCAGTTTATTTCCTTTGCTTTCATAAAAGGCAATATTGTTGTTCGAACAATTGTTCCCATAGCCACTAAATCGCATCCTGCATTATAAAGTTTTTTTATTTGAGCAGTGAAATCAGTATCTGTGGGCTTTGCTGACGCACTCTCAACTAATGTCATATTCATTGCTGCAAGTTGATCATCTACAGCATCAACAATTTCTTGTCCAAAGTCTGTATCTTCATACAAAACACATACTGACTTTCTATTGTTATTCTCAATAAGATATTTTAATCCTGTTCTGATCTGATCATAATATGTTGAACCTGATGTAAACTTCAAACGATCGTAGGGTTCAAACATTGATCGTGCTGCTGTAAGAGGAAATAAACTTGGTATATTCATTGCTATTTGATCAGACATCACTGCATTATTCATTGGTGTACCAAGAGAGCCCAACATAAAGCCAATTTTATCTTTTCTTAACAGTTTATTGGCCGCTTGAACCGCTCTTGGGACAGTATATTGATGGTCTTCAACGATAAATTTTATTGTTCTGCCATGAGCTCCACCCGCTTGATTAAATTCATCAATTCGCATGTTCACACCATCAACACTTTGTTTTCCAATCATAGAGGCGGGTCCACTTAGATCAGTATGCATTCCAATTAGGATTTCATCTTCTGTAATCCCTTGGTCAGCAAACGATAGGCAAGAGAGAAATAATGAAAGAAATAAATAAACAAAAATTTTCATTTAGTATGTATATTCTTTATTATCCGTTTGAATAAAAGTTCCATTTTGGACTTCAAATAAATAAGCAACATTTGCACCTAAATGTTTTTCTGGGGACCAAGAAAGTGTTGTGTCGCCAAAAGGTATTTTATAATCATTTATACTTTCTAATGCATTTAGAAAACTATCTGTTGACAAGTCACGACCAGCAATTTCCAATGCTCTAGCAGTTATATCCATGTACATATAACCATAAGCTGAACCTATATTTGGTAAGTTTCCAAAAGTCGACTCATAGGTGTCAATCCAATCACAAATCTCCGGTGAACAATTTGCTTTACTTGGAGTATCAAATTGAGCAAATGTATAAAATCCATCTGTAACACCATCAGGTTGCGATGCTATAACAGGGTGAAAACTTGCTACCTGCCCAAAAAATAATGCGTCCCATTTCATCTGCCTAGCTTTTGTATAACCAAGAATTGTGTCTTTAACAATTGTACCCATTGCAACAGCTTCACAGCCTGCATTTTTTAATTTTGTAATCTGTGAAGTTAAGTCTGTATCAGTTGGCTTATTGGTTGCTTTTTCATGCAACTCTAAACCCATTTCGTTAAGTTGGTCTACAGTCGCTTCATATGTTTCTTGTCCAAAATCATTATCCTGATAAAGAACACAAATTTTATTTTTGCCTCTCTCATTGATTGCCCACTTAACACCAGCTCTAATTTGATCGTAATAACTTGAAAGAGCTCCAAATTTTAAACGATGCAAAGGATCAGTCATTGATCTTGCTGATGAGAGAGGAAACAAATTTGGTATATCTTTTTTTTCTTGAGCTTCAAACACGGCATTGTTCATAGGAGTACCTAAACTTGCAACCATAAGAAATATTTTGTCTTTATTCAGAAGCTTGTTAGCTGCCTGGACTGCACGAGGAACTTGGTATTGATGATCTTCTGCAATGATTTTCAGCATTCTTCCATGAATGCCTCCAGCTTTATTAATCTCATCAATTCTCATTTGAACACCTTCAACTGAATATTTTCCAAATGAAGAAACTGGACCACTTATATCTGTATGCATGCCAAGAATGATTTCATCATCTGAAACACCTTGAGAATAAGAATTATGACCAATCGTTAAAAATAGTGCCAAAAAAATTGTAAAAATTGAAAATCGCTTACTAATCATCGTTTGCCCTCTTGAATTTAAAAGGAAATCTTATTATTTCACAGAGGAAAATCAAGCAGATTGATACATGCTTTCAATGATATCGCCGTATTTTTGATTTATGAATTTGCGTTTCAGCTTCATGGTCGGAGTAAGCTCATCGTCTTCAGCTGTTAATTGTATATCAATTAATGAGAATTTTTTTACTTGTTCTACTGAAGCGAATTTTTTATTTACTTTATTGACCTCATTATCAATCAAGGCAACTATTTCCTCTGATTTACAGAGACTTTCAAAATTAGAAAATGGTATGTCATTGTCTTGAGCGTGTTTCATCACATTCTCTTCATCTATCATTATTAGACATGACAAAAACTTTCTTTTATCACCAATTACAACAGCATCTGATATGAATGGACTAAATTTTAATTCATTTTCTATTTCCGAGGGAGAGATATTTTTTCCACCAGCTGTAATGATTATGTCTTTTTTTCTGTCTGTAATTTTTAAATTTCCATAGTTATCAATTTCACCAACATCTCCTGTATGTAGCCATCCATCAATAAGCGTTTCTTTTGTTTGTTCAGGTTTATTTAAATAACCACAAAACACACCTGGACCTCTAAATAAAATTTCTCCATCCTGTGCAATCCTGACCTCAGACTCATTAACGGCTCGGCCAACATGTCCCAGTTTTATTTCTCTGGAGTAAAATGCAGTTCCAACTCCAGCAGTTTCTGTCATACCCCATCCTTCTCTCATATCTATACCAAGAGAAAGATACCAATTTATTAAATCAGGAGATATAGGCGCAGCTCCACTTAGTGCGTAACGACAGTTATTCAAACCTAGAAGTTTTTTTATATTTTTTAAAACCAGTTGATTGCATATCCAATATGATAATTTCAATGATAAAGGAGGTTCTTTTCCATCAATAAAGTACTCTTTATATTTAGAGCCAACATTTATTGAGAATTGATAGAAGAACTTGCCAATGAAAGTTGCATCTTTCATCAAAATTGTGATCGATGAATAAAACTTTTCCCAAATCCTTGGAACTGCAATAAACACTGTCGGAGATACCTCTCGAATATTTTCAGGTACTGTATCAATACTTTCAGCAAAATTGACTACTGCTCCTGTTTTTAGAGGTATCATAACTGAGACTGAACGCTCTAGTATATGACATAATGGGAGAAACGATAATTGCTCCTCGTGCTCCATAACATCAAAGATATCATATCCAGTATTAATAGAATAAAGCAAGTTTGTATGATTAATCATTGCGCCTTTCGAAGGCCCTGTTGTACCTGATGTATATACTAAAATTGCAATGTCCTCAGGACATACACTATTAACTAAACTCTCCCACAGATCAGGGTTTTCTTGATCAGTTTTTTCACCAACTTTTAAAAATTCTTCATAACTAATAACTTGGTCATCATGAAAGTCACTTAACCCTTCCATATCGTAGACAATAATTTGTTTTAATGTAGGACACTCACCTCTTACTTCTAAAATTTTATCAAGTTGTTCTTCATTTTCTACAAAATAAAATTTTGTCGCACTATCGTTTACTAGATACTTAACCTGTGCAGCCGAGTCTGTTGTATATACTCCACTGGAAATTCCTCCAGCACCGATTGTGCCCATATCAGTATAAAGCCACTCGGGGTTTCCTTCGCTTGCAATTGAAACCACATTGCCTTTTTCAAGTCCTAGAGTATGGAGGGCAAGGCCAGTTAGTTTTGCCTTTTCTCCATAGTGAGACCATGAAATTTCTTGCCAAATTCCAAGATCTTTTTCTCGCATGGCAACTCTTTCTCCACGAGATTTAACTGAGTCCCAAAAAAGTCTTGGAATTGTATTTATCTCCACATTTTTTTCTTTTTCCAACGTCTCTCTCCTCTTATACCTTCATCTTGCTGTCCAAGATAAAATTCTTTTATATCTTCTTTTTCCAAAAGCTCTTTACTGTTCCCTTCCATTACAATTCGACCAAGTTCTAACACATAACCAAAGTCGGAATTACTAAGTGCAATATTAGCGTTTTGCTCAACTAAAAGTATTGTGGTTTTTAATTCTTTATTTATTCGAATTATAATTTCAAATATTTCCTTAACTAGCTTAGGTGACAACCCTAATGATGGCTCATCTAAAAGCATAATTTCTGGCTTACTCATAAGAGCTCGACTGATGCATAACATTTGCTGTTCTCCACCAGATAATAAGCCAGCTGGTTGGTTCATCCTTTCTTTTAGTATTGGAAAATATTCAAAAACTTGTTCAATATCTTTGTTTATTTCTTTCTTATCTGATCGTGTAAAAGCACCCATTTGAAGATTCTCAATTACAGAACAATAAGGAAATACTTCTCTACCTTCAGGCGCATGACTCATTCCTAGTCTTAATATTTTATCAGGATCTTTTTTTTGAATTTCATTACCATTTAAAAAGACTTTACCTTTTCTCGGATCAATTGCTCCCGATATAGTTTTGAGAATTGTCGTTTTACCTGCTCCATTAGATCCAAGTATCGTTACAATTGAGCCCTGATTAACTTTGAAGCTGATACCTCTAATGGCCATGATTGGCCCATAATAAGTTTCAATATTTTCAACACTTAATAAAGGATTTGACATAATTTACTTTTATATCTTACCAGCAATTATGTTAATTAAATTATTCAAAATTTTAACTCAATAACTTTTCAGGTATCGGTATCATCTGATCAAGAAGTATTTGCGCATAAGCTTTGCCTTGAGGATCGTTTCTAAGACTTGCTGGCCCGCCACCGCCAAGAACATCATTTAAAATGAAATTTATAGAATTTGAGCCTGGTAAAAAGTATCTCTCCACAGACCCCTCAAGAAAATCAGTAAAACAATCCTTAACAGCTTTTTCATCAAGGAAATTGCATATTGCTGGATAAAACTTTGGATCTCTTGCAATTATGCCAATGTTTGCTTTATTGCCTTTATCGCCACTTCGTCCATAAGCAACTTTAATAAGCGGCACATCAACAAACTTTTCATTTGCATCATCAAAATTAGGAGCTGTTGTTTTTTCAATACTGTTCAAGTCAAATTCTTCAGATTGTGGTATCTTTATCTCACTATTTGAAGAACCATTATCTATTGTTACATTCACTTGATCCTTATCAATTAAAAATGAAAACAACCTTACAATTGGTGACGGTTTTGGCCGCCCTCCAACAAATCCAGACAAACCTGGAGGAGTTGCTAGGCCTAAGCCAACAGACTCTTTAAGCATAATACCTACCGCTCGAATATCTTGATGTTTAGCTGCAAATTTAAGAACTACTTCGCGGTTATTCTCATTTGATGATTTCTTGCTGTATTGACTGTTATCTCCAATAATTTCGATACTTGTTTCATCAAAATCAGCAATATTCATCATACGCATTATCATCTTTGATCTCTCAAATATTGCTTCTCCATACGTACGAGCTTTTTTAGCAGCATCTATACCAACAAAAGAACATACATGACCTGCCCTGAAACCATCAGCATATGTTGCGCAAACTTTATATTGATTAGGAGCTGGATAACCTTTTGCTCCAGAGATTTTAACTTTGTCATTATCGATTTCTTCAATTTTCACATCTGAAAAATCACAAATAACATCTGGCAATATATATGCTTGAGGATCACCTATTTCATAAAGCATCTGTTCAGCAACGGTTCCAAAACTTACCATGCCAGTAGAATTTTTTGACTTAGTACAATTGAAACTGCCATCTTCTGAAACTTCCACAATGGGATAGCCTATTTGATGCAAGTCTTTTGATACTAATTCCCAATCAGTAAAATTGCCTCCAGTACTTTGTGTTCCACATTCAATAATGTGACCAGCTAAACTACCCGCAGCCAGTTTGTGATATTCTTTTTCATTCCATCCAAATGTATAAATACATGCACCTAGTGTCACTGCACTATCAACACTTCTCCCAGTGATTACTATATCAGCGCCACTTCTAAGAGCTTCAGCTATAGGAAATGCACCAAGATATGCATTAATGCTTGCTATTTTGTCCTCAGCAGGAAAAGCTTCATTTGAATACATTTCCTTTATATTCAACTCTGAAAATTTATTTTTTTCTCTCATTAAATCATCACCTAATACAACTGAAACCTTTAGATCCAATTTAAGTTCTTTGATTAATTCTCTGATGGCCTCAGCACATGCCTCTGGGTTTACGCCTCCAGCATTGCTGAGAATTTTTACTTTTTGATCTGCTATTTGTCGTAAATTTAACTTCAATACACTTGATACAAAGTCAACGGCATAGCCTTTTGTGGCATCTTTTGCTCTAGCCCTTGCCATAATTGACATGGTGATTTCTGCTAAATAATCGTAAACAATAAAGTCTAGATCATTTCCATTCAATAATTGAGGTGTTGCAATAACGGAATCACCCCAAAATCCACTTGCGCCACCAATTCTGAGTTTTTTTGACATTTGAATTATTATATCTATTTTTGTTATAATTAGTTAAATAATTAAATTGTCTAATACATTATGAGTTTTTTCAAATCAATAAACAATGCTTTTGTAAAATGTTTTGATTTCAAGACCAGGGCAAACAGAGCTGAGTTTTGGTATTTTTACTTATTTACAACAGCTGTTGGTTTTGTTGGATTACAGCTTGATATATTCTTTCAGTTACAACTAATCGGTATTCAATTAGCTAATTCATCTGACTCAATAATGCTTGGACCAATGTATATATTTTTATACTTTCTCTTTATCGTCCCAAGTTTTGCTCTTTATGTAAGAAGACTGCATGATGTAAATCGTTCGGGTTGGTGGCTATTAATTGTGCTGGTTCCTTTTATTGGAATAATTACTATTATTTTTTTCATGTGTTTAAAAGGAAGTGAAGGCAGCAATGATTTTGGAGAGATCTCCTCTTAATTTTCGTCTGACTTATTTTTTGCTTTAAACGCTTTTGGACCACTGCAGCTACTACACCCTGAACCTTCATTTAAAACTTCATTTTCAATATCTTTTTCTAACAAACCTAACATTGCAAGAGCCAACAGAATAAGTATAGGAATGATAATTAATAGATTTTTTTTAATTGTCATTTTTCAAAGTTTGATAATTGCTTCTATAATAAATAAGTGGATTTCTATTATCATCAATTCTTAAATCTTCAACCTTACCTATGACTAAAACGTGATCAGCAATATCAATTTGTTGATAAACCGATAACTCAATGTAACCTAAAGTATTATCAAGAATGATATTATTACTAGATGATATAGTATGGTTTGTTTTACTAACTTTTTCAGGATCTTTTGTGGCGAATAAACGCGATATTTCTTCTTGTTCATTTGAAAGAAAATTAATTACAAACGAATTATTTTTTAAAAAGTCTACGTGGTCAGTTTCAGACTTATAAATATTAAATATAATCAATGGTGGTTTTAAGCTTAAAGATGCAAATGAATTGATTGTAAAGCCACTTTTATGCGATGTAGCCACTGCAACTCCCGTTGCAAACGAACCAAATGCTTTTTTTAGAATGTTTTCCTCAAAATCAGCAGTCATTTAATTAATTAATTTAAATTAATACAGAACGAAGCATAGAAACATACCCACTTTTAATTTCTAGATCTTCATTTGTATGTTTCTCAAGTATCATCTCATGTGCTTTCTTGAGCTTATAGCACGGAACAAACATAAATAAATGATGCTCAAGATGATAATTGACATAATATGGAGCAAAAAAGGTTCTTTCTATAATATTTGCATACGTCGTTCGAGCATTATTAAAATCATTTTCAGATTTTACTCCCGCATGTTCAGCAATATTTCTTATTCTTAAAAATAGCTGAAAAAAAGTAAATAGTGGCAATAACCAGAATGCTAAGTAATACCACCATTGACCCATGAGCCAAAAAATAAAAAATATAATAAGATTTGAAATTAGTATGCCATAAAGAGTATTTCTTGATTCAAAACCACTAATTTTTTTTCCATCATTCTTTTTTGTGTCACTTTTAAGCAATGTTTTAAAAATCAACTCATATCTTTGAACAAGTCCTGAAATACCAAAAATATCTCTAAGTACTTTTCTTAACATGCTCTTTTTTTCAACTGGAAAAGGCTTTGATAAACTTAGGTCAGGATCATCTTCTAATTGAGTATTTCTATGATGTGCAAGGTGATAGTGACGATAGCCATATGTATCAGACCATACTGGAAAAGCACAAACCCATTGTGATAAGGAATTATTTAATTTTGAATTATTTGTAATTAGACCATGTGCTCCTTCATGCATTAAAATTGCTAAACCAAGTTGTCTTCCGGCAATTACTAAAACAGCAAACGCGAAAGTTAGTATATTTGGAAATAAAGTATATATTGTAACCGTTAAAATTATTATAACCCAAGCGTGCAACAACAATCCAATTCCCTTAAAATTATCTTTCTTTCTTAAGTAATCGACTTGTTCATTCGAAAGAACTTCATTTGGCTTTAAAAAAGGAGTAAATTTTTTTATCATTTTTATATATATATAATATTTTTTTATTTATTTTACACTAATTAGAATTAACCAGTTATTACATATAGTTAGCGTTCATATTAAATTGTAAGACTATCTATTAATGATAATAAATATCATATTTTTGTAACTTAGATGACATAGAATTTATTAAACAAAAAGGAGATATATATGAAAAATTTTATCGCAAAAATTGTCATAATACTAGCTTTTATAGGACTAAGTATGACTTCGAGTAAAGCATTGGTGTTAGACCTATATTCAGTTTCTGGCGTAAACACACCTGAAAAAAGAGCTGAAATGGTTGCAGGCTATGAGAAATTCAAAACCTTAGCAGAAGCAGGTGGCGCAGAATGGATTGATTTTACTCTTAGCATGAAAATAAAAGGTGACGGTTATAACGAAACAATGTTGTTTGCAGCTATTTATGAAAACAATAGTAAAATGATGAAAACAAACGGTCTATTTGCAACAAATCAACCATGGTTTGATGAAAACTTTGACATAGACACGGATCAGGTTGTAAATGCTGTATTCGAAACTCCGCCAGGTGCTGATGTCAATTATGAGCCAGCTGAGGTTGGTAATACGCTTTGGTATGGGCTGATTAATGTCACTGACTTTTTAAACTTTGTGAATCGTTTCCCTCAAATGCCTGAAAAGATGTCTGAAAGTGGAATAGACGGTCAACTCGGATTGGTGAGCTGCACAATATGCCCCGCTTCAATGGATGAAACAACACATATGATGTTTTTAGCTGCTGACTCGCTTGAAGAAATGGGCGATGACATGGATAGTTTTGATTTTAATATGCAAAGATGGTTTTATAGCAATATAAGGCCATTTGTAGAGCAAGTTGATACTGGTATGAACATGGTAATTGCAAATTAATTTAGGAAAGGAAAAACTATGATTAAAATTTACAAAACTTTTTTAATATCTTTAGGTTTGTTAGCTATCTCTATTTTACCTAGTAAGGCATTTATTGTAGATGTTTGGGAAGTAAGAGGAGCTAATCCACAAGAAATATCAGAAGCAACTATAGCGTTCAAAGAAAAGGCTATGGCTGGTGGAGCAAAATATACTGCTTTTAGATCATCTACTAAACTGAGAGGCGATAATTCAAATGATACTACATTTGTTTATGGTTATTATGATAGTTATGAAGATCAAATGGAAACTGCAGCTATCGTTGCAGAAAATCCTAATTGGTTTAATAGCACATATGGTGAAATTGAGTTCGATAGTAGCGTTAATAGCGTAACTTGGGCAAATAATTCAACACTTGGTGAAGCTGCGGCGGGTCAAACTATTGGTTATGCGACTCTGGAAGTTGAGAGTGGAATAAATTTTGTACTCAACGTACCAATCATGCAAGAAATGATGCGTGAAGCAGGAGCTCCAGTTATCGTTGATACATTGCAATGCGCTATGTGTCCATCAAGTGTCCTTCCTGCAAATGCAATGATATATTTCTCATCAGCTAATCCAGTTGATATGGGGAAAGCATTGGATATTTTTGCAAGTGAAGAGATGCAAAGATGGATGTTCGCGAATATGGCGCCTCACGCAAATATTGTAGATCAAGGGGTAGTTGTATTTAACAACTAAATAAACAAGTTAGCATAGTTACTTCTAAAAAGTAGCTATGCTAATAAATAATCCCGCTTATCAGGAACGGTCTTTTTATTTTTAGAAAGTTGGAGCTGAAATACAACTAATGTCGACTCTTCGAATGAAGCCTGGGATGAAGATAAATAGAAATCCCACATTCTGCAGAATTTTTCATCATAAATTTCTTTAACCTTGTCTATATTGTCGTAAAAATTATATCTCCATCTTTTTAATGTTTCCGCATAATGAAATTTTAATATCTGTACATCAGTCATTGATAAACCCGATTTCTCAACTCTAGAAACTGTTTCACTCAGCGCTGGAATATATCCTCCAGGAAAAATATATTTATCTATCCACGGGTCAGTGTTGCCAGGCTCATTCAACCTACCAATTGTATGAATAAGCGCAACTCCACTATCGTTTAATAGATCGTAAACTTTGTTAAAAAATTCCTGGTAGTGTGCTGTACCGACGTGCTCAAACATGCCAACAGATACAATTCGATCATATTTCTCATTTACGTTCCTATAATCCTGAAGTCTGTATTCAACCTTGTCCAACTTCTCTCTCACTTTTCTTTGTTGAGCATACGCAATTTGTTCTTCAGATAAAGTTACGCCTACAACACTTGCGTTTGATTTTTTATAAATATGCGAGGCCATTCCACCCCAACCGCAACCAATATCTAAAACAGATTGATTTTCTTCAAGCAATAACTTCTTTGAGATTAATTCTTTTTTATTGATTTGCGCCTGCTCCAAAGAATCATTTGGGGAATTAAAATAAGCACAAGAATATTGTCTATCAGGGTCTAAAAAAAGCTCATAAAGCTTATCAGAAAGATCATAATGATGAGCAACATTTCTCTTTGATTTAGATATATAATTGCTTGTAGTTAATTTATTTGAAATGGCTCGAACTATTTTTGATAACTTCATTACCCAATGATCAATATCAACCTCTGTATTTGAGAAAATTAATTTTAAAAAATCATGAATCCGCCCCTCTTCGACTACGAGTGATCCATTCATATAACTTTCACCAAAATGAATTGACGGGTTCATTAATAACTTTATCTCTGAAAAGTTATTTGTAGTTCTAATTTTTATGGGGTCTCCTGTACCATCACCATAAGTGTTAATTTCACCATTTGGCTTTACCCATGTAAGGTTCCCTGTTTTTATGATTTTAGAGAGAAGACTTTTTGTTATCATTTGCTAAATTTAATATAATGTTTGAATAATTTTCAATAATAAAAATTAAGCCGGCTTTTCAGTCAAAATAATTAAAATCTTACTATTTTTGTCAATTCCACACACTGGATATTTTTTTGCTTCTTTGATAGCGGCATAACCGGCTGCACCAGAAGGTGAAGTATCAAAATCATTTTGTCTAAGCTCTTTCACTGCAATGTCAGCATCTTCATCTTCGATTGTCATGAAATTTGTACAAGTAATTGCAAGCGATGATAGCGCCCTTGTCGAAGGACTTTTGCAATCTAAACGTCCCATATTAGAAACTCCGCCGGTTACAGTTACTGCTTTTCCTTCGATTATAGACTCGAGCAATACTGGAGCCTTAGTAGGTTCGACAATTATTATTTTTGGCTCATTACCAAAATATTTTCTCATATAGGTTGCAATGGATGCAGGAAAACCTCCCACTCCTGCTTGTAAGAATATATGTGTTGGATGCTCATCGCAGCTTGCACACGCTTCATCTGCAAGAACTAAGTATCCTTGCATAACTCTCAAGCCGTGATCGTATCCTTCCCAGGTTACATCTGACAAAAGCATCCAATTGTTTTTCTCAGCTTCTTGCTTTGCACCCTCTAAACTCTCTTCATAGTCATTGCCGCATACAACAACCTCTGCGCCAAAACTTTTAATTTTATCTGCAAAGCTTGAAGGGACATTTTTAGATAAATAAATTACTGCCTTTGCTCCAAATATTCTTGCGCCAGCCGCTAGAGAAATCCCATGATTACCTGCACTTGCTGATATATAGGTTTTCCCGTTTAGAGCTGAGCTCCAATTTGAATCCTTGCTTAAAGATTTTAAATGTTTTGCTGCATCACTTGCGATTACAAAGGCTGCGCCAAGAGCTTTAAAACTTCCAAGGCCCATTCGATCTCTTTCATCTTTAAACCATAATTTTTTAATACCTAGTTCATTGCTTAATTTAGCTGATTTCACTAAAGGTGTTTCAGCTGCTTTAGGGCACAATCTCAAAAGCTTTTTTACAGCCTCAACATCTGTACTAACAGGATCAATGCCATTATCTCCTGGAAGTCCTTTTTTAAAATATGGATTTGTAATAAACTTTTTCATTAAATAAAAACCTTATCAGATTTAAAAATATGCGTATATTTATTAGCTATACTATAATAAGTTTTTTTTTAGCTTCAGCTGTGCTTTCTGATGAAAAACCAGGAAGAAACTTCACTGATCTTCCTGATATTGATGATGGTTATAATATTCATGTTATGTATGTTTTACCAAAAGATGGTGTTGATAAAGAATATGATCTTGATAGCAAAATAAGCATGTTAATATATCAAATCGATAAATGGTTTAACTCAAAAACTAAAGATAGATTATTTGCAGATGGCCAGAATCTTAAATTTGATCGGAAAGATGATAATAAAATAGACATTACTTTTCTGAGACTTGACATAAATGATGATGAAATATCAAAACATGGAATTCAGGCAGTCAATGTATTACAACCCGCAATAAGTCGATTTGGTTTTAATGATCCAAAAAAAGTTTATTTCATCATCTATGGCGGCTCTAACAGAGATGTTTGTGCGTCTTCTCAACTTCCAAGCTATGCAACAGAGGGTGTAACAGCCAACACGGCAGCTCTTTATTACCCAGGAAAAAGAAGTGGCTCATGTATTGAAAACAATGGAGGTTTTAAACCTGAATTTAATGAAACTGCTAAAGCTGCTCTTCATGAAATTCTTCATGTTTTGGGGGCCGTACCACAGTGTGCAGAAGATCATCTAGTTTTTAAAGATGAAGGCACGATCAACGATGGCATTGGAGGGCACCTATCAATACCTGGTGATATAATGTACAGCGTACAATCTAATAAAACTTATGATAAAGCGAAACATTTAGATTTCAAAAGTTCAAATTATTATAATCACAACAATGAAAACTGTTTAGATATTGCAAAAAGCAGGTATGTACTCCCAACAGTAAGTAATCCTCAACTGCCTACTTTTTCGTCAAAATAGTTTAGGGTGTTGAGATGGGTATCGGTGAATAATTATACATAACATAAAGTTGCTGGTAGCATAGTTTGCCTGTTTTTACTGCATAATCTTGATGGTAATCTTCTGCAGGATAAAACTCTGTTGTTTCTCTAATTTCTGTAACTATTGGGTTTTCAAACTTGCCTGATAAATCAATTTTTTTTATTTTACTCTCAATAATTTCTTTTTCATCTTCACTATTGTAAAAAAGTATAGATTTATATTGCTCACCAATATCAGGCCCTTGACGATTTAAGGTTGTGGGGTCATGAATGATAAAAAATGTATCAATTAATTCATTAAAAGTAACTTCGCTAGTATCATAATCAATCTTGACTACTTCAACATGACCAGTCTCACCAGTTAAAACATCCTCGTATCTAGGATTATCTAAATGACCACCAGAATAACCTGAGGTTGCATTGATAACACCAGGCATTTGTTCATATAAGACTTCAACACCCCAAAAGCATCCAGCTCCAACTATTAAAGATGATAACATACTAGGTGATATAAATTGCTTTTGAGAAATTCAATATTTATTTTCGGTCAGCCACAAGCATTTCGTCATAGAACCATAATCCGTCATGATCACGAATTATGTCCTCAATACACTTAATATAACTTTGATCTGCTTCCTTTTCCTTAACCATTTGATCACTTATTTGAGCAACATATGTGCAAGCATTCCATGCAGAAAATACTAATGATGTGGCAATACCACTGTTTATCTCATTTGGCTGTGACCGGAGTTTGTATTCAAATATCTCTGGTTCTCTGAAATGAATTTTGCTATTAAGTTCATTACCTAAGTTATTTTTCATATACTGAATGATGTCATGACCTTTATTTGGAAATGGATTTTCATCAGGCCAAAGTTGATTAATTGCATTTAGACCAGGGTCATTTCCGTAAGAGTGAAAAGCAACCATTTTTCCATTTGGCGCTAGCAAACTAACCATAGGTTTAATTACATTATTAACTTTTTTTTCAACACTTGCTCGTGAGCGATATGCTTGTGAGACAATAACTAAATCAAATTCATTGATAGACTCGTTTTTAGATGGAATTATTTGATCTAATGTGAATTCATGATCTTTTCTATATATGCAAATTACAGATGGATTTTCATAAGTTGTATTTCCCTGCTTATTTTCTTCAACTCTCCAATTTTCTTTTAAAAGTGGGCCCAACTGTCTTAATTGCTCATAGAAGCCAAATGAAGAGTCGCCATCTAATGCAATGCTGTTCCAGTTCATATTTTGTTGCTTAGACTCGTTATTTGATTTGAGATGCCCGGCTTCAGAATAGTGTAAATTAGATATTGTAAAAACCATATTTGGATGTTCAACAAATCTGTCTGCAAGTTTTTCAATTGTAATTCTTGCATCTTCCATGCTTACATCTTTGCAAGAAACATAAAAAGGAACAGTTGGAAATTTTTGATGGGCAATTCGAAGCACATTCATTAACACAGCTCCATCACCTACTCCAGCATCAAATATTTTTAGAGCTGGTTTTACTGGTTTCAATTCATTAATTATATGAGATAGCTTTTCAGCTATTACCGCTTTTTCATTTGTAGTTGTTACAAATAATAAATATCTCTGTCGATTGTCAAAAAAACGGACTTCTTCTTCCATATTTAATCTTAACAAGTTGCCAAAAAAATGAAACACTCAACTTTAATGGATACTGATGATTTAGAGCCAATTATTAAGCCAAAAGAAATTGATTTTGATACTTTGAGTATAGAAGAACTTAAAGATTATATTAAAGAACTTAATGCAGAAATAAAGAGAGCTGAAAACTATATTTCATCTAAAGAAAAAGATCGTCTAAATGCCGAAAGTTTATTCAAAAAATGATTAATAGATACGGCTTAGTTCCATTAGCATTCGCACTTTTCGTTTTTGTCATTTTTTTTACATCTCTTGTTCCTTCACCGCACAAGAGTTGTATTGATCGAAATTTGGCTGTTTTAAATAATTTAGATGAGGCTAAATATTCAGAAAGCGAGATAAAAGAACTTGGTTTATCGATTGGAACTGGCTGCAGAGAAGATAATTCCTTTCAACTTGCAGCCAATTAAAATTTTAGCTTGGAAAATTTAAGAGGGCATCTTCAGTCATAACTGTCATCACCGTTGTCTCAGTTAAAGCTCCTGCCTCTTGCCTGGCTTTAGTTAATTCTTCGTCGTTTTTAAAAGCCATAAGTCCTTCTTTATCATCATAATGCATAATAACTACCATGGAGTTATCATCTTCAGCATGAGATCCAGCAAATATAATTCTACCTTTAAAGCCCTCTAGTTTATGTTTATTTTCATGAACCATATCTTTCCATGATTTAAAACCTTTGGATAATTTTTGTGTCAACATAACGTACATATTTAAATCTCCTTTCTATGATTCCATTGAAGCTATTACTTCAGCATTAAATGACATATCAGTTTGATATTCAGCCATGCCTGCCATCTTTTCAGCGGCAGGATGTGATTGCCAAAGTTCAAAATGCTTCATTGCTCCTTGATCAGTAACGTACACCTCATGTAAGGAATATATTATCTTTCCTGATGGACCTTTTTCTAAATCATTGTCGATATACTGAGGTGCTTTTGAAACAGAATAGTCAACAATCCTTGGCTCACTGTCTCCGCTTAAATTGTGTGTTTCTCTCATCCACGCCTCATGCTCAGAAAAGAAGCTTTCAAATTCAGATTTCTTTTCTTCTGGTACAATCCATTGAGTAGTAAGAGTATATTGCGATTTATTAGTTGTCATAATTACTCACCCCATTTACCTGCAAATTCATACACAACAGCAGGATCATCACCTACAACCCATCCATCGTGACCAGGTGCAATTGAATACGCATCACCGGCAGTATAAGACATTTCAGTGCCATCGTTGTGCTTGACTGCAACTGTTCCACTCACAATCACGCCCAAATGCGTTGCTTGGCAACTATCTGTGCCCACTGTAGGCTTGATATCATTCGACCACTTCCATCCTGGTTCAAGTGATAATTTCATAATGCGTTGTCCACCTACATTTACAGCTTCAATTTTTGCATTATTAAAATTGTCATTAATTTCATCGGCATTAGCAAAACTTTTTACCTCAACACTACTCATAAACACTCCTTATTTCTTCATTGCATTAAACGCAGTAAGCGTATCATCAAAAGTCATCATGACTTTGAATTGATTGTTCTCAACTTCAAAGTAATGACCAAACATAGTATCCATACCATCAGCAGTTCCTTTTACTAATGCGAATACTTTGTTGCCTTCACTAATCATTGCTTGCGGTGTAACCATAAAATTATCCCAGTACTCAGGGATTTTTGACATATTTGCAATGAAATTTTCCTTACCTTTATGCACACCTGCTAATGGATGTTTTCCTTCTTCTCCTGGAAAAGTCCATGTTATGTCGTCATGAACTATTTCACCAAAGAATGTTTCCATATCTCCAGATCCAAATAAATCATAACCTCTTTGTACTACTTCTTTAACGTCCATATTAACCTCCTGGTTTAGAATAGCTGCCAAGTGCTGTACCTGCTTTGGAAACAATCTCTGTCATATCCACTGCTTCCAAAATAACTGCATCAGTCGCCATACCAGTAGATTGTACAGCAATTTTTGCACCTGCCGCTGAATTAAAATCAATAGAGTCTACAACCATCACTAAATCATAGTCCCCTCTAACTATATCAAAAGATAAAAGATTTCCCCCAACTGACTCAACAAGCTTGGTTACAGCTGCCTTTCTGTCATCTTCAGGTTTGCTTAAAAATCCTTTAAGGGCTTCTGGGGTATATTTTGCCATCATATAAAATTTAGCCATATTTACTCCTTTAAATAAAAATATTATGAACTATCTTAGTGAAACTTTTATGACAAATTTTTATACCTTTTTAAGGAGTTAATATGACTGATCTCAAGGGAAAAACATTATTTATAACTGGTGCTACTAGAGGCATCGGATATGCAATTGCTGAACGTGCTGCAAAAGATGGTGCCAATATTGCAATTATTGCAAAAACCACTGAACCGCAACCAACATTACCTGGGACTATTTTTACTGCTGCTGAGGATTTGATTAAAGCTGGAGGTAATGCTATTGGAATTAAAACAGATATAAGATTTGAAGATCAGGTGCTTTCTGCTGTTGAAAAAACTGTAGAAACATTCGGTGGTATTGATATTTGTGTAAACAATGCAAGTGCTATTAGCTTAACTCCAACTGTAAATACAGAAATGAAAAGATACGATCTAATGCATAACATTAATACTAGAGGAACATTTCTTGTTTCTAAGTCATGCATTCCTCATTTAAAAAAAGGAAACAATCCACATATTCTAAACCTGGGTCCACCGTTAAACATGGAAAGTCAGTGGTTTAGTCCGCATGTAGCTTATACTATGGCAAAATATGGAATGAGCATGTGTACATTAGGAATGTCAGAAGAATTAAAGTCATCAGGCATTGCTGTAAATTCATTATGGCCAAGAACGATGATTGATACAGCTGCTGTTAACAATATTTTAGCGGCATCAATGGATGACCAAGGCAAAAGTAAATGCAGAACACCTGCTATCATGGGTGATGCTGCATATGTAATACTTACTCAGGATTCCAAAAAATTTACAGGAAACATGTGTGTTGATGACAGTACGATGATGAAAGCTGGTAAGACCGATTTATCTGAATATCTTGCAACTCCTGATGCTGAACCATTTCCAGATTTCTTTGTAAACAAAGATGATGGTGAAGACATAATTCTTAGTTAAATAATCCTATGGAGCAGTTTAGTTTTAAACAGTTCTTACAAATTATTTATAGAATACTCACCTTTCCATTAATGGCACTTGTTGTCTTTTTGATTTTGATGTTGTTTTTGTATTTTTTTTGATTTGATTATTCGTCGAAGCGTTTGGTGTTACAAGACTGCAAAGTTGTATCATAATCATCATTATGTTCGCCAGAGCAACATGGATCAATATTAATCTTACAATTTGGGCATTGATAGTGACCATGTACATCAATTGGAATTATTGAAGTATTACACCATTGGCAGTTTTGCTGGGTCATTTTTTAATACCAAATATATTTATCAAATATATTAATTGATTCTTATAAAGAATTATCTATAAGGATCATCAATCTACGTTATCATCATGAAAAGCTTAAATACTTTCTGTATTTAGGCTTTTTTCATTTTTAATTCACATTTTGAGAGTGCTTGATATTATTTAGTTGATGATAATGTGGAGGTTAAAAAGTTGACGCCACCAACATTGTAAGGGGTGGTGTCCACAACCATTTCAAAAATATTCTAAAATCTACAAGACGTAGATGTTTGAAATAAAACTAAAATAAACCCCATCTCTATAGATGGGGTTTTTTATTTTCCGTTTGTTTTTTTATAAAAATACACAGATATAGAATAGAAAACTATCGTTCCGATAATCCATGCAGATTGAGATTGAAGCGTTATGTCTCTTTCGCCAAAATTTATTAATGTTGGATTAAAATAAGGGCCAAATGGCATTAATGGCGCCCAAGAAATTGCTGCATCGCCTCCTACTTGATTGTGATAAATAACAGCCTCTACTAAAAAATTTTGACCCATGAACCAAATAAAAAACATAGACAAAAACAGAAATTGAAATTTCTCATACTCAAGAGCTCTTTTTGGAAAAATCCAATAAACAAGAATAATTGCAAACCAAACAATTCCAGTATCGGCTATTGAATTTACTAACCAATTAATTTCCATTGGAATTGCACATGTCATTGCATCAGATCTTCTGAGATTAACCGGATCACCGTCAATAAGTCCAAAATTAACCCATATTTCCCATCCAAGCGCAGCAATTAAAAAGGAAGATAACAATGTTAATGTAATCCATTTCTTCATTTGATTTTTATATATTAGATATAAAGATAAAATTATTGGAGCAATTGCAGATAAATAAACTACTATAGTTCTTCTCCACTCAACAATATCTAGTCCACAATCAAATAGCCACATATCTCTCTATTCAATAAATTCTAATTCCTTAACGTAAATCTCTGCAACATGATCTCTTCCATATGCAACAATAGCTACTGAAGTTATTTTCTTTGGATTAACTTGTTTTGCTAATAAAGTTCCAGATTTCTTAAAATCTTTGATCGGCATTATGAATTCATTGTATTCTTCATTTACTGTAAATTCGTGTGAATAGTATTGCCATGGCAATATCGTTCCTGTTGTTCTTAAAAAAATATAATATTTTTCATTATTTCCTCTTGCATATACCCTTATCGACTTAGCTTTACTTAAATCAGTATTCTTAAGTTCTCTACGAATTTGAATGAAGCCGCCATTGTTTTCTGTGCTAACATTTCCGCTTAGTAAGGCGTAAACATTACTATCAACCAAATTAAATTCGACTCCACCGTCAGACATACCACCCATCACATTATCTGCAATATAGGTCCATTCATTCTCATTCGTGAAATCGTCTTTCAAAATATTTTCTCCATTCGATCTGCTTATAAAAATAATTAATAATAAAGGTACAATAAGAATATTTTTCATTAAAAATAATATTTACAGTTATTTAATCTCTGCGATCATTTAAGACTGTAACTCTATGCATAACACGTTTATTTGGCATATAGTCACCAATAGCATAATGCATTGTGCAACGATTATCCCAAATAACTAATGTATTTGGCGTCCACTTAAATCTTATTTGAAATTCTGGTTTGCACATAAAATTAAATAAATATGAGAGTAAGTTATTAGAGTCTGTTGTTGTCATACCAACGATCTGAGACGTAAAACTAGGGTTTATATATAGAAACTTCTCACTGGAAATTGGATGAACTTTTACAACTGAATGAACGGCATTTCCAAATTCTTCAAACCCTTTATTTAATTTAATTGAAGATTCTTTATTATCATCGTTCATATAATTGTTTCGAAAACTTCCCATGTCATGAATTGCCCTTAAGTTTTCAATTTGCGCTTTCAATTCATGAGGAAGTGCATCATATATTTTTGATAGAGAACTCCATAATGTATCGCCACCAACTTCTGGAATTGTTTTACTGTACAAAACAGATGCAAAAGGTGGATCATTTTTAAACGTTACATCAGTATGCCATTCATCTGTATCCGGTGGGTTATCCCTATCATTTTCTAGTAAAACAATTTCAGGAAATCCCTCTACATGAGGATAAACAGGGTGCGGCTCTTCGATCGAACCAAAGCTTTTTGCAAATTCAACGTGAAATTGCGGAGTAATATTTTGCTCCCTAAAAAATAAAACTTTGTAATTTATTAAGTCGTCATAAATTTTATTTTGAATTTCTTCATCAAAATCTTTTGACAAATCAATTCCACCAATTTCTGCCCCCAGTTCTGGAGATAGTTTATTTAAATGATATTGTTTCATTGTTCATATTAGAACAATTTTGTTACTACAAAGTAAAGTATAATAGAAATAGCAACAAACGAATACCATATGATTACTGTGTTTCTTGCTTTATTTGGATTTAGTTTTTTTGGATTTTTGAGATCTTCCTCTGTAGGTACTGGGCCAAGCTTGTGATAAAATTTTTTTTTCATATTATTAAGTGGCGAGCCCGCTCGGGTTCGAACCGAGGACAACTCCCTTAAAAGGGGAGTGCTCTACCAACTGAGCTACGGGCTCTTAAATTGAGTTTATATATGATTATTATCTAAAATATATAGGTATTTTTGTATTTCAAGTGGATATCTTACATCATGTCTAGTTCTAATCTTGCAACATCCGACATGCGAGACATATCCCATGGTGGATCCCATACAAGATCAACTGCAACATTTTTTACCCCAGGTACAGCGTCGACAGCTTCTTTTACTTTTTTTGGCATTTCATCTGCTACAGGACAATTTGGTGTAGTTAATGTCATTTGAATAATAACATCATTCTCAGGAGTAACCTCACATTTGTAAATTAGACCTAATTCGTACAAATCAACTGGAATTTCAGGGTCAAATACAGTCTTTAATGCATCTATAACTTTTTGATCTTCTACTTTTTTCATTTATTTAAATAATTCTACAAAATCCTCATAGCCTTCTTTACTTAACTTTTCTAGAGGAACAAATCTTAGGGAGGCCGAATTAATACAATATCTTAATCCAGTTTCAGTGGGTCCATCATCAAATAAATGGCCTAGGTGTGCGTCGCCATATTGACTTCTTACCTCTGTGCGAACCATTCCATGGGATTTATCAACAACCTCTACAATTTCTATCCCATTTATTGGCTTATCAAAACTCGGCCAACCTGTTCCTGAATCAAATTTATCTAAAGAGGAGAATAAGGGTTCTCCTGAAATTACATCAACATAAATCCCAACATCTTTACTATTCCAATATTCATTAAAAAATGGCCTCTCTGTTCCATTCTCTAAAGCAACAATTCTCTGTTCTTCAGTAAGGTTATTAATAGCTTCCTGTCTTTCTTCAGGCGTGGCAGAACACCAGAAAGGTGTATCCATTACTTCTACTTTTGACATATCGTACTCCTCTAAGTTTACATCGGCAAAAGACCGGTTTCCATAAATAAGTTGCAAAACAATAAATAATACAAGCAGTGCAAGATATACAGGATATAGTCTCATAATTAATCTTTTAAAGCCTGATTAAAAGCATGCCATGCCATTGTTGCGCACTTTACCCTCATTGGAAATCCACCTACTCCCTTTAAGGCATAAAGTGAATCTTCCTCATTTAAAACTTTTAGGTCTTCATCTGAACCTGAAACAAGATTTGTAAAATCCTTAAATATTTCCTCAGCGACTTCAATTTTTTTACCTTTTAATTTTTCTGTCATTAATGAAGCAGAAGCAAGTGATATGGCACACCCCTCACCTGTGAATTTAATGTCTTCTATTATATTTTGATCATTTAGAAGAAAAGTAAGCTTTAAATTGTCACCGCACAATGGATTATGACCATCGGCACTTTTATTATGAGGTTCACATTCACCAAAATTTCTTGGTTCACGTCCGTGATCTAAAATTATTTCTTGGTAAAGATCATTTATTAAATCATTCATTTATTAAAAAACTCCTTACACCTATGTAGCGCAATAACAAATTTATCAACTTCTTCTAATGAATTATACACACCAAAAGATAATCTGGCCGTTGAATTGACACCGAGATGTTTCATTAAAGGCTGGCAACAGTGATGACCTGCTCTAATTGCTATTCCTTCAACATCTAAAAACGAAGATACTTCGTGGGAGTGAACATTTTTAATATTAAAAGATATGATAGAGTTCCTTTTATTATCTCCACCATGAATTTCGATAAAATCAATTTCGTTTAATTTATTAAACGCATATTTAGTAATTTCATTTTCATGCTCGATAATATTATCGAGTCCAATTTTATTCATGTAATCAATTGCTATACCCAATCCGTGCGCTTCGACTAATGGAGGAGTTCCTGCTTCATATTTCGCTGGTAATTCTGCGTAACTTGCACCTTCTAGACTCACATCTCCAATCATTCCTCCTCCACCTTGATAGGGGGGCATTTCTGATAAAAGATTTTCAGCTCCATATAAAACTCCAATACCAGCAGGACCATAAGTTTTGTGTCCAGAGAAAACAAAAAAATCACAACCTAGTTTTTGAACATCAATTTTCAAATGTGCAGCTGATTGACAACCATCAAGGAGAATGGGAACATTTTTATCTTTACAGATACCTATAGCCTTTTCATTTAATTCAGTACCAAAAACGTTCGAAAGATGTGTCAAAGATACAATTTTTGTTTTATTTGTGAATAGACTATTAAAATGATCAATATCAATTTCTCCTGATGGTTGAATATTTGCAAACTTTAGCACAACGCCATACTTGTCTCTTAAAAAAAACCAAGGTATTAAATTTGAGTGGTGCTCGATTAGAGATAAAATTACCTCATCTCCTTTTTGCATAAACTTTTCATAGAAAGTTTGAGCAACTAAATTTATTCCTTCTGTGGCACTTTTTGTGAAAATAATTTCATTTTCAGACCTTGCATTTAAGAATTTTTGAACTTTTTTTCTAGCGTCCTCATATCTAAATGTTGATTCAACAGATAATGTATGAACTCCCCTGCTAACATTAGAATAGTGATTTTTATAGAAATCATTTGTTTCATCAATAACTGTATTTGGTTTTTGAGCAGAAGCTGCAGTGTCAAAATAAATAAGATCTTTTTTTTCCAATATCTTTTTTGAAAGAATTGGAAAATCTTTTCTAACATTTAAATTTAAAGTTTTAGAATCATCCATGTTAACAATTCTCGTTGATAAAATTTTGGCCTTTAACTTGCATTTCTGCATCTTCAATCTTTTCTATAAACTCTGATAAAAAGCCCTGTATATATATTCTTTCAGCTTCACTCTTTGAAATTCCTCTAGAAGCTAAATAAAACAGTACTTCCTCATCAGCTTTTCCTGAAGCCGCACCATGAGAGCAAACTACATCATCATTATTTATTTCAAGTATTGGTGTAAGATTAATTTTAGATTCCTCGTCAATTAACAAACCTTTGCTAATTTGGTTAGATTGTGTATTTGAGCAATTTTCATCAACAAATACTTTTCCTTTAAACGAAACATTGGATGATCCACGAGTTACGGCTTTAAATGAACAATCTGATACCGCAGATTTACTTAAGTGTCTTATTTCTAGATTATTTTCACATTTTGACGAATTGGACATGACAACGCCACTGCCAACATACTTTGCATTTTCTTCATTTAAATTAATCCTAGTCTCGTTATTTGTAAAATCTGAACCGTTTGTAAAATTAAAATCTTTAAACATTGAACCACTTGACATATTACAAGTATGAACAAATGAGTTGTTAGTATCGGATTGAAACTTATTAAATCTGTATAATTCAAGTACTGAGCGGGAACCTAAAAATGATTTAAAAATAAAAGATGTATCAATTTTATAATCATTTTCGTCAATAATCTCTAAAGTAGTATTCTCGTTTAAATATATATCAGCAATAATTTTAAAGTTGCTTCTATTACTGCTTATTAATTTTATTTGTGAAGGTATTTGTGAATAATTCGAAGTGATTTTTAATTTTAGTTCATCATTTATTATCTCGTGTGATATAGATAGATCCTTAGAATTGGTTTCAATCGAAAGATTATCCGTTAATTCCATTATTGAAGGTGTTAAAGTTTTCATTAACTGTATCCTTCTTGATCTATTCTTGAAGCTAAAGTCTTGTCACCAGTTTCTATAACTGAGCCATTTTGAAATACATGGACGTAATCAGGCTCAATATATTCTAATAATCTTAAGTAATGAGTTATAATAATAAATGATCTTTCATCATTTCTTAATTTATTAATTGCGTCTGCAGTGGTTTTTAATGCATCAACATCTAGGCCTGAATCTGTTTCGTCCATAATAATTAAACTTGGATTAAGCAAATCCATTTGAAGAACCTCATTTTTCTTCTTCTCTCCCCCAGAAAAGCCAGCATTTACAAAACGACTGTGCATGTCCATTGGTATATCTAGAAGTTTTGATTTTTCTTTTAGAATTTTTAGAAATTCTCCGGCATCAATTGGTGTTTCTTTTCTTGACTTTCGATGTGCATTAACAATCTGCTTTAGATAAGAAGCATTAGTGACTCCAGGAAGTTCAATTGGGTATTGAAAAGCAAGGAAAAGACCATTTAATGATCTCTCATAAGGATCTTTTGAGAGTAAATCTTCACCATTGAGATTAACTTCCCCTGAATCTACATTATAGTTTGGTTTACCAGCTAGAGTGTGAGCAATAGTGCTTTTACCTGAACCATTAGGACCCATTATGGCATGTACTTCACCCTTACCAATATTTAAATTTAAATTTTTTAAAATTTGTTTTTCCTCAACAGTAACATTTAAATTTTTAATCTCTAACATACTATCCAACACTTCCCTCCAAACTTATACTCACAAGTTTTTGAGCTTCGACAGCAAACTCCATTGGTAATTTTTGCAGTACTTCTTTACAAAACCCATTTACAATTAAACTTTGTGCTTCTTCCGCATCTAATCCTCTTTGCATACAATAAAACAGTTGCTCATCACTTATTTTTGAGGTTGTTGCTTCATGCTCTATAGATGAAGAATTAGAACTATTTTCGGTTAACGGAATGGTATTGGCTTTACACTCACTACCAACTAATAATGAATCACACTGGGTAAAGTTTTTTGCATTATTAGCTTTTTTATGAAAGCTGACAAGACCACGATAAGTATTAGATGACTTTCCTGCAGAAATTCCTTTAGAAATGATTCTACTTTTTGTATTTTTCCCTAAGTGGATCATTTTTGTACCAGTATCAGCCTGCTGGTAATTATTGGTAATAGCTACAGAATAAAATTCACCAGTCGAATTATCTCCTCTTAAAATACAACTTGGGTATTTCCATGTTATAGCAGAACCTGTCTCAATTTGAGTCCAGGAAATTTTAGAGTTTTTTCCTTTACATAGACCCCGTTTAGTTACGAAATTATATATTCCACCTTTTCCATTTTCATCACCAGGATACCAATTCTGAACTGTAGAATACTTTATTTCAGCATCATCAAGTGCAACCAATTCAACATTAGCTGCATGCAATTGATTTTCGTCTCTCATAGGAGCCGTACAGCCTTCAAGATAACTTACGTAACTACCTTCATCTGCAATTATAAGTGTCCGCTCAAACTGTCCTGTTTCAGAAGCATTAATTCTAAAGTATGTAGATAATTCCATTGGGCATTTAACACCTTTAGGTATGTAAACAAATGAACCATCGCTGAATACAGCTGAATTTAAAGTGGCGTAGAAGTGATCAGTTACAGGAATAACGGACCCAATATATTTTTTCACAAGCTCAGGATGTTTTTGAATAGCTTCTGAAATAGGACAAAAAATGACACCTATTTCGTTCAGTTTCTCCTTAAATGTTGTTGCAACTGACACGCTGTCAAAGACTGCGTCTACTGCAACACCAGCTAAAACTTTTTGTTCCTTTAACGGTATGCCTAGTTTCTCGTACGTTTCCAATAATTTAGGATCAACTTCATCTAGTGATTTTGGTTTTTCTTTGAAATCTTTAGGCGATGAGTAATAGTATAAATCTTGAAAATCAATTTCATCTATCTCTGCTTTAGCCCATTTGGGAACTGACATATTTTCTAATCGTTTGAATGCTGACAGCCTCCATTCCAACATCCATTCTGGTTCATTCTTTTTCTTTGAAATCAACTTGATAACATCTTCATTTAATCCTTTTGGAATTTTTTCACTTTCAATTTCAGTAACAAATCCATACTTGTACTTTTCTTGTGTAAAATTATCTTTGCTTACTTTATTCATATTATTTTACCAACGTTTGTTCTTCTACTAAATCACTGAGATGCACCGTACTCAAATAATTACCGATGACTCCCTCAAGATTTTCCCAAAAATTATGAGTTAAACACTTTTTGTTAGTTCCTGAACAAAAAGCATTAGGATTATTGCCACATCCTGTAGTTTTTATTTTTTCATCTATTGCATTAAATATGTCCAAAATTTTAATTTCTTTTGTTTGTTTATTTAGAATATATCCTCCACCTGGTCCTTTTTGACTTTTTACTAATTCAGCTTTCTTAAGGTCGTTAAATATCTGCTCCAAATAAGACAAAGATATATTTTGCCTAACTGAAACATGAGACAAGCTGCATGGTTTTCGCGATCCAAACTTTGCAAGATCAACCATTGCCAACACGGCGTATCTACCACGTGAAGTTATCTTCATTTATTTTCCTCAATCAATTTTTCAAGCTTTTCAATTCTATTTCTTAAATCAGAATTATCTTTTTCTAGTTTTTCAACTACCGTTGCTCTGCTGTCATCTCCTTTACTTAGACCATAAGCTCTAAACTTTTTTATCCCAGAGGAATTTGGTACAATTGTATATCGTGCTGGATTTCCAATTACACTTTTGTTCGACTCTACGTCTTTTGTAACTACTGAATTAGAGCCAACTTTTGAATTGGCACCAATTGTAATCGGACCAAGAATTTGTGCTCCAGATCCAATTATTACTTTATCTTCAAGTGTTGGGTGTCTTTTCTTATCTTTCTGACTTGCACTATCTTCACTTGGAGAAACTCCTCCAAGAGTTACCCCGTGATAAATCGTTACATCATTGCCGATTTCAGCTGTTTCACCAATTACAACTCCCATCCCATGATCAATAAAAAAACGTTCGCCAATTTTAGCCGCTGGATGAATTTCAATACCTGTTAGTATTCTCCCAATGTAAGATAATAGCCTCGCTAAGATTGTAAGTCTTATTGACCACAAAAAATTTGATAGTTTATATATACCAATAGAATGTAAGCCAGGTGAAGTGACTAATGTCTCAATTCTGCCTTTAGCAGCTGGATCTCTATCTATATAAGAGTCAATTAAATCAATGATTTTACTCATTTTAAAAAAAAACCTTGAATTTCAAATAATAAATTTAGTATACCGTCTCAGTGGTTAAATATAATAACCTACTAATTTAGTCAACTATCTAGTGCTCAAAAATGAATAATCAAGTAAAAGAAATCGTTTTCACAGGACCTGACGGTAAATTGGTTGGAAAATATAAAAAAGGGCAGTCTTTAAACCCCCCAATTGCACTACTAATACACCCACATCCTCTTTATGGCGGAACAATGAATAACCCTATTGTAATGGAATTATTTTCTATTTTTGATTCTCTAGGATTTTCAATATTTCGCTTTAATTTAAGAGGCGTTGGAAAAAGTGAGGGCAAATTTGATAATGGGTTGGGCGAGCTTGCTGATGCTGCGGCTGGTCTAGATTGGATACAAAGACAGAATCCTAATACCAATCAATGTTGGGTTGCAGGTTTCTCTTTTGGTGCTCTACTCTGCATGCAACTATTAATGAGAAGGCCAGAAATAACAAGATTTATAAGTATTTCACCTCAACCTAATCTATATGATTTTAATTTTTTAGCTCCATGCCCAGCTTCAGGTTTAATAGTTCAAGGTAAAAAAGATGACTTAGTGCCACCTGAAGAAACTACACGGCTTGCAGAAAAACTCAAATCTCAAAAAAATATAACAGTGGATTATGAAGAAATAACAGGAGCAAATCATTTCTATGACAATGAAACCGATAAGCTTGAAAAGACAGTTAGAAGTTACATCGAAAGAGAGCTTAATTCAAAGTATAGGTAACTAAGTAATTTTCCCACCAGTTATCGGACTTTTAACACCTGTAGTTCCTGGCAATGATATAGGTAAATTTTTAATTCTTCTTATACCTAAATAGGCAAATGCCTGGGATTCTATGAATTTTGCATCACCATAAATTTCGTCAATAGAAATTACTCTATTTCCTAAATTTTCTTTAATTAAATTAAAAATGAATTTATTTTTGGTTCCTCCACCAGAAATAATAATTTTTTGATTTTCTATTTTTTTTAGATCATTAATTATCGCATAAGCAGTAAATGCGGATAAAGTAGCGCATGCATCATAAAAATTTATTTTTAATACTTTATTTAATGAGAAATAATTTCGGTCGAGAGATTTGGGGGGTTTCTTTTTGAAAAATTTATCATTTTGAAGTTGCCTTAAAATTTTATTGTTAATTTTACCTCGAGAAGAATATATTCCATTATTATCAAAAGGTTGTTTCTTTTTAAAAAATACAAATTGGTCTAAAAGGCACATTCCTGGTCCAATATCATATGCTGTTAACTTACCTTTATTGTCCAATATGGAAATATTAGATATGCCTCCAATATTAATAAAAGAACAAGGCTTTTTAAGTTTTAGTTTATTGATTAAAAGTTTATGAAATATTGGCACTAATGGCGCTCCCTCTCCACCATTTAAAAGATCCTTTTGCCTAAAATCAGTTACAATAATACTGTTAGTTTTCTCTGCAATATAAGAACTATTACACAATTGAATCGATGATTTATTTTTAGATGAGTGAAAAATAGTTTGACCATGTAACGCGATAAGATCAACTTTTTTGATATTTTTAGATTTTATGAATTTTTTTATGGCATTTACATAATCTTCACTAACTAAATTTTCGCAATCAATTATATTTGATATGCTATTTTTATTTTTTGTAAAGTTGTTCACAAGAGTATGAAGAGACTTTCTTGTTGATTCCCTAAACTTAAATAAAGATGAGCAATTATGAGTAAATCTGCTTTTTCCATCAGAACTAACGTATGAAACATCAATTCCATCTAGCGAAGTGCCACTCATAATGCCAATTGCATGAAGTTTATTATTGCTCATATATTTTGTATAATTAGTCTAAATAATTTATACATTACTGAATATAGAAAATGACACTTATTGAAGAACTCAAATATCGCGGTTTCTTAAATCAATGCACTGATGAGGAGTCTCTCAATAAAAAATTAAAATCTGAAAATATTACATTTTACATAGGCTTCGATTGTACGGCTAAATCATTACATATAGGCAGCTTGATACAAATAATGGTAATGCGCCTATTTCAAAAATACGGTCATACTCCAATAATATTAGTTGGCACAGGAACTACTCGCATTGGTGATCCTTCAGGAAAAGATGAAACTAGAAAAATGCTTACTGAAGATGAAATAAAAAATAATGCTAATAATCTTAAAACTGTTTTTGACAAATATTTGTCGTTTAATAATGAAAAGAATAAGGCGTTGATAGTGGATAATGCAGATTGGCTAGATAAACTTGGTTATGTGAATTTTTTAAGAGATTTTGGAAAACATTTTACAATAAATAAAATGTTAACATTTGATAGTGTAAAAATACGTCTTGAAAGAGAACAGTCGCTCAGTTTCGTAGAGTTTAATTATATGATATTTCAAGCTTATGACTTCTATGAGCTTAATAATCGAAATTCGTGCACCTTACAAATTGGAGGCTCTGATCAATGGGGAAATATTGTAAATGGAGTGGAACTTATAAGAAGAGTAAATGGCAAAGAGGTTTACGGACTAACAACTCCTCTTCTCACTAATTCTAATGGTGATAAAATGGGGAAGACAGCTGATGGAGCAGTATGGCTGAATGATGACCTTTTATCAGCCTACGATTATTGGCAGTTTTGGAGAAACGTAGACGACAAAGACGTAATTCGTTTCATGAAGCTTTTTACAGATTTAAGCAAAGAACAAATTGATAGTCATGAACAAAACTCATCGAAAAATATAAATGATTTAAAAATAATACTTGCAAATGAAGTAACAGCTATGCTTCATGGGATTGAAAGTTCAAGAAAAGCTGAGCAAGCAGCAAAACAAATATTTGAAAACAAAAGCTTGTCTGAGGATATGCCTACACTTAGTTTAAGCAATAAAGATATTCAAAACGGTGTACTACTATCAGATCTTATTGTTCAAATGAAATATGCTAGCTCAAAATCTGAAAGTAGGAAATTGATACGTGGGAAAGGTGTAAAATTAAATGGAAAAATTGTAGAAGATGAGCTTCAATTGTTAGACTACGATCAAATTACTCAAATTGAAAATGTAATAAGTGTTGGCAAGAAAAAACACTTTAAAGTGATTATTGGATAGTTGAACCACTTTCAATAGCTTCTATTGCTCTTTCTATTATTCTAGGCTTAATTATAGTTAATGGATTAGATTCTACTTCGGGATCATCAGAAGAACCTGTCATTAAAAAATCTATCGAAAACATTCCTTCTCCCTCACCTCCTACAATTATTGGTCCTAAAATAGGTAATTTTTGAATAATTGCGTTCACAAGATGCATTGGACTTATTTCTCCCTTCATATCAATAATCTTTTCTTTTCTATCGATATTTCCATCCATAATAAGACCCAAGCTATCGCTAACAGCAAAAGCTTCAATTTCATTAAATTTATTTTCTGTTTCTACATAATTTATTTCTCCATACCCAAAGCGAATTCCTTCTTCACCTTCAGCAATGCTAACTAGACCTGAGATTGAAGGTAGGGACAACAATTTGAGAGAAGCCGGGGTATTAATCAATACAAAGTCATTTAAATTAATTTTTACGTCAGCTGCTTGTGTGTTTAAATCCCTTATTGAGGTCATTTTGAATTCTCCATCACTTAACAGTTTTTTCGCTAGATGGTTATCGTTTACAAAATATGTTATATCGCTTGAGTCAATTATATTTACATCTAGATTATCGTTTTTTTCCCTTGAATAATTTAGATCGTGCCCCATGAAAGACGCACGGCTATTTACAGATAAAGTTGAGCCTTGTTTCTCAATTCCTGCCTTAAAATCATTTACTCTTACTGACTCAGCAAAGATTACTTCGTCAGTATTTATTGAATAATTTTCCTCATTTAAATAGTAATCTCTTTCTTTTTTCTTTGTTTCAACTTTATTTGCAGAAAGGTCAATGATACTGCCTGAAATATTTAAATTTAAGATGCGCTCTGATAAATCTCCTGAGAGATTAAGCTTAACATTTGAGTTATTATTAATTGATAGTTCTTCTAAAAAAATATGATTAGATTTTGTTATTTTTATTTTACCTGAGAATTCAATTTCACTGTCAAGAGAGTCAAATACAATTAAACTGTCATTTATTACATTAGTATCGCCCTCAAATTGTATCTTTAAACTTGTTTCGTTGTTTTTATTCAGATTAATTTGCCTAATGTAAGCGTTTGTCTCTGATAAATTTATTAATCCTTTCAATAACGGTGATTGAGTTTCAAGATTTTCAATTTCAATATAGTAATTTACAGGACCTAAGATGAAATTAGGATTTTCATTATCATCAAAAATAAAATTTGTATTTAATTTTCCAGAAGAAACGACGTATAAATTGTTAAGAGATTCGATTATATTATTTGAAGTCGGATCAATATTAAAATTAAGCGTTATATCGTTATTCTCATTTAAATTTTGCTGAAGAAAACTGCTTATACGATCAGTTCTGGTCTCACGTGATAGAATAGTATTTTGTAAATAATTTATTGCAGCATCTTTATGAATACTCGTTACCAAATTAATATTTGCATTATTTAGATCGTAATTTAACTTTAAAAAACTACCATTTTTGAGAATTAATTGATCATTTTTAAAATGATTTATATCAATTACATATTTTTCTTTGTCATTATAAAAATCTAAATCATATTTTGTTACATCACCGAAATTTTGATAAAATTTATCATTGGGCATTAATGTACTTAATTCATAGATTCCAGATATATTAAGATATAAATTTCTAATCGCAGAATTTATTATATTCCTATCCTCATAATTAAAATTTGTTTCAAGCAAAATAGATTGCCAGCCTTTAAAGCTATTTATAAAAGGATATAATTGACTTTCATTATTTAAATTAAGAATGTTTATTAATGAGTCTTTTTTTGAATTAATATCAAGTTTAGTTTTTATATTTTTGTTTTTAGTATTATATTGTATAATACTTGCTTCATTAGTATAAAAATAGTCTCCACTAAATTTTAAAATATTTATTTGCTGATTAGCTGGAATAAATTCAAAATTTGTTTGAAAATTTTCTTTGTTTATTGAGAGATTTGCTGACATTAAACTCTTAGAGTCAAAAATTTCAAGAATAGAATTTGTATGAATTAATATGTTGTTATCGAATGACTCAAAATTGAGAGCATAATGCTTTGACTTAAAATCAATTTTTTTGAAAGAAACAACTACTCTATCAAGCTCATCATATTCCATATTAAAGTTATTGATTAATATTTGAAAATCATTACTAGATATATTTATTTTTTCAGATGAAATTTTATTTTTTTCATCTATAGATAATGTAATTAGATTAAATAAATTAAAGTCCCAACTAATTAAACTTGTCTCTAATACCAAACCATTTACGTCACTAATTTGAATTTTTTCTATTTCTAAATAAAACCCCTTTTCACTGGATCTTTTAAGAACAATATTTTCCACATCTGTATCATAAGAATAATTTAGTTTCAGTTCATCTGATATTCTGTCTCCAAAGATATTAAGGTTTAATCCTCCAAATGACGCTTTGATTGAAACAAATGAAATAAGTAGAAAGATCAATGCTGATATTGATATAGTTATATAAATAAATATTTTTATATTCTTACTCATACTTTATTTTATGTTTGAGAAAATTAATTTATCAATATCACCGTCTAAGACTGCATCTGGATCACTGTCTTCATATTCACTTCTTAGGTCCTTCACCATCCTATATGGATGCAAAACATAAGACCTTATTTGATTACCCCAGCCAATATCAGATTTTTTATCCTCAGAAGCTTTTTTTTCAGACTCAATTTTTTGCATTTCCATTTCATATAATTTTGATTTAAGAAGATTGATAGCTGTTGCCTTATTTTTATGTTGAGATCGTTCATTTTGACATTGAACAACAATTCCTGTTGGGATGTGTGTTATTCTTATCGCGCTATCGGTCGTATTTACATGTTGACCTCCCGCTCCTGAGGCCCTGAAAGTATCTATTCTCATATCTTTTTCTTGAAGATTAATTTCAATAGTTTCATCAACATACGGTGATATCCATACTGATGAAAAACTAGTGTGCCTTCTTGAATTTGAATCAAATGGTGAAATTCTTACCAATCGATGGATACCGGACTCTCTTTTTAAATATCCGAATGCATATTTGCCCTCTACTAAAACTGTACATGATTTGATACCTGCCTCTTCACCAAATGACTCATAAACTATTTTGAATTGAAATTTTTTTCTTTCTGACCAGCGCATGTACATTCTTTGTAACATTTGCGCCCAATCTTGACTTTCAGTTCCTCCGGCTCCAGCATGTATTTCCAAATAACAACTATTCGAATCAGCTTCACCGTTAAATTGCATTTGAAACTCAGACTTCTCTAAGTCGCTTAAAAGTTCTTTTAGCGTGTTGTTACACTCGCTGATCATCAATTGATCGCTTTCCTCAGTTGCAAGATAAAAATAATCCTTAACTTCAGTTATTTTCTTTTCAAAATCAGAAATTAGTTTGATGTTTTGGTCTAATTCACTTATTTCAACCATTACTTTTTTGGCCTTTTCATTGTCTGACCAAAAATTTTCTTCTTCACTTAGAGCTTTTAATTTAAATAATTGTTTTTGTAAATTTTCTAAGTCAAAGATGACTCCGTACAAAATCAAGTTTTTTATTTGCTTTAGCTAATAAATTTAAAAAATCATTTTCCATAACTAATAAATTACATACTCCTCCATAACTTCATCTGCAACCTCAATTATTTGGAAGCCCTCAGAACCAACAAGAATTTCACCACTACTTACAAGGTTATCACTTTTACTGAATGCTTCATAGACACTTTCACTGCTATTAAAATTGCTTGCTATTTCTCCTGTATCATAATTAATTTTAATTAACTCAATTCCATTAGGAATAGTGAAAGGTAAAATTGGTTTTTCTTGGTAATAATTTTCTACAAAATCACGAAAAATTGGCACGGCAACTGATGATCCTGTTTCTCTTTTGCCAAGTGATTTAGGTTTATCAAACCCTGCATATACACCGATAATTAAATCTGAGGTAAATCCAATAAACCAAGCGTCTGTATTATTATTTGTTGTGCCAGTTTTACCTGCTATTTCTATTCCATCAATTTTTGTTTTTCTTCCAGTGCCCCTATCAACAGCTCCTTTTAAAATAGAAACCATTTGATAGGATTTAGCTTCATCAAATATGCTTTCGGATAAATTAATGAGTTTTGGCATCGGATTTTCCTCAATGTAAGGCTCGTCACAATTAGTACATGCTGCAAAATTTCCTAAAAAAATATTTTTACCTCTTCTGTCTTGAATTCTATCAATAAGGCTTGGTTCTACTTTCTTTCCTCCATTTACAAAAGAAGCATAGGCCGCAGTAAGATCAACAAGGGAAGTTTCTCCTGCTCCAAGAGCCATCGAAAGAACGTTAGGCATATTCTCCATTACACCTGTCCTGTTTGCAATTTCTGCAACCTTTTCCATTCCCAAATATTGAGCTATTCTTATCGTCATTAAATTCCGAGAATTTTCTATTCCTTTCCTTAAAGTTGAAGGCCCATAAAATTTCTTACCATAATTTTCAGGTTTCCATTTACCTAAGTCTGAACCCTGATCAACAACAAAAGGGGCGTCCAAAATCAAACTATTGGGCTGTAAACCGTTTTCTAATGCAGACATATAAACAAATGGTTTAAATGATGAGCCAGGCTGTCGCTTAGCTTGTATGACTCTGTTGAAATTAGATTTATTGAAATCAAATCCGCCCGATAAAGCAAAAACTCTTCCTGTATAAGGGTCCATTATAATAATGCCTCCGTTAATTTTTGGAATTTGCTCTAAGCTGTAACTTTTCTTACTATCACTTGAAACGTAAATAATATCGTTCAATTGTAGAATATCGCTTGCCTTGTTAATTTTAGGTCCTAAATAACCGCCAGGAAGACTGGTTCTTGCCCATTGAAAGTTAACAAGTTCTGCGTGAATTTTTTCATCTTTTAAAATAACTTCAACTTGAGCATTATTATTTTTTTCATTAAATTTAATGATTTTTGCAATTAAAAAATTATGAGGAGGTTTATTTTTTTTATATTTTAAGTGCCAATTATTACTTACATCATTAGTTATTGGCCCACGAAAGCCATGCCTTTTATCATATTGAAGCAGCCCTTTCTTCAAAGCATTATCGGCAATAATTTGAATTTCAGTATTCAGAGATGATCTGACTGACAATCCCCCATTATATAAATAATCTTCACCAAAAATTAAAATTATTTTTTTTCTAATTTCCTCAAGATAATAATCATTTGCAAAGACTCTGTTATTTTCTTTTAAATAGGTATTAATAGGGATTTTTTTTAACGAATTTAATTCATACTTATCAATATACCCGTTCACAAACATTCTTTCGAGCACCCAGTTTCTTCTTTCAAATGCCATATTATAATTTCTTTCAGGATTATATCTGCTAGGTGCCTTAGGGAGAGCTGCCAGAAAAGCCATTTCATGGATATCAAGTTCGCTCAGAGATTTTTTAAAGTATCTATTTGATGCTGCAGCAATACCATAAGTTCCAGATCCAAGATAAATTTGATTTAAATAGAGTTCTAAAATTCTTTCTTTGGGTAATGTTTGTTCAATTTTTAGCGCAAGAAGACCTTCTTTAATTTTTCGATTTATGCTCAATTCATCAGATAAAAGAAAATTTTTAGCAACCTGCTGAGTAATTGTTGATGCACCCTCCGGCCTTTTTTCATTAAAAAGATTGATAATATTTTTGGCCAAAGCACGCATGATTCCAACTGGGTCAACTCCGTAATGTCTGTAAAAATTTTTATCTTCTGCAGAAATAAATGCATTCTTTAAATCATTAGGGATATCTTTTATTGGTATAAAGATCCGGTATTCTTTTGAAAATTCCTTTACAAGATCACCGTTTGATGCATGAATTCTGCTCATTACATTTGGTTTATAATTCTGCAAACTTGAGTCGTCTGGCAGTTGAAATATAAAATATAAAATTACTCCAAATATTACAAAAAAAAGAATGATTCCTACGTAGGCAAATAATTTAATTGTTTGAATCGTGTTCATATCGAATAATTAAATAAAAATATGGCGTTGATTTGACTTAAAATACTCAATTTTTGCTTAAAAAATCAAAATAATAAATCATTGATTTTTGTAAATTCTAAATATAACAATACAATCATATAGTTAGATAATTATTATGATTAAAACAAACATATTCACATACATATATTCTATGCCACTTAATGTGGTTATTACTTTGAAAGGTTTTCTTAAATGTCACAAAAAATACTCATCGATGGTTCGAATGAGACTCAAACTCAATTTGCATTATTATCTGATAATGAATTGGAAGATTTTGAATTTGAGTCTATCTCTAGGAAGAATTTAAAGGGAAATATTTATTTAGGTAAAGTTTCAAGAATCGAGGCTTCTTTACAAGCAGCTTTCGTAGATATTGGGTCGGAAAAAAATGGCTTCTTAGCGTTTGGCGAGATACACCCGAATTATTTTCAAATTCCTGTAGCAGATAGAGAGGCTCTTATTCAAGCTGAAGCTGAATTAGAAGAAGAGCATAATTCAGAGGATATTGACGACACTAAAGATGTTCAGGACGACACTGACTCTGTTGGAAGCCAAATCACTGAAATAAATAATAAAGATGATTTAGATTTAAGCAGTAATGAAGAAAACAAAGATAATGAAATAGAAAAAAAACCATTTAAGCGTAAAAATACCTATAGTTTAAGAAGAAGGCTTTATCGTTCGTATAAAATTCAAGAAGTAATAAAAACAGGTCAACTTATCTTAGTGCAGGTTGTTAAAGAAGAAAGGGGCAATAAAGGAGCTGCTTTAACTTCGTATATTTCACTTGCAGGGAAATATTCAGTTTTAATGCCTAACTCTACAAAAACTAAAGGAGTTTCAAGAAAAATTTCTATATCTGATGACAGAAAAAAATTAAAAAAAATAATTGAAGAGCTAAAAGTACCAGCTGAAATGGGTTTAATTATTAGAACTGCTGGATTAAATCGAACAAAAAATGAAATTAAGAAAGATTATTCTACCCTGAATAAATTGTGGGCACAAATAGTAAATGAAACAAAAAAAGCAATTGCCCCTGCACTGATACACGAAGAAGGGAATTTACTAAGAAGAATAGTAAGGGATATCTACTCGAAGGAAATGAAGGAAATTTTGGTACAAGGTAATGATGCTTACAAGGAAACAAAAAAATATATGTCTCAAGTTTTACCCGGCAATTCCAAATTCGTAAAATTATATAAAAGTAAAGAGCCACTGTTTACAAAGTATAAAATCGAAAAAGAAATAATTAAGATGTTCGAAGCTGAGGTAAAGCTTAAGTCTGGAGGTTACTTAGTAATTAACCCGACTGAAGCATTAGTTGCCATTGATGTAAATTCGGGAGCAGCGACAAAAGAGAGGAACATTGAAAAAACTGCCCTTAAAACAAATTTAGAAGCAGCAATAGAAATAGCAAAGCAAATTAAGATACGTGATCTCTCAGGATTAATTGTTATCGATTTTATTGATATGTATGAAATGAGAAATAATCGTCAAGTTGAACGTAAGATTAAAGAGCTTGTCAAAAAAGATCGGGCAAGAACGCAAGTCTCAAGGATTAGTCAATTTGGACTGTTAGAAATGTCTCGGCAACGTCTAAGGCAAAGCTTCATTGAATGGAAAACTGAGCTTAGTCATCGTTCAATAGTTCAAAAATTTTTATACCAGATAAATGAAGAATTAAATAAGAAGAAAACAAAAAAATTGAATTTAAAAATAAGTCCTTATGTTAAAAATCTTATATTAACAAATTTTCAAAAAGAAATTGACAATATTGAATTATCTAGAAAAGTTAAAATTATTTTGGTAGGAGATGACTCATTTAAAAATGAAGAAATCATTTTTGAAATTGATGAGTCTAATAAAAAAAGTAAGGCAAATGCCTTAAAAAGTAAGACTAAAAAAAGTATTGAAGGATCGATCAAAAAAAAGAAAAAAAAGGAAAAGGGAAAGATAGAGGAAAACGACAAAAAAATAGAAAAAGATCAATCCTTTAACTCCTCTAAAACAAAAAATAAAAACCCAAAAGCCGCTCTTAAAGAGATTAAGAACAAAAAAACAGGCTGGTGGCAAAAGTAATGAAATGTCATAAATTTTTTGTTAAATTTTTTTTTATATTTTATTTCCTTTTTTCTCAGTCGAATGCTTTTGAAATTATTAGAGATACTGAATTAGAAGAATTTACCCATGATATTGTTACTATTTTATCGAATTCAAGCAATCTTGAATCAGAAGATTTAAAAATTTATTTTGTAAAAAGTGATCAAGTAAATGCTTTTGTAACTGGAGGTCAAAATATTTTCATAAATACTGAACTTATTTTGACAGCAAATGACTACAGAGAGTACGCCGCTGTACTTGCGCACGAACTGGCTCATGTATTAGGAGGACATATTTTTAATACATCAATTGAAATATCTAATCTTTCTAATAAAGCTTTGCCAATATATTTACTCGGTATAATTGGAATGATCGCAGGCGCAACTGATGCCGGAATAGCGGGAGTAATGGTTGGGCAAGCAAGTGTATCAGATAATTTTTCCTATTATTCGAGAACTCAGGAAGCTTCTGCAGATCAAGCTGCTGTAAAGATCTTGTGTGATAATGGAATCAACGGAAAATATTTAATAGAATTCTTAAAAAAAATTGAGGACATAAATGAGTCTTATACCTTCGATGAAAATAATTATAGATCTACTCACCCGCTTGTTCAAAATAGAATTGGATGGATTAATTCTTCGTTAGAAAATTATAATGATTGCAATTACAATACAGATAAAACATTTCAAAAAAAATTTGAGCTATTAAAAGCTAAACTGCATGGTTTTACGCATCCACACTATGAAACAGAAGCTATCTACAACACAACGAAAGATGTAGACTTGTACGCGACTGCAGTATCAGCCTATTTTCAAGGTAATCACACGAAATCAATTGAAAATATGAAACGACTTATTAATAAGTATCCAACCAATCCATTTTACAATGAACTCCTGGGCGAGATATACTTTGCAAATAACGATTACAAAAGTGCCACTTTTTACCATGAAGCAGCAATTAATAATATTAATAAAGTAAATGACTTATATTACATGATGATGGGTAATTACTTGTTAACCTTCGAGGAAACCGATAAATCAAAAGAAGCTATTTTTAATTTAAAAAAATCATTACTTATCAACTCAGAAAATGCCTATGCATGGTATTTATTGTCAAGAGCATATGCACAAACTGGATCAATTACACTGGCTAACTATGCCACTGCTGAACGATATTTTCTAATTGGTGAACGTGAGTTATCTTATGAATTTGCGGTTAAAGCATTAAAACAAATTGAGGAAAATTCTCCAGAATGGTATCGAACTAATGATTTAATTGAAATTTTACAGAAAGAAGTTTCAAAAAGATGATGATTAGAAGTATAATATCAAGATGAGTAGAAAATTTATTCAATTTGTCGATGGGCCCAATTTAAATATGCTCGGTGAAAGAGAGCCAGAAATTTATGGATCTATGACTTTGGATGAAGTGCACAAGTCTGTAAGGGATTACATCGCTCAAAACTATAAAGAAATTGATGTGAATTTTTTTCAATCTAATTCTGAAGGTGATATTGTAGACTGCATACAAAAATCAAAAAATACTGCATCTGGACTGATAATTAATGGGGGTGGCTTTTCTCATACCTCAGTAGCAATATTGGATGCACTTTTATCAATAGAAATCCCAAAAATTGAAATTCATTTATCCAATTTATTTAGGAGAGAAGACTTTAGACATCACTCATATATAAGTAAAGGGGTGCACGGAGTTATTTGTGGGTTTGGGCCAAATAGCTATGTGCTCGCAGTTGAAGGAATGATTAAATTAATATAAAAGTATAACCTTATGAGTGATAAGTCTAAAAAAAATATCGACCCAAAACCAATAAAAGATTTAGTAAAAATTCTTGAGGAATTAAATTTAACTGAAGTTTCATATTCAGATGGGGATTTTTCAGTTTCAGTTGCGAAAGGTGCTCGCTTACAGCCTGTTGATAAAGATATTCCAACTCAAAATAATTCAGAAATACAAGCAAGTGAAGATGATTACAAAAACGATCCAAGAGTAATCAAATCACCAATGGTAGGAACCGTTTACCTCCAACCAGAACCAGGTGCAAATAAATTTGTGAATATTGGTGATTCTGTTAAATCAGGCCAAACAATTCTTATTGTTGAAGCGATGAAAACAATGAATCCTATAGAGTCTTCACTGCAAGGAAAAGTAATCAAAATTTTAGTTGAAAATGAGCAAGCGGTAGAATTTGGCCAACCATTAATGCTCATAGGATAATGTTTGATAAAGTTCTAATTGCTAACCGAGGTGAAATTGCAGTTAGAATAAATCGAGCCTGCCAAGAACTTGGAATTTCAACTGTAGCTGTTCACAGTGAAGCGGATACTGAGTCTATGCATGTCAGAATTGCGGATGAGAGTGTTTGCATTGGGCCTAATCCAGTTAATAAAAGCTATTTAAATGCACATGCCATAATTTCAGCATGTGAAATTACAGGGGCTCAAGCAGTTCATCCAGGGTATGGCTTTCTCTCTGAAAATTCTTCATTTGCCAGAATGCTTGAGGACCATAAGCTAACTTTTATTGGACCAAAGTATTCTCATATTGAAATGATGGGCGATAAAATTGAGGCTAAAAAAATAATGAAACAATTTGGCGTACCAACAGTTCCAGGTTCTGAAGGTGAAGTCAAAAGTGAGTCTGATGCGCTGATAGCTAGTGATGAGATAGGATACCCCGTTTTACTTAAGGCCAGTGCTGGAGGTGGTGGCAGAGGAATGAAAATTGTTAATTCTAAAAAAGAATTAAAGGATGCATTGCCAATTATTAAACAGGAGGCACTTTCTTTTTTTGGAAATGACTCAATATATATTGAAAAATTTATTGACTCACCAAGGCATATTGAAGTTCAGGTTATTTGCGATACTCATGGTAATTTTCTTCATTTGCATGAAAGAGACTGCTCTGTACAAAGACGTAATCAGAAAGTTGTCGAAGAAGCTCTTGCGCCTAATGTAGATGAGAAAAAAAAACAGAAACTATTTAAGACATGCGTTGATGCAATGGAAAAAATGGGTTATTTGGGCTTGGGTACTCTCGAATTTTTATTTGACGGTAAGGAATTTTATTTCATGGAGATGAATACAAGGCTTCAAGTGGAACACCCTATTACGGAAATGTTAACTAGAGTGGATCTCGTTAGAGAACAAATATGTGTTGCTCATGGAGATAAAATTTTTACAAATCAAGAAAACATAAAACCTCTCGGACATTCAATTGAATGTAGAATAAATGCTGAGAGCTCAAAAGATTTCAAGCCATCTGCTGGCAAAATAGAAATGTATCATCCTCCCGCAGGTAACGGAATTAGACTAGATACCTTTATTTATTCTGGTTACAAAGTACCGCACTATTATGATAATTTATTGGCGAAGTTAATCTCTACTGGCAGAACAAGAAATCATGCTATCAAGAGAGCGTTGAGGTCTCTTAATGAAATTGTTATTGACGGGATAGATACTAACATTGAGCTTCATAAAAAAATACTATCTTCTCCAGAGTTTAAGAATGGAGGAGTAGCTATAAATTGGTTAGAAAATAATATTGAGAAGCTATAGTTTATAGCAATCATCTACCCAGAGATCATATATAGGGTGTTCCATTGATGATATTGAAGGAAGAGATTTTATCATCCATCCGTTAAATATTTTTTTCATAGTTTTCTCGATGTAAATATTCAAATATACTGCGGTTTCAGCTTTTTCTAATGGCTTGCTATTATAGCAATCGATCACATAAATTTTTAATTCTTCATAAAGATAGTTTTCTTTCAATTTAATATCTATAGTTTTAACTTCTGCTGTAATTTTATTTAATAAACTGACGGTAGCGAACGGCTCTTCAAAATTTTTATTCTTACTATTAATAAAATCTTTATCCTTTAAATCATTTTCAATGTTTTGATCTAAAACTTCATCTTCATAGGTGGGTTCAATTTCATTCAAATTTATCAGTGGTAAATTTTCAATGTCCTGAGCGTTGAGATTAGAGAGCAATAATAAACTCAAAAATAATATATCGAATATTACTCTAATTGTTTGGACTCCATTTTTTATAATCATTATTTTTAGCAACTGACCGCTTTTCCTTTTTACTATTTTCTGGATCATAGGCAGCATTAGTACCTGTTAAATTCGGCAAATGATCTATCTGCCATTCATGTTTTTCAAATTTAGATGGTTTTGATAATGACGTGTATCTAAGCCAATTGTTCCATTCTGGATTAACAAGAGTTGACTCAACTACACTGCTGTAAATAACCCACCTCTTAGTATCTTTTTTATTTTTATAATATTTATTACCCTGATCATCAGTTCCAACCAAGACTCCATTAAAATAAGACCAAATTCTAGTGCCTATGGTCTTCCCGTTCCACCAAGTAAATATCTCTTTCAACATAATTATTTATGAATTATTAAGCTTAAAATTAACAGTTTTTTCAACAATTAGTTAATTATATTGAGTTGATAAAATACTGAAAATATTGACTTTTTTTAATTTTGATAACATTTTATATACCTTATATAGTGGTTTTCAATTTTTTTTACACAATATGTTGACTTCATTTTTCAAATAATAAATTATCAATAATCTAGAAAGTTACTCATTTAGCATTCTGGCACAATTTACGGTCGAGACCATTAAATTATTGATATTGGTTTTTTTATAAGCTCGTCTGTTGCAATGACTATATTTTAGAAGGGAAAATAATGAAAATAAATAGAGAATTTACAACTGCTAATCAATCACCATACGAAAGTATAAATTTTAAAAAGGTTTCAAGTGAAATAGTTAATCCTGATGGGTCTCTTGTATTTAAATTAGAAAATTTTGAGGTTCCAGAACAATGGAGTCAAGTTGCAAGTGATATTCTCTCTCAAAAATATTTTAGAAAAGCTGGTGTTCCCTCAAAACTAAAACGAACTGATGAAAAAAATGTTCCATCATGGCTCGCTCCGAGAACTGCTGATGAGAGTGATGGAGAAGTAAGTTATTCGTCCGAAACAAGCTCGCAGCAAGTTTTTGATAGACTTGCAGGGGCATGGACATATTGGGGATGGAAAGGTGGTTATTTTTCTTCAGAAGACGATGCAAAAGCTTTTTTTGATGAAGTCCGTTATATGCTTGCTAATCAAATGGTTGCGCCAAACAGCCCTCAATGGTTCAATACAGGATTAAACTGGGCCTATGGAATCGATGGTCCTTCTCAAGGTCATTTTTATGTTGATCATGAAACTGGAAAGCTAACTAGATCCTCAAGTTCTTACGAAAGACCTCAACCTCATGCATGCTTTATTCAAAGCATAGATGATGATTTGGTAAATGATGGAGGTATTATGGATTTATGGGTGCGTGAAGCGAGACTCTTCAAGTATGGGTCTGGGACTGGAACAAACTTCTCGAACCTCAGGGGTTCTTCTGAAGGTTTATCTGGTGGAGGAAAATCATCTGGACTGATGAGTTTTCTTAAAATTGGTGATAGAGCTGCGGGGGCAATTAAATCAGGCGGCACAACTAGAAGAGCCGCTAAAATGGTCGTTGTAGATATAGATCATCCTGATATTGAAGAGTTTATTAAATGGAAAGTTACAGAAGAACAAAAAGTAGCATCTATTGTTACAGGATCAAAAATATGCTCAAAACATCTAAAAAGCATTATGAATGCTTGCCACAACTGTGAAGCTGATGGTGAAAGTTGTTTTGAACCTGCAAAAAACCCAGCTTTAAAAAGAGAAATTATTGCTGCAAGAAAAAATGAAGTTCCTGAAAACTATATTCAAAGGATCATACATTTTGCAAAACAAGGCTATAAATCCATAGAATTTGAGACTTATAACACAGATTGGGATTCAGAGGCTTATGTGACAGTTTCAGGTCAGAATTCAAATAATTCAGTTCGAGTTACTGACGATTTTTTAAATGCTGTAATTGAAGACAAAGATTGGAACTTAATTAATAGAATTGACAATTCAGTAAGTAAAACAGTAAAGGCAAAAGATCTTTGGGATCAAGTTGGATATTCTGCGTGGGCCTGTGCTGATCCTGGTATTCAGTTCCATACGACAATTAATGATTGGCACACATGCCCAGAAAGTGGTGAGATTAGAGCTTCAAACCCTTGCTCGGAGTATATGTTCTTAGACAATACTGCCTGCAACTTAGCATCTCTAAATCTAATGACATTTATGGATGAGAACAAATGTTTAAACACTGACTTGTTCAAACATGCTGTAAGAATATGGACATTAATATTAGAAATTTCAGTAATGATGGCTCAATTTCCGTCAAAAGAAATAGCGAAACTCTCTTATGAATACAGGACACTTGGTCTTGGATATGCGAATTTAGGAGGCTACCTAATGTCTAAAGGTGTAGCCTATGATAGTGAAGAAGGAAGAGCAAATTGTGCAGCCATAACAGCTTTAATGACTGGCATATCTTATGCAACTTCAGCTGAAGTCGCATCCGAACAAGGCCCCTTCCCTGGATATCAACAAAACTCTAAAAATATGCTTCGAGTTATGAGAAATCATAGAAGAGCCGCATATGGGAAGACTGATGAGTATGAAGGTCTGCATATTAATCCTGTGCCATTTGTTGTTGAAGATTTAAGAGATACAAACTTAGGAATGGAGGCGCAAAATGCATGGGATCAAGCTTATGAGAATGGTCAAAAGTTTGGTTTTAGAAATGCGCAGACAACAGTAATTGCGCCAACTGGAACTATTGGTCTTGTAATGGACTGTGATACAACAGGTATCGAACCTGATTTTGCAATGGTCAAATTCAAGAAACTTGCTGGAGGTGGTTATTTTAAGATTATAAATAGAACAGTTCCAGAAGCATTAAGGCAACTTCAATACACAGAGGATGAAATTGAAGAAACAATTAATTATGCCGTTGGTCACGGTACGCTTAACAATGCGCCCGCTATAAATCACGAGACACTAAAAGAAAAAGGCTTTGAAGAGGAACAAATCGAACTTCTTGAGCAAAATTTAAAGAATGTTTTTGATATTCGATTTTCTTTCAATTCATATACCCTCGGGATAGAATTCTGTAAAGAGAAGCTAAATTTTTCAGAAGAACAACTTACTGACATGAATTTTAATATGCTAACTGCTTTAGGTTTTACAAATGATGAAATCGATGAAGCAAATACCTTTTGTTGCGGCACTATGACCTTAGAGGGCTCACCGCATATCAAAGATGATCATTTGGCTGTATTTGATTGTGCGAATCCGTGCGGTAGGATCGGCAAAAGATATTTATCTGTAGAAAGTCATATACGCATGATGGCAGCAGCTCAGCCTTTTATATCAGGAGCTATATCAAAAACTATCAACATGCCTGCAGAGTCTGATGTGGAAGATTGTAATGAAGCTTATTTACTGTCGTGGAAACTTGGCACAAAAGCAAATGCTCTCTATCGTGATGGCTCAAAATTAAGTCAACCACTTGCATCAAAACTTGTTGATGAGGATGTTGAAGAAGAAATTGAACAACCGGATAACCAAATTGATAGAACGATTGCTGTTGCTAAAGAGGCCATGAATTCTGTTGTATACGGTTCAAGAAATAAAGTTCCAGATAGAAGAAAAGGATACATTCAAAAAGCTATTGTAGGAGGCCATAAAGTTTATCTTCACACCGGAGAATATGAGGATGGTAGCTTAGGAGAAATCTTTATTGATATGCATAAAGAAGGAGCTTTCCTGAGAAGTCTGATGAATAATTTTGCAATTGCAATATCAATTGGCCTTCAATATGGAGTTCCACTAGAAGAGTACGTAGAAGCTTATACTTTTACTAGATTTGATCCTGCTGGAGTAGTGCAAGGTAATAATAGAATTAAAAATGCAACATCTATTCTAGATTATGTGTTCAGAGAACTCGCTGTTTCTTACCTAGGCAGAAATGATTTGGCACATGCTGATAATACTGATGTTGACTTCTCACTTGGAACTGGAGCTGAGGAGGGAACACTTAAAAGCAATGAAATTCCTTGGAAGCTTGTTAAAAAGGTTTCAAGTCAAGGTTACTTACGAGGCCAGGACGGACTTTCGGTAGTTAGTTCAAACGGAAACATGGAGACTGTGTCAGCTGAACAAGCACCGATTAGTACTGCGGTAAGCGCAGGTTCTACATCTGATCAATCAATGAGCAGAGTTCAAGCTGCAAGAATGATGGGCTACGAAGGCGATGCTTGTCCAGAATGTGGTTCTTTTACTCTTGTTAGAAATGGCACTTGCTTAAAATGCGATACTTGTGGTGCCACAACTGGCTGCTCATAATTTATTCATCAGTTGGTTTAACTTCTAAATTCAACTCATCAAGTGTAGTCTTATCGACTTCAGCAGGGGCGAGCATCATTAGATCCTGCGCCTGTTGATTCATTGGAAACAATATTACCTCACGAATATTTTTTTCTTGAGCAAGCAGCATGACTATTCTATCTATTCCTGGTGCAATGCCGCCATGAGGGGGTACGCCATAAGTAAAAGCGTTTATCATACCTCCAAATTTTTCACGCACTTGATCTTTACTGTAGCCAGCTATTTCAAAGGCCTTATACATAATTTCTGGAACATGGTTTCGTATAGCGCCTGAAGACAGCTCTACGCCATTACAAACAATATCATATT
>CACMWW010000008.1 GCA_902617525.1 uncultured Pelagibacteraceae bacterium | reverse complement strand
TAATTTTTTATTATCTGCGCAATAAATCATTTGTTCAACTAGATCTACGCCTGTAACAAGCTCAGAAACAGGATGTTCAACTTGAAGTCTTGTGTTCATCTCGAGAAAATAAAAATTTTTGTTAGCATCTACTACAAATTCTACGGTACCCGCTGAGTCGTATTTAACTTCCTTTGCAAGGGTTAAAGCTTGTGCAGCCATTTCATTTCTCATTGCTTCATCTACAAATGGCGACGGGCACTCCTCAATGACTTTTTGATATCTCCTTTGAATTGAGCATTCTCTCTCACCTAAATGAACTTGATTTCCATGTTTGTCACAAAGAATTTGTATCTCAATATGTCTTGGTTGCTCTATATATTTTTCAATAAACACTCGATCATCCCCAAAGCTTTTCTTTGACTCACTCTTTGCAGCATTAAAATTTTCCTCTAATTCACTATTTTTTCTTACTATTCTCATTCCTTTACCGCCACCTCCAGCTGATGCTTTTAGCAAGACCGGGTATCCAATTTTATTTGAGATTTTTAATGCTTCTTTTGAGTTTTTTACTGGAGCGGTATGACCAGGTATTACGTTTAGTTTAAGTTTTATTGCAAGATTTTTAGACTCAATTTTGTCTCCCATTTTTTTTATAGCATTAGGATTGGGTCCAATAAATTTTATTTTCTCTTTAGCCAGTCTTTTAACAAAAGCTGCATTTTCAGATAAAAATCCGTATCCTGGATGAATTGCGTCAGCCTTTGATTTTTTTGCTATATTAATGATTTTATTAATATCTAAATAAGACTCAACTGGCTGAGAGCCTCCTATATGGTAAGACTCATCTGCCTGCTTCACAAACAAAGAATCTTTATCAGCATCAGAATAAACAGCTACTGTATTGATATTTAACTTTCTTGCTGTACGTATAACTCTGCACGCAATTTCTCCTCTATTCGCAATTAGAATTTTTTTAATCATTAATTATAATGGTATATTATCGTGTTTTTTTAAGGGAGAAGATAATTCTTTATCTCTAAGATTTTCAAGTGCTGTCGCTATACGACGACGTGTTGAATGTGGTCTTATTACATCGTCTATAAATCCTCTCTTTGAAGCAATAAATGGATTTACAAACTGATCTGTATATTCTTGTGTTCTCCTATCAATTTTCTTTTTATCCTTAATTTCATTTCTGAACAAAATTTCAGTAGCTCCCTTTGCACCCATAACTGCAATTTCTGCACTCGGCCATGCATAATTAATATCACCCCGCAAATGCTTTGAAGCCATTACGACATATGCACCTCCGTAAGCCTTACGAGTTATTATTGTAATTTTAGGAACGGTTGCTTCAGCATAAGCGTATAAAAGCTTGGCGCCATTTTTAATGATACCATTGTGTTCCTGAGATACTCCTGGCAAGAAACCCGGTACGTCAACAAAAGTTACAATTGGTATATTGAAACAATCACAAAATCTTACAAACCTGCCTCCTTTTTTACCAGAATCTATATCAAGACATCCTGCCAAAACTAAAGGCTGGTTTGCCACAAATCCAACTGTTCTTCCCTCGATTCTACCAAAACCAGTGATTATATTTTTTGCAAAGTCAGGCTGAATTTCAAAAAAATAGTTATTATCAACTACTTTATTGATTAGTTCCTTCATATCATATGGTTTATTTGCGTTTTCAGGAACAAGGGTATCTAAAGAGTAATCTGGACTTAGGTCTTGAAAACTATCTTTAATATTTTTAGATTTTTCCCGATTGCTTGAAGGCAGCAAGTCAATAAGACTTTTTACTTGCTGGAGTGTTTCAATGTCATTATTGAATGCTCCATCAGCTACAGAAGACTTTGAAGTATGTGTTTTAGCGCCTCCCAATTCCTCTTGCGTAACAGTTTCTTGTGTCACGGTCTTTACAACATCTGGGCCAGTCACAAACATGAATGAGGTATTTTTAACCATAAATATGAAATCTGTCATTGCGGGTGAATACACAGCTCCACCAGCGCATGGACCCATAATTACTGAAATTTGAGGAACAACTCCAGAGGCAAGAACATTTCGTTGAAACACCTCTGCATAACCCGCTAAAGAAGCAACGCCCTCCTGAATACGTGCGCCACCAGAATCATTTATGCCAATAATAGGAGCTCCAACTTTCATTGCCATATCCATTATTTTGCATATTTTTTCTGCATGAGCTTCAGATAATGAGCCCCCAAAAACTGTAAAGTCTTGACTGAAAACGTATACTAATTTTCCATTTATTTTTCCACTACCGGTAACCACGCCATCACCCGCATACTTCTGATCGGCCATGCCAAAGTCATTAGTGCGGTGTTCCACGTACATATCGTACTCTTCAAAAGTGTCTTGATCTAAAAGTACCTCTATTCGTTCTCTTGCTGTTAATTTGCCTTTTGCGTGCTGAGAGTCAATTCGTCTTTTTCCTCCACCCAGTTTAGCTTCTTCGCGCTTTTTTTCTAATAATTTGATGATATCACTCATGAAGTAACTATATTATATAATATTTCTGAATTATCAATTTATAAGTATTTTCTAAAGTGATTTGGGAGTTCAGTCTCTATTTTGACTTTTTTATTATTCATATCAATGAATTCTAAAGCGCCAGCATGTAGAAATAAATTAGAAAATTTTATTTGATTGCGTTCAATATAATATTTTTTATCACCAAGGATTGGGAAACCATTCATAAAACAATGTTGCCTGATTTGATGTTTTCTACCTGATTGAGGGTTTAATTTTAAAAGAAAATAATCTCCAGGCAGTTTTTTTATTATTTGATATTTAGTTTCAGCGGAAACATTTTTTTTATTTTTGGGAAGCATGTCATTAAGTATTCCCTCTTTATTTTTTGGTTTTTTTTCAACTATTGCATAATAAGTTTTCTTTATTTTATGGTTAGACAGAATTTTATGAAAGTACCTTGCTGAATCAGAATTTTTTGCAATTATCAATAGACCAGTTGTGTCTTTATCGAGCCGATGCACTAGCTTAGGATGGCTATCTTTAGTATTAAAAAATTGAAGTAGATCATCAATTGATAGATTAATTTTTGATCCACGCTGACATGGTATTCCAGCCCATTTATTAATAATAATAAAGTCGTCAGATTGAAAAACTACTGAACTTTTAATTTTTATCTTGAGTATGTTGGGTATTTTAATTGAAGGTTTATTTTTATGAATTAGTTTGAATTCCTTGAAAATATCAACAATATCATTTTGTTTAACTCTATAACTTCCAAGTTTTTTTTTATTATTTACTTCGATTGATTTTTTTCTGAGCTCTTTGTGAAGTAATGAAAAAGGAATATTTAATCTTTCTTTTAAAAACTTGTCTAATCTCACCCCATTCGAAGCGCTATCAACAATTATAGTTTTTTTGGATTTCATCTAAATTTATATGTTTAGATAAATCAACTTATTATTATTTAGATATTATTTTTCTTGATCAAGAATTTGGATGTAAGCCATAGGTGCATTATCACCTGATCGATAACCAGCTTTTACAATTCTACAATAGCCACCGCTTCTATCTTTGAATCTTTCAGATAAATCTCCGAAAACTTTTGTTACTGCTTCTTTATCTCTAAGCGAGTTAAAAGCATTTGCCCTAGATGAACTTTCATTCTTTTTACCTAGAGTGATAATCTTTTCAACAAATGGTCTTAATTCCTTTGCTTTTGGAAGTGTGGTTTTAATAGTCTCATTTTTGATTAGAGAAACAGCCATGTTCTCAAGCATCGCTATCCGATGCGATGATGTCCTATTTAACTTTCTTTTTGCAATTCCGTGTCTCATTTTTAGTTATATGGATCTTCAATCTTTCTTGCCATTTCCTCGATATTTTCAGGTGGCCAATTAGGTACTTCCATGCCTAAATATAGTGACATAGTGCCTAGTACTTCTTTTATTTCATTTAGAGACTTACGACCAAAATTGGGTGTGCGCAGCATTTCAATTTCACTTTTTTGAACAAGGTCTCCAATGTAAATAATATTATCATTTCTTAGGCAATTCATTGATCTCACTGAAAGTTCAAGCTCCTCAACTTTTCTTAAAAGATTTTTATTAAATTGAGGTTCCAATGCATCAGGTTCTTCCTGAATCTCTTCAGGTTCTTCAAAATTAATAAATGATTGCAATTGGTCTTGAATTATTCGTGCTGCAAAAGCAATTGCATCCTCAGGAGATACTGATCCATTTGTTTCAATTGACATTGTTAACTTGTCATAATCTAAAACTTTTCCTTCTCTAGTATTTTCTATACTGTATGAAACTTGTTTAACTGGGCTAAATATGGAGTCTATCGGAATCAGACCTATTGCAGAATCTTCTGGCTTGTTATGTTCAGCAGCAACATAACCTTTACCTTTGGCTACGGTAAGCTCCATATTAAATTCAGTATTGTCATCAAGATTACAGATAACTAGCTCTGGATTTATAATATCAATTTCAGATGGTGTATTTATCATACCCGCAGTAATCTCACCTGGACCAGTTACATTGAGATTCATTTTTCTTACACCTTCAGAATGCATATTTAAAGATAGGGACTTAATATTTAACACTATATCTGTCACGTCTTCTCTTACTCCATCAATAGATGAAAATTCGTGAAGAACATTATCTATTTTAATAGCTGTAACAGCAGTACCTTGTAGTGACGACAACAGCACTCTTCTAAGAGCATTTCCAAGTGTTAATCCAAAACCCCTTTCAAGTGGTTCCGCGATTAAAGTTGCTTTATACTGAGTGTCTTCATCGCTGATTAGCTTTAGTTTTGAAGGTTTTATTAATGCCTGCCAATTATTAATAATACTCATAGTTTTTTTTCCTTTAATAAATATTAAACTCTTCTTTTCTTTGGTGGACGACAACCATTGTGAGGAATTGGTGTAGTATCCTTTATAGAAGTTATATAGAATCCTACAGCTTGTAATGCTCGCAGTGCCGACTCTCGTCCTCCGCCTGGTCCTTTAACAAATACTTGTAAATTTTTTAAACCAAACTCTTTTGCTTTTGTGCCAGCATCCTCAGCTGCAATTTGTGCGGCGTATGGTGTGGACTTTCTTGATCCTTTAAAACCTTTTACTCCCGCTGACGACCATGCAATACTATTGCCTTGCTCATCAGTAATGGTAATCATAGTATTATTAAATGTAGCATTAATATACGCTAATCCAGAAATAATATTCTTTTTTTGTTTTTTCTTTTTTACAGTTTTAGCTTCAGCCATATTTATTTAGTAACCTTTTTCTTTCCAGCAATTGCAATAGCTTTCCCTTTTTTTGTTCTAGCGTTTGTATGAGTACGCTGGCCTCTACATGGCAAATTTTTTCTATGTCTTACACCTCTATACGTACCTAAATCTTTTAATCTTTTGATATTTCCAGATACCTCTCTTCTTAAATCACCTTCAACTAAAAATGATGATGAAATAACATCACTAACATTTTTTATTTCTGCTTCAGATAAATCCTGAACTCTAGTATTTGCATCTACATTTGCCTGAGAACATACATCTTTTGAAATCTTATCACCAATTCCATAAACGTAGGTCAAAGCAACTCCTAATTTCTTTTGGGTTGGAATGTTTACTCCAGCAATACGAGCCATTAATAAAGACCTAACATTTTTGGTTTGAGAGATTGCGGGATTATAGGATTATTAATTAATTGGTCAAGCATATTAAAGATGATCTATAATTGTATTAATTGATTGATTTATATGCATAATTTCACCTACACCACTGACTTTTTTTAGCAGTTTTGCTTCATCATAATATTTTATTAAAGGCATAGTTTCACTGAAATATGTTTCCAGTCTTTTTAAAAGAGTTTCCTCATTATCATCGGATCTTCCTTCTTCTTTACTTCTAGATAATATTCTGTCTTTTAAATGTTTTTCATCAACATCTAACTGAATTACGCATGATATCTTGTCTTTAAGTTCTAACATCAATTTATCTAGAAGCTTTGCCTGCTCTGTATTTCTGGGAAAGCCATCTAGTAGGTATCCACTTGAATTTTTGTTATTATTAAAAAATGATTTAATAACATTAATTATAATATCGTTAGAAACTAGTTTTCCCTCATCAATGATTTGTTTAGCCTTTACTCCAATTTCACTTTTATTAGCTATCTCCGTCCTAAGCAGATCACCAGTAGATAAGTGACTTAAATTATATTTTTCACAGATTAAATTTGCCTGTGTTCCTTTTCCAGCACCTGGGGGTCCCAATAAAACTAAATTCACCTTCTCGTGCCTCTTAAGCGAGATTTTTTTATTAAAGCTTCATATTGATATGCAAACAAATGACTTTGAATTTGTCCAACAGTATCCATCCCTACGACCACAACAATGAGTAGTGATGTACCTCCTAAATAAAATGGGATTGAATATTGTGCAATTAAAATTTCCGGGAGTATGCATACAAATGCTAAATATAGTGCTCCAATTGTTGTTATTCTGGATAAGACAAAATCAATATACTCAGCAGTTTTTTCACCTGGCCTAATTCCTGGAATAAAGCCACCTTGTCTTTTTAGATTATCAGCTGTTTCAACTGGATTAAATACAATTGAAGTATAAAAGAATGCAAAAAACATAATAGCCGCAGCATACATAAGCATGTATGCAGGTTGGCCCCTACCAAGTAATGCTGCAATATCATTTAACAATCCAGGTTCTGCGGATACATTAAAATTTGCAATTGTAATTGGTAGCAACAAAATAGATGAGGCAAATATTGCTGGTATAACTCCTGCCGTATTGAGCTTAAGAGGTAAATGTGTGCTATCTCCAGCAAACATCTTATTACCCATCTGTCTTTTTGGATACTGGACTATTAATCTTCTTTGAGCTCTCTCCATAAAAACAATAAAGATAACTACGGCTACAATCATCACTAAAAGTAAAACAAGCGTAAGAGTTGAGATTGTTCCCTGACGACCCAATGTAAGTGTATTTATTAAGGCGCTAGGTATCTCAGCTACAATACCAGAAAAAATAATGAGTGATATTCCATTTCCTATGCCTCTACTGGTTATTTGTTCTCCTAGCCACATTAAGAAGACAGTTCCGCCAGTTAATGTAATTGTTGTTGAAAGTCTAAAAAATAGTCCAGGGTCTGTAACAACTTTTCCTGCTGACTCTAACCCAACAGAAATTCCATATCCTTGTAATAAAGCAAGTAAGACAGTTCCGTATCTTGTATATTGAGTAATTTTTCTTCTACCAGGCTCGCCCTCTTTCTTCAAACTTGCCAGATGCGGAGAGACACTTGTCATAAGCTGCATAATAATTGATGAAGATATATATGGCATGATACCTAATGCAAAAATAGCCATTCGACTGATTGCACCACCTGCGAAAACATCAAACATTCCAAGAATTCCGCTTTGATTAGTTTCAACAAGAAGTTTTAATTGCTCAATGTCTATTCCAGGTAAAGGTATATATGTGCCAAATCTATAAATTATTAAAGCACCTAAAGTGAACCAAATTCTTTTCTTCAATTCAGTTGCCTTAGAAAAGACACTAAAGTTGAAATTTGATGCTAATTTTTCAGCTGCTGAAGCCATTTCGCTAAATTGCTTTACTTATTTTTAATTCAACACCAAGTTTCTGAAGCTTTTCTTCTGCAGACTTAGTTACTTTACTACACTCAATTATATTTTTTGATTTTAATTCACCTGTTCCGAGAATTTTTAGGAGTTTTTTATCTTTATTTTTCAAAATACGTAACTTTTTTAAGAGTGCAATATTTATAATCTCTGACTCGTTGATAGAATTTTTATCGATCAATTTCTGCAGTGTAGCGAGGTTCAATTCAAAATATTGTTTTTTTGTAAAATTTGAAAATCCAAATTTAGGTAATCTTCTATGTAAAGGCATCTGTCCACCCTCAAAACCATTAATAGCAACACCTGAACGAGCTTTTTGTCCTTTGTGGCCACTTCCAGAGGTTTTACCTTTACCTGAGCCTATACCTCTTCCGATTCTCTTCTTTGATTTAAAGCTCTTGTTTTTATCAATTTGATTTAATTTCATTTAATTATTTTCCGTGATTACTAAATGTTTAATTTTTTTAATCATGCCTAATGTTTCGGGCGTTGCTTCTCTTATGACGCTGCTGTTAAGTTTTTTTAGCCCTAGTCCCTTTACCGTCGCTATTTGTCCCTTTTGAGAACCAATCGTACTTTTTTTTAATGTAATTTTTAATTTTTGAGTCATGCCGTTTCTCTTGCTGAAGTAATATTGCCGACTTTTTTAGATCTCCTTGCAGCAATTATCTTCGGTGATTTTTGCTGTTTTAGTCCATCAACTGCCGCTCTGATAATATTATAAGGATTTGAGCTACCGACTGACTTTGCAACAATGTCTTGTATGCCTAATAATTCAAATACTGCCCTTACTGATCCTCCAGCAATAATACCTGTACCAGAAGGTGCAGATCTCATTACAACACGTGATGAACCATGTATTCCAACTATATCATGATGTAATGTTCTACCCTCTCTCAGTGGTATTCTAACTAAACTTTTTTTAGCTGAGTCTGTTGCTTTCTTAATAGCCTCAGGAACCTCTTTTGCTTTTCCATGACCAAAACCAACTTTACCAGACTCATCACCGGCAACAACTAATGCTGCAAATCCAAATCGCCTTCCTCCTTTAACAACTTTTGTAACACGGTTAATAGCTACTAGTTTGTCTTTAATATCAATGCCATTTTGATCTTTGTTCTTATTTTCTTTTGCCATAATATTTTCTATAAATTTATACCCCCAGATCTTACTTCATCAGTAATAGTTTTTACTATTCCATGATACAAATTTGAACCACGATCCAAGTAAACATCTTTAACGCCCTTTTCAGCTGCTGACTTAGCAAGTTCACTGCCTAATATTTTTGCATTTGCAACATTACATGAATTTTTATTTTTTTCTGATTTTAGTGTTGAGGCACTGCAAACAGTAATACCCTTATTATCGTCAACGATTTGAGCATACAAGTGCTGCGAGGACTTATAAAGAGTAAGTCTCATGCGAGATTTGTTATTTTTCTTTAGCTTAAACCTGACCCTACTTGATCTTTTTTGTTTTTTTGGAGATAACATTATTTCTTTTTACCTTCTTTTCTATTTATATATTCATCGGCATACTTTATGCCCTTGCCTTTATAAGGTTCAGGCCCCCTAAAATTTCTAATTTCAGCAGCAGTTTGTCCAACAAGTTGCTTGTCAGGACCCTTAATCTCAATATTATTTTGCTTATCTACTGTGACTGTAATATTTTGTGGAATATCGTAGTTTATAGGATGACTATACCCAAGCAATAATTCAAGAGTTTTACCTTTTAAGGCTGCACGATATCCAACGCCATTCATTTCTAATTTTTTTGTAAAACCCTCGCTTACACCAATAATTAAGTTATTAACTAAATTTCTCTGTAAACCCCAAAAAGAAACTAAAGTTTTGTCATCAGATTTGGGTTTCATTGTAATTTTTTGACCCTCAATTATTACTTCGATTTGAGAATTTAACTTAGACTCAAGTTTGCCTAATGGTCCCTCAGCTGAAATTATTCCATCTTGAAGATTAATTTTTACGCTTTCTGGTATATTTATTTCTTTTGATCCAACTCTAGACATAATTAAAATACTCTACAAATAATTTCCCCGCCTACTTTTTGATCTCTTGCGTCTGCATCCGTCATCACACCTTTCGAAGTCGAAATAATTGAAATTCCAAGGCCATTATGTATATACGGTATCCTTCCAGCGCCAGAATAAACACGCCTACCTGGTTTTGAAATTCTTGTGATCTCTGAAATTACAGGACCTTTTTCATCGTATTTCAGTTCAATATCAAGCTCTTCCCTGCCAGATGAGTGTTTTGTTCGTGCATATCCTCTTATGTAACCTTCTTTTTTAAGTACCTCTAAAATATTTTCCCTTAACTTTGATACAGGAGAAGTAACAATGGGTTTATACCTCATTTGTGCATTTCTAATTCTACTAAATAAATCTGACAACGGATCTTGTAATGACATATTTCTTCCTTTCTACCAGCTTGATTTATTCATTCCAGGGATTTGACCTTTAGATGCAAGATCCCTCAAAGCAATTCTAGATAATCTCACTCGTTTATGGTAACCCCTTGGACGGCCTGTTAATTCACATCTATTTCGAACTCTTGTTCTCGCACCATTCCTTCTTAGTTTAGAAAGTTTTAGTTGAGCTTGAAACCTATCATCAATAGAGGTTTTTTTGTCCATAATAAGAGATTTTAGTTTACTTCTCTTATGCAGGTCTTTTTCAGACAGCTTTATTCTTCTTTTATTTTTTTCTATCGAACTTTTTTTAGCCATATTCTTACCTAATCATTAATTGGAAAATTTAGAGATTTTAATAACAACAATGCCCGCTCATCATTTGAAGCTGTAGTATTTATTGTAATATCTAACCCACGGACCTTATCTAGTTTATCAACGTTAATTTCAGGAAAAACTGTGCATTCCTTAATTCCAAAAGAGTAATTACCCCTTCCATCGAAACAATTTTTTTTCAATCCTCTAAAGTCTCTAATACGCGGAAGAGCAATAGTAACGAGTCTATCAATGAACTCGTACATCCTGTTACCTCTTAAAGTAACCTTTACTCCTAAAGGCATACCAGTTCTGATTTTAAAAGTAGCGATTGATTTTCTTGCTTTTGTCACTAATGGTTGTTGACCTGCGATCGAAGCTAATTGATCTGAAGCTAGTTGAATTACTTTAGAGTCATTTACTGCCTCTCCAAGGCCCATGTTTAATGAGACTTTTACCAACTTAGGCAGCGCAAGATCATTCTTTATGGAAAGATCATTCTTTAGCTTTGGCACTATCGTATTTACATACATTTCTTTTAAACGTGGAGTATAATTATCCATCGATTTGATCTCCCGTTTTAATGTTAATTCTCACTTTTTTATTGTCTTTTAAGTATTTATAACCAACTCTAACACCTTTGTTGGTCTTTTTATCAACCGGCATTAAATTAGAGAGCATAATTGGCATCTCCTTATTCAAAACTCCACCTTCGTTTTTCTGATCTTGTTTTTGATGTTTCTTTGAAATGTTCACGCCTTTAACAATTGCTTTCATGCCTAATATTTTCATCACTTCACCAACTTTTCCCTTATCCTTGCCTGTGTTAACAGTAACTTGATCACCTTTTTTTAATCTCATGCTCATTATAAGACCTCCGGTGCTAGTGAAATGATTTTCATTTGTTTTTTTGATCTCAGCTCTCTACAAACAGGGCCAAAAATTCTTGTCCCTACCGGTTCACCCTGATTATTGATTAATACAGCGGCGTTTGTATCAAACTTAATTGTACTTCCATCAACCCTTTTCAATTCTTTTCTAGTTCTTACGATTACAGCTTTATGGACAGTTCCTTTTTTAACCTTCCCTTTTGGTATTGCATCTTTGACAGTTACTACGATAATATCTCCTACAGACGCAAAACGACGCTTTGATCCACCAAGAACTTTAACACATAAAACCTCTTTGGCCCCTGAGTTATCCGCAACATTTAATCGAGATTCAACTTGTATCATTTAACTAATTGCAACCCATCTTTTTAGTTTAGAAATTGGCTTAGACTCCATAATTCTTACTTTATCTCCTGCGTTAAATTGATTATCGGGATCATGTGCGCTGTATTTTTTTGATCTTCTAATCACTTTTTTTAACACTGGGTGTTTAAACTTTCTTTCAACTAAAACTGTTATTGTTTTATCTTGTTTGTTACTAATAACAGTTCCTTGTAATATCTTTTTTGGCATATTAGTTAACCGTTTTTTCCTTCATTATTGTTTTTATTCTTGCTATCAGTTTTCTTACCTTAAAAATTCGAGACGTATTCTCCAGCTGGCCTGAGGACTTTTGAAATCTCAAGTTAAAGGACTCCTTGTATAAGTTTTGCAACTCAGTCTTCAGTTGATCTATTGTTTTTTTTCTTATTTCTTCTGCTTTCATAAATTCTCTACTTAATTAACTGTTCCACTACCTTAGTTTTGATAGGCAGTTTAGATGAAGCGCGTCCAAAAGCTTCTGTTGCAATTGCTTGTGAAACGCCATCAACTTCAAATAAAATTTTTCCTGGTTTAACCCTGCATGCCCAATACTCTGGTGATCCTTTGCCTTTACCCATTCTTACTTCTGTAGGTTTTTTTGAAACTGGAACATCAGGAAATATTCTAACCCACACTCTTCCAGCTCTTTTCATGAATCTTGTCATTGCAACACGGGCAGCCTCAATTTGACGAGCTGTGACTCTTTCAGCTTCTAAAGCTTTCAGACCATATGTCCCATAATTAAGCGTTGTCGCTGACGTTGCAACCCCCTTAATTCTACCCTTATGAGCTTTTCTATATTTTGTTTTCTTTGGCTGTAACATATCTATCCTAATTTATTTGGGTTGTTATCTAATTCATGGGGCGCATTGTCATCTATATCGCCTTTATATATCCAAACTTTTATTCCGCATGAACCATATGTGGTTTGTGCTGTTGCGACAGCGTAATCTACATTTGCTCTGAAAGTATGCAGAGGCACTCTACCTTCCCTATACCACTCAGTTCTTGCTATTTCAGTTCCCCCAAGTCTACCTCCACAATTCACTCTAATTCCGTCTGCTCCCAAGCGCATTGCTGACTGAACTGAACGTTTCATCGCTCTTCGGAATGAAACGCGTCTTTCTAATTGTTCAGCTATGCCATCAGCAATTAATTGTGCTTCTACTTCTGGTTTTCTTATTTCCACAAGATTTATAGAAACTTCATCGGAAGTAAATTCAGAGATTTTTTTCTTCAATTTCTCAATATCACTACCTTTTTTTCCAATAATAAGACCTGGACGCGCTGAGTATATTGTAACCTGTGCTTTCTTTGCAGGCCGTTCAATCTGAATTTTTGCTACAGCACAATTTTTAAGTTTTTTCTCAAGATAAGCTCTGATCTTTAAATCTTCTTGCAAGAACGAGCCAAATTCTTTTTTTCCGGCATACCATCTAGATTGCCACTTCTTATTAAGAATTAATCTTAGTCCAATTGGATTTACTTTTTGACCCATATACTATTTTGCCTTCTCTTTCTTTACTTCTTTTACTTGATCTTCAGAAACTTTTATTGTGACGTTAGTCAAAAATTTATTAATTCTCCCAGGTCTTCCCTTTGCTCTCGCTCTCCATCTTTTCATTACCATGCCTTTACCGCAATAAGCTTCGGTAACTTTTAAAATGTCAATATCTAGCTGATGATTGTTTTCTGCATTAGCAATTGCACTATTTAAAACTTTAGAAATATTTTTAGCAACTCCTCTGGATGAAAATTTTAATAAGTTAAGCGCCTCAGATGCCTTTTTGCCTCTAATCATTTCAAGAACTGCATTAGCTTTTGACGGACTCACTCTCATGTTCCTTTGAATTGCGTATGCTTCGTTATCTTTTCTTACAAGTTGTCTCATAATTACTTCGTTTTCTTATCACCTGTGTGGCCATTAAAAGTTCTTGTAGGAGAAAACTCTCCGAGTTTATGGCCAACCATGTCTTCAGTTACGTTTACAGGTATAAATCTTTTGCCATTGTGAACAGCAAAATTTACACCCACAAATTCTGGCAATATAGTTGATCTTCTAGACCAAGTCTTAATGACACTATTGCCACCAGAATCGGATGCCGCTTTTACTTTTTTTAATAAATGGCTATCAACAAATGGTCCCTTCCAAACAGATCTTGTCATTTATACCTCTATTCTTGCTTTCTTATCCGTTTTTCTTTTAATAATAAATTTATCAGTTCTTTTATTATTTCTTGTCTTCTTTCCCTTTGTAGGTTTACCCCATGGAGTTACAGGGTCTCTTCCACCAGAAGTTTTACCTTCACCACCACCGTGCGGATGGTCGATAGGATTCATAGCAACTCCTCTGACAGATGGTCTTTTACCAAGCCACCTGTTCCTACCAGCCTTGCCTAGCTTTTGGTTTTTTTTATCAATATTTGATAAAACACCTATTGTAGCTCGACATTCTTCTCTAATTTTTCGCTGTTCCCCTGATGGCAACTTAATAGCGACATAACCATTAGATTTTCCAACTATTTGGGTTGATGTGCCTGCAGACCTTGCTAATTGTGCACCGCTTCCTGATTTTAATTCGATGTTATGTATGTCAACGCCTACAGGGATGTCAGACATGGGCATGCAATTTCCATCTCTGATTTCTTTTTTTGATCCAGAAATTACTTTATCTCCAACCTTTATATCTTTTGGGGCCAATATATAACTTTGAATACCGTCATCATATTTAATCAATGCTATATATGAAGATCTATTTGGATCATATTCTATTCTTTCTACATTCGCACTCACATCTATCTTATTTCTTTTGAAATCAATTATTCTATATTTTGATTTATGCCCTCCACCTTTTCTTCTCATAGTGATCCTGCCTGTATTATTTCGTCCACCTTTTTTAGAGATACCAGTGGTGAGTGATTTTACTGGTTTACCATTCCATAATCCTTTTTTATCAACTAGAGTAAGTCCTCTGGTTCCGGGCGTGTTAGGTCTGAATTTTTTAAGTGCCATTTATTTATACTCCCGCATTAATATCAATTGTTTGACCATCTTCGAGGGTAACGAATGCCTTCTTGTAATCCGACCTTTTACCAAGAGAACCTCTAAATGATTTAAGCTTACCCTTAACGATTGAAGTATTTACTTTTTTTACTTTAACTTTGAAAATATTTTCAATTGCTAATTTAATTTCTTTCTTTGAACTTGTTTTCTGAACTTGGAATGTAACTTGATTATATTCTGAACCCATTGAGGACTTTTCTGTAATAATAGGTTTGATTATTGTTTTGAAATCTTTAATTGTAGCCATTTTAATTAATCCTATTCTCAAGTATTTCTAAAGCATTCTTACTCATGATCAATTTTTCAAATCCAAGTAAGTCGAGTGCATTAAAATTATTTATACTTGAGTACTTTATATTTTTTAAGTTTCTTGATGCCAATGCAAAATTATTATCAGGTTTATCACCCTCTAGTATTAATGCAGAGTGTACATTTAAATCTGAGAGGCTTTTAACTAGTGTTTTTGTCTTTGGCTCTGCTATTTTAAGTTCTTCAACAATTATCAAATTGTTGTTTTTGATTTTATCAGAAAGAATATGCTTCAAAGCCTCTTGCCTAGTTCGTTTTGGCATCTTTTTTAATGAACGAACTCCTCTTAAGTTATGAGCCATTCCTCCACTTCTAAATATATTTGCTTTTTTGGAACCGTGTCTAGCTCCTCCACTTCCCTTTTGTCTTCCTAGCTTTTGTGTTGTTCCTTTTACTTCAGACCTGTTTTTAGTCCTAGCTCTTAGAGGTTTCTGGTTAGACTCATTCCATCTAACTAGAGAGCCAACAACACTAAAATCGGATTTACTATTGAATAATTGATCTTTCAAATTGACCGACCCACTCTTTTTTCCATCTATTTTGTGCATGTCAATTTGCATTTACTTATTTTTCCTTCTTATCTTCTTTTTCTGCTTTTACTGGTGTGGCTTCTATTTCTTTAATGCCATCTTTTTTAATCGAGTCCTCAACAACTAACCAAGTTCCCCTTGAACCTGGTGTAGCTCCTTTTACACAGATTAGATTTTTTTGGTCATCAACCTTTACAACCTGTAAGCTTTGAAGAGTTTTATGAACATCTCCGTATTGTCCCGCCATCTTTTTTCCTTTGAAAACTTTACCAGGGTCTTGGCACTGACCTGTAGATCCATGGCTTCGATGTGAAACTGAAACACCATGAGAGGCTCTCAAGCCGGAGAAATTATGACGTTTCATTACACCAGCAAACCCTTTTCCTTTCGTGTAACCAGATACATCAATAAATTGACCTTCCTTAAAATGACTTGCTTTCAATTCATCTCCACTTTTAATCTCTTGGTCTTTACTAATTTCAAACTCTCTAAGATATTTATAAGCATCTGATTTTTTTTTATCAAAGAAGCCCTTCTGTGATTTTGATGTTTTTTTTAACTTGCAGGCACCAACCAATACCTTGTCTGAATTTTCGTTTTCTGATGTAATTCGATCAATAATTTTACAATTTTCAACATGAAGTACAGTAACAGGAATATTTGTTCCACTTTGTGTGTACAAATTACTCATTCCAATTTTTTTTGCTATAATACCTGATCTCATATCTTATAATTTGATTTCTACATCAACTCCTGAAGCTAAATCTAATTTCATTAGTGCATCGACTGTTTGTGGGGTTGGGTCAACTATCTCAATTAATCTCTTATGAGTCCTGATCTCGAATTGTTCTCTGCTTTTTTTGTTAACATGGGGAGATCTAAGAACTGTAAACTTTTCATTATTTGTGGGTAATGGTATTGGGCCTTTCACCATTGCTCCAGTTCTTTTAGCTGTATCAACGATTTCCACTGATGATTTATCAAGTACACCATGGTCAAAAGCCTTCAATCTTATTTTGATATTTTGATTTTCCATTTAAATTCCTTAAGCAAATTTTGCTTTTACCTCATCTTGAACATTTTGCGGTACTTGCTCATAATGATCAAAAAACATTGAATATTGAGCTCTTCCCTGAGTCATAGACCGTAGTGTGTTTACATAGCCAAACATATTGGCAAGAGGCACCATTGAGCTAATTGCAGTTGTATTACCTCTAGCTTCACTACCACTAACTTGACCCCTTCGACTACTCAAATCGCCTATAACATCCCCCATAAACTCTTCAGGCGTAACTACCTCAACTCTCATAACAGGCTCAAGAAGTTTTGGGCCTGCTTTTTGACAAGCATCTTTAAACGCCATTCTTCCAGCTATCTCAAAAGCTAAACTACTAGAATCTACATCGTGATATTTTCCATCGATTAAAGTTACTTTATAATCAATAATAGGGAAGCCGGCTATGACGCCAGTATCAGCAACACCCTCAATTCCTTTTTCAACTCCTGGAATATACTCTTTAGGTATATTACCTCCCTTAATTTTGTCTTCAAATAATCGTCCTGTTCCCGGTTCACATCCCTCAACAATGATTTTTACTTCAGCGAACTGACCAGCGCCTCCACTTTGTTTTTTATGTGTATATGTTACCTCAACCTCTTTAGATATTGTTTCTCTGTAAGCAACCTGTGGAGCTCCTACATTAGCTTCAACCTTGAACTCTCGTTTCATTCGGTCAACAATAATATCCAAATGAAGCTCACCCATTCCTTTAATAACAGTTTGCCCAGACTCATCATCAGAAGTTACTCTAAAAGAAGGGTCTTCTTTAGCAAGTCGAGCAAGCGCTTCTCCCATTTTTTCTTGGTCAGCTTTTGTTTTTGGTTCAACAGCAATTTCAATTACTGGATCAGGAAAATCCATTGATTCTAATATGATTGGCTTCTGAGAGTCACATAAAGTTTCACCAGTTATGGTATCTTTCAACCCTGCTATCGCAACAATATCACCAGCATACGCAGTTTTAATATCTTCTCTGTTATTTGCATGCATAAGTAGCATTCTTCCAATTCTTTCCTTATCACCTTTAACAGAATTCATAATTGTTGAACCAGCTTCTAACTTTCCTGAATAGATTCTTGTAAACGTGAGAGAGCCTACGAAAGGATCGTTAGCAACTTTAAATGCTAATGCAGAAAAAGGCTCTTCATCTGATGCTTTTCTTATTTCTTCTTCTTCTTTGCCTGGTATATTGCCCGTAGCTTGTTGTACCTCACTAGGATCTGGCATAAAGTTTACGATGGCGTCTAGAAGTGGTTGTACACCTTTATTTTTAAATGCACTACCTGTTAAAATTGGAACGAACTCAAAATTGATAGTACCTTTTCTAATACAACGGTTAAGAGTTTCTTCATCAGGCTCTTCCCCATCTAAATATTTTTCTAAAACCTCTTCATCCTGCTCAACTGCCATTTCAACCATTTCAGATCGATATTTTTCAGCCGTCTCTTTTAATTCTTCTGGGATCTCTGTGTACTCATATTTAGCTCCAAGATCTTCATTTGCCCAAACAATTGCTTTATTTTTTACAAGATCAATAACACCCTTAAGATCAGACTCACTTCCATAGGGAATTTGTAAAACTAAAGCATTTGCTTGAAGTCTATCTTTAATCATATCAAGGCATTTATAGAAATCAGCTCCGGTACGATCCATCTTGTTAACAAAGCACATTCTTGGAACCTTGTATCTATTCGCTTGTCTCCATACAGTTTCAGTCTGAGGTTCAACACCAGCAACACCATCAAATACTGCGACAGCACCGTCAAGAACTCTAAGTGATCTCTCAACTTCAATAGTAAAGTCAACGTGGCCTGGAGTATCAATTATATTAATTCTATGATCATTCCAAAAACATGTAGTTGCTGCTGAAGTAATTGTAATTCCTCTTTCTTGCTCTTGTTCCATCCAGTCCATAGTAGCTGCACCATCATGAACTTCTCCGATTTTGTGACTTTTACCGGTGTAATAAAGAATTCTTTCAGTAGTAGTGGTTTTCCCTGCATCAATGTGAGCCATGATCCCTATGTTTCTATATTTCTGCAGTGCGTATTCTCTTGTCATATTACCACCTGAAGTGTGCAAAAGCTTTATTTGCTTCTGCCATTTTGTGAGTATCTTCTCTTTTTTTTATTGCCGATCCTTTGTTACCAGCTGCGTCCATTAATTCAGAACTTAATTTATCAACTAAACTTTTTTCTTTACGGTTTCTTATTGCATTAACAATCCATCTAATTGCTAGAGCTTGCGACCTGTTGCTTTTAACCTCAACTGGGACTTGGTAAGTTGCCCCACCTACTCGACGTGATCTTACCTCAACAAGTGGTCTTACATTTTCTATTGCTTTGTTGAAAACATTCATTGGGGGTTCACCAGTTTTACTTTCAATATTTGTAAATGATTTATTTATTATTGCCTCTGCAACAGTCTTCTTGCCATCAAGCATAATAGCATTTGTAAATTTTGTAAGAACTTTACTTCCATGAACCGGATCTGGTAGTACTTCTCTAATTTGAGCTTTTCTTCTTCTAGACATTTATTTAGGTTTCTTCGTTCCATATAATGAACGACGTTGTTTTCTTTCGCCAACACCTTGAGTATCTAAAACTCCTCTTACAGTGTGATAACGAACTCCTGGCAAGTCTTTAACACGACCGCCTCGAATTAATATTACTGAGTGTTCCTGTAAATTATGACCCTCACCGCCAATGTAACTTGTAACTTCAAATCCATTTGTAAGTCTAACTCTCGCAACTTTTCGTAATGCTGAGTTAGGTTTTTTAGGAGTAGTTGTATAAACTCTAGTGCAAACTCCTCGCTTTTGAGGGTTAGCTTTTAATGCTGGAACCTTATTTCTTTTTTGAACTTTGGTTCTAGGTTTTCTAATCAGCTGACTTATAGTCGGCATAAAATATCTCCAGTCTTTACAACTTAAAGGTTAACTATTTTAAAAATTAATAAAAAGTAGCGTTTAGATTTCTCTACCGCCTACTATTTAAGAATGCCGAATAATACTTAATAGTTTATGCAGGTCAACAAAATTTGTTAGGAATTCTCCTGTATTTCAGCTGATTCTTGCTCTTTCTTTGCCTGAATTGCCTCAATTTCAATTTTCGCCTCTTTATCCAACAATTTCGCCTTATTTTCAATTTGATTGAAGGTTCTTCCTGTTCCTGCAGGAATTAATCTTCCAACAATTACGTTCTCTTTGAGTCCCTCAAGGCGATCCATTTTACCTTTAATTGATGCATCAGTAAGAATTCTTGTAGTTTCTTGGAAAGATGCGGCTGAAATGAAAGACCTTGTTTGAAGAGATGCTTTTGTAATACCTAGCAACACAGGTTTTGCTATGGCAGGTTTCTTCCCTTCACCCTCTAGTTGTTCGTTTGTGGTTAAGAATTCAAACCTATCTATTTCTTCACCTTTAATAAATGAACTATCACCAATTTCCGTAATATGAACTTTCTGTAACATCTGCCTGCACAAGACTTCTATGTGCTTATCGTTAATTAAAACGCCTTGCAATCTGTAAACCTCTTGTACCTCGTTTATTAAATAATCAGCAAGTGCTTCGATACCTAAAATTTCCAATATATCATGAGGATCTGGGTTACCATCTAATAAGTAGTCTCCCTTCTCAATAGTTTCACCTTCTTGATAAGCAATATGCTTTCCTTTTGGTATTAAGACTTCTATAGGATCGCCATCTTTTTCAGGAGTAATTATTACTTTTTGTTTGCCTCGAATGTCTTTTCCAAAAGAGATTACACCAGAAGTCTCAGAAATAATCGCATGGTCTTTTGGTTTTCTTGCTTCGAATAACTCTGCAACCCTCGGCAAACCTCCAGTGATATCCTTTGTTTTTGAAGCGGCCTTAGGAGTTCTGGCCAGAACATCACCTGCATGAACCTCTGATCCATCTGCTACAGAAAGAATTGAGTCGGGTGGTAAGAAGTATCTAGCTTCATTACCGTTTGCAAGAAGTATAACTTCACCATTTTCATCTCTTAGTGTAATTCGTGGCTTTAACTCACTTCCTTTTGGATCTGATTTCCAGTCCTTAACTTTAATATATGTTAATCCTGTCTTTTCCTCAGTTTCCTCAATAAGAGAAATCCCTTCTTCCATATCCACGTAATTAGCTGTTCCTGATTTTTCTGATATAACTGGGTTTGTAAATGGATCCCATTCACAAATTTTTGTACCGCTATTTACTTTAGAATCTTCCTCTACCAATATTTTTGTACCATAAGGAACTTTATAATTTGCGAGTTCTCTTCCGTTATCATCTTGTATAGCTAATTGACAGTTCCTACCCATTACAATCAAATCATTATTACTGTCTTCAACAGTATTTTTGTTTAAAATTTTAAATATTCCATCAGTATTAATCTCAATAAATGATTGATCATTAATTTGAGCAGCACCACCGATATGGAAAGTTCTCATAGTAAGTTGAGTACCAGGCTCACCTATTGATTGTGCAGCTATCATTCCAACAGCTTCACCTTCATTTACAAGAAATCCTCTTGCTAAATCGCGGCCATAACACTTTACGCAAATACCTCTTTTACTGTCACATGTTAGTGGAGATCTAATATAAACGCTTTGGATACCTGCCGTTTCAATTTTTTCTGCAACAATCTCATCTACATAATCATCTTTTTTTGCTATGTTTTCCCCAGTAATCGGATGGTTTACATCGTTCTGTAGAAACCTTCCTAACACTCTGTCTGCAATAGAAATTATTACTTCTCCCCCCTCGACAACATCAGAAATCCATACTCCACTATCTGTTCCACAGTCAGGTTCAGAAATCGTACAGTCCTGGGCAACGTCACAAAGTCGTCTTGTTAAATACCCAGAGTTTGCTGTTTTTAATGCCGTATCAGCAAGGCCTTTTCTTGCGCCATGTGTTGAATTAAAATACTCAAGTACATTTAAGCCTTCCTTGAAATTTGAGATAATAGGTGTTTCTATTATATCACCAGATGGCTTAGCCATAAGACCTCGCATGCCAGATAACTGCTTCATTTGCGCTGCGGAGCCACGAGCACCTGAGTTTGCCATCATATAAATCGAATTTATTGGCATTTCTCTTTTAGTTTCTTCGTCAAATTTTTTGGAAGATATTTCGTTCATCATTTCTTGAGCAACACGATCCGTACACTTAGCCCATGCATCAATTACTTTGTTGTACTTCTCCCTGTTGGTAATCAAACCGTCATTATACTGTTTTTCATATTTTTCTATTTGACCCGCTGTTTCGGAGACAAGTTTTTCTTTTGTCTCCGGGATAATCATATCATCTTTTCCAAATGAAATACCTGCCTTATAAGCATAGTGGAAACCTAATGCCATTAATTGGTCAGCGAATATCACTGTATCTTTTTGTCCGCAATATCTATATACAGTATCAATGAGACCTGATATTTCCTTTTTCCCTAATAGTCGGTTAACAAGTTTAGGGTCAAGATCTTTATGTTGTGGGACTAGATTCCAGAGTAGCATTCTTCCAGGCGTTGTTTCAATTCTTTTTAATTTTTTGCTACCATCAGAGTCAATAAAATTGATTCTTGCATGAATCTTAGCATGAACTGTTGTTGCATTGTTTTCAAGAGCCTGCTGTACTTCATAAATATCTTTAAATACTAATCCTTGTCCTGGCTCATTTTCTTTTTCTTGTGATAGATAATAAATGCCTAATACAATATCCTGACTTGGAACAATAACTGGTTTTCCATTTGCAGGATTGAGTATATTGTTTGTTGACATCATAAGAACTCTTGCCTCAAGCTGAGCTTCTAAGCTTAAAGGTACATGTACAGCCATCTGATCACCATCAAAATCAGCATTAAATGCAGTACATACTAAGGGATGAAGTTGAATTGCCTTACCTTCAATTAAAACTGGCTCAAAGGCCTGTACACCAAGCCTGTGAAGTGTTGGTGCCCTATTTAATATTACTGGATGCTCCCTAATTACGCGATCTAACACGTCCCATACTTCTGGACGTTCTTTTTCAACCATTTTCTTAGCTTGCTTAAGCGTAGTCGCTAACCCTAGAGACTCTAACCTAGCATATATGAATGGTTTAAATAGCTCGATTGCCATTTTCTTTGGTAAGCCGCACTGATGTAATTTTAATTCGGGACCTACGACAATTACAGATCTTCCCGAGTAATCAACTCTTTTACCTAATAAATTTTGTCTAAATCGACCCTGTTTACCCTTTAGCATTTCAGCAAGTGATTTTAGAGGTCTTTTATTTGTTCCAGTGATGACTCTTCCCCTTCTTCCATTGTCAAATAGGGCGTCAACGGATTCTTGAAGCATCCTCTTTTCATTTCTAATAATTATATCCGGCGCTCTCAATTCAATAAGTCTAGATAGTCTGTTATTTCTGTTAATGACTCTTCTATACAAATCATTTAAATCACTCGATGCAAATCTTCCTCCATCAAGTGGAACAAGTGGCCTTAATTCTGGCGGAATAACAGGCACAGAAGTTAGTATCATCCATTCAGGTCTATTTCCTGAGGATATGAAAGCTTCAAAAATTTTTATTCTTTTGACTAATTTTTCTGATAATGCAACCGCTTTCGTTTCAGATAGCTTTGTACGCAAGGCTTCAAGCTCTGGCTCAAGTTCAATTCTTTCAAGAACTTTTCTAACCGCTTCGGCACCTATGCCAGCAGAAAATGAGTCTTCTCCATGTTCCTCTTTTGCATTTTCTAGTTCTTCTTCATCAAGTAACTGATTTTGTATTAATGGTGTTAATCCTGGTTCAGTAACCATGAATTTTTCAAAATAGAGAACTTTTTCAAGATCTTTTAACTTCATATCCATCATTAACGCTATACGACTAGGAAGGGACTTTAAAAACCATATATGAGCAACAGGAGCAGCCAACTGAATATGCCCCATTCTTTCTCTTCTTACATCTTTTTTTGTTACCTCGACACCACATTTCTCGCAAATGATGCCCTTGAATTTCATTCTTTTATATTTACCACATAGACATTCATAATCTTTAATTGGACCAAAAATTCTCGCACAGAAAAGACCATCTCTCTCTGGTTTGAAAGTTCTGTAATTTATTGTTTCAGGCTTTTTTATCTCACCGTATGACCATGATAATATTCTTTCTGGGCTTGCAATTGATATTTTTACCTGGTTAAAATCATCTCTTGATGCGGCAGGGTTAAAAATATTCATTAATGATTGACTCATAGTATTTCCTAATTCAAATTTGAAAGTTCTATATTAAGACCTAATGACCTAATTTCTTTGATCAAAACGTTAAATGACTCAGGTGTTCCAGATTGAAATACATCTTCACCTCTGATAATAGTTTCATAAACTTTCGTCCTACCTGCAACATCATCAGATTTCACAGTCAAAATCTCTTGGAGAGTATAAGCTGCTCCGTAAGCTTCAAGAGCCCAAACTTCCATTTCACCAAATCTCTGTCCACCAAATTGAGCCTTACCTCCAAGTGGTTGTTGTGTTACCAGACTATAAGGACCAATAGATCTTGCATGTATTTTATCATCAACTAAATGGTGAAGTTTAAGCATATAAATATAACCTACAGTTACTTTTCTCTCGAACTTTTCACCGGTTAATCCATCCCATAGCTGTGTTTGACCACTTTTATCAAAACCAGCTTCACCCAACATTTCTGATATTTCAGCCTCTGAAGCTCCATCAAAAACTGGTGTTTTAATTGGAACGCCATTGGCAATATTGATTGCAAGTTCTTTTTGCTCATCTTTACTTAATGAAGAAATTTCATTTTTATATTGATCTTTGCCATATACTTTTTCGAGAGATTTTCCAATTACAGAGTGATCATTGGATGATTTATATTGTGCAAGAGATTTATTAATTATCTCTCCAATTCCAGCGCATGCCCAACCTAAATGTGTTTCTAATATTTGACCTACATTCATTCTGCTTGGAACTCCTAAGGGATTTAATACAATATCAACCGTTCTACCATCTTCAAGATATGGCATGTCTTCAACTGGAGCAATTTTACTTATTACGCCCTTGTTGCCGTGCCTACCCGCCATTTTATCTCCAGGCTGCAATTTTCTTTTAACAGCTACAAATACTTTAACCATTTTCATCACGCCTGGCAAAAGTTCATCACCTCTTTGAACTTTATCAACTTTATTATCGAAGCGAGCTTGTATTGCAGATCGAGCAATGTCATATTGTTTTTTTAAGTTATCAATTTCATTTTGATCATTTGAACTTTCAAGTTTCATTTTCCACAGAGAGTCTAACTTAATATCTGACAAAGTGGTCTTATCGTATTTATTTTGACTTACAATGTCGTCAGGCGACTCTGTTACATTTTTTTCATTAATCAACAAAATAAGTCTTTCTTTTATATTTCTATTTAGAATGCCTAACTCAGCTTCTCGATCATTTGCTAATTTTTCAATTTCATCTCTTTCAATAGACAAAGCACGATCATCTTTTTCTATTCCATACCTATTGAATACTTTTACATCTACAACAATGCCGCTAGAACCTGGTGGAAGTTTTAGAGACGTATCCTTAACATCAGTTGCTTTTTCACCAAATATTGCTCTTAATAGTTTCTCTTCTGGAGTTACAGGGCTTTCACCTTTAGGTGTAACTTTTCCAACAAGAATATCACCAGGATTAACATCAGCTCCGACATATACGATACCTGCTTCATCAAGATTACGTAACATTTCATCGCCGGCGTTCGGAATATCTCTTGTTATTTCTTCTGATCCTAACTTGGTATCTCTTGACATAACTTCAAATTCTTCAATGTGAATAGAAGTAAACTTGTCTTCCTGAACGATTTTTTCTGAGATTAAAATAGAGTCTTCAAAATTATATCCTCTCCATGGCATAAATGCTACAACCACATTGCGACCTAAACCAAGCTCACCAAAGTGTGTTGATGGTCCATCTGCAATAATATCACCTTTCGATACCTTATCACCAACTTTTACTAGAGGTCTTTGATTAATGCATGTGCTTTGATTTGATCTTTGAAATTTTTGTAGGGTGTAAATATCAACACCCGACTCGGTCGTTTTGATCTTTTCCGTTACTCTTACAACAATTCTTTTTCCATCAATCTTGTCAACAATACCATCTCTATTTGCTACTATAGTTACTCCAGAGTCTACAGCAACGACCTTTTCCACTCCTGTTCCTACTAATGGAGATTCGGCTTGTATGAGAGGGACTGCCTGTCTCATCATGTTTGACCCCATGAGAGCTCTATTAGCATCATCGTTTTCAAGAAATGGTATTAGAGATGCTGCACAAGAAACTACCTGCTTAGGTGAAACATCCATATAATCTATTTCCTCCGGAACAGTCATTACAAAATCACCATTTCGACGGCAAGAAACCAATTTAGTAATAAAACTTCCTTTATCATCAAGCTCACTGTTAGCCTGAGCAATAGTAAAATCTGCTTCTTCCATAGCTGGAAGATACTCGACTTCATTACTAACCTTACCTTTAATTACTTTTCGGTACGGACTTTCAATAAAACCATATTGATTCACTCGTGCGTGAGAAGCCAAGCTATTAATTAAACCAATATTTGGGCCCTCAGGGGTTTCGATTGGACAAATTCGGCCATAATGAGTTGGATGTACATCTCTAACTTCAAACCCCGCTCTCTCTCTACTAAGTCCTCCGGGTCCAAGTGCTGATAGTCTTCTTTTATGGGTAATTTCAGCTAAAGGGTTGGTTTGATCCATAAATTGCGATAATTGTGAAGTTCCAAAAAATTCCTTAAGAGATGCAACCAATGGCTTTGCATTAATTATATCTTGGGGTGTAGCAGCGTCAACTTCTAGAGAATTCATTCTTTCTTTGATTGACCTTTCCATCCTTATAAGCCCCATTCTGAATTGATTTTCAACTAATTCACCAACGGACCTAACTCTTCTGTTGCCTAAGTGATCAATATCATCAACTTCACCTTTTCCTGTTCTTAAATCCATAACCGTTTTGATAACTTCTATAACGTCTTCACTGCGAAGCACTGTAACAGTATCAGAGCATTCTATGTTAAGCCTGTAATTCATTTTAACTCTACCAACATCAGAGAGGTCATATTTTTCTGATTTGAAAAATAGTGAATTAAATACTTCAAATGCCGTCTCAAGATTCGGGGGTTCACCTGGTCTTAGTACTTTGTATATTTCAACTACTGCTTCCTCAGGACTTATATTCTTATCCACTCTTAGCGTGTCACGTATAAATGAACCTATATTAATGCCATCTATTTCCAGTACCGGTATTTTTGATATTTTTAGTTCCTTAATTTTTTCAATTGTTTCGGATGTAATCTCATCAGATGATTCAAAATAAATTTCTCCTGTTTTTTCATTGATTATGTCATCAGCAATAAATTTACCAATAAGTTCATCATCGTCTAATAATAAATTTTTAAGACCGTCATTAAATAGCTTTTTTGCTATTGCCGGGTTTAATTTTGTGCCCTGTTTAACAGCAACCTTGCCATCAGCTGCATTGATAAGACCCTTCTGTAACTTTCCAGTCTTAATATTCTTTGGATTAAAACCTACCTTCCATTTACCATCTTTTGCATTTAACGAGTAAGTCTCAGTGCCATAAAATAAAGAAAGTATTTCATCACGCTTAATTCCCATTGCCATGAGAAATGTGGTAATTGGTATTTTCTTTTTTCTATCTATCCGACAGTGAATAATATCCTTATGGTCAAATTCAATATCTAACCATGAACCTCTATATGGGATTACTCTTGCTCCAAATAACAATTTACCACTAGAATGAGTCTTTCCATTATCATGATCAAAAAATACCCCTGGACTTCGATGCATCTGACTAACGACTACCCTCTCAGTTCCATTTGTAATAAATGTTCCCTTTTGAGTCATTAGAGGTAAATCACACAAATAAATTTCTTGTTCCTTAATATCTTTTACAGTTCTAGACTCAGTTTCTTCATCAATATCAAATACAATCAATCTCAATTTTACATTTAGTGGCGCGGCAAAGGTTTTATCCCTTTGACGACATTCATCAACATCAAATTTAGGAGACTGAAAGTCATACTCAATATATTCAATTCTCGCTGATCCAGAAAAGTCTTCTAGGGGAAATACACTTTTAAAAACTTTCTGAAGACCTTTTTCAGGTCTTTCAGAAGGATTTACATTTTCAAGTAAAAAATCTTCATAAGATTTTTTTTGTATTTCGATAAGATTAGGGAATTTAGAAACTTCTTTTAACTTGCCAAAGTTTTTACGAACTCTTTTTCGTTCAGTGAATGATAATGTATTAACCATTAATGTGTATACGCCCTATGAACAATAGTTATGCTTTACAAACTATTGAGTAAAAAATATTAAAAAATTACTTAAGTTCTACAGTTGCACCAGCAGCTTCTAACTTTTCTTTAAAGCCATTAGCCTCATCTTTTGAGACACCTGTTTTCAGTTCCTTAGGAGCACCCTCAACAAGATCTTTTGCTTCTTTTAAGCCTAACCCAGTTATTGTTCTTACTTCTTTAATAACATTAATTTTTTTATCGCCAGCTGCAGCTAATACAATTGTAAATTCATCTTTTTCTTCTGCAGCGGCTGCATCACCTGAAGGTGCAGCTCCTGTAGCGGCCACGGCTACCGGTGCAGCAGCAGATACGCCCCATTTCTCTTCTAGCATTTTTGATAACTCAGCAGCTTCAATAACTGTTAAGTCGGATAGTTGATCAACTATTTGTTGGAGGTCAGCCATGTTTTTTCCCTTTCTTAATTAAATTACTTCTTACTATATGCGTTAAAAACTCTTGCTAAATCACCTGATGGAGCAGTTAAAACTGAAGCAATTTTCTGCGCAGGTGAACTTATCAAACCTATTAATTGTGCCCTTATTTCCTCGAGAGATGGCAATTTAGATAAAATTTCAATTTTTTCAACAGTTAAAATTTCATTATCCATTATTCCACCAAGGATAACTAAATTACTGTTATTTTTAGCGAAATTCGTCAATAGCTTAGTCAATTGCACAGGGTCATTTGAGTAGGCTATCGCTGTGGGCCCGTCAAAAAGGTCTGATAACTCAGATTTATCTGAACCCTCAAGGGCCAGTTTTGTTAATCTATTTTTAGTAACTTTTATATTACAGCCTGAGTTGAAAGACTGAACTCTTAAATCAGTCATATCAGTCATAGACATTCCTCTATAATGAAAGACTAGTACAAGGCTATTTTCACTCAAAATAGTTTTCAAATTCTTAATAAATAGTTCTTTTTGTTCTCTTTTCATATTTACGCTACAAAAGAATTTAAATTCACATTAATACCTGGCCCCATAGTAGGACTTATTGAAACTTTTTTTATAAAATCCCCCTTAATTCCTGAAGGTCTTTCTTTTGAAATAGTCTCATAGAAAAATTTTATATTATTTATTACATCACTCTTTTCAAAATCGGATTTTGCAATTCCCGCCTGAACTAATGTGTCACTATTTTTAAATTCTAGTTCACCTGCTTTAGCGTCCTCAACTGCTTGTTTTAAATCATTTGTTACACTTCCTAACTTTGGATTTGGCATTAGGTTACGAGGTCCGAGAACTTTTCCCAATTTACCAACTTTGGACATCATGTCTGGGGTTGAAATACATCTATCAAAATCAACAAATCCATTTCCTACTTTTTCTACAAGTTCATCTGATCCTACAATATCGGCACCAGCATCTTTAGCTTCTTTTTGTTTATCATCAGATGCGAACACACAGACCTTAACATTTTTTCCAAGACTTTTTGGGAGCTTAATCTTACCTCTAACGTTTTGCTCACCATTTTTTGGATCAATATTTAAATTCATACAAATATCAATAGTTTCATTAAACTTGGTTGTTGATGTTTTAATGGCCATTTCAACTGCCTCTTCAAGAGAGTAACTTTTTGAAAAATCATTTTCAGCAATAATATTTTTTAATCTTTTACCCATTATCCTGTTACCTCTATACCCATGGACTTTGCAGATCCTACAATTATTTTAACACCTTGCTCTACAGTATTAGCATTCAAGTCTTTTAATTTCTTCTCAGCTATTTCTTCACATTGTTTGATGGAAATAGTATTAATGATATCTCTTCCAGGTTCTTTAGATCCTTTTTTTATTTTTAAAGCCTCTTTAATAAAGAAAGACGCAGGTGGGAGTTTTATGTCCATCGTAAAACTCTTATCTGTAAAGTATGTGACTACAACAGGCAGCATAACGCCTGGTTGCTCATTTTTACTTTTGTCATTAAACATTTTGCAAAAGTCCATAATGTTAATGCCTCTTTGTCCAAGGGCAGGTCCAACTGGTGGAGATGGATTTGCCTGTCCTGCAGGTACTTGTAGTTTTAATGTGCCTTCAATCTCTTTTGCCATTATGCTTTCTCTACTTGTGTATACTCCAATTCTACTGGTGTTGATCTGCCAAATATTGAAACAGATACTTTTACTCTTGCCCTTTCTTCATCTATTTCTTCGATTAGGCCATTAAAAGAAGCGAAGGGTCCATCACTCACTCTTACTTGCTCTCCAACTTCAAATGTAATAGATGGTTTAGGACTAGTTACACCTTCTTCAATATCTTGTAAAATCTTATTTATCTCACTCTCAGGAACTGCAGATGGTTTTCCTTGTGTGTGACCAAGAAAGCCGCTTACTTTTGGTAAAGCCTTAACCATATGATAAGTTTCGTCAGTCATCTCCATTTTAGTCAGTACATAACCTGGGAAAAATTTTTTTTCAGCATTTCTCTTTTTTCCTTTTTTTACCTCAACAACTTCTTCAGTTGGAACAACTATTTCACTGAATGCAGACTCGATATTTTTTGTTTTTGCTTTTTCTAAAATTGCTGCAGCAACCTTTTTTTCAAAACCAGAATATGCGTGAACTATGTACCATTTATGTGTCATTTTTAAACTGCAACTCCAATAAGTTTATCTAATCCAAAACTAAATATCTGATCAATAATTAGAAAAAAAACTGCTGCAAAAGCAGTAATCAACACAACCATTATAGAACCAGTTAGAGTTTCTCTAGAAGTAGGCCAAGTTACTTTACTTCCTTCTCTTCTAACTTCTTGAATAAATTTAAATGGCTTCATATGGTTTACCTTAAGTGGCAGGAGCGAAGGGACTCGAACCCCCAACCCCCGGTTTTGGAGACCGGTGCTCTACCAGTTGAGCTACACTCCTCCAGTCATGAGATAATTTCTGTTACAACACCTGATCCAACTGTACGTCCACCTTCTCGTATTGCGAAACGCACACCTTTATCCATGGCAATCGGAGCTATAAGTTCTATCTCCATTGCAATATTGTCACCAGGCATAACCATCTCAGTTCCATCTGGAAGCTTACAAACACCTGTAACATCCGTTGTTCTGAAATAAAACTGCGGACGATAATTTGTGAAGAAAGGAGTATGTCTGCCTCCCTCTTCTTTCTTTAATACATAAGCCTCACATTTAAATTTTGTATGTGGTGTAATAGAACCAACATGCGCAAGAACTTGACCTCTTTCAACTTGGTCTCTCTCAATACCTCTTAAAAGTGCACCAATATTGTCACCTGCTTCACCAGTATCTAAGAGTTTTCGGAACATCTCAACCCCAGTACAAGTTGTTTTTTGTGTTTCTTTAATACCAACTATTTCAAGCTCTTCGCCAACTTTAACGATGCCGCTTTCAACTCTTCCTGTGCAAACTGTACCACGGCCAGAGATTGAAAATACATCCTCAATTGGCATAAGGAATGGCTTATCCTTATCACGCTCAGGTTGAGGAATGTGATCGTCTACAGCTTTCATAAGTTCCACAATTGAATTTTTTCCAATTTCATCGTCTCTACTTTCTACTGCTGCCAATGCTGAGCCTTTAACTATTGGTGTAGTATCACCAGGAAACTCATATTCATTTAAAATGTCTCTGATCTCAACTTCAACAAGCTCTAATAGTTCTGCATCATCTACTTGATCGACTTTATTTAAGTAAACTACTATTGCAGGAACACCAACTTGACGAGCAAGAAGAATATGCTCTCTAGTTTGTGGCATCGGTCCATCTGCAGCATTTACAACTAATATTGCTCCATCCATTTGTGCAGCACCTGTTATCATATTTTTTACATAGTCTGCGTGTCCTGGGCAGTCAACGTGCGCATAGTGTCTTGCGTCTGTTGTGTATTCAACGTGGGCTGTTGAAATCGTAATTCCACGTTCTTTTTCTTCAGGAGCCTTATCGATTGCATCATATGCAGTAAATTCTGCTCCACCTGACTCTGATAATACTTTTGTTATTGCCGCGGTCAAAGTTGTTTTACCATGATCTACGTGACCGATAGTTCCTACATTACAGTGTGGTTTACTTCGATCGAATTTTTCTTTAGCCATTTTTTTTTGTTCCTCTCAGTTTTTAGTCTTCGTTGTTTTGGAGCGGGTGAAGGGAATCGAACCCTCGTAATCAGCTTGGAAGGCTGGAGCTTTACCACTAAGCTACACCCGCTTATTCCTTCAAGCTACCCTAAGGTACCTTAACGTGGTGGAGGGGGTTGGATTCGAACCAACGTAAGCATAGCTAACGGGTTTACAGCCCGTCCCCTTTAACCACTCGGGCACCCCTCCCGAGATAGTTTTCAACATCTCAAGATAAGTTTCCCTAGACTTAGTCTATAGAACCTTAAGGGGTGACTTATATGGAAAAAAAGACCCTAAATCAATAAATATTAATATTTTTAAACCTAATTTAATTATAAATGTTAAATTATTGAAGTAATGAGCAAGAGATCAAAAAAACTCCCAAAAAAAAGGCAAAATTCTGATTACTGGATATACGGACATCATGCTGTGGTTGGAGCTCTAATGAATAAGAATAGAGTTAAATACGAAGTTTATTTCACTTCAGAAGCTGAAAAAAAACTCAAAAATGAAATAAAACTAGATAATATAAATATTATATCCTCTATAAAAAAAAGAGATGAAATTGACTTACTTTTAAAGGGTATTTCAAATCATCAAGGCATTTGTTTAAGAGTTGAAAAAATACAAACGCCTCAACTTTCAGATTTTATTAAAAATTTAAATGAGGAAAGGTCTATTATCTTTTTATTAGATCAACTAGATGATCCACAAAATGTTGGTGCAATTTTTAGATCTGCTCTTGCATTTAATATTGATGGTATAATATTAACAAATAATAATTCAGTAACTGAGAATTCGTTTCTAGCAAAAACTGCATCTAGTGCTATAGATAAAGTGCCATTTACGAAAATCCAAAATATTAGCTCTTGTATCAAAATATTAAAAGATAATGGTTATTGGATTTATGGCTTAGATATGAAGGCTAAAAGCTCAATAACAGAAATAAAATTTCCAAAAAAAATCGTTTTTGTTTTAGGATCAGAGAACAAGGGTATGAGGAAAATCACTGACTCACTCTGTGATGAAAGTCTTAAGATTAAGATGAATGATAACCTTGAGAGTTTAAATGTTTCAAATACAGCAGCTATAATGATGTTTCATGTTTCAAATATAAACTTAAAAAGCTAGAGCTATCATTGAGATAACTAAAATAAAGAATACTACTAAATATGCTAAAGCAATTTGACCACCAATAAAATCTAAGAATTTTTTCATACTCGTATTTTACAAATAATTATGGACAATTAAAACTTAAAAATTTAAAAGTTTTATTGGTTTCGCCCCTATAGCTCAATTGGTAGAGCAATTGATTTGTAATCAATAGGTTCGCGGTTCAAGTCCGTGTGGGGGCACCACTAATTTAATCTGTATAGCCTGCTATAGACTTTGCAGTAGTACTTTTTTTTATAGACTTATTATCCTTTAAGGTTCCAAAAAAATAATCACCAATCATATTAGTAATTCCCCAATTATAATTTTCATTATGAAAATGATGACTCATATGTGCATCTCTTAATTTTTTTCCAAGCATAGAAACTGGCTTATACTCTTTTGAGTGATGAGCTAGATGTACCCATTCGTACCATAGATGGTAAACAAGATGGCCTGTAAAGGGAACCATAGCTGCAGGAAAACTCCAAAGTATGAGAGAGTAAAATAGATATACTTGTCCGTATGTATAAATTAAGTATCTCCATGGTGCAAATTGAAGTTTTATATTATCAGGATCTTTATGATGCCCATGGTGTAATACGATCTGATATCTTCTATACCAACCTTCTTTTTTTGTGAGCTCTCGGTGCAATTGGTACTTATGAACATACCACTCGTAAAAAGGCGCTAAAATAATTGGAATAAAAAACCAAAATAAATAATCTTTTAATAGACTGTTCGAAACAATAAAAAAGAGTCCGAAAGCTGCCATTAAGAAGAATCCATGAATGGTGGAATGTGAGAAATAGTTTTTAAATACGCTAAGCATAAATATATTATATAGGACGGATTTTATTCCGTCCCAATATAAAATTTAGACTATTTTCTTTGGTATTTTGCCGCTTCTTCTGAACCACTTGTAGCAGAGCCTTCACTATAAGAGTGGGCACCGGTACCAGCAAGTGCGCCATCTTTAACAATTGTATATTCTGTTCTTTGATCTTCTCCAGCGAGGAAACATTCAAGAATTTCCCTTACACCAGCCGCGTATCTTGCTTGAGCTGATAGCGAGGTTCCTGAGGTATGTGGTGTCATTCCATGATTTGGCATCGTTCTCCATACATGATCATTTGGAGCAGGTTGTGGAAACCATACATCACCAGCATAGCCACTTAATTGACCTGACTCTAAGGCACGAGCAATTGCATCGCGATTACAGATTTTACCGCGTGCAGTATTTACAATATATGCTCCTTTTTTCATTTTACCGATCATCTCATCGTCAAAGAGGTTTTCAGTTTCAGGGTGAAGTGGACAATTAATTGTAACAACGTCGCATACTGCAACCATTGACTCAACGGAATCATGAAAAGTCAAATTTAATTCATTTTCTACTGACTCTGGTAATCTATGTCTGTCAAAATAATGCATGTGAACATCAAAATGCTTGAGTTTTCTTAATGCATCTAAACCTATCCTTCCAGCTGCAACAGTTCCTACATGCATACCCTCAAGGTCGTATGATCTCTGAACTGCATCTGCAATATTCCATCCACCTTCATTAATAATTCGGTATTGATTATGATAATCTCTTACCAAAGATAAAATCATCATTACAATATGCTCAGCTACAGACCTTGAATTACAGAAGGTAACTTCCATAACATCAATTTTATTCTCCATAGCAGCTTGCAAATCAACATGGTCTGAACCAATACCGGCAGTTATTGCCATTTTTAAATTCTTAGCCATAGCAATACGTTCTTTTGTTAAATAGAACGGAAAGAAAGGTTGAGAAATTACTACATCAGCGTCAACAAGTTCTTTTTCCGCTGCGCATCCAGGCGCATCTTTATCATTTGTGACTACCAAAGTATGGCCAGCATCCTCAAGAAATTTTCTTAGACCTAACTCACCAGAGACACATCCAAGTAATTCACCAGGATTAAAATCTATCCCTTTTGGTGTTGGTAATGTTTGACCATCTGGATACTTTTCAATTTTTGGCAAAGTCTCCACAGGATAACTTGATGGCATTCCTCCTTTTGGATCATCGTATAAAATACACAATACTTTCATCTATAACTCCTTATTTATTATGATTAATTAAGAAAAGATGAATCTAGTCGCTCCATCTTTCTTTTGACTGCAGGCCATAGCAAAGCCGCAGCCATTTCTCTTCCCTCACCTTGTTGTCTTGTTGTTTCAATTGATTCCTCTGAGGGATAGTTCAATTCAAGATTTCCAGAAAGAGCTCTCACTTGATAAGAGCATGCTTTCTCTAAGAAATATATATTTGTAAATGCTTCTGCAACATTTTTACCTAAAGCTAATGTTCCGTGATTTCTAAGTATCATTAATCGTGCTTCACCAAGATCCTTTACCAATCTTTCTTTTTCTTCATCAAAAAGAGCAACTCCTTCATAATCGTGATATGCGATTTGACTTCTGACTAACATTCCAGTTTGTGATAAAGGTAACAAACCATCTTTCAATGAGGCTACTGCCACGCCATCATTTGAGTGAAGATGTACAATACAATGTGCATCCTCTCTTGACTCATGTATTGCACTATGAATAGTAAAACCTGCAGGATTTATAAAATTATTTGTGTCACTGAGTATTTTTCCCTTTAAATTAACTTTCACCAAGTTTGAAGCAGTTATTTCATCAAACAAAAAACCATAAGGGTTAATTAGAAATTCATCTTCAGTCCCAGGAACTTTAGCAGATATATGTGTAAATATTAAATCATCCCAACCAAAATATGGAATTGTTCGATAGAATGCAGCCAAGTCTTGTCTTGTTTCCCATTCTTCTTTTGAAACACTATTTTTTACATCAACCATTATTCATCAGTCCTTTAACAGTTTTTAACCACCTATTATATTGTTGATCTGCCTCGTCCAACGAAATAGCAGGCTCAAATTTGCGGTCAGTCTTCCACAATTTCTCGACCTCTGCAACATCTTTGTATATACCAGATTTCATTCCAGCTAAGTAAGCTGCACCCATAGCAGTAGACTCTTGATTCAAAGGCCTTTCAATTCTTACTTGGGTAATATCCGATAATAATTGCATCATAAGATTGTTTTTAGACATGCCTCCATCAACACGAATAGTAAAATCATTTCTCTTTACTTCTGTATCGTTAAGCAGACACTCAAGAAGATCTCTCGTTTGATAACATATTGATTTTAATGCAGCCATGGCAATATCAGCCTTTGAAGTATCTCTAGTAATGCCTGTAATTTGACCCCTTACATCAGAATTCCAATAAGGAGCACCCAAACCAGTAAAAGCAGGAATGAATTGTATTTGGTTAGTGCTGTTATTTGCAAGCTCTTCAACCTTGCTTGCATCGTTAATAAAGTTCATTTCATCACGCATCCATTGAACAACAGTACCCGCATTGAAGATACTACCCTCTAAAGCAAAATCTTTTTTATCAAAAATATTATAAGCTTTAGTGGACAATAATTTGGACTCGGACTCTATAAATTTATTTCCAGTATTCATTAATAAAAAACAACCTGTGCCATAAGTGGATTTAACCATTCCTTCCTTGAAACAAGCCTGTCCAATAGTTGCTGCTTGTTGATCGCCGGCTGCGCCACCTATTAAAATTTTTTCTCCAAAGAAACTAGAGTCTATTGCTCCAAAATCATCAGCACAATTTTTTACATCAGGCAAAATATTTTTGTTAATATTAAAAATATTTAATAATTCGTCATCCCAACAATCTTCATTTATATTATAAAGCATTGTTCTTGATGCATTTGTAACATCAGTATAATGACATTCACCTTTTGTAAAATTCCAAATGAGCCAAGAATCAATAGTTCCAACTAATAAATTATTTTCATGAATTGTTTTTTTTGCTTCTTCAATATTTTCAATAATCCATTTAATTTTTGTTGCTGAAAAGTAAGGATCAATTATGAGACCAGTCTTTGATTGAATTAGTTTTGTTAAATTCTTTTCTCTTAATGTCTCACAAAAGTTTTCTGTTCGTCTGTCCTGCCATACAATAGCATTGTAGACTGGCTTTCCAGTTACTTTGTTCCATGCAACGACCGTCTCTCTTTGATTTGTTATACCTGCGATATTAATATCTTTTGGGCTTATGTTTGTTTCTTTAATCACAAAATTAACAGCGTCTTGTGTTGTCTTTAAAATTTCTATTGGATCATGCTCAACCCAGCCATCATTCGGGAAATACTGTTTAAATTCGAAGTTTTTTTGACTAATAATATTTCCTTGAATATCTATAATTAAGGCCCGTGAGCTGGTTGTGCCTTGATCTATTGAGAGTAAATACCCATCTAAAGACATAAGATAAGAATAATTAATTAATTATGTTCAATTAGACAGGATTTTAGGATAAAGGAATACTTTTTTGTAGGTAAAAAACCATGAATTTGAATAAACCAGTTTTTTTGGCTTCTAGCAGTGATGAGGCAAGTTCTCAAAAAAAGATCTTAGAAGATAAGTATGGTAAGAATGACTTTGATAATGCTGATGTATTAGTGGTCTTAGGTGGCGATGGTTTTATGCTTGAAGCTATAAAATCTCACATGGATAAGCACTTACCAATATTTGGTTTAAATTATGGTAGTGTTGGATTTTTGATGAACTCTTCAAATGAAAACGATTTGGTAAATAGAGTTAATCAATCTCAATCAATTAAAATATCTCCATTGATAATGAAAGCAGTGAGTGTCGAAGGTTCTATTCATGAAGCAATTGCTATTAACGAAGTATCATTACTTAGAGAAACACATCAAGCATCAAAAATAAAAATTTCAGTTGATGGCAAAGTAAGGTTGGATGAGCTTATCTGTGATGGTGTATTAATTTCAACGCCATCTGGGAGTACAGCTTACAATTTATCTGCTCACGGTCCAATACTGCCAATAAATGCAGATGTCCTTGCATTAACTCCTATAAGTGCTTTTAGACCCAGAAGATGGAAAGGGGCAATACTAAATAATGAGTCAAATGTGAAATTTGAAGTAATTGAAAGTAAGAAAAGACCCGTAAGTGTTGTTGCTGATAGCACAGAATTTAGAGATATAAGTTCTGTTGAAGTGCATCAAAGTAAAGATCAAGTTGTAGAGCTCCTATTTGATGAGGATCATTCTTTTGATGAAAGAATATTAAATGAACAATTTAAGTTTTAATCTGTAGATATAACTGCCTGAAAAGGACCGCTGCCAAAAACAATTCTATTTGCACCATTGTTGTACATTGACATACCTTCTCCTACATTGAATGACATTGTAATCGTAGTTGTAGACTCTGTAAAATTGACTGGTGATGCAAAGGTGGCTGCACCAATAAGTTTATCAACATCCGCATCATTTTCTGCTAAATAAGAATTCGTATCTATTAAATAGCCCTTAATACTCGCTGAAGTTCCATTTAGGTTTTCTCCTTCTGCGGTTCCCTCAAAAGACCCACTATCAAAACTAGTTAACAATTCAGTAAATTTACCTGCAGTTATTTCTGAAGCTCCACATTCAGAAGTACCCGATGGAACTGCTCCTGTACCATATGTGCCAGAACCACTTTTTGTTCCACAATAAACACCAGAATTGCCATCCTGATCTGTGACCGCTTCGTCAAATTGTAATGATGCAGTTATCCCAAATGAATTATCTATCAACATAACTCCATGTGTGTAAGTGCCATTTGGAGGTCGAGTCATTGTGCCTGGGACATCTACAGTAGCGTTCTGTTGAACGGAAAGAGTTGCTCCTGAACTTAATTCCCAGTTTTTGTAACAATTGGATAAATCCATCACTGCTGTTGTTGTAGGAGCAGCTGGTTCACTAGTGCATAAATACAATTCATATGCAATAATTTCATATGCAGCTGGTGCACTTGCGCAATATCCATTGTCAATCACTTCTGTCTTGTCATATATACCCCCTGTGATTGTGCAACTATCAACGTGGCTGTCAGCGTAAGAATAATATGTGGCTGAGAGGCTCATAACTAAAATTAAATATAAATGCCTTATAGATAACCTTGCCATAATTTAAAATCCGCTCGCTTTTACATTTAATGTTGTGGTTACAACTTTTATTTTATTTTCCCGTTTTACAGGCTCATACAATCTTTCAGCAACTGAGACATATTCAAAATAATTAGAATTGTCATTTGAAAAAGTTCTACTATTTCCAAGAGGAATAACATAGCTTAGGTTTGCAAATGAACCATCACCTGTTTTATTGTCATCGATATATCCAACTTCTAAATCAAGATTGTTACCAACTAGGTTAAGACCGTATTTCTCGCCTTCTAATTCAAATGAACCAGCGGCATTTTCAAATTCAAATATTCCTGCAAATAGTCTTGCATTTGCTTTAATTGGTAAATGATAATCAATACGCATATCCCATCCATCCATTGCCTCTTCATCTTTACCCGTTGAAACTGTTTCAATACCAGAAGTAGCGTCATAGATATTAGATCTCAAGTCGAATACACTACTTATAACTTCTAAGCCCGCTCCATTTCTCTGATGAGAGTCATCAAATGCATAATCAAAAAATAAATTTAATCCAAATATAACTTTGTCATCATTTAGGAGAGTTCTATGTCCAATGCCAAGATTGATTGTTTGGTCATTGTTATGAAAGTTTAGAGAGTTTTGGTTAAATATTGTGCTATTACTATACCGAGAAATCATATTCACATTAGTAAGAGATATCGTTGGCTTCAAATCATCTTGTACACCTAAATTTAAATCAAGATATTTCACTCTATCGTTTTCACCCAATAATGATGAAACGCTGGTGCCTAAGCTATTAGCCAAACTGTTAAAGTATGAGGTAACTCTATTTTCTAAGTTAGAGGCATTTGAACTACCTATTAGCAAAAAGATGCTAAGGATTGAATAAATATAAGCCCTAAAGTTCATGATAGATTAGATTATATCAAAATTAAACGCATATAACACGAATAAAAATTATGTGGTTATTTGGTGGCCTCACCCGGACTCGAACCGGGACGGGAATAAATCCCAAAGGATTTTAAGTCCTTTGCGTCTACCAATTCCGCCATGAGGCCAATACAATAATTTATAACTCTATGTGTAATTAAGTTCCAGAACTTTAACAGTGGACCAAAAAAAAGGGGCCCGAAGGCCCCTTCTTTATTATTTACTTTGCAGTTAATTAGTTGCTGTCTGATACTGCAGCTACATAAATAGCCATACCAAATGCAATTTTATTAACAAAGTCTGCAAGGTTATAGATTAAGTTCAATGAACCAGCGTCAACGCCGCCACCGAAGTAACCTACAGCATAACCGATTGGATAAATTGCCCATCCTACTGTAACAATTAATCTCAATGCGTTAAATGCAGTCTGACCAGCAGCGTTTCCACTACCAGCACTTGCCTTGCTTGCTTCACCTGCAAAAACCTCGTAGATGATATATAACCATCCAGCCATACCTATTACGAAGGCTAGTGTTACATTCATCGCTCCAGTTTCACCCATGTAACCGAAGACAAGCATAATAATTGATGCAATTAATAGTCTCCAGAAAAGGCTTGAAGCAACAGCAGTCATCGCTGCAAGAATTACATAGAATTCTACGATTTGTAGAGGCACAGTAATCAACCAGTCAATGTAACGAAGGACAGTTGGTGAGTCACCAGTAGCAACCCATACGCCTCTCATGTAGAAGTAGTGCCACGCCGCAATACCAGTAACCAAACCAGCTACTGTAAGGGACGTTTTCCATTTAGCTGCTACACGATCTCTTTCAAGAAAGAAGAAAGCAGTAGCGGCAACCATGGCCATAGAGATCAACCAAAACGAAATCGCAACGTGATCTCCGGGATTTAGCATTAATACTTTCATGTTTATTTTCCCCTTAATTTTATAAAATTAGGCAATTATTATTGAGAATCCTTCTTAAGTAAATATTAAAAAAATAATAATAATCAATTAAATCAGATATTTAAGGATTTGTGGATAAAAGTTACTAATACTTTGTATCATAATTTTTAATTAATTCCTTTAATTCTGTATCACATTTTGACAGCTGATCATCGCTCGTTGAACGCATAACAATTGATGTTCCAAATCTATTTTCCCTACTAAATGGATAACTACCTATTTCCACAGAGCTATATTTTGCCTGAAGGTTGGTGAGTATCTCAGCGACATTACTTTCAGGTGTAAAAATATCGACAGATTTAGATTTTACTACATCTCCTTTCTTAAGGAATTGACGAGCCCCTTCCAACATACCCTGCATAATTCCTGGTATACCTGCCAAAACAAATACATTGTCCATTTTAAACCCTGGCGCTCTACTGACTGGATTTTCAATGAGCTCTGAGCCAACAGGCATCTTAGTCATCTTCATTCGAGCTTCTGTGAGCTCTCCATCTTTATAATACTCTTTTAATATTGAGAGCGCTCCCTGATTTACTTCCAAATCAACAGAAAATGCTTTGGCAATTGACTCCGATGTAATGTCGTCGTGCGTAGGCCCAATTCCACCAGTAGTAAATACATATTCATAAGTTTTTCTTAAATGGTTAACTGTCTCAACAATCACATCCTCTTCATCACGAATTACTCTGACTTCTGTTAATTGAATACCTATTTCATTCAACCAATTTGCAAGATATGATAGATTTTTATCTTGTGTGCGACCTGATAAAATTTCATTACCTATAATAATTAACGATGCTTTCATAATCTTATGTCAAAAAATTCGAACAATTTCCTCACTGGCAAATTCATAAAGAGATATAAGAGATTTTTTGTAGATGTTCAACTTGATAGTAAAATAATTGTCACAGCTCATTGTCCTAATACAGGCTCTATGATGGGGCTGCTTGAAAAAGATAATTTAGTCTATTTAACTGAAGCAGATGACCCTAACCGAAAACTAAAATTTACTTTAGAGGCAATTCAATCAAACGGAGCAATGGTCGGAGTCAATACCCATCGTGCTAATCGAATTGTTGAGGAAGCAATAAGCAATGGCAAAATTTTAGAGCTGGGTAAAATTTTATCATTCAAAAGAGAAGTTAAGTACGGACAAAATTCTAGAATTGACTTCTTAGTTCAAACAAAAAAAGAAGAAATATACGTTGAAGTTAAAAATGTTACTTTATCAAGAGATAAATCAATTGCAGAATTTCCTGATGCGGTCACTGAAAGGGGACTAAAGCATTTAAATGAGCTTTCCACTCTACCAACCAAGTCTGTTAGAGCTGTAATGCTTTTCTTGGTCCAAAGAGATGATTGCAGTAAGTTTAAGATCGCTTCAGATATTGATACTAAATATGCAGATACTTTTAAGAAGGTTAAAAAAATGGGAGTTGAGCCTTTATGTTATGACTGTTCTTTTGGCAGAAATGGTATAAGTGTTAATAAAAAAATAAAGATATTAAATTGATTAACACAATTCATAGCTCTGATGATTTTGAAGGGATGCGAAAAGCAGGTAATCTTGCAGCATCTACATTGGATCTTCTTGTTGAAAAAGTAAAGCCTGGTGTTTCCACTGAAGAGTTAGATAATATTGCATTTGATTATATAGTTCGTCATGGAGGCCTAATTGCCCCTTTATTTTATAAGGGTTATCCTAAATCAGTTTGTACTTCAATTAATCACGTAATATGCCATGGAATTCCTTCATCAAGAATTTTAGAAAATGGAGATATTGTTAATATCGATGTAACCGTAATTGTTGATGGCTGGCATGGCGATACAAGCCGCATGTTTCCTGTTGGAAAAATAAATGCCAAAGCACAAAAATTAATTGATTGCACTTTTCATGCAATGCATGAAGGCATCAATGCTGCTCAACCTGATGCTACATTAGGTGATATTGGCAATGCAATTCAAACATATGCGGAAAAACAAAACTATAGTGTTGTTCGTGATTTTTGTGGTCACGGACTAGGAAAAGTTTTCCATGAGTTTCCAAACATTCTTCACTATGGGGATAAAGGTAAAGGTGAGAAAATTGAACCAGGAATGTTTTTTACAGTGGAGCCGATGATAAATTTTGGAAAATATGATGTTAGAATGTTAGGCGATGGTTGGACGGCTGTTACAAAAGATAAAAGTTTGTCAGCACAATTTGAGCATAGTATTGGCATTACCAACGATGGTATAGAAATTTTTACAAAATCGCCTGCTGGGCTTGATAAACCGTAAATTAAAGATTAAAAACATATTTATATGATCCCTCGTTATTCTAGAGCAGAGATGACTGACGTTTGGAGCTCAAACTCAAAATTTAAAATATGGCTTGATATTGAACTTTATGCTTGTGAAGCCATGGAGAAATTAGGAACTGTTCCAAAGGGAACAAGTAAAAAAATTAGATCAAAAGCAAGGATCAATGAAAAGAGAATTGATCAAATTGAAAAAAAAGTGAAGCACGATGTAATTGCTTTTTTAACAACAATTTCTGAATACGCGGGTCCACCTGCAAGATTTCTTCACCAAGGTCTTACTTCTTCAGATATTTTAGATACGGCTTTTAATGTTCAACTAAAACAGTCCTCGGTCATTATTGAGAAGGAACTATTAAATTTACTAAAATCATTAAAAAAGATTGCAATTAAACATAAAAACACACCATGCATTGGAAGAAGTCATGGGATTCATGCGGAACCCACAACCTTTGGGGTTAAAATGGCATCTTTTTATGCAGAATTTCAGAGAAACCATAAGCGTTTTTTAAAAGCAATCGAAGAAATAAATATATGCGCGATTTCAGGCGCAGTCGGCAATTATGCAAATATTGATCCACGTGTTGAAAAGTACGTCGCAAAAAAGTTGGGCATGAAAGCAGAAACGATTTCAACTCAAATAATTCCAAGAGATCGTCACGCAGTATATTTTAATACTCTTGCAGTAATTGCAAGTTCGATTGAACGTTTAGCTACTGAGATAAGACATTTACAAAGAACTGAGGTTCTAGAAGTTGAAGAATTTTTTTCAAAAGGACAAAAAGGGTCATCAGCGATGCCTCACAAAAGAAATCCAGTACTGACTGAGAATTTAACTGGACTGGCAAGACTGGTTAGAGGTTATACGGTTCCTGCTTTAGAAAATATTACTCTTTGGCATGAAAGAGACATATCACATTCAAGTGTAGAGAGAATAATGGCGCCAGATGCAAATATTATAATCGACTTTGCACTTTCACGAATGAATAATGTTATATCAAATCTTGTTGTATATCCAAAAAATATGAAAACTAATTTAGATAGATTAAAAAAATTGCCAATGTCAGAGGGTTTAATGCTGGCAATGACACAAAAAGGTTTATCGCGAGAAAATGCGTACAAGATAGTTCAACGTAATGCAATGGAAGTATGGAAAACGAATACAGATTTTGAGGTAATACTTAACAAAGATGAAGAATTAAAAAAATACCTAAGCAAAAAAGAAATATCAAAAATTTTAGATCTAAAACATGCCGCTCGCAGAACTGACTATATTTTCAAAAAAGTTTTTAAGTAATTTAATTTGAATAGTAAATTGCGATTGCAAATAAACCAAAAATAAGCGCATAAGCTCCTGCATAGTAAAATACGACATAATTAGAACGATCAATCATATCCACTAAAGAAGCTTTCTTTTTATTTATTAATTTTTTCTTTGCTGATTTCTTAACAATCCTTTTTTTAGTAACTTGCTTCTTTTTTTTGGTTACTTTCTTTTTTACCGACTTTTTCTTTTTTTGGGCAAACTGATACTTCATAAAAAACTCTTATATGTTGTCTTTACCAATAATTTCTTCTTTTGCTTGAAGTAAAAATTGATCCATACTTTGTCTTAATTCGTCGTCTGAAATTGAAATACCTTTATCGTCAAAATCCTTTCTAACCTTTCTGAAAACATCCATATCCCCTTCTTCTTCAAGATCTGATTTTACAACCTCTGCAAAATATTCTTCAACAGCCGGGCCTGATATGCCTAATTTCTCAGCTGCCCACACACCTAAATACTTATTTCTACGGGCTAATATTTTAAACTCTAGTTCCTGGTCACGAGCAAACTTACCCTCGAAACCTTTTTTTCTCTCATCAAGTTTTTTCATGATTTTTTGTACTTTTAAATGAATTTAATTTAATTTAAGCAATTATCTTAACAAATATTTTTATTACCTGCAATGAGATCATCTAAAACTTTATATGAAGGTAAGGCAAAAAAAATTATTAAAGGGCCTAAAAAAAACACACTCATTCAAATTTTTAAAGACGATGCTACAGCCTACAATAAAAAGAAGCATAAAATTTTTAAAGGCAAAGGGGTACTAAACAATCATATTTCTGCTTACATTATGCAGTACCTTAAGTCAAAACGTATCCCAACACATTTTGAAGAAAAGCTAAATGACCGTGAGCAACTTATAAAAAAATGTGAAATTATTCCGATTGAATTTGTTGTAAGAAATATAACGGCTGGCTCTATTGCTAAAAAATTAGGTATTAAAGAAGGATTAAAACTTAAAAAACCCTTACTAGAATATTATTACAAAGAAGACAGTTTGGATGATCCAATGATTTCAAGAGATCACCTTATCACTTTTGGCTGGGCAACAAACTCTGAGCTAAAAAAAATAGATAAAATGTCTCTTCAAATTAATAAACACTTAAGAAATCTTTTTCTCAAAAAGAATATCATACTTGTAGATTTCAAAATTGAATTCGGAAGACTCTCATCAAACCCCAAAAAAATTGTATTAGCTGATGAAATAAGTCCTGATTCTTGTCGATTATGGGATAAAAAAACTAATAAGAAACTTGATAAGGATGTGTTCAGAAGAAACCTCGGCAGTTTACTAAGTGCATATGAGGAGGTTGCCTCAAGATTAGGAATCGTGCATTAAAGTCTGATGCTTGCCAAAATTCATATCACATTAAAAAAAGACGTACTTGATCCTCAAGGCTCAGTTATTGCAAATTCATTAAAATCTCTCGGATTTGACAACGTTAATGATGTCAGACAGGGAAAATTCATAGAACTCGAAATCAACAGTAACAGTAAAGAGGAAGCTGAGAAGCAGTGTAATGATATGTGTGAGAAATTATTAGCTAACTTAGTTATTGAAGACTACTCAGTAGAAATTGAAAATTAAATGAAGACACATGTAATTGTTTTCCCGGGTTCGAACTGCGACAGAGATGTCGCTGTTGCAATACAAAACATTATTGGCTCTTCACCTGAAATGGTTTGGCACAAAGACTCAACAATAAAACAATCAGATTTGATTGTTGTTCCAGGTGGATTTTCTTACGGTGATTATTTACGATGTGGCGCTATGGCGTCAACATCACCTATTATGAAAAGCGTGATTGAAAATGCAAATAAAGGAGTGCCAGTAATGGGAATTTGTAATGGATTTCAAATTCTAATTGAAAGCGGTCTTCTTCAAGGCGCGCTAATAAGGAATAGCAGTTTAAGCTTTATATGTCGTGATATAATAATCAAACCAACAAATACAAAAACCATATTTACTAATAAATCTAAAATTTCGAAAATGCCAATAGCTCACAATGAGGGAAATTACTTTGCTGACAGTAATCAAATAAAAGAAATTGAAGACAACGATCAAATTGCATTTCAATACTGTGACGAAAACGGACATATCAATGCCCATTCAAATCCAAATGGTTCAATAAATAATATTGCTGGAGTGTTCAACAAAAGCAAAAATGTACTAGGTATGATGCCTCACCCCGAAAGAGCAGCTGAAAGCATTCATGGATGTGATGATGGAAGAAATATTTTTGAAAGTCTTCTAAGTTAATGACCTCATCCAATTGGCAGTTTGATACAGAAAAATCACTTGTAGAAAGTCACGGTCTTAAGCTTGAAGAGTTTGAAAAAATTGTTGAGGGCCTTGGGCGTGAACCAAATCTTACTGAACTTGGAATATTTAGTGCAATGTGGAATGAACATTGCTCCTATAAATCATCTAAATATTGGCTAAAAAAATTACCGACCTCAGGGGAACGAGTTATCCAAGGACCAGGTGAAAACGCAGGTGTTATTGATATTGATGATGGAGATGTTGCTGTTTTCAAAATGGAAAGTCATAATCATCCTTCATTTCTAGAGCCTTACCAAGGTGCTGCAACTGGTGTAGGTGGTATTTTAAGAGATGTTTTTACTATGGGTGCAAGACCTGTAGCAAATATGAATGCACTTCGATTTGGAGATCCCAATCATCCAAAAACAAAGCATTTAGTCTCAGGCGTTGTCGGTGGTATCGGAGGTTATGGAAATTGTATTGGAATTCCAACTGTTGGAGGTGAAGTAAACTTTCATCCATCCTACAACGGCAATATATTGGTTAATGCTATGACGGTTGGCATCGCAAAAAAAGATAAAATTTTCTATTCAGCGGCTGCAGGAATAGGAAATCCAGTAGTGTATGTTGGTTCAAAAACAGGTAGAGATGGTATTCATGGTGCAACTATGGCATCAGCAGAATTTGACGATGACTCTGAAGAAAAAAAACCCACTGTTCAGGTTGGTGATCCTTTTACTGAAAAATTATTACTTGAAGCTTGTTTAGAACTTATGAAAGAGGATGCAATTATAGCAATTCAAGATATGGGGGCAGCAGGTTTAACTTCATCATCTATTGAGATGGCATCAAAAGGAAATGTAGGGATTGATATAAATTTATCTAAGGTTCCTATGCGAGCAGCTAACATGACTGCCTATGAGCTCATGCTATCAGAGAGTCAGGAAAGAATGTTAATGGTTATTCAACCAAAAAAAGAAGAACTTGCCCGAAGCATTTTTAAAAAATGGGATCTTGAATTTGAAATAATTGGTGAAGTTACAGATACAAAAAAATTAATATTACATATGGATGGTGAAGAGCAGGCAAGTATACCAATTAATATTTTGGTAGAGGATGCGCCAGAGTATCAGCGAGATTATATTGTCAATGACCCTTCTCCCCTAATTAATTTCGAAAGTAAGGATTTTGAAGATAAAGATATCTTAAGCGATTTATTAAAAATGATGAGTCATCCAAATTTATGCAGCAGAAAATGGATATGGGAACAATATGATCACATGGTCATGGCAGATACAGTTGTACGACCTGGTTCTGATGCAGCTGTTGTCAGAGTGCATGGAACCAACAAAGGAATAGCGATCAGTACAGACTGTTCACCCACATACTGCAGACATAATCCATATGAAGGAGGAAAGCATGCGGTTGTTGAAACTTGGCGTAATATTGTTGCATCCGGAGCTGAACCAATTGCAATTACAGATTGTATGAATTTTGGAAATCCTGAAAAGCCAGAAATCATGGGACAATTTGTAGAATGCATTCGTGGCATGGGAGATGCTTGCAGTAAGCTTAATTATCCTGTCATTTCAGGAAATGTATCACTATATAATGAAACTAATGGTGAAGGGATTTATCCTACTCCCGCTATTGGTGGAGTTGGACTAATTAGAGATCTATCTAATACAATGACAATAAGTCTTAAAAATGAGGGTAATGTTTTGTGCCTCATTGGGGAAAACAATAATCATTTAGGCAATAGTCATTATCTCTCAATCATACAAAATAGAGAAGACGGTGGCACACCGTCAATTAATTTGGATGATGAATTAAAAAATGGAAAATTCATTTTAGATTGCGTCGCTAAGAAATTACTAAAATCTGTTCATGATGTTGGTGAAGGTGGTGTTCTTGTTGCAATTGCTGAAATGTGCATCTCAGGTATGCAAGGTATAAAAATTGATATAACAAAAGATTTTCTTCACGGATTCTTTTTTGGAGAGGATCAAGCTAGGTACCTAGTTGAAATCTCAAAAAATAAACTTGAACAAATAGAAGTTGACGCAAGCAAGAGTGGGGTCAAAATAGAAAGAATTGGAGAAATTGGAGGAACATCTATCTCAATTAACTCAATTGGAGAGATTGAATTATCAAGCTTAATTGACCACCATACAAAATGGTTCAATGAATTTTGACCTAAAGGGCTCAAAATTATTATTGAATAATTATAAAAAGCAGTTAATTCTTCATTCATGACTGATAATGTACAAGATGAAATAAAAAACATTGTTGATCAAAACGATGTAGTTCTCTTCATGAAAGGGACAAAGGACCAGCCTCAATGCGGTTTTTCGAATGCTGTTGTAAATACTCTTTCTTTTATGAACGTAAATTATAAAGACGTAAATATTTTGGAAAGTGACGAACTAAGACAAGGTATAAAAGATTTCACTAACTGGCCTACAATTCCGCAACTTTACATTAAGGGCGAGTTTATTGGAGGATGCGATATTATTTTAGATATGCATAAAAGTGGAGAGTTAGCATCAGTTTTTGATACAAAAGGAATTGCGCACGATTAGTCTATTGAAATAAGATATTCGACCGCTCTATTAAATACAACCTTTCCTCGTTTAATTAAACTTTCATGCCATTTCCTATTGTCTGGATTAAATGTACGTAATAAATTATTTCTACTCCAATGTTCCATAATATCCAACGGTTCATTGAGTTTATTATTTTGTGTCCATCTATTTTCAGCTCTTAAATTTTTAAAAACTGTTACAGGTCCATAAGTTCCAAATTCTTGTGTAATTGTAAGCCACTTAATAGATGGAAATTCAGATGAAATTCCAGAGTGAATGTCGCCTGTTACGTGATAGCCCACTCCCTTATTTGGATCCAACGGCGCTATATGACCTCCATATAAATTTTGCAGCAATTCATAATCAACTTTATTAATTTGGTCTGAAATTAAAATAGTATCGTAACCAGATTTACCAAGCCCAGTGTGCAAATCGATACCAAATATCATTTGAGTTTCTTTTAAGTTTTTTTTCAACCAATCAATTAATAATTTAGTACCTTTTTGAAGTTTATCACCTCCATACTGCAGGCTGGATGGTCTTGTGTACTGACCTTGAGCAAACCATTGCTTGAAATTAGAGAAACCATATTTCAAAATTAATTTTATTCCATCTATATAAAAGGATAATTCAAATTTTTTTGGTATTGTGTTT
>CACMWW010000007.1 GCA_902617525.1 uncultured Pelagibacteraceae bacterium | reverse complement strand
TAGTTCTACTGCACCAATATCAGCCCTTGGTATCATTATATCTGATGATCTGATGCCATCAATTTTTAATATATTTAGAAGCATCAATCTTTCGTGCTTTGAAATTCCTTCAGTGCCTTTCAAGTCGTTATCTAAAACAGTTTCAATACTTTGTTTTAGATTATTATTTTCAGTATTTTTCTTAAAAAAAAATTTTTTAAATAATTCTCTGATCATGATAAGTGCTTTATGTTATCAAATATTATATTTTCGAACCTATTCATTCGCTTAAATTGTTTTTCGGTATTGTGATCATAACCTAATAGATGAAGCATGCCATGTATTGTCATCTTACACAAATGGTCATACTTTGTAACTTTTTGTTTAATGGACTCCTCCAGTAAAGTTTGATTTGATAAAACAATGTCACCTAGAAGGTGAATACCATCTGAAGAAGATTGCATTGGAAATGATAGAACATTTGTTGGTTTGTTTTTATTTCTATATTGATTATTGAGTTTTTTAATTTCTTTATTTGAAGTTAAAAAAATACTAACAACAATATCTTCATCAATTTTTATATCCATTTGCTTGAGTGTTTCATTTACAGCTTTTCCAATATATTTTTTGAAATGTGGAAAATGTTTTTTCCATCCTTTGTCCTCAATATTATAACTTATCTTAGTCATTAATTATGATTTTTGATCAAAGAGGTCTTTTATTCGGTCATCGTATGAGTCATAAGCATTGATAATTTTTGTGACCATTTCATCTCTAACAATATCTTTTGATCCTAACTCAACAACTTCAATATTATCAATTTTTTCTAGGATTTTAATTGATTTTATTAGCCCTGAGTTACTTTTTCTATTGAGATCTATTTGAGATGGATCACCTGTAACTACCATTCTAGAATTTTTACCGCACCTAGTTAAGAACATTTTTATTTGTGTATGTGTTGCATTCTGAGCTTCATCTAAGATGACAAATGAATTGTTTAATGTCCTGCCTCTCATAAAAGCTAGAGGAGCTATTTCAATTTCAGCAGATTCAATTTTTCTTACCGCTACATCTGATGGCATAAGATCATAAAGACTGTCATACAATGGTCTCAAGTAAGGATCTACCTTTTCTTTTAAATCACCAGGTAGGAAACCAAGTTTTTCTCCAGCTTCTACTGCTGGTCTAGATAGAATTATTCTATCAAATTTATTATTTAGTAATTGAGAAACTGCCGCTGCAACTGCTAAGAATGTTTTACCTGTTCCGGCTGGACCAACCGCAAAGATAATTTTCTTTTTCTGAAGAATTTCTAAATAATGATTTTGCATTTTACTTTTACCAATAACATCAAGTTTTGCTGTCTTGGTGACTGTCAAGTTTCTTATTTTATCATTTTCATTTAAAAATTGCATTTTTAGATTCTCCTGCATTAAATTAATATTATGTCCTTTTCTGTTAGATTTTAAATCCTGTTGTGTTTTTAAAATTGCATTTAGCAAAATATTTCTATATTTTTTTTCACCTTTTATATTTATTTGATTTCCTTTTTGAAAGATCTTAATAGGAAGCTGATCTTCAAAAAAATTTAAATTTTCATTGTTAACTCCAAATATCTCTACAACATTTGAGTTATCAATATTTATTATGGAAGATCCTGATGTCAGGTCCTTTGGATTTTCGGATATGGGTTTTACTTTTTTATTTTTCAAATTAAGCGGATAATCAATTTTTAACAAATACCATATAAGCTCTTGTTGTTGCAAGACGTAATATCAATTTCTTTTTCATGACCTGGCACTAGATCATTGGACTTGATATAAACTGATTGCATAAAGGGCGTTCTTCCAAAGAAATACTCAGGATTACTTAAACTTTGATTCTCAATTAAAACTTTTACAGTTTTATTACAAAACTCTTTGTTAAAGGAATATTGAATTTTCTTTAATTTTTCTTGCAATACTGACAGTCTCTCTTTTTTTACTGGAATTGGAGTATCGTCGACTTCTGTCGATGACTTAGTTCCTGGTCTAGGGCTGTAAATAAAAGAATATGATTGAGTAAATTTTAATTCATCAACTAATGCAAGTGTCTGATTAAAATCATTTTCAGTTTCACCTGGATAACCGATAATAAAATCTGATGATATTTCAATTTTTGGGTTTTTAGCTTTTAGCTTTTCTATAATTTTTCTATAAAAATCAATATCATATTTTCTATTCATCTTTTTTAATATCGATGATGAACCTGACTGAACGGGCAGATGAATAAATGGCATAAGTTTATCATTCGTGGCATGAAGATTGATTAAATCATCACTCATATTTACTGGATGCGATGTTGTATACCTTATTCTTTTTACGTTTTCATTTTTACTAATTTCTTCTATTAAATCAGAAATATTTATTTTCGATCCATCGTTAATAGACTCATAAGCATTTACGTTTTGACCTAATAATACTATTTCTTTTGCACCATTATTAGTAAGAACTTTTACCTCTTTTAATAATGATTTCAATGAGCGGGAGTACTCAGGTCCCCTTGTGTAAGGAACAACACAAAATGAACAAAATTTATCACAACCTTCCTGAATAGTTATATATGACGAAACGCCTTGTCTTCTTTTTTGTTCACTTAAATAGTCGAATTTTTCATTTACAATAAATTCAGTATTTAGCTGTTTAGGGTATTTTTTTAAATCATCAATCATTTGTGGTAGTAAATGATAACTTTGTGGACCTAAAATTATATCTATCGATTTATTTTTATTAAACATTTCTGAATTTTCAGCCTGGGCTACGCAACCGACAACAGCAATAGTTTGTTCTTTCTTATATTTATTAACTCTTCCAATATCAGAATAGAGTTTATGGGCAGCCTTATCTCTTATATTACATGTATTAAATACAATCAGATCTGCATCCTCAGCATATTTATTTAGCTTCAAACCTTTATTTTCTAAAATTGAAGTTATTTTTTCACTATCGTAAATATTCATTTGACATCCATAAGATTTTACGAAAAAAGTTGAAAGGCTCATTTAATTCACTTTTATACTTTGATTTAAACCACTTAATATCTGCTTCTCACAATGAGCTGCCAATTCTTTTCTATTCTTAAAGCCATTTACGCTCTTGAGATCATGAAAAATGATATCAACTGTAATTCTACCAGATCTGAGAAAATTTGCCATTGCTGCAACCATTGAGGTATCGCCAACCCAGGCAATGTTCCGTCTTAAATAAATTCCCATTGGAATATTATTTAACTTGGAATAACATATTGAAATTGGCTGAATATTAATTTCATTATTTTTGTCAAAAGCGCACTCAAGCATAGAGGATTTAAAATTCTTAATGCCATTTCCATCAGACGTAGTCCCTTCTGGAAAGATAATAAAATTTTCACCAGCTTTTAATTTTTTTTGAATTAAATGATTATATTCGATGATTTTATTTTTATTTTCATTATCTATAAAAAAAGTATTACTTAACATTGCTAAAAAACCAAAAATTCCCATTTGAGATACTTCTTTCTTAGCTATAAACCTTGCATTTAGTAGTGTTCCTAAACAAATTATATCAAACCATGAAACATGGTTTGCTATATAGAGAACTCCCATATTATTTTTGTTAAGTTTTGTTTTATTAAAATTAATTTTTATGCCTGTAACTATTTTTATCATTTGATAAAAATAAAGAGGATAAATTTTCTTAAGCTTAAATCCAATTATGTTACAAAAAATTTGGACGGGTATTGAAAAAGCTATAATTAAAAGTAGAACAATTAAAATAAAAACAAGTCTTAAAATAGACATCTAATTATCTTTTTTTATTTTAATTCCATAAAGCTCTAACCTGTGATCAATAAGTCTGTATCCTAGAGACTTTGCAACTGATCGTTGAATCTCTTCAATTTCTTCATTAGTGAATTCATGAATTTCTCCTGACTCAATATCTATCAAATGATCATGATGATGGTCTTCAATGGCTTCATATCTTGATCTTCCATCTTTAAATTCATGTTTTTCAATAGCACCATATTCTTCAAAAAGTTTTACAGTTCTGTAAACTGTTGCAATACTAATATTCTTATCTTTCTCGTTGGCATTTAAAAATATTTCATTTACATCAGGGTGGCCCTTGGCACTCATCTCTGTGATTACATCAGCAATAATATTTCTTTGCTCTGTCATTCTTAATCCTTTATCTCTACACATTTTTTTTACGTCAATCATGTAAACCGCTCAAAAATAATTATTTATATATAATGGTTTTGGGTCTATTTTATCAATCATATTATTATCAATTATTTTTGGTAATTCGTACAAATTATAATCGATTAAATGAAAATTCTCTTTTATTTTAAGAAAACTTTTATTTTCTAGTGATTTTTTATGTAGATTAATATCGCACATATATAATGTTGCACTGTTGTAACTGAACTTTTCATTATCAAAATTAATTAATGTAGGTGAATTAATGCTCTTATTGCCTTTGAATGATTGGATAAAAAATTCATTATTTCTAAAGTGTAAAATTATACATTTTGTTTTTCTAATTTTACTCAGTCCCATTTTAAAGTTAATTAATTCGAATTTAGATAATCCAAATACATTTAAATTCATGGTCAACTTAAGAGCTTTAGCAAAAGTTAATGCAGTTCTAATTCCAGTAAAACTTCCTGGTCCTGTAATAATATAAATTGATTTTATTTTTTTTATATTTGTATGTGATTTTTTTAAAAATTTATCAATCTCAATAATTAATATTTCAGAAATATTTTTTTTTATTTTTAATTCTTTATTAACTAATTTACCATTATGCACAAAAGCTAATCTAAATGATTGCGTAAAATCTAAAACAAGAAACATAATATTGCTATTTTTTACATATAGACTAAAAATTAGATTATATGAATAATTTTTTTTTTAATAATTTAAGCAAAAATTATTTTTTATTTTTAATAATTTTCTCCTCATATACTTTACCTGCTTTTTCTGAGTCTGGTGTTTCGGTATTCATGTATCATAGATTTGGAGAAGACAAATATCCTTCTACCAATGTTAGTGAAGAGCAATTTTTTTCGCATATAGATTATATTCTTAATAATGAAATTAATGTTATTAAGTTAGAAGAATTGATTAAAGATTTAGATCAAAATAAAAAATTTAATGACAAGACTGTGGCGTTTTCTGTTGATGATGCATATAGCTCATTTTATAAAATTGCTTGGCCAATTTTTAGAGATAATGAAATTCCTGTCACTTTATTTCTGTCTACTGAGATAATTGACAATAGAACAAATGGTTATATGACTTGGGAAGAAATCAAAACATTTGTTGATGAGGGCGGAAGCATTGGTCAACATACATCTACACATTTACACATGCCATTAAATTCCATTTCGGAAATAAAAGAAGATATTCTAAATTCCCATAAAAGTTGGATTAGAAATATTGGTTACATACCTAAACTATTTGCCTATCCTTACGGAGAATCTAGTAATGAAGTGATTGATATACTCAAGGAGTTTGATATTTCGCATGCATTTGGTCAACACTCTGGGGTTATTTCCAGTTTTGATAATCAATACTATTTACCTAGGTTTTCACTCAATGAAAGATTTGGAGATATTGATAGATTTGAATTTGCAGTTAATGCATATTCTCTAAATATAAAGGATTTTTTACCAGGAGATATGTTTTTGATCGATAACAAAAAACCCTTAATTGAGTTTAGTATTTTAAATAATTTGAAAGGAAGCCCTATAGATTGTTTTTCTAATCCTGGTGGCAAATGGGATAAGCAAGAAATAATAAATATAAAAAAAAATAGATTCCAAATAAAATTAAAAGAAGATTATTTAAGTGGAAGAGCGCGCCTAAATTGTACAACAAAGGTTGATGATGATTGGTATTGGTTTGGATATCAGTTTTTAGTTAAATGATATCAGTAATCAGTGGAGTCTGCTGATCAATGCTTAAGTTTTCAAAATCTTGAAAGTCATTTATTTCAATAATATTTTTAATTTTATCAATATAATCGTCTTCAATAGAGTAACTAGATAAAAACTCAGCTAAATAAGTACCTTTCAGAGGTATCTTATTTGAACGCAGCACAAATCTATTAATGCGAAACTCATTATAGTGAAAATTTGTATTTAGATTTTTCATATAAGACGCTACAGACTCACTTAAATTATTAAAAGATTTAATTTTATATTTTGCATCAGTTTCTCTATCGTTTGGAATGATACCATCGTTAGTTTTACCCCAAATGTATTGCCCAAAAAGTGCATTACCCTCATATGCGAATCTGGAAGTGCCCCATCCACTCTCTATAACAGCCTGAGCTAGTGCGAGTGAAATGGGTATTTCATCAACTTTTATTAATAGAGAGTCTAAAGTATCGGCCTTATATTCTTTCATTAAATTTTGAACCCAAATAGCTTCTTTTCGTGATATTTGATCAAAGCTACTTTTGATTAATTTTATCTTCTGGTTCAAAGATGAAATTTTACTATTTTCTTGGACTATTAACGGTAATGTAATTTTTATAAACAGTTCTTTTCTATTTTTAATGGATTTTATACTTTTTAGATCCTTAGGTAGTTGAGACACTTTTATATTTGGTATCGACTTAGTTTCTCTGATTTGATCAATCCTTGTATCGTAAATTAGTTCATTTTCCTGGAGAGATCTTGCAGTTTTTAAATCAATTATGTAAGAAACCTGCATATCTTTTTCGTCATGATTTATAGGTATATCTTTCTGCGTATAAGACTTTTGATAAAAGGTATTGGTATGTATCAGCGAAGTTAAAACCGATAAGACAATGAGTAAAAAAATAAAATAATATATTTTAAATAGAAATTTAATATTTTTATCTTGAGTAATTAAAATATTCATAGCTATTATACTTCTATAGTACCTGCTCAACTTTTTTGACTTCAGGAACATTATGTTTTAGCATATTTTCAATACCGTTTTTCAATGTAACCGTTGCACTTGGACAACCTGCGCAGCTCCCTTTTAAGGAAAGATAAGCTGTACCATTTTCATATTTTATAAATTTTACGTCTCCACCATCTTGCATAATAGCCGGTCTGATCTTTGACAATAATATACTGTTGATCATATTAACTACTTTCAGGTCATCGTCATGAAACTGTATAGTATCTAATTCATTACTGTCATCGTCTCTTTTATCAATAGCTGGAAGACCAGAGTTTAGATGATTAGAAATTACATGTAATATTGAAGCCTTAAGTTGATCCCAGGTATAATCATTTTTATTAACTGAGATACAATTTTTGTTAAATAATATATTGTCAATTCCTTTAATTTTAAAAAGTTCGTCTGCTAATACTGAATTTCTATTATCTTGTGATTTATTGAATTCAACTGGTTTCTCACAAAGCTCATGATCAGTAAGAATGAACTTTAGTGAATTTGGATTCGGAGTTGATTCAGTTTGTATAAACATATTGATTCTAAAGTTATATAGATAGATTCATAAATTTTTAAAGTTTTGATATAGTTATTTATTAAGTTACTGAAATTAAATTGATTTTTAATCTGATCGAGATGCTAAATCATCTATTAACTCGTCTGAGAGTCCTTGTGGAATTATAACAATAGGAACAGGTAATTTTCCAGATTTTTGTCCTGCCAAAAGTGATACAAGTGGTCCAGGCTGATCTGAATCAGCCGCGGCTAGAACAAGAAATCTAATTGCATTGTCCTCCTCCAGTGTCTCTATGATTTTTTCACTTGTGGTACCCTCTTTTATCATTAGCTCAGGGACAATATTAGTTAGATCATTAATTACTTTAGACCACTTTTGAAGTTTTTCTTGTGCTTTCTCTCTTGCTTCTTGAAGTATTATATCTTCTATTGACTGCCATTGTTGAGGATCAAATTGTTCTATCACGTTTAATAATGTTACTCCCCCCTTTGTACTCTGCGCACGCTTTGCAGCAAACCTGATCGCAACGTCCAACTCTTTAGAGTCATCAACTATTACTAAAAATTTTGATCTATGCTTCATTTCTGTGCAGTCCTACAATGTCATATACATCATTGATTGTTTTTCGCGCAACTTTATTTGCTTTATTTTGACCATCTAACAAGATTTCTGAAAGATAGCCTATGTCTTGCATCAGTTTTTTAACTTCTGTTGTTATTGGATTTAGTCGTTCTATCAACACATCAGATAAATCAGACTTAAATTTAGAAAAATTTTGACCTTCATATTGTTCAACTAGCTTATGTTTTTTAATTTCAGAAAAACCTGAATAGATATTAAGCAAGTTATTAACCTCTGCTAATTTTTGTACTTCCTCAATTTTTCCTGGCATCACTGAGTCTGAAGTTTTTGCTTTTTTTATCTTTTTTATAATTTCATCACTCTCATCTAAAAGACTAATGCGTGAGTATTCAGATAGATCTGATTTACTCATTTTTTGATTTCCATCTTTAAGAGACATAATTCTTGAAATATTCTTATCTATAATTGGCTCAGGGATGGGAAAAAAGTCCTGACAATTAAAATCGCGATTAAATTTCTGTGCAATATCTCTAGTGAGTTCAAGATGCTGCTTTTGATCATCTCCAACTGGAACATGCGTTGCTTTATAAACTAGTATGTCAGCAGCCATTAAATTAGGATAAATAAATAAACCTGAACTGGCATTCTCTTTATCTTTTCCAGCTTTATCTTTGAACTGTGTCATTCGATTCAGCCATCCCATTCTTGTAACGCAATTAAATATCCAAGCTAACTCTGAATGGGCGGATACACTGCTTTGATTAAATATTACACTATTCTGTGGATCTATACCGGATGCTATATAAGTTGCTGCAACTTCTAAAGTATTTCTTTTTAAAACCTTAGGGTCTTGTTTTACAGTTATCGCATGTAAATCAACTATACAAAAAAAACAATTATAGTTATTTTGCATGTTCACAAAATTTTTAATTGCCCCAAGATAATTACCTATATGAAGATCACCTGATGGTTGAACACCTGATAAAACTGTATTGTTATTAGTTTTACTCATTTTTGCAAAATCTTTTTAATTTCAGAATATTTAAACGGCTTGTAAAATGAAATTAGAATAAAATAAAGCAATATTGAAGAAAGTACTGAAAATAAAAGGAATATAATTTCATAGCCTTGAAGAAAATTAAATAGAATTTCCAAATAGTTTTCTAAAAAAATTAAATACATATACATGATAAACGAGACAATAATAATAATTGTGCCAGGGAAGATAATTCTTCTACTAATTTGAAAATAATTATTTTTATACAAGCTATAATTCATTAATAAAACGCTTATCCATGCTGATATACTAGTAGCTATCGGAATTCCAATAAAACCTAAATTGACAAATAAGACTATACTTAATGTTGTATTTATAACTAAATTTGTTGCAGTAATATACAAGGTAGGTCTTGCATTTTCATACGCAAAAAATATTGGTGTATAAATTTTCATTAGAATAAACGCTACAAGACCTAAAGAATATAATTTGAGAGCTTTAGAAGTAAATAATGAAGAGTTTTCGTTAAATTCACCTCTTTCGAAAAGCACTTCTATTATTGGCTCTGAAAGTGCAAAAATTCCAACAGATGCAGGAACCGCGAGCAGCAATGAGTAAACCAATGTTTGTTCTATTGTTTCATGAATTTTTTCAAAACTTTCCGATCTTATCTTACTTGAAATTGAGGGCAGCATGGCAACTCCAATTGCTATGCCAATAAGGGCAAGAGGTAATTGGTAGATACGATCAGCATAATAAAGGTACGAAATAGCACCACTCTCGTATGAAGCAATGATTGTTCCAATTAAAATATTTATCTGCAACAACCCAGAAGAAAAAAAACTTGCTGTAAATAACTTTATAAAACGCTTAACGTAACTAGTATATATTTTTCTAGTAAAGAAAAAAAATATTTTTTCTCTAGCTAGAGCAATAATAAGAAATATGATCTGTAACAGACCAGCAACAATAACGCTCCAGGATAAGAATGTTAAAAAATCAGCCGCTGTATAAGCGGCAGTGATCAGTGCTATTATCAATGTGATATTTAATATTATTGGTAGAGCTGCTGACAATGCAAACTTGTTATGTGAATTAAGTATTGATGAACAAATTGATGAAATACTAATTAAAATTAAAAAAGGAAAAATAATTCTTGAAACTGCAACTAGCTCATTAAATTTATCATTATCGTTTGTAAATCCAGGGGCTAAAATTGCAACAAAGGATGGCATAAAAACTTCAATTATTAAAACCACCAGAGATGAGGCCACTAAAAAAATCAGAAAAATACTCCCTGAAAATTTTTTTGACTCATGACTTAGATTGTCTTTAATTAATTTAGTGTAGATGGGTACAAACGCTGAGTTTAGCGCTCCCTCCGAAAAAATTCTTCGAAACGTATTTGGTAACCTAAAAGCAACAAAGAATATATCAGCTATTACTCCTGTACCTAAAAAGTTAGCGATCATTATATCTCTTAAAAAACCGAAAACTCTACTTATCGATGTAAAGAAAGAATAGATAAATGATGACCTTAAAACGTTCATATAAACATTGTTTATTAATCTATTTTGATTTAAATAACTTCAAAAATAAAGGTTCATCCAATATATATCTTTTGAATTTGAAAAGCAGGTAAAAACCTATATAAACTCCAAAAAAGAAAATATGACAAAAAAAGATAGAGAAGAGCATTTCAGTGAAAAAGAAGCTTTGGTATTTCATGCACAAGGTAAACCAGGCAAAATAGAAATTAAAGCCACAAAACCTCTAGAGACACAAAGAGATCTCTCACTTGCTTATTCACCTGGTGTCGCGGCGCCCGTAAATGCGATTGCTGATGATACCAATTCAGTCTACGACTATACAAGTAAGGGAAATATAGTCGCTGTGATATCTAATGGTACTGCGATACTAGGTCTCGGAAATTTAGGCGCCCATGCTTCAAAACCAGTTATGGAAGGTAAGTCTGTTTTATTTAAAAGATTTTCAGATATTGACTCGATTGATTTAGAAATTGACACTGAAGATGCTGATGAATTTATTAATTCTGTAAAATATCTAGGACCATCTTTTGGAGGTATTAATCTTGAGGACATAAAAGCTCCAGAGTGCTTTATAATTGAAGACTCGTTAAGAGAAATAATGGACATACCAATTTTTCATGATGATCAACATGGTACCGCAATTATATCTGCCGCTGCACTCATAAATGCGATGGACCTTACCGGAAAAAAAATTAATGAAGTTAAAATTGTTGTTAACGGTGCGGGCGCTGCTGGTATTGCGTGCCTAGAACTCTTAAAAGCAATGGGAATGCCTAATGAAAATGCAATATTGTGTGATACCAAAGGTGTTATTCATACTGAAAGAAAAGAGAATATGAATCAGTGGAAATCTGCCCATGCAGTAAAAACAAAATGTAGAAGTCTTGAAGATGCACTAAATGGAGCTGATATTTTTTTTGGTCTTTCAATTGGTAACATTATTAGTCAAAAAATGGTTTTATCTATGGCTGAAAAACCAATTATTTTTGCCATGGCAAATCCTGAACCAGAGATATTGCCAGAAAAAATTAAAGAATGTAGAGATGATGCGATTATAGCAACCGGAAGATCCGACTATCCTAATCAAGTTAATAATGTTCTTGGATTCCCGTATATATTTAGAGGTGCATTAGATGTAAGGGCAAAAACAATTAATCTTGAAATGAAGATTGCCGCAGCTAAAGCCATTGCCGACCTAGCTAAAGAAGATGTGCCAGATGAAGTAGCCAATGCATACCCTGGGAAAAGACCTCAATACGGACCAGATTATATTATTCCTTCTCCCTTTGATCCAAGATTAATAAGTAAGGTACCTCCTGCAGTTGCTAAAGCTGCTATGGATACTGGTGTCGCAAGAAAAGCAATAGTTGACATGGAAAACTATTCAAATGAATTATCCGCAAGGCTTAATCCTTCGGCTGGCCTGCTTCAAAAAGTTTTTCAAGAAGTAAAAGAAAATCCCAGAAGAGTTATTTTCACGGAAGGTGAAGAGGAAGATATGATTAGGGCTGCAGTAATTTTTCTTAATAACAGAATGGGTACTCCCATTTTAATTGGAAGAGATGATGTCATAAAAAACAAAATGCAGGAAATGGGTTTAGATTTTTTTGATCAAATGGAAATACACAGCACTAGAAATAAATCAGAGCACGATAGATATGCAGAACACATTTATCATCGATTGCAAAGAAAAGGATTTTTAAAAAAGGATTGTTTAGATCTCTTAAATCGAGAAAGAAACGTTTTTGCAGCATGTATGGTTTCTTTAAAGGAAGCTGACGCAATGGTTTGTGGACTTACAAGAAGCTATGCGGCATCTTTAGAAAGTATTGAATATGTACTTGATCCAATACCAAATAAAACCATTCTTGGCATGACAGTAATGTTATGCAATGGGAGAACTATTTTTGTCGCAGACTCAAATGTACATGATATGCCTAACGCTTCACAATTAGCAAATATTACACAAGAAAGTGCGGAGGTAGTTAGAGAAATATTTGGCATTGAGCCAAGAGCTGCTCTTGTATCATATTCAAATTTTGGAAAGCCATTCACTGAAAGATCAGTATATATGAGAGATGCAAAGAAAATTCTTGATGAAAGAAATTTAGATTTTGAATACGACGGAGAAATGGGAGCTAATACTGCTTTGAATGAAAACTTAATGAACCTTTATCCATTTTGTAAATTATCTGGCCCCGCAAACTTATTAATAATGCCAGCTATTCATAGTGCAAGCATTTCAACAAAGATGCTTCAGGAATTAGGAGGAGGCACACTAGTAGGACCATACTTGGTTGGCTTTAAAGAAAGTATACAAATTGCACCTTTAGGCGCAAATGTTGCTGACATTGTTAACTTAGCTGCATTATCAGCCTTTAAAAGTTAGTTTTTCAAAAAATAAGCGATCTCTTTAAGTGCTTGTTTTGCCTCAGGTAAAAAACCAAATATTTGCCAAACATGAGGTAGATTGTTGTATACACTTAAAGTCACTTCATTGTTTCCATCTTTTATTTTAGATTCAAGATCCAGGGAGTCGCTATACAATATTTCAATATCACTGACTTGTATCAAGGTTTTTGGATAATTAGAGTATTTTGCAAATACTGGGGATATAAGAGGATTTTTATAATCTTGATTTGGAGCGTACCATTCTTTGACAGTTTTCTGCATAGAGAGCGATGTATTTAACCAATTATCATAAGATAAATAAGGATCTGACTTTGAATTTTCCTTGATGCTTCTTCCCTCGCCAGTAAGGTCTGTCCATGGAGATAATAAAAATAATTTTGAAGGTAATTTTTGATTTAACTCTTGTAATTTTAATGTGCTAACTAAAGTTAAATTGCCTCCAGCTGAGTCACCTCCAAAATAAATATTTTCATTTTTAAATCCTCTTTCTAATAAGGCATTATAACTGCTTATAGTTTCGTCGATTGCTTTTGGAAAATTATTTTCAGGTGATAATGAATAATCAATTGCAAATATTTGAATTGAAGACAACTTAGCTAATTTTATAAGCATATTTTGATGTGTCTCTGGTGATCCAGCTACATAACCTCCCCCATGAAGATAAAGTATACATTTTTCTTTATTGGAGTTTTTATTTATAAAATGTAAAGTTCTCGTTTCACTTAAATAAATTTCTTTAATATCGATAGATGATTTACTTTTATTGAAGATTAATTTTTGTAAAAGTTTAGAGCCTAATGAACTATCTTGATCAACGTAACCTTCCTGGTTCATCATCTTTCTTGCTTCAATGTAGGATCTTTCTTCAACAGGAGGCTGAACGTCTTTTACATATTTTTTAAGCATGAAGTTGAGTATTTTTGATTGTATGCTCATATCAAATTGATTAGTTTTTTAAAAGCCGATCCCAAATTATTTTTGATATATCAATCTTATGAAGTTTTTTGATTTCTTGTATACAGGTTGGTGACGTAACATTAATTTCTGTTAAATATTTACCAATTACATCAATACCTACAAAAAAAAGTCCTTCATCTTTTAAAAATCCTTTAATTTTTCCACAAATATTTAAATCTTGTGGTGAAATTTTGACTGCTTCGCAATTTCCTCCCACATGAATATTTGAGCGTATTTCCTTGTTCTTAGGTATCCTTTTCAAAGCTGCAATTGGTTCTCCATTAACAAGAATTATTCTTTTATCTCCATGTTTTATTTCTGGAAGAAATTTTTGAATTATAAATGGCTCTTTAAGCTGGTCTATAAAACGTTCGATGATTTGATTATAGTTTTCATCTTGTTTATCAAGTAAAAATATACTTTCACCTCCATTGCCGTAGAGGGGTTTAATTACGCACTTTCCATTTTGTTTTATAAAATCATTTATTTCTTTTTTTTCTCTAGTAATAAGTGTTGGAGGTATTATATCTTTATAAGATAGCATTGAAATTTTTTCTGGTGCATTTCTTATCCCATTTGGATGATTGATAAACTTAGTAGGCCCTTTTACTTGCTCTAAGAGATGCATAGAAGAAATATATTCCATGTTATAAGGTGGATCCTGTCGAATGAAAACATAATTAAAATTATCAACTCTTACTTGTTTAGGACTACCAATTACATAATTTTTTAGTTTATTATCTTTAAAAGAAATTTCTCTAGCCTGAGCATATACCAAATTTTTTTTAAATGTCAGACTACTTGGTAAAAAATAAAAATTCTTATTTTTTCTTTTTTGAGACTCTAGAATTAATGGTAAGGAACTATCAGTCTTAATATTGAGCTTATCAATCTCATCAATTTGAAAACCTACGTTCATTTAAATTAAAATTCGTCAGTTTTAATTGAGATATAGTCTATCACTTCTTCAACACCATATACTTCTCTAGCAATATTTATTACTAAATCTCTTTCATCATCGCTTCTGGCAATACCTATGATGTATACCAGCTTATTAACTGTCTCAATGCTATAATTTAATGAATTTACATTTTCATTCAATATAAGTTTTCCCTTTACCTTTGTGCTTATAACAAGGTCATCAGCAAAGTTAATTATATTATCCGAGTTCGATATTTGGATTTCATTAATAACAGTTTGCACCCCTTTTACTCCCCAAGCAATCCGTGTTGCTTCAATTTTAAGATCTATATTCTCTATTGTCCCAGTCAATAACACTCTTCCTTGTGACACCTCAACATCAATATTAAAAAATAGTTTTTCGTTTTGATCAAAATATGTATTTTTTATTAAAGTTTTAATAATTGTATCATCAACAAACTCTCCAATTGTTCTATCTTCTTGATTGACTGTAACCACCTTTACAGCTGTACCGGTTGCTACTTGTGCACAGTGAGATATCAAGATAGAGGGTAAGATTATATAAACTAAAGTATAAACAAACTTAATGTACATTATAAATAATTATTATATATCAAAATTAATATCATTGCTTATTTTTTATTAGTAACTGATATACCTCTCTTTTTGAAAGATTAAAGAAAGTTGAAATAATTTTTGAAGTTTTCGAAGTATTAAGCCCTGCATCAATAAGTTGATCAGATAATGTTGAAATTTCTTCATTTGAAATTTTATTTTCTTTACTGTTGCAAAGAGGCTTAACCACGAATGTTATTTCACCTAAAATTTTTTTTCTGTTTCTCAATTTTTCAATTACTTCTGTAATATTCGAGTTAATGACTTCTTCATTCTTTTTAGTTAATTCTCTTACAAATGTAATCTCGCAGCTACCATAATAATCATTGATAAAATTAAGTGTTTTTAAAATTCGAAGAGGTGATTCAAAAAATATTACTGCGCATTCAAGTTTTTTTATCAAATCCAATTCTTTAAGAGCTTCATTTTTATGTCTTGGAAAAAAACTTCTAAACATAAAAGATTTTTGAGCAAAACTTGACAAAACGTAGCTAGATATAGTTGCTGATGGACCGGGTAATGAAAATACATTAATTTTTTTTTCGTCACAAATCTTTATGAGATCTGAACCAGGATCCGAAATTATTGGCGTGCCAGCATCAGATATTATTGCAATTGATAATCCCGCTTGTAATTTTTTTATTATTAGTGGAATAAAGTTTGTTGAGTTAAATTTATGAAATGGTTTTAGTTGGGTTTTAATGCCATACTTATTCGTTAATTTTTTACTTATGCGAGTATCTTCACATAAAATTAAATCTACACAAGAGAGAATTTTAAGAGATCGTAGGGTAATATCACCTAAATTACCAATTGGAGTTGCCACAATGTATAATCCATTTTGAACCTTTTCGTATTCTAATAATTCATTAATATAACGATTGTTTAATTTTATGTTCATATGTATCTAAAAAAAAAAATTGTACTACTAATAGCTGTCTTTATATTCATTGGCTTTCTAAGTTGTGAGACTCCAACTAATTACCAAAATGAAACTACCACATATAATAAATCTATAAAATTAGATAATAAGAATATAAATAATAATTCTTTATCATCACAGATTTTGAATGAAGAAAAAGATACTGTTACAAGGGAATTTCTTAATATTGTTTTGATGCTTCCTTTAAGCGGTAAACATTATCAAATAGGTAAATCGTTATTAAACTCCGCTCAATTAGCGGTTGAAAAAAAAAATAACAAGAAAATTGTATTTACAATAATTGATACAGGTAATGAAGAGCAGCTATTATCTCAATTATATAGAGTACTTGAAGATGATATAGATATAATTATCGGGCCAGTTTTTTCAGATAAAGTAAATCAGGTCAGGGAGGTTACAAAAAATAAAGATATACCCATTGTTGCATTTTCTAATAATTCAAAAATACAAGACAATAAGTTATATGTATTTGGGCTTAAATTAGAAGATGAAATAGAGGAATTATTAACCTACTCTATTAAGCGTAATTTAAAAAAATATGCTGTATTAGTTCCAAGAAATGAATTTGGAAGTCGTGTTGAAAAAGTAATTAAACAATTTCAGTCTAAAAATAATTTATCGACATTTATTTTTACTTTCTATAATCCAAATTCTCCGGATTTTTATGATGTTTCAAAAAGTGTTTCTAATTTTGAGGAAAGAAAAGCTAATTTAGAAAAGAAAATTAAACAATTGGAAAAAGAAAATTCTGAAAAAGCTAAAGAGGAATTGAAGAAGTTAAAAAAATTAGATACTTACGGTGAATTAAATTTTGAAGCTTTGATAATTTTTGCGCAAAATTTTCAAGAGGTGTCAAACTTCAGCTCCATACTTCCATATTACGACGTAGATCCTAAAAAAGTGCAATATATTGGAAGTTCATTGTGGGCTAAAAATTTATCACTAAAAGAGCCAGGTTTAGATAATGGATACTTCGCTTCACTTGATATAGATAATCGGAGAAAATTTGAGGATATGTATTTAGAAATTTTCAATTCTAAGCCACACTCTTTAGCGGCGTTAAGTTATGATATTATTGGACTCATCAGTAATCTTCATGAAGACAAAAACAATTTCACAATAGAAAAGCTACATAATTCCAATGGCTTTATTGGTATAAACGGATGGTTTAAAATGACTTCAAATGGCAATGTCTCTCGTCAACCAAAAATATATGAAATAAAGAATCAAAAATTTAGTCTTTTAAATTAATCTATAAATCTTTCTAAATACTTTTTCATTTTTTTAAATGCTATTGATCGATGACTTATTCTTTCCTTATAATCAAAATTCATTTCACCAAATGTTTTTTTATAACCAATTGGTACAAAAATAGGATCGTATCCAAAACCATTTTTACCTAGAGGGGGAAATTGAACATGTCCATATTTTTTTCCTTCGAATACTCTGTAATTATTATCTGGAAAATAAATGGATAAAGCACAACAAAAAAAAGCTTTTCGAGAGCTCTTATTTAAATAATTATTTTTTAGAATTTTTTGGTGTATTTTTCTTATTCCCGTGTTGAAATTTTTATTCTTTCCTGCCCATCTGGCTGAGTATATTCCAGGCTGATTACCAAGCGATAAAATACAAAGGCCACTATCGTCAGCTATGGCAGGAATGCCTGATTTTTTAGCAGCATTTTTTGATTTTATTAGAGAATTTTCTTTAAAAGTTTTTCCGTTTTCGATTGGTTCATTGATACAAAATTTTTTTGCAGAGTAAATTTTGAATCCCATTGGCTTTAATAAAGATCTGATTTCTCTTACCTTTCCTTCGTTATGACTGGCAATAACTATTTCTTTGATATTTTTAATCACTTAATATTTGTTTTTGCATTTGGATGATCTCAGAGATCCCTGATTTTGCGAGTTCCAACATTGCATTAAATGACTTCTCCTCACAAAGTTTTTTTTCCGAAGTCATCTGTACTTCAACTAATTTACCACTTTCTGTTATTACAAAATTTGCATCTACTTCAGCATTTTGATCTTCTTCAAAATCTAAGTCTAAATAAGGCTCACCATTTATAATTCCACAGCTTATTGCGGCAACATATTCACTTATAGGATTTTTTTTTATAATTTTTTTATTCAGCATATGATTTATGCAAAATTGAAGTGCAATAAATGATCCTGAGATTGAAGCAGTTCTTGTTCCACCATCTGCTTGAATAACATCACAATCTATTATTATTTGTAATTCTCTTAAATCTTCCAAATTAACAATAGATCTTAATGATCTTCCAATTAGTCTTTGTATTTCCTGTGTTCTACCAGATTGTTTACCTTTGGCGGCCTCTCTAGACATTCTCTCAGAAGTTGATCTTGGTAACATACCGTATTCTGCTGTTACCCAGCCAGTCTCTGAATTTTTTAGCCATCTTGGTAAATTTCTATCAAGCGATGCACTGCAGATCACATGCGTATCGCCACATTTAATTAAGCATGAGCCTTCCGGATTGCAAGAAAAATTAGGAATTATTTCTATATCTCTTAGTTGGTTAATATTTCTATTATTTCTCATTGAGTGATAAATTATACTATGTATTGACGAAAATAATATAGATCATTACATAATTAAATATGGCCAAAAGTAAAAATAAAAAAAATTTAGACCCTAAACCTGCCAAAGTAGATAATAATTCTGAAGCAAAAACAGAAGAAGCTGGTGCTGATAATAACGATAAGCTTAAAGAGCTTGAAAGTAAGCTTCTAACCAGCCTTGCTGAAAATGAAAATTTAAGAAAAAGATTTGATAGAGAAAAAGAGGACTTAAGCAATTATGTAATTTCAAATTTCGCGAAAGAGATACTATCAGTTCTCGATAATCTCCAAAGAGCTATGGCTTCAGTTAAAGCTAAAGAAGTAAAAGAAAAATCAGACGGTCTATCACAACTATTTGAGGGAATAGAGCTTACCGAAAAACAAATTATATCAACTTTCGAAAGATTTAAGATTGAACAAATTAAATCACTGGGTGAGCAATTTGATCCGAATATCCACCAAGCCATGTTTGAAGTTGAAAAGGATGATCAAGAAGCAGGAACTGTTGCTGAGGTTGTTCAAGAGGGTTACAAAATTGGAGATAGACTTCTAAGACCAGCACTTGTAGGCGTGGTAAAGAAAAAAGATAAATAATATCAATAGGATAGTATAAAAATAATTAACAATCTCATTTTACTCTTTTTTTAAGCAAGGGGTTGTACTGCAAAATCAACTACCCATATATAAAACAAATATTAATTCAGAGTAAGAATATGGCAAAAGTAATAGGAATAGATTTAGGGACTACAAATAGTTGTATCTCAATAATGGATGGGAAGGACCCTAAGGTTATTGAAAATGCTGAAGGATCTAGAACTACGCCTTCAATTATAAGTTTTGGAAGTGAAGAAGAAAAGTTAGTTGGACAACCTGCAAAAAGGCAGGGTGTCACAAACCCTGAAAATACATTTTTTGCGATCAAGAGACTTATAGGTAGGTCTTTCGAAGATCCAATGGTCAAAAAAGATGCTGATATGGTGCCTTTTAAAATCATTAAATCTGAAAATGGCGATGCATGGGTAGAGTCAGGATCTGAAAAATATTCACCATCTCAAATTTCTGCATTTGTACTTCAAAAATTAAAAGAAGATGCAGAGAGGTATTTAGGAGAAAAAGTTGAAAAAGCAGTCATCACTGTTCCTGCTTACTTTAATGATGCTCAAAGACAAGCTACTAAAGATGCTGGTAAAATAGCTGGACTTGAGGTTGAAAGAATAGTCAATGAGCCAACTGCTGCTGCACTAGCATATGGTTTAGATAAGAAGGATGGCAAAACTATTGCTGTATATGATTTAGGTGGTGGTACTTTTGATATTTCAATTTTAGAAATTGGTGATGGAGTTTTTGAAGTAAAGTCAACTAATGGTGATACATTTTTAGGTGGTGAGGACTTTGACACTCGTCTCTTAAATTATCTTGCTGAAGAATTTAAGAAAGAAAATAATATTGACCTTACTCAGGATAAATTAGCACTCCAAAGATTAAAAGAATCTGCTGAGAAGGCTAAGATCGAATTATCTTCAACATCTCAAACAGAAATTAATTTACCATTTATTACAGCTGATCAATCAGGCCCTAAGCATTTAAATATCAAGGTGACAAGAGCGAAGCTTGAAACACTTGTTGATGATTTAATTGAAAAAACAATTAAACCATGTGACGCCGCTCTCAAGGATGCCGGTTTGAGTGCAGGTGAAATAGACGAGGTAGTCTTGGTTGGTGGAATGACAAGAATGCCAAAAGTTATAGAAACTGTTAAAAACTTTTTTGGTAAAGAACCAAATAAAGGAGTGAACCCAGATGAAGTTGTCGCGCAAGGTGCAGCTATTCAAGCTGGTATTCTTCAAGGGGATGTTAAGGATGTATTACTTCTAGATGTTACACCTCTATCCCTTGGTATTGAAACTCTAGGTGGCGTCTTTACAAAATTAATTGATAAAAATACAACAATTCCAACAAAAAAAAGTCAGGTATTTTCAACCGCTGATGACAATCAAACTGCTGTAACAATACGAGTGTGTCAGGGTGAGAGAGAAATGGCTGCTGATAATAAATTACTTGGTAACTTTGACTTAGTAGGCATACCACCTGCGCCTAGGGGTGTTCCTCAAATTGAAGTAACATTTGATATTGACGCTAATGGAATTGTAAATGTGTCTGCAAAAGACAAAGGTACAGGAAAAGAACAACAAATTAAAATACAAGCATCGGGTGGTTTGAGTGAAGAAGAGATCGACAAAATGGTCAAGGAAGCTGAAGCCAACGCAGAAGCAGATAAGAAAAAGCGAGAAGGCGTTGATGTTAAAAACCAAGCAGACACAATGATACACTCTGCCGAGAAAAATCTAAAAGAATTTGGTGATAAGGTTTCTGAACAAGAAAAGAATACAATTGAAAATGATATTAAGGCTTTAAAAGAAGCTGTCGCTTCAGATGACACCGATAAGATTAAAAGTGGACTTGAAGCATTAACTCAATCGTCTATGAAATTAGGCGAAGCAATGTATAAGGCTCAACAACAAGATGCTACTAATCCAAACGAGCCATCTGACAATACAGCTGCTGGATCTGACCAGAATAATGAAAAAGTTGTTGATGCTGAATTCGAGGAAGTCAAAGAAGATAATAAGCAATCGTAAGCAGGTAAGCTTATGTCAAAAAGAGACTATTATGAAGTTCTTGGCGTTTCCAAGTCAGCTGATGACTCTGAAATAAAAAAAGCCTACAGAAAATTAGCAATGAAATACCATCCTGATCGTAATCAGGGTGATGCAGATGCGGAAGTTAAATTCAAAGAGGCGAGTGAGGCATACGCTGTACTTCATGATAAAGAAAAACGTTCAGCTTACGACCAGTTTGGTCATGCGGCAGTGGATGGTAATACAGGCCAGGGCGGTTTTGGTTTTGATTTTAATTCATCAGCTTTTCAAGATATTTTTGAAGACTTTTTTGGAGACTCATCCTTTTTTGGTGGTGGAGGAAATCGTAGAAGAAAAACAAATAATCGTGGCTCAGACTTAAGATATGATATTACTGTTAGTCTTGAAGAAGCGTTTAATGGTAAAAAATTTAAAGTAAAAATTCCAACTCAAGTTCAATGCGATTCTTGTTCAGGTTCTGGCGCATCTCAAGGAAGTCAGCCAGTAACTTGTCAGTCATGTGGAGGAAGGGGACAGATTCGCTCGCAGCAGGGTTTTTTTTCAATTCAACAAACTTGTCCAACTTGCCAAGGAAGTGGTTCAACTATCTCAGATCCATGCATGCCATGCAGCGGAACTGGAAGAACGCAGAAAACAAAGAGTTTGATGGTGAAAATACCAAAAGGCGTTGATGACGGTTCCAGAATAAGACTATCTGGAGAAGGTGAAGCGGGTCTAAACGGCGGGCAACAGGGTGACTTGTATATATTTGTAAATGTAAATGAGCACGAAATATTTGCTCGTGAGAATGAAAATTTATTTGCTGAGGTCCCAATACCTATGGTCGATGCTGCTGTTGGCGGCGCTATTGACATACCGACAATAGATGGCGGTAAAGCAAGGCTAAAAATACCTCAAGGCACTCAATCTGGTGACCAATTTAGATTAAAATCAAAAGGTATGCCTAATGTTCGCAACGGTTATTTAGGTGATTTGTATATTCAAGCAAAAGTTGAAACACCAGTAAATTTAAATAAGAAGCAAATTGCAATATTAAAATCCTTTCAAGAAACCAGTGATCAAAATGATAGTCCTTTAGCATCGGCATTTTTTAAAAAAGCTAGGGATTTTTGGAAAACAAAAGCTTAAAAAACTTACTTTTTCAATTATTTCGATTATCCTAAATTAATGAAAAAAATAAAAATTGTCATAACTGGCGTAACAGGACGCATGGGAATGCAAATCGCTAAAAGAGTTTTGAAAGATAAATCACTTGTTTTGTATGGTGCAACCGAGAGAAGCGGGCATAAAGCTATTGGCAAAGATTTAGGTCAATTACTCAAAACGAAAAAATTAAAAATTAAAGTCACAGATAATATAATTCCATTATTTGCTAAAACTGACGCTGTTATTGACTTCACATCTCCTGAAGCAACTATGATACATACAAAATATGCAGCTCAAGCAAGAATAGTACATATAATTGGAACTACAGGTTTTAATAGCTCTCAATTAAAAAAAATTAAACTCGCTGCGCAGCATGCAACAATTATAAAATCAGGTAATATGAGTTTAGGTATAAACCTAATAAATAAATTAATTAAAATAAGTTCCTCAAGTTTAAAAAATGATTTTGACACAATAATAAACGAAACGCATCATCGACATAAAATTGATGCACCTTCAGGCACTGCAGTAATGATGGGGCAGGCTGCAGCAGAAGGTAAAAATAAAAAATTTGAAAATGTTAAAAAAATCACCCGTCTAAACATAAAGGCTAAAAGTACTAAAGATAAAATTGTAGTCTCATCCTTTCGCAAAGGTGAAGTAATTGGTGATCACGAAATTATTTTTTCAAGCAGGGATGAGGATATTACTATCAGGCATACGGCAAAAGATAGGGGTATTTTTGCTAACGGAGCAATACAAGCTGTGAAATGGGGCATGAACAAAAAACCTGGCCTATTTGACATGTCGGATGTGCTAAATATAAGTTAGGTTGAAAAAGAACCATAATGTTAAAGGCTGACAAGGCAAAAAAAATTATTAATATTTTAAATAAAATTTATCCCGAAACCCCAATTCCACTAAATCATAAAAATAATTTTGAATTATTAATTTCTGTTCTTCTGAGTGCGCAGTGTACGGATAAAAGGGTCAATGAAGTAACTCCTTTGCTTTTTAAGAAAGCAAATAATCCTGCGAAAATGGAGAAGCTGCCAGTCAAAACCATTTATAATATTGTTAGACCCTGTGGTCTTGCTCCACAAAAATCAAAAGCAATCTCAAAGCTATCAAAAATATTAATGAAAAATTATAGTGGTAAGGTTCCAGAAAACTTTGAAGATCTGGAGGCGCTTCCTGGAGTAGGGCATAAAACAGCTAGTGTTGTAATGTCACAAGGTTTTGGTCACCCAGCATTTCCTGTTGATACTCATATTCATCGACTTGCCCAAAGATGGGGGTTAACAAATGGTAAGAGTGTAAAGCAAACTGAACATGATTTAAAAAAAATATTTCCTGAAAAACTATGGAACAAGTTACATTTACAAATAATATTTTATGGAAGGGAATATTGTGAAGCTAGAAGTTGTTTTGGAATAGAATGTAAAATATGTAAAACTTGTTATCCAACTAGAAAAAAGCCAATTAAAACAAAAAAAGCATAAATGGTTATAGAAATAAAACACCTTTAACTGTCTATTGTTTGCTGATAACTTTATTCATTATGATTAATAAAGAAGTAGCACTCATTATCGGCGCGGGTGACAGCCTTGGATCTGCGGTAGCGAGAGTATTTGCAAAAAATAACTTCATTACTGTAGTTGCTAGAAGGAATGGGGATCAATTATCGCCACTTAAAGAAGAAATAGAAAAAAATGGCGGAAAATGTTTCGCATATAGTTTGGACGCAAGAAAAGAGGAAGATGTAATTAACTTTATTAATAAGATTGAAACAGAGATTGGTGAGATTAATGTAGCCGTATACAACATTGGAGCCAACATTCGTTTCAACATTTTAGAAACAACCTCAAAAAAATATTATAAAGTATGGGAAATGGCGACTTTTGGAGCTTTTCTAATGGGAAGAGAAGTAACAAGAAAAATGATTCCAAGAAAAAAAGGCACAATAATTTTCACCGGGGCAACAGCAAGCATCAGAGGCAAAGAGGGTTTTGCCGCATTCTCAGGCGCTAAACAAGCTAAAAGAGCTTTAGCACAAAGTATGGCAAAAGAACTAGCTCCAAAAGGCATACATGTAGCACATATAATTGTGGATGGTGCAATAGATACGCCGTGGGTTAATAAGCTTTTTCCTGAATATGTAAAAGAAAAGAAGAAAATTGATGGCCTTATGAAGCCTGACGATATTGCACAAAACTACTTAGTCATTCATAATCAACCTAAAAATGCTTGGACATTCGAGTTAGATCTCCGTCCATGGGTGGAAACATGGTAAATCAGGAATTTGATATTGTTGGAATAGGTAATGCAATCGTTGATGTAATTACTGATGTTAATGAAGAGTTTCTAAATAAAAAAGAACTCAGAAAAGGTCTAATGTCCCTTGTAGATTTAAACAGCATCAAATCATTATCTGAAGAGATTGAGATTAAAGCAAATGTCTCTGGTGGATCAGTTGCTAATTCAATTGTTGCTTTAGCCCAAAATAATATAAAAACTGCATTCATTGGCAAGGTAGGTGAAGATAAAGTTGGAAATTCATTCATAAAAGGTCTAGAGAAAGAAAATGTTATTTTTGCCAATACAGCTCAATCAGATGAAAGTGAAACTGGAAGATGTCTTGTGATGGTTACCCCTGACGCACAACGAACAATGAGTACTTACTTAGGTATTTCTCAAAAGTTAAATGCAAGTGATATAAACAAAGAAGTTATTTCTCACTCAAAAATTACATATCTTGAGGGATACCTATGGGATCTTGATGATGCCCAAGAAGCAATAAAAAAAGCAATCAAAATTGCCAAAGATGCAGGAAAAATTGTAGCATTTAGTGTGTCAGATGTATTTTGTATTGAACGATTTAGAGAAAGTTTTTTAGATCTAGTAAATAATGAAGCAAACATAATTTTCGCTAATGAAGAAGAAATCAAATCACTTTATCAAAAAGATAATCTTGAAGATTGCCTTAAGATTATTAAACAACAAAATAAAATATTTGCTATCACCCTTGGTGAAAAAGGAGCAATCATTATTAATAAAGACGAAGAAATACAAATAAAAGCTCAAAAAATTGAAAAACTGGTGGATACTACCGGTGCTGGAGACCTTTTCGCAGCTGGTTTTTTACTTGGTTTTATTAACGAAAGAGACTTGGAATATTGTGGAAATGAAGGTGTAAACTTCGCTTCAAAAATAATCCAAATATATGGAGCAAGATTATGAACAAAAAGTCTATATTGATAACAGGGGTTTCTTCAGGAATTGGACATGGAACATTAAGCTACTTTGTTAAAAAAGGCTTTCATGTGTATGGGAGTGTTAGAAATTCTAAAGATGCAAACAAGTTAAAAAAAATCTTTAGAGAAAACTTTACCCCTTTAATCTTTGATGTGACAAAGGAAGCTCAAGTGAAAAAGGCTGCATCTACAGTAAAAAAAGATTTGAAAAACTCAAATCTCCTCGCATTGGTGAACAACGCAGGAGTTGCAACATCTGGCCCTATATTATTGCAAAAAGTTAAAGATTTTGAAAAACAAATTAATATTAATTTAAATGGCGCATTCAGAGTCTTAAAATTTTTTGCACCATTATGTGGTGCGGAACAAAATAATAATTCAAAAAAGGGTGTGATATTTAATATTAGTTCAATTTCAGGAAAAATTGGAATGCCTGGAGTTGGAGCTTACACTGCCTCTAAGTTTGGTTTAGAGGGTTTAAGCCACTCTTTACGAAGAGAACTAATCAGATATGGGGTAGATGTTGTTATTATTGGACCAGGACCAATAAAATCAGAAATTTTTGACAAAATAGATAAGAAGTTTTTAGAAACTTTAAAAAAATCTGATTATGCTAAAATGGCTAAGAATATTCCAAAAAGGATGAAAAATGCAAAGAAGATAGCGTTTCCACCCGAGGAGGTTGGAAAATTAATTTTTAATGCGCTTCATGATCCAAACAGAAAAACACGATATACTATTACTCCGAATAAATTGATGTATTGGACACTTCCAATGTTAATCACCGACAGAATGCTTGATAAGATGGTTACAAAGCGAAGTGACATTTAAAAAAGCCTGTAATAATTTTTTATGAAATTAGACTTAATCACCGGCGGCGACTCAAAATATTTTGATCTAATCAATGAGCTTTGCGAGTCGGTTAACAAATTAGATGATAAAGATATAAAGATTTCAGTTTTAGATGGCGGATTATCATTGGAACAAGTGAATATATTTCGTTCAAAAAAAATTGATGTTATTGATCCTGGATGGCCAGATACTAAAACAGAGGCGCGGGCAGGTAATAAAAAATTTTTAAAAGTGGAGCTTGCTAAAGCTAATTTGGATAAGCTTTTTCCAAATGCCGAATATTTATTCTGGGTAGATGCAGACGCGTGGTTTCAAAACAGTACTGCATTGGATATTGTACGTATTGTTATAAAGAAAAATAAACTTGCAATTGTATCTCAAGCTTCAAGACTTCAGAGTCATCATATGAGTGTGAAAAAAATTTTTGGACCTCTGTATCTTTTGAAGAATATTTTATACAAGAATGCGAGTAAGGCTAAACTGCCCAGCAAAATATCAAACAAATTAGTTTGTAGGCCTACTCTCAATGCTGGAATATTTGCAATTGCAAAAGATGCCCCACATTGGGAAAGGCTGAGATATTGGCAAAAATTCTTAATTAATAATAAAAGAATAAGATTGTTTACCACAACGCAATTAGCACTAGGTATTATTTCATACCATGAAGAACTTGCATACGAGGCTTTGCCAGAAATATGCAACTACATGGGTCCTTATAGATGGTCTACTGATTTAAATTTATTTATTGATTATTATGCTCCATATGAAGCTGTAAGTATTATTCATATGGTTGCACAGGATAAAATGCGAGATAATAAAAAACATAAGATAACAATTTTAGACGAAAAAGATAATTTTATTCAAAAATCTTTAAGGTATTCTGAAAACATTAATTAGGTTCTTCACTAATTTGAACTATTAACTTACCTTCATTTTCGCCAGAAAATAATTTTCTTATTGCCTCTCCTGCATTCTCAATGCCTGGTATAATATGATTTTTATATTTGATTTTATCATCTTTAAGCCATTGAGTTATATCTTGGTAAGCTTCCATATATCGCTTGAAGTAATCAAATACTATGAACCCTTTGAGTTTAATTCTTTTTATTAATAAATTTCCCCATGCAGGTCCTGGAACAATAGACTCAGCGTTATATCCTGAGATTAAGCCACAGAGACTAATTCTACCATTAATATTCATTCGAGTTAAAACTGCCTCAGTGATACTGCCGCCTACATTTTCGAAATATATATCTATTCCATCCGGACAAGTTTCTTTTAGTCTTTGCCTAACATTTTCAGATTTATAATTAATTGCAGAGTCAATGCCTAATTCATCGACTAGCCATTTACATTTCGTATCTGAGCCAGCAATGCCCACTACCTTGCAACCTTTGATTTTTCCTATTTGACACACGATTGATCCAACAGCACCTGCTGCTGCAGACACAACTAGAGTTTCTCCAGGCTGTGGATCGGTAATGTCTAGTAAACCAAAATATGCCGTAAGACCAGTCATTCCTAAAACGCTCATATAACTATCAAGTGGAAAGCCAGTACCTAAAGGAATTTGCCTTACACCTTTACCGTCACTTACACAAAATTGCTGCCAGCCGCCCATACAGTTTACAATTTCTCCTTTTTTAAATTTTTCATTTTTACTTTCTTCAATTATACCGATTGTACCGCCCCTCATAATATCGCCAGTCTGCATTGCATCCACATAGGATTTTTGTCCACTCATCCATCCCCGGTTTGCGGGATCTAAAGAAAGATATATGTTTCTAATTAAAATTTGACTATCTGAGAGACTGGCTACTTCATTTTCCTCCAAAACTAAGTCCCCTTCACTAATTTCACCAACTGGAAATTTTTTTAAAATCCATTGTTTATTTTTCATTATTATCTCCAATCATTTTTTTTAAATTCACCTGAGGCATATCAACACTTACACAAGTTGATGTTGCGGTAACAACAGTCCTATTGTTTTGCTCCAATCTACCCTCCAAGAATACAATATTTTTTCCAGATTTCACCACTCGCCCATATCCAATAACTTTCCCCGGTTTAGTTGGATACAAAAAATTTGTTTTCAGTTCTATTGTTGGCGGTCTTTTTTTGAAATGATTTTGAAATATAAAAGCTAATGCAGTTGCATCATCTACCATTCCACTAACAATACCACCTTGGACGTCACCTGCAGGATTACAATATTTTTTATCAATATCAAACTCAACTTTGATATTGCCAACTGTGGTATCAACTTCAAGAACAGTCATATTAAAAAGATCGAATAATTTATTCTTATTAAACAACTTGATGAGTTCAGCATCTGAGATTTTTTCAGTCATATTGATTATTCGTTTTCAGGTTTTTCAGGAAATACCATTGGTCCCAATGGTCTTCCCGCGAGTAAGTGAAAGTGTAAGTGAGGTACTTCTTGATGCGCATCCTTACCGGCATTTGCGATGAGCCTGTATCCTCCTCCTCCAGCTTTTTCACTTATACCCAACATATCTGCTACGTTTGAAATAGCCCGGTTGAAACCAACTATTTCTTCGTCCGAAGCATTTGCACTAAAATCATTTATGTCTATATATTCCCCTTTTGGAATTACTAAGGCATGTGAAGGTGCTTGAGGACGAATGTCTTTGAATGACAGGACATATTCATCCTCATAAATTTTATCACAAGGAATTTCACCTCTTAAAATCTTAGCAAAAATATTTTCCTTATCGTATAACATTAATCTCTAAGTCCTGTTTTACCCTCTCTTTTTTCTAGCTCTTCATAAACTTGATCGGGAGTAATATCAAATTTTTTTAACATAACTAACAAATGATAAATAAGATCCGCCGACTCATAAATTATCTGCTCTATATTCTCTTGTTCAGCGGCCTCCACAGTTTCAAGTGACTCCTCTTTTAACTTTTCTATACATTTCCTTTTACCTTCCGATATAAGTTTTGCAGTATAGGATTTTGAAGGGTCTTCATTAGCACGTGATATAATTGTATTAAAGAGCCGAGCTAGAACATCAACTTTTTTACTGCTCATTCTACTCCCTCAACAATTGCAAAAATTCTATCCTTTTCGCCACCCAAGATTTTTTTTGCGTTTTGATACTCTTCTGAGTTATAAGCCTGTTTAGCTATTTCAATTGACTCATACTCAACTATGACGTTTCTTTTAAACTCTTTACCTTCCATAGTTGTTTGTTCGCCACCCCGTACTAAAAATTTACCATTGTATTTTTTAACCGCCTCGGTTGCATACTCTGCATACAATTTTTGCTTGTCCGGATGTAACACATTGACTTTTACTACCCAATAACCTTTCATAATTAAATCCTAACTGCAATATTTTGTTCAGCAAGATATGTTTTTACATCTTTAATACTATATTCTCCGAAATGAAAAATAGAAGCAGCTAATAGAGCACTAGCTCCCCCCTTTAATACCCCTTCAACAAAGTGCTCAAGGTTTCCAACGCCACCTGAAGCAATAACAGGAATATCAATAGAGGATGAGACAGTACTCAATAATTCATTATCAAATCCTATTTTTGTTCCATCTCTGTCCATTGAAGTTAATAATATCTCACCAGCTCCTAAATTAGCTACTTCAATACAATATTCCAATGCATCAATATCTGTGGGCTTTCTTCCACCATGGGTAAATATATTCCAACTTTTATCTCCATTTTTTTTTGCATCTACTGCTATAACTATTGTTGAGGAACCATATTTCTTTGCTGCTTTTGCAACCAGGTCAATGTTTTCAACTGCAGCTGTATTTATAGACACTTTATCTGCTCCGTGATGAAGCAAGCGAGATATATCATCAATGGTCCTGACACCTCCACCTACAGTGAGTGGTATGAAACAATTTTCAGCAGTTTTTTTTACAACTTCAAAGAGGGTTTCTCTATCGTCACTTGATGCAGTTATATCTAGAAAGCAAAGTTCATCAGCTCCCTCAGAATTATAGATTTTTGCTTGTTCAACAGGATCTCCAGCATCAATTAAGTCAACAAAATTGACGCCTTTGACAACTCTCCCTCGATCAACATCTAAACAGGGGATGATTCTTTTTTTTAGCATTCTACCTAACTATCTTTAATGCCTCAACAATATCAATATTTTTGTCATAAATTGCTTTACCTACAATTACACCTTTTATTTTTGAGTAATTTTTTTTCTTTAGGTTAATAAGGTCCGAAATATTTGATACCCCGCCTGATGCAACACAGTCAATTTTTGTTTGAACCATTACATTTTCTAGCATTTCAAAGTTAATTCCTTGCTTCATACCATCCCTCATAACGTCAGTAATTATTATTGAGTTGATATTAAGATCTTCTATACTTTTTAAAAAATCAGAAATTTGTAAATCTTTTACCTCTTTCCAACCTTTTGTAGCAATTTGGTTTTGCTTTATGTCGAGAGCAATTGAAATTCTATTAGGATAACTCCAAACTGATTTTTCAAAAAAAGTTTTATTTTCAAACGCTGATGTTCCGATAATAACATTATTAACACCAATATTAATGAGTCTTTCAACTCTTTCTATATTTCTTACTCCGCCACCGAACTGAATCTTAAGATTTGTATTTTTTTTTATTTGCTCAATAGATTTAATATTTTCAAAATTACCCTTAAGCGCACCATCTAGATCAACGCAATGCAAATATTCCACTCCAGAATCTTCAAAAATTTTAGCCTGTTCTAACGGTGACTCGTTGTATGTTGTAGATTGTTTAAAATCACCTTGTATTAATCTTACACATTTACCATCTTTTAAATCAATTGCTGGAAATAAAATCATGAAGGTTCCCACTCGAGAAAGTTTGTAATTATTTGTTTTCCGTTATTATGACTTTTTTCTGGATGAAATTGTGTACCATAAATATTCTCCTTGAGTACTGCTGCAGTAATTAGATTTGGATATTTTGTAGTTGCAATACAATTTTCATTTTTTTGAGTTCTAAAGTAGTAACTGTGCACAAAATAAAAATCAGTATTTTGTGAAATATTATTCAATAATTTATGATTGCGAAAAGTGACTTCATTCCATCCCATATGTGGAATTTTATAATCAGCTGGAGCCTCGATCTTGATTACTTCTCCGGGTATCCATCCAAAGCCCTCACATTCACCAAATTCTAAAGATTTTTCTGCTAGTAATTGCATTCCAACACAAATGCCCATAAAAGCTTTTTTTTTGCCAATTACCACTTCTTCAAGACTTTCAAATAGGCCGTCTATTTTGTGAATTGCATTCTTACAGTCTTGAAAAGCTCCTACTCCAGGAAGAACTAATTTATCGGCGTTTAATATTTCAGATGGTGTGTTTGTAACAATAATATCATATGGATTTTCTAAGTTATTGTTTACGGCTTCAAATGCCTTGTGTACTGAATGTAAGTTTCCTGAGCCGTAGTTGATAATTACTAACTTCATTTATTCATTTGTTTAATAGTATCAATAACTTCCTCTACATGATTATTTACTTTCACTTTTCTCCAAACCTTTACGACCTTGCCTTTCATAATAAGAAATGTAGATCTATCTATGCCCTTGTACGTTCTGCCATACATACTTTTTTTAACCCATACACCAAATTTTTCACAGATTTTATCACTCTCATCAGAAAGAAGATCAAATTTTAATTTGTATTTTTCAGCAAATTTATTTTGTTTTTGAACGGTATCTTTGGATATGCCATAAACTCTTACCTTTAGATTGTTTAACTTTCGAAGATTGCTTTGGAAATCACAAGACTCTTTTGTACAACCTGGAGTATCCGCTTTAGGGTAAAAATAAATTACCGTGTCCTCTTTTGTAGGGAATTTAACTTCTTCATCTTTTTGATTTTTAAGTTTGAATGAAGGTAGTTTTTGGCCTTCTTTAATCATTGTTAAAGTTGTCCTTTGGTAGAAGGAATGTTCATTCCCTCTCGCTCGTTAATCGCAACAGCATTTCTTAAACTTCTTGCCAAAGCCTTAAAGCAAGATTCAATTATATGATGGTTATTTTCTCCATAAATATTTTCCACATGTAATGTTGTTCCACTTGCTTGTGCAAAAGCTTGAAACCATTCTTTAAATAATTCAGTATCAAAGTCACCTTGAGAAGATGTTATCTTTGGAGCATTAAATTTTACTTTCCAAATTAAATAAGGTCTATTTGATAGATCAAGCGCAACTCTTGATAACGTTTCATCCATGGGAATATATGAGTGCGCATAACGTGTAATACCTTGTCGATTACCTAATGCTTTTGCTAAACATTCGCCAATTGCAATGCCTGTATCCTCAGTTGTATGGTGATAATCAATGTGAGTATCTCCTGTTGCTTTTATCTTCATATCAATCAGTGAGTGCTTTGACAGTTGTTCAAGCATATGGTCAAGAAATCCTATGCCAGTCTTGATATCGTACTTACCTGTTCCGTCGATATTAATATCGACAGAGATAGAGGTTTCATTCGTGTCTCTTTTATACTCTGCTGTTCTCATAACAAAATCCAGTCGGTTTCTATCAATAAATCACTGAATTATCTATAAAAAATGTAATTTTTAATGAAAAGTCAGGGCTTGAAGTTAATAAATAAATAGCCACATAACACCCAGCATGGAAAATCAACAAAGTCAATCATGGCACGGCACTACTATTATTAGTGTAAGAAAAGGCAATCAGGTTGTTGTCGCGGGAGACGGACAAGTTAGTCTTGGAAATACAGTCATTAAAGGCACTGCCCAAAAGGTTAGAAAAATAGGTGATGGTAGTGTTATCGCTGGTTTTGCCGGAGCAACTGCAGATGCATTTACTTTATTTGAAAGACTGGAAGCGAAACTAGAAAAGCATCCTAAACAGCTTACCAGAGCATGTGTTGAACTGGCGAAAGATTGGCGTACCGACAAATATTTAAGGCGCCTAGAAGCACTTCTTACAGTTGCAGACTCTTCTACATCACTTCTAATTACTGGAATGGGTGATGTGTTAGACCCTGATGGGTCAATTATTGGAATTGGTAGCGGTGGTAATTATGCACTATCCGCTGCTAAAGCGCTGATTGATACTGATCTTACAGCTGAAGAAATTGCTTTAAAGTCACTAAAAATTGCTGGCGAAATTTGTGTTTTCACAAACAGCAATGTTACACTTGAAAAAATTGAGTATTAGATAATGCAAGCATTTTCACCAAGGGAAATTGTTTCCGAACTTGATAGATATATTATTGGCCAAGATGATGCAAAAAAATCTGTAGCCATTGCATTAAGAAATCGTTGGCGACGTCAGCAATTACCGGAGGATATGAGAGAAGAGGTTCTTCCAAAAAATATTTTAATGATTGGTCCTACTGGAATTGGTAAAACTGAAATTTCTAGAAGGCTCTCAAAATTAGCACAAGCACCGTTTATAAAAGTTGAAGCAACAAAATTTACAGAAGTTGGGTATGTAGGTAGAGATGTGGAGTCAATTGTTCGTGATTTGATTGAAATAGCAATTACAATGGTTCGTGAGATAAAGAGAAAAGAAGTCAAAGCAAAAGCACAATTAGCTGCTGAAGAACGTGTGTTAGACGCTTTAGTTGGGCCAGGCTCAGGTCCTGCGACACGAGAAAGCTTTAGAAAAAAACTCAGAAATAACGAACTCAATGAAAAGGAAATCGAAATAGCTGTTCAAGACACTGGATCATTTCCAACTATTGATCTTCAAGGTGGGCAAGGTGCTGGTATAGGAATGATAAATCTAAACGATATGCTTGGTAAAGCCATGGGACCCAAAACTAAAAAGAAGAGAACAACAGTTGCCGACTCTTATGAGATATTGGTTAATGAGGAGTCAGATAAATTAATTGATACTGATCACATTGTGAATGAGGCAAAAAAAGCAGTCGAAGACAATGGAATTGTATTTATTGATGAAATAGACAAAGTTTGCGCAAGAAGTGAAAGGGTTGGTGGTGATGTTTCAAGGGAAGGTGTTCAAAGAGATTTGTTACCTTTAATTGAGGGCACAACAGTAAACACAAAACACGGAACAATCAAAACTGATCACATACTTTTTATAGCTTCTGGAGCCTTTCAACTGTCAAAACCATCTGATCTATTGCCAGAATTACAGGGCAGATTACCAATAAGGGTTAATCTCAAAGCACTCTCACAAGAGGACTTTAAACGTATCCTAACAGAACCCAAATATAGCTTGATAAAACAGTATGAGGCACTGATGGGTACTGAGGATGTTAAAATTAGCTTTAGCGAGGATGGAATCGATGCAATTGCAACCTTAGCTGTGGATATAAACTCAACTATTGAAAATATTGGCGCTCGTCGTTTACATACCATTCTTGAGAGGGTGTTAGAAGATATCAGTTTCTCTGCAGCAGATAAAGGTGGAGAAAAAATTACAATTGATGCAAACTACGTTAAAGATAACGTTAATGAGTTATCTAAAGATACTGATCTTTCCAAGTTCATTCTCTAATTTTTATGTCACTAAAAACAAAAAAAACTCATTTAAACAAGATAAAAGTTCGTTACTCAGAAGTTGATTGTCAGAGAATAGTTTATAATTCGCATTATTTGACATATTTTGACATTTCTCTCAGTGAGATGCTCGAAGATTGTTTTGATCAGGATGAATATGTAAAAAAGACTAATAACGATTTTCACACGGTTGGTGTGCAAATGAATTTTAGAAGTCCTGCAAGATTAAATGATCAGCTAGAAGTTTACACTGGGATAAAAAAACTAGGAAACTCGAGTATGACTTTTACACAAGAAATTTATAGATCTGGATCCGATGAAATTATAAATGAAGCAGTTATTACTTGGGTTAACACAGACCAAAAAAGTATGAAGTCTTCTATAATTCCAGATAATATAAAAGAAAAATTAAATAAGTATTTGATTAATTAATCAGAGGTCGCCGTTAATAACCAATTAGAAGTTTTTTTATCTTTTATTTTTTCAAAAGTCCAAACATCTGTAATTTTTTGCACTTGATTAAGACTGCCTGAAATTACTTCATCTTTACTATTTTTAATACATGTAATCATTTCTGAAATAAATCTTACAGTCACTTCCATTGGATTTTTCTTTAAATCTTTATGAACGATTTCTGACTTTTCAATTCCAATAAAATTAAATTCAACAGTTTCATTCTTTCTGTTTCTTTCATCAATAACTGATGAAAAACTATTTAACACATCGTCAGAGAGTAGAGACTTTAGAGCATCCTTATTACCATTTTCAAAATTTGTGACAATCGTTTCATATGCATTTGATGCGCCGCGTAAAAAGTCATCTTTGTCAAACCAACCATCCTCGCGCTTACTGGGTGAAGTTTTTGGTTCAATTGGTATTACTTTTTCCTCCTGTGAAGTTTGTGGTGTTTCATAATTATAAGAGGTTTTGTCTGTTTTTTCATGACCAGTTCGTCTTCCTAAGACACTTCTAAGACGCAGAAGGACAATGCCAGCAATAATTGCTAAAATAAGTATATCTATGTATTGAAACGCTTCACTCATATATTTAAATATTATAGAGTCCTTATTTAGGAATTTAAACTAAACTTTCAATATTTACTTTTTATTTTGTTTTTTATAATTATCGCAATTTTTGTACTTATTCCAATCATTGAAATTAGCTTATTTATTGAAATTGGAAGTATTATCGGGTCTTTCTATACCATTACGCTTATATTTCTTACAGCTATTGTCGGTGTTTTTTTTGTCCGCCAACAAGGTATCAGTACTATTCAGAAATTAGCCTCTCAATTGCGAAACCTTGAAGCACCTGTTCAAACGATGTTTGAAGGACTTGTTATACTTATTGCAGGTATTTTATTAATTACACCAGGTTTTTTTACTGATGCTTTGGGTTTCTTAGGATTAATACCAGTCTCAAGAATAATTTTTATTAAGTTAGTAGCAAGTTATATGCTTTCTAGATATGGTAATCAAAATAATCAGCATGACTCCACTATTGAGGGTGATTACATTGAAATTGACGATGAGGAAAAAAAGTAATGGATGTAAAATCAAAAATTATCACACAATTCATTAGAGACTTATCTTTTGAAAATCCAAATGGCCCAGGATCATTTCAAGCTGGAAGTGAGAGACCAGCTATTAATGCTAACATTGACGTTAAGGCTCAGAATCGTAAAGGTACCAATGTCTATGAGGTGGAGCTTCAAATAAATGTTGGGGCCAAACGGGGTGACGATAATTTGTATTTAGTTGATCTCAAATATGTTGGTTTATTTGAAATTGAAAATTTAACTGATGATATTAAAGAAGCTTATTTATTAGTGGAGTGTCCAAGAATACTTTTTCCATTTGCAAGACGTATTATTTATGATCTACACGCTGATGGTTCTTTACCGCCACTAATGTTGGATCCTGTAAATTTTGCTGAACTCTATAAGAAAAAAAAGGGTAAGAACTAGTATCTAATTAATTTGGGTTCACCATCAACGATCTCAAAAACTGGTTCTACATTTGGTATATCATTTTTGTTTTTATTGTTCATAAAAGATAAAAGCTCAGAGGTATCAGTAAAACCGCAAATCATTTCGAGATTTTTAATTGTTGGCATTATCATAGGAAAGTCTCCAGCCTTAAATTGTTTAAGGGCTTCTTCGGGATTAATCCATTTACTCTCAACTCCTTCGGTGCCGTCATGCACAGCCTCCTGGTCAGTGCTTCGAGCTACAAAAAATCTTGTACTGTATCTTCTTTTTTCAATTTTTGGTGTTACCCAATGCGAAATGTACGCAAGTTCATTTGTGGCAAGCTCCAAATTCAGATTGTCGATCATTTCGTAAAAAATATTTTCACCCTTAAGAATTCTATCTTTGAACCGGCTCAGAGTTTCAAGATCATTTTCTTTCAAAATAGTATTTTTTAGACTTTTTCCTATTTGATTTGCAAGCAGGATACCACTTTCCTCAAAGCACTCTCTAATGCATGCTGTCCAATATGATAGACCATTTTTTTCTATGCCAAGCCTCTCGGATGCAGAACTATCATCTAAGTGAGGGCTATACTTTTGATAATCATTTGAGACATCTTCATGATCAATCTTACCCCCAGGAAAAACCCAGGCTCCTCCGAAATTTGTTTTCATTGATCTTTTAATCATGAATACTTCTATTTTTTTATCTGCATCTCTGATAAGCAAAACTGATGCTGCTGGTGTGGGTACTTTTTGATAGTTTTTGTTATCACTAAGAGTATGATTAATCTTATTTTTCACTCGTTTGATTGTTTTTAGATTGATTGATTTTATTCCATATAGAATGCTCACCCAGTGTTTCAATAAATGTGTCGTGTAACTTTTTTTCTTGGTCTGAAAGTCTAGAAGGCAAATTCCGGTTTTTTATTTTTTCAATATTGAAAGATGTTACAGGCTTCTTAACCGCCTCCACACTATTTAAATCTAAACTTAGTTCACGAGCATCCATTAACTCTATATATACGCGGGCTAAAAGCTCTGTATCAATCGTGGCTGAGTGTTTTTCTCTCTGTGTATTATCAATTGCAAATCTCTTACAAAGCGCGTCGAGCGAGACGCTTTGACCTGGAAATTTTTCTCTAGCAATCGATACAGTGTCAATTTTTTCATTTTTCAGTGAATCTTTGCCACAAGCATTTAATTCATAATTTAAGAAGCCTATATCAAAATCTACGTTGTGCGCAATTATTGGGTCTTTACCTACAAATTCTAAAAACTCGTTTACAATTTGCTCAAATAAAGGCTTATCTTTTAAAAACTCATAACTCAGGCCATGAACCTTAAATGATGTCTCTGGTACATCGCGCTGAGGATTTATGTATTGCTGATAATTTTTTCCAGTAGGCAAATAATCAATTATCTCTATCGCAGCAATTTCTATTACTCTATGACCCTCTGAGGGTCTTAAGCCGGTAGTTTCAGTATCAAGAACAACTTGCCTCATTGATTAAAGAAGGTATTCCACGCTTTGGGATTAATCAATTTAATTTTTGCTGCGACTTCTTTAACCTCAGATTTAGTTTCCTCAATATCGCTATCGGTTGAAATAATGTAATCTGCTTTTTTTAGCTTATCTCTATCTGGCATTTGTTGGCCTTTAATAGAGTTAAAAATTTCTAATGGCACTTTTCTGTCTGAAACCACCCTTGACTTTTGTGTTTCCTCAGACGCTGTAACAACAATAGAAATATCTACGTACTTTTCTCCTCCAGTTTCAAAAAGAAGTGGGATATCCAAGACACAACCCGCCTTTCCTTCTTCAATTAATTTTTTTATATAAATTATTTGATATTTTCTTGTTACAGGGTGAACAATTTGTTCTAAATCTCTAAATTTGTCAGGCTCTTTGTTTAATATGTCTCTTAGCGCCAATCGATTTACTGCACCATCTTTTGTAGAACCTGGGAATTTGCTCTCTACTTTTGCTATTACCTCTTCATCATTTTCATAAATATAATGAACTGTATCGTCTGCATTATAAACCCCATAACCATGCTCTTTAAACATTTGGGCAACTGTTGATTTTCCCATCCCAATAGATCCTGTTACACCAACCAATAACATCAGCCAACCCCTAATACACTCATTAAATCATCATCAATTTCAGGCATTATATCGTGCCATAACTTGAAGGACTGCGCAGCCTGATGGGCTAGCATCTCCAATCCATTTTGAACTGTAAAGCCATTTTTCTCAGCATGTCTTAGAAAAGTTGTCCTGCTTGGATTGTATATCAGATCGTAAACATGTGCAGATGAATTTAGGCTGTTAAAGTCTATTAAATTGTTTTCTTCGCCTTCTTGTTGTCCTAAGCTTGTAGTGTTGACAACTAAATGTGAGGAGCCGACAAACTCACTGATCGTTGTTTCTGTTAAGATTGTTGCCTTAACACCCAGGTCGCTGCAAAGTGATTCTGCGTTTTCTTTTGTTCTGTTATAAATACCAATCTCACATTTCATTTGTGTTAGCGCATACACAACCGCCCTTGCTGATCCACCAGCTCCTAGCACCACACACAGTTTTTTATTTAATCCTCTGTTTGCAATTGATTTTTCAAAACCAATCGGGTCTGTGTTATCACCATAAACACCATCTTTATTTATTATAAGTGTGTTAACTGCTTTGAGGGTTTTTGCAACATCAGATGTTTTATCACAATATTTGTATGCTTCCTCCTTCAGGGGGACTGTAACGTTTAACCCGTAGTAACCTTCTTCTATTAAACGATCAACATCCCTATTAAAGCTTTCTTTTTTTATATTTATTTTTTGGTAGGCGGCCACATCAATTCTTTCTCTTTCAATCCAGTGGTTATGAATTTTAGGTGAAAGACTGTGATCTATTGGATCTCCAATAACTGCTGTTTTTTTATGTGTCATTGTTTTCAAATAGAAGATTATTGTCCCAAAGGAAATGGGTTAATTGAATTAATGATATGCCCTGTATCGAAAAAAGGTCGCTCCCAATATTTTCAAAAAGTTTAATTCCTTCTTCCTCAATTGCATAGACACCTACAAGACCAAGAATATTATCGTCGACTTTATTTAAATATTCTTCTATTAGATCCTCGCTCAACTTTCGCATATGCATTTTAGATTTGTCTACATACTTCCAAATAATGTTATTGTCTTGAGCAACCGTTGTGGCAGTTATAAGCGTGTGTATGGATCCGCTCATTTTCATCAACTGTTCTTTTGCTTCATTTCTATCCTGAGCCTTGTTAACCAATTCACCTTTCAGATCCAGACCTTGATCTGATCCAATAACAAATGCACTTTCATTAGACATGGAGGGCTTCAAGGCCTTCATCTCAGCGAGTTTAACTACGACCTCTTCGGGTGTGTTTGTGCTCATCGACATCTTCACCTCGTCCTCATCTACACCATGAGCAACAGCCTCGAAACTTATGCCGGCATTGCGTAACAGTTTAATCCTTGTTTCGCTTTTAGATGCCAAAATTATATCTCTGTTCATAAACCTGTATAAACCCCTTATGACCTGTGAGTGCTTTTACTGTCTTTGCCTATTTATAATTTTTAACTTATTTTTCTATTTTTATTGAGAATTTTTGCAAACTTTGTTCACCTGTTAGAGATATTGCGGTTTTCTTCCATGGCGGTGTATAAGTTTAAAAAGCATATAATTCAAAACGATTGTTCTGTGTATCGAATTGTGGGCAAAAAGCGACTTTTTATATATACACAATTCCACAGGAACATAAACAACTACAATTATATATATATTATAATGAGTATATTTATAGATACACTTAAAGGCCAAAAAACAAAACCAACGCCAGTTTGGTTAATGAGACAGGCAGGAAGACATTTACCTGAATATATAAGTATCAGAAAAAAATTTGCAAACCTTATGGATATGTTTCTTGATCCTTTGACAATATTTGAAGTTTCCCTGCAGCCTATAAACAGATACGGCATGGATGCCTGCATTGTGTTTTCAGATATTTTAATAACCCCTTTTGCTGCGGGCTCAAGCGTTAGTTTTATTGATGGACATGGCCCTGTAATAAAGTTCAATGAGAACATGAGTTATAATCCTGAAAAAACTTTACCCCTGGCAAAAGGAATAAAAAAAATTAAAGAAAACACAAGTATCCCTTTAATAGGATTTGCTGGTGGAGCATGGACGACACTGTTTTATTGTTTATATGAAAAGAATGAACGTCAAAATCTAAAATTCGAAGATGTTGTCAAAAAGACTTCGCAAATAGACAATTTAATCGAGCAAATGACACTTGCGATTATTCAACACGCAGAAATGCAAATTGATTGTGGGATTGATGCCTTTCAAATATTTGAATCAGCGGCAGAACATTTGAATGATGAACAGTTCAACAAATGGTGTATTCAACCTACAAAAAAAATTATTGAGAGTATAAAAAAAATAAAAGATATTCCTATTATTGGCTTTCCTAGAAACACTAATCTTATATGTTATAAAAAATATTCAAATATAGATAAGCTTGACTGTATTACCCTAGACTATAATTTTCCTTTAGATAAAATTAATGAGCTAAACGATAAAATTGTTTTTCAAGGAAACCTGGATCCTAAACACCTATTAAAAGACTCCTTAAATCTTAGTCAGAAGATTGAAGAAATATTGTTTGCTTTTAGAGAAAGGCCGCATATTTTCAATTTAGGACATGGGGTTTTACCCGAGACATCAATTGAGAAAGTTGAGAAAATGCTTTTACAGATAAGGTCAAAATGAAAACAGCGGTAGTTTTATTTAATTTGGGCGGACCAGACAAACAAGAAAGCGTAAAACCTTTTTTATTTAATCTGTTTAATGATCCTAACATATTTAGACTTCCTAACCCCTTCAGGTATTTATTGGCAAGGCTTATATCTTCTCGTCGCACCAAAGAGGCCACTGAAATTTATGCCGAAATAGGCGGTAAATCACCTATTCTTGAAATTACCAACTCCCAAGCTGAGGCCCTTCAAAAAGAGTTAAAAAACAAAGGCATCGAGAACAAGGTATTTGTTTGTATGAGATATTGGCACCCATTGACATCCGAGGTCGTTTCAAAGGTCAAAGACTATAACCCAGACAAAATATTTTTACTGCCCTTGTATCCACAGTACTCCACAACAACAACAAAATCTTCTCTGGACGCATGGTTCAAAGAAGCCCATAACCAGGAATTAAATACAAAAACAAAATACACCTGTTGTTATCCATATGACGCGAAACTAATAAAAGCCCATCAAAAACTGATCCAAGACAAAATAAACCACGTCAAAGACAAGAAAGTAAGAGTTCTGTTTTCCGCTCACAGTTTACCCGTATCAATCATTAAGAAAGGTGATCCATATCAGTGGCAAGTGGAGCAAACAGTGAAGGCGGTCATGCAGGGCATTCATGGTTATGAAGATCATGTTTTGGCTTACCAAAGTAAAGTTACCCCAGTTAAATGGCTTGAACCAACAACACCAAGTGAAATTGAAAACGCAATTAACGAAGATAGGGCGCTTGTTATTGTCCCAATTGCGTTTGTTTCGGATCACTCTGAAACACTTGTTGAATTAGATATCGAGTACCAAGAACTTGCAAGTGATCTAGGCTGTAAGCATTATTATAGATCTGAGTCATTAAATATTGATCAAACATTTATAGAAAGCCTATCTGAAATAGTTAGTGAGTCTGAAAAAATTGAGAGTGGTAATATCAGGCAAAAAATATGTCCAGCAACGTTTAAACAATGTGATCAAGAATTAAGATGAATTCAATTTTTTTATATAATTTATTTCTTAGTTTGCACATCATCAGCGTTATAGCATGGATGGCGGGTTTATTATATTTGCCAAGATTATTTGTCTATCATTGGAGTAAAGAGGTGGGGTCTGACTCGTCAGAGACTTTTAAATTAATGGAATTTCGTTTACTTAAAATTATTATGAATCCAGCAATGATATTTTCATGGTTGTTTGGTTTAGCGTTGATATCAAACTTGGGTATTGATGCGCTGTTTCAACTATGGCTTCAATTAAAAATCATATTTGTGATCCTCTTATCTGGAGTTCATGGGTATTTCTCAAAATTAACAAGGGAGTTTCAAGAGGATAAAAGGCCAAAATCAGAGCGTTTTTTTAGAATTATCAATGAATTTCCAACGGTTTTAATGATAATTGTCGTATTTCTGGTTATTTTTAAACCAATATAAAACTTGCTATATTTAACGATTACGGTTAGAAAGCAGCTTCCAAACTATTTTCCACATTATCATCATCATTATTACGAATGGCTAAAAACTTAAAATTAAGAGACCTTAAGAAAAAAACTCCACAAGAACTTCTTGTTTATGCGGAGGAACTTGGCGTTGAAAATGCCAGTTCAATGCGTACACAAGATATGCTGTTTGAAATACTGAAAACTCTTGCGAGTGACAGCAAAGATATTGACGGTGAAGGAGTTTTAGAAGTTTTACAGGATGGGTTTGGTTTTTTAAGATCAATGGAGGCCAATTATCTTCCGGGTCCTGATGATATTTATGTAAGTCCAAGTCAAATCAAAAGATTTGGATTAAGATCAGGAGACACTGTTGAAGGTCCAATCAGAGCACCAAAGGACGGTGAACGTTATTTTGCATTATTAAAAATTGATACCATCAATTACGAAGAGACCGAAAAAAGTAGAAACAAAATTAACTTTGATAACCTGACACCTCTTTATCCTGATGAGCAAATCAGATTAGAAACTGAAAAACCAGCTAGTGATCAAAGTTCTAGAGTAATCGATTTGGTTGCGCCAATTGGCAAGGGTCAAAGGGCACTTATTGTTTCACCCCCAAGAACTGGTAAAACGGTATTACTTCAAAATATTGCACATTCAATTACTGATAATCACCCAGAATGTTATTTGATGGTTTTATTAATTGATGAGAGACCAGAGGAAGTTACCGACATGCAACGCTCTGTCAAAGGAGAGGTTGTCAGCTCAACATTTGATGAGCCTGCATCACGTCACGTGCAGGTTGCTGAAATGGTGATCAATAAAGCAAAGAGATTAGTAGAGCATAAAAAAGATGTAGTTATTCTTTTAGATTCCATTACAAGATTGGGTCGTGCTTACAATACGGTTGTTCCAAGTTCAGGAAAAGTATTAACAGGTGGTGTTGATGCAAACGCACTACAAAGACCAAAGAGATTTTTTGGTGCAGCCAGAAATATTGAAGATGGCGGTTCACTAACTATTATTTCAACTGCTCTGATTGACACAGGAAGTAGAATGGATGAGGTAATTTTTGAGGAATTTAAAGGTACCGGTAACTCAGAAATTATATTGGACAGAAAAGTTGCTGATAAAAGAATATATCCTGCAATTGACATTACTAAGTCTGGTACTCGAAAAGAAGAGATACTGCTTGATAAAGACGAACTTCAAAAAATGTACGTTCTTAGACGTATTCTTAACCCAATGGGGACTATGGACTCTATTGAGTTCTTGCTAGGTAAACTGAAAGAAACAAAAGATAACGCAGATTTCTTCCAGTCCATGAATAAGTAACTTAAACTTCAGTTACCCTTCAGCCTCTAAAATCGAAGACATTTTAAATTTCTTTCCTAATTTTTGTGAACCCCCAACATTTTTCAGATCAATTATAAAATAAAATTCAATATTTTTTACTTTGCATTTAGAGATCAGTTTTGCTGAAGCTAAAGCGGTACCGCCAGTCGCAATTAAGTCATCAATTATTAAAATCCTATCTCGTGAAGTGATCGAATTACTATGAACTTGAATCTCGTCGTTGCCGTACTCAAGAGAATATTTTTGCCGTATAACTTTTCCAGGAAGCTTTCCTTTTTTTCTAATCGGAACAAAAGGAAGGCCCAGTTTAAAGGCAACTGCAGCACCAAAGATGAAACCCCTTGCTTCTACACCTGCGATTTTGGTAAATTTATGCTTACTAGCATATCTTGAAATTTCGTTAATAACTTCTTTGAAGAGCAATTTATTGTCTGTAACAGATGTTATGTCCTGAAACATAATTCCCTTTTTTGGGAAATCAGGGATTACCCTGATTGTCTTCTTGAGTTTATTTTTTAGTTTTTTGTTCAATGTTCAGTAAATTTCTTTTGGTACTTAACCCGCCCACTGATGTAAATCCAGTGAGTTTGCCATCACTGCCTACGACTCTATGACATGGAACTGTCATCATCAGATTGTTTCTTCCCAATGCGCCCCCAACAGCTCGAGGCGAAGTTCTTAATTTCCTTGCAATGTCTCCATAAGTTGTTGTTCTACCATAAGGTATTCTTTGTAAATAATTCCAAACACGGTTTTGAAATTTTGTGCCCATTTGTTTAGTTGGAAAATTAAGGGATCGTCTTTTGCGCGCAAGATACATTTTAATTTGAAGCGCAGATCTTTTTAGAAGCTTATCTTCTGTCTTGTTAGGCTTTTTCCTTGTTCTATGAACTGCAATTATTCTATTTTTGCTTGAGACAAGCTCAATATTGCCAATGATTGATTTGAAAACGTAGCTGCTCATATATATAAGATATTATAATTTTTTGACTTTATGACTAACAAATTTTTTGAAAGACACGTATTTTTTTGTACAAACCAAAGACCTGAAGGTCACCCAAAAGGTTGTTGTGCTTCTAAAAATTCAACAGTGCTTCGAGCCTATATGAAGAAAAAAACAAAAGAATTAGTCTCCGATAAGAAAATAAGAATAAATGCATCAGGCTGTTTAGATCATTGTGAATTTGGTCCCACACTTGTTGTTTATCCAGATAATGTTTGGTACTCGTGTAAAACAGAAGAAGAGGTGGACCAAGTAATCAATGAACATCTTATTAATGACCGTATCGCTGAAAATCTCCAAATAAAAAAATGACAATTTTTGCACTATCGACTGCCAGTGGTGTTGCGGGGTTAGCGGTTGTAAGAGTCTCTGGACATCTAGCGCTCACAGCTCTTAAAACCATTTCTAGAAAGAGTCACTTCGATCCAAACGTCTTAACAAAATCAGAATTTTATGATCCAGAAAGCGGTAACTTAATTGACAAAGGTCTTGCTGTATTTTTCTCAAAACCAAAAAGTTTCACAGGTGAAGATGTTGTTGAGTTTCATGTTCATGGCGGCCATACAACTGTTCAGCTTTTACTTAAATCACTTTCTAATATTGATCAGTTGAGACTTGCTCAACCCGGTGAATTTTCAAAAAGAGCATTTGTGAATAACAAAATGGATCTTACAGCAATTGAAGCTATGGGAGATCTAATTAATGCGCAAACTGAAATCCAACATAATCAAGCACTATCCCAGATGAATGGTTCATTGAATAAATTATATTTATCATGGAGAAAGTCTCTAATAGAGTTAGTTGCTTATCTCGAAGCGGATATAGATTTTGCAGATGAAGACATTCCTGAAAATGTTCTTAACAACATCAATTCAAAAATTGAAAAACTTTTAGACGAAATGAATGAACACTTAAAACAACGTAATCAAGGAGAAATATTAAGAGACGGTTATAAAGTCGCCATCATTGGATCTCCAAATGTTGGTAAATCAAGTTTGATAAATTCACTTGCTAATCGTGATGTTGCAATTGTGTCTGATAGGGAGGGCACGACCAGAGACGCGATTGAAGCAAGGCTAAATATTGCTGGATTTCCAGTCATTTTAACAGACACTGCGGGTTTAAGAGACACTGAAGACGAGATCGAGAAAAAAGGAATTGAAATAACTCAAAGTAAAATAAAAGAAGCAAATTTAGTTTTGGAATTATTTGATGATCCAAATGATGTTGAGTTACATCAGGATCGACTTACAGTTCTAAATAAATGTGACTTGCATAATAATTATAAAAAAGAAGGCTGTATCAATATTTCAGTTTCAAATGGAAGTGGTATTGATAATTTAATCAATAAAATTGCTGAGCACGTATCAAGCAAATTCATAAGTTACACCGATACAATACCAACAAAGACTCGATACATTCTAGGTGTTCAAAATTCAATACAAAGTTTACTCAGTGCAAAAAGTATAGATTTAAAAGTTAATTCTGAACTTATGGTTGAAGAGTTAAGATTAGCCATTCAAGAAATCGGAAAAATAACCGGTCATGTTGATGTTGAAGAATATTTAGAAGTTATTTTTAAAGATTTTTGCATCGGTAAATAAAAAAATAATTGATTGCAATTAGTCTAAGTTAATTTAATTAACTTAATCATGACTAGTTATGATGTTGTAGTAGTTGGAGGAGGGCATGCTGGCTGTGAAGCTGCGACTACTTCTGCACGTGTTGGTGCAAAAACCCTCTTAATCAGCCATAAATTCGATACCATTGGTGAGATGTCCTGTAACCCAGCAATCGGTGGTCTTGGTAAGGGCCATTTAGTAAGAGAAATCGATGCTCTGGATGGAATAATGGGGCGTATAGCTGATTTATCAAGTATTCAATATAGATTACTCAATAGAACAAAAGGCCCTGCAGTGAGAGGACCAAGAGCTCAATCGGATAGAAAGCTCTATAAAAAACACATGCAGAAGGAGATTGAAAATACACAAAATTTAGAACTTTTGTTTGACCCTGTAGAGGATTTAATTTTTGATAATAATAAACAAATTGCTGGTGTGATTTGCGCAAGTGGTAAAAAAATATCTACCAAAAAAGTTATCATCACAACTGGTACATTTTTGAATGGCTTAATCCACTTAGGTGACAAAACTATTCCGGCTGGAAGACATGGCGATTCTCCCTCAATAGGACTTGCAGACTCACTCTATAAAACTGGCTTTAATATTGGACGTTTAAAAACTGGGACACCTGCGAGACTGGATAAAAATACAATAGACTTTTCTAAACTTGAAAAACAGGAAGCTGACGATGAGCATTCTTACTTTTCATTTTTAACCACAAAAACTCATAATGAACAATTACCGTGCCACATGACTTATACAAATGAGGCCGTTCACAATATAATTCAAAAAAATATAACAAAATCAGCTATTTACTCAGGTCAAATCAGTGGTACAGGGCCAAGATATTGCCCTTCTGTAGAAGATAAAGTTGTTAAATTTGCAGATAAATTGAGGCATCAAATTTTCTTAGAACCAGAAGGACTTGATAGTGATTTAATATATCCAAATGGCATCTCAACTTCACTCCCGTCGGACGTACAGGACGAATTCATAAGTAAAATCAATGGTTTAGAGAATGCTAAAATAGTAAGGCACGGTTATGCAATTGAATATGATTTTATTGATCCACAAGAACTTTACCAAACATTGGAAACAAAAAAAATAAAAGGTCTTTATCTTGCTGGTCAAATTAACGGCACAACAGGTTATGAGGAAGCTGCTGCGCAAGGGCTTGTAGCAGGTTTGAATGCTGCAATTTCCCTAAGTAATAAAGAACATGTTTTTTCAAGAAACGACTCATACATTGGTGTAATGATTGACGACTTAACTCTAAAAGGGGTTACTGAGCCCTACAGAATGTTCACTTCTAGGGCAGAATACAGATTGTTATTAAGAGCAGATAATGCAGATTTAAGATTAACAGAGGTTGGGTACAATTTAGGGTTAGTTGAAGCTGGTAGATATGAAAAGTATTCAACTAAAAAAATTGAACTAGAAAAAGTCAATAAAATTGTTAAAAATCAATATGTTACACCTTATGCACTTTCAAAGATTGGAGTTCAAATTAATCAAGATGGCAAAAAAAGATCAGCTTTTGACTTATTAGCTTATCCGAATATCGATATTGATAAAATAGATGAGATCTTTGACTTAAATCTAAAGCAATATAGCAATGAAATTCTTGATCAAATAACAACAGAGGCTCATTACAAAGGCTATCTAAAGAAGCAAGAAAGTGAGATCATTTCACTAACTAAAGAAGAAAAAGTTGAAATTCCGCCTAATCTTAAATACGAATTAATTCCCAGTTTATCAACAGAAATCATTGAAAAGCTTACAAAAATTAAGCCTAAAAACTTATCTCAAGCATCAAGAATTGATGGTGTTACACCTGCGGCCCTCAGTGTTATTTTATCATATATAAAAACCAAAGCTAAATCACAAAAATTAGCTTAATATCAAAATAATGATTGATTCGCCTGATGCTCTAAAAGAGCTCTTGCCAAATGTTTCACGTGAAACAATTGAAAAATTGGCTGAATTCAGGGAAATGATTTTGGCAGAAGACCAAAACTTAATATCAAAGAATGATAAAAACTTTATCTGGATAAGACATTTCTATGATTCTTTAAGATTAGCTCAGTTTATAACTACCAATGGAAATAATATCATTGATATTGGCAGCGGTGCTGGCCTTCCAGGTATACCAGTTTCGATATTATTTGGCTCTAAAAATAAGGTTTTTTTATGCGAAAATAGACCTAAAAGAGTATCGTTTCTTAACAAATGTATTGTTAACTTAGATCTTAAAAACACTGAAGTGATTCCCATCAAAGCAGAAAAAATTGAAAATAAAAAATTTGATATCATTTTAGCAAGAGCTGTTAGTCAATTAAATCATTTATTATCAATTAGTTACAATATATGCAAAAAAAACACTACATTGCTTTTGCATAAAGGTGTACATATAGAAGAAGAGATCGTGCAAGCTACTAAATGTTGGGATTTTACTCATATATTGCATGAAAATGAGAGAGAAAAGGGTTCTTTTATTTTGGAACTAAAAAATATAATAAAATCAATTACTTAATGAAAAATAAAATAATAGCTATCTCAAATCAGAAAGGTGGAGTGGGAAAAACTACAACAGCAATAAACTTATCCACAGCTTTAGCCGCTATTGGGGAAAAAGTTTTAATTATTGATCTCGACCCTCAAGGAAACGCTAGTACAGGATTAGGTATAGATTATCAAAACAGAAGTAATTCAATTTATGAAGTTCTTGCATCTCAAAGCAATTTATTTGATGCAATTCAAAATACTGAAATAGAAAATTTAAAAATCATTCCATCCACTGTGGATCTATCAGGTATTGAACCTGAACTTGCTGAAGTAAATGATAGAGCTTTTACACTTAAAAAAATTTTAACAGACCAAAACTCATTAAATGATTTTAGTTTTGTTTTTATTGATTGCCCACCAGCTTTAAGTCTTCTCACTGTCATGGCAATGACCGCAGCTGATTCTATCATAGTCCCACTTCAATGTGAATTTTTTGCTTTAGAAGGATCAGTAAGTAAAAATGCTAAGGTAAAAGTAAAAAGAAATGAAAAAATAGTTTTTGATGGTGATATCTTAAGCCTCAAAAGGGAAAAAAATGAAACCAACGAAGTAAAATCTGGGACTGAATGTGGAATCAGTATAAAGGAATTTAGCGATTTTGAGGTAGGTGATTTTATTGAGGCTTTTAATATTGAAGAAATCGCACAAACACTGTGATAATAAAAAGAAAAACTATCAATACTAGTAGATCATACAAGGTTTCTGAAATAATCAGAAAAGCTATAAGTGAGGTTCTAATTAGAAATGAAATG
>CACMWW010000006.1 GCA_902617525.1 uncultured Pelagibacteraceae bacterium | reverse complement strand
ATTTTTATTTTTGAGATTGATAGTTTTTCTATTATTTTTTACAGAAGTAAAGTTCATTTTAATTAAAATATTTAACTAGAGTTTTTTCAATTGTTTTATCAATTTCCTTGCTCTTTATATTATAACCTAAATCTGAAAAACTAGTGACAAATTTGCTACTCATTCCGCATGGCTTGATACCTTCGTAGTGACTTAAATCTGGATTTATATTTATTGAAAAACCATGGTAAGTAACCCATTTTTTTACTTTTAGACCGATACTGGCAATTTTATAGAGTTGACCATTATCCTTTTTAACGAATACTCCATGATGATCAGGTATTGCTTCTGCAACAATGTGAAAATTACTTAAAATTTCTATGATCAATTTTTCAAGTTGGTTTACAAAAAACTTAATGTCTTTTTTTCTATTATTTAAATTGATCATAAGGTAGACAACTCTTTGTCCAGGGCCATGATAAGTATATTTTCCTCCCCGATTAGTCTTAATTACGGGTATATTATTATTATTAAGAAGATCGCTTTTGTGATCAGTAGATCCTGATGTATATATCGCTGGATGACTTAAGAGCCAAGCAAGTTCGTCATTCTGGTTTTTGATTATTTCATTCACTCTATTTTCCATATATTTAAGACTTTTTAAGTAGTCTTGAGCTGATTTATCTATCTTAATTTCCATGTTTTTCTGGATAATAAACTAAATTGATGTACATGTTTTTATTATGAGTAATATTGTAAATGAACCTCCTCAAAATGAGAACATTACATTTAATAATCAATTAATTAATGATGTAATAAATTTTTGCAATAACAAAGAAAAAGATAAACTAACCAATATCATTTCTCCTCTTCATCCTGCAGATTTGGCTGATCTCTTTACTTTTCTTAGTAAAGAGCAACGATCTTACATTCTTAATAATCTTAGTGAAGACCGCTATACTGATGTTCTTGCCGAGTTAGATGACACTATTATTGATGAAACAGTTCAAGAATTAGAGGATACTAAAGTAGTTCGTTCCATTAGTGAGATGGAGACAGATGATGCAATTAATCTCATTGAGTCTTTAGAGCCAGCAGCTCAAAAGAAAATTTTAGATCAAGTAAACCCCACAGAGAGAGAAATTTTACAAGAAAGTCTAAATTACCCTGAAGATACCGCTGGAAGAAGAATGCAAAAAGAATTTGTTTCAATGCCAGGCTTTTGGACAGTAGGGCAGGCCATTGATCATTTAAGAGAACAAATTGACTTGCCCGATGAATTCTATGAACTTTTTATTGTTGACCCGAGCAATAAACCGTTGGGGAGCGCTTCAGTTTCTAAAGTTCTAAAGTCACGTAGAGATACAAAATTAAATGAAATTTTAGAAGAAAACCCAAAATTTGTTAAGGCATCAATGGATCAAGAAGAAGTAGCACTTTTCTTTGAGCAATACTCATTGGTATCAGCTGGAGTTGTCGATGAACAAAATAGATTAATTGGAAGAATTACGGCAGATGATATTGTGTGGGTTGTTCAAGAAGAAGCAGAAGAAGATATTTTGAGGTTAGGTGGTGTTTCAGAAAGTGAGATGAACCAATCAATTGGAAGATCAACAAAGCGAAGATTTATATGGTTATTTTTAAATTTATTAACCGCAATTCTTGCATCTTATGTAATAAGCCTGTTTGATGCCAGCATAGAGAAAATGGTAGCATTGGCGATTTTAATGCCAATTGTTGCATCAATGGGTGGTAATGCAGGAACACAAACATTAACACTAACTGTGAGAGCTATCGCAACTAAAGAATTGGTAGATAATAATAGAAGAAAAGTCTTTTTCAAAGAAATTGCGATATCAGTATTAAATGGAATTTTATTTGCGATTATTACAGGGTTTGCTGCTTGGATTTGGTTTTCTGATATTAGTTTATCTATAATTGTTGGAGCAGCAATGGTAATAAATATTTTATCTGCAGGTTTGTTTGGTTTCCTAATTCCATATATTTTTAATAAAGTTAAGATTGATCCCGCTTTGGCATCAAGTGTATTTGTGACAACAATAACTGATGTATTTGGATTTTTATCTTTTCTAGGGCTTGCTTCAATTTATTTATTTTAGATTTTTATATTGTCAATTAATCGAGTATTTCCTATTTTAGCTGCAATAAATATTCTTGATTTATCACTTATTTTTTTTCGAACAGATAGATCATCGTTTAATACAGTCAGATAATCAATTTTATCAACACCATGATCTATCAGGATTTTTTTTGTTTGATTAAGTATTTTATTAATCTCTAACTTGGTTCTAATCAATGGAGGTAATTTTTTAAGTAATTTGTTGATTTTAATAGCAATTTTAAATTCCTTACCACTCAAATAGTTATTTCTTGATGAAAGTGGAAGTCCATTTCTATCCCTAACAGTTTTAACGCATATTATCCTTGTATTTAATTTTAATGATTCAGTCATTTTTTTTATTACCAAATATTGTTGATAATCTTTTTCACCAAAAAATGCTGCGTCTGGCTGCACTATATCAAAAAGTTTAAGGACAATATTTTTTACACCTGGAAAGTAATTTGGCCTTGATTTGCCACATAGTCGTTTCTCAATTGCAAACTCTGGACAATTATGTTTTGTTTTATGGGAGAGAATTTGTTTTTGTATTGGAGTGAAGACAATATCAACACCGTATTTTTTTAATACTTTAAGATCATTTTTAAGCGTCCTTGGGTAGTCTTTATAATCTTCTTTTGGTCCAAATTGTGTGGGGTTAACAAAAATACTAACTACAACAATTGATTTTAGTTTTTTTGACCTCTTAACTAATTTTAAATGACCCGCATGCAAAGCTCCCATTGTCGGTGTTAAGTGAATTTTAAAACCATTACTTCTATATCGATCTAGAATATTATTGAGATAATTTATACTTTTAACTAATTTCATTATGTATATCTTCAAAAATAATATTATCTGCAAACTTCTTTGATAAATTATACTTTTCCGTACTATTAATTGTCCAAGTTAATAGTGGAATATTATTCTTCCTTATACTTTGAATATTTCTGATACTTATTTTTTCTACATCAACCGCTAAAAAATTAATGCCGAGATGAGAAATCTCTTTAAAATCGATGTTATCATTACTAGTTATTAGGCCTGTTTTATAAAATGGAGCATTGATTTTAAACCATTCACACATTTTATAATCAAATGACTGCAAAGCAATTTCTCCATTATAAGCTCGAATTATTTCGATTAATCTTTCTTCAATTTCAGGATTAAAACCAGATTTTATTTCAATTAATATAGGTGTTTGGCCATCTACTAAATGCAACATCTCATCAAGTGATGGTATTTTACAATCTGTGTCTAAAAGCTTTAGTTTTCTTATTTCGTTTGCACTTAGATCATTTACTTTAGAATTTATTCCACACATCCTTTTTAAATCGTAATCATGAAATACTATAATTTCTTTATCCTTAGATAAGACAATATCACATTCTATTGCAAGGTTGTGTTTCATTGCATTTTCAAATGCTTCTAAAGAATTTTCAATGATTAATTTTTTATCATGAAGCCCTCTATGGGCAATCGGACGATCAAGAAAAGGACTCATTATTTCAAAATTTCAAATATTGATGCAACTTCAACACTAGCATTTTTTGGAAGAGAGCTTGCACCCACAGCAATTCTTGAATGCTTTCCTTTCTCTCCCATAATATCACAAACAACATCTGACGCACCATTGATGACTAGAGGATGGTCAGAAAATGAATGATCAGCATTTACGTAACCAGCAACATGAATACAATTAAAATCACTAAGTTCACATGAAGGGTTTAGTTGATCTAATATAGACAAAGTATTGAGCATACATATGCGTGATCCATATGATGCCTCCTTAATGTCAGTTTCTGATGGAACTTTACCAGTTATAATTTTTTCATCATTTATAGGAAGTTGCCCCGATACATAAACTAAGTTACCTATTTTTTTAAAAGGCAAATAATTTCCAAGAGTTACAAGCTTAAATTGCTTATAATCTTTTTCTACTTCGAGTATTTTATCCGCTAACTTCATTAATAAGAAAATTATATATATCTTTCCAATTATATGCACGAAAATCTGCCTCTTTAGGCGAAACTGCAAGTTTAGATAATCGTTCGTCCGATATGTAATGAATAGTTTTAGTTTTCGATACTTCTTCTTTTACGGAGGATATATGGGGAGCTAAATCATCTATAAAAAAAACTTTTTCATTAAAGTCTCTAATTAATTCTTTAATTACCAACCCTTTTGGTCCATTTCCGGCAATTATTTGAAGATTAAGGCCATTCTTTTGAAAACAATACTTTCTATCATCCAAATATTTGAATGGAATATTAGTCAGCACTAAAATTTGAAAATTAGAGTCCAGAAGTTTATTGATAAAGTGTATTGATCCTTCAACAAAAGTTATGTCTTTTGACTCAGTTCGAAAAAAATCGTCTAAATATTCAAGTATAACTTCATTAGAAAGAACTTCATCAGTTCCTTTTTGTTTTATATTTCCAAAAAGAGCGTATGAAGTTAGGTCATACCAAAATCCTTTTTTTTCTAAATAAATTTCAAAGCATTTTACAAAATTTAATAAGACTTCGTCAGCATCAGTTATAAGCAGTGGCTTGTTCTTTAACAGAGTAGCTTTGCTTATTTGCTTTTGAAGGCCATCAGATAGCTTATGTGACACTAATTACTTAACTTCTATCAATGTTAGTTTTGTTTGAGTATATTGGCCAAGAGCTTCCAGAGATTTATCTCTTCCAGAACCTGACTGCTTGTATCCACCGTGAGGTAAAGACATATCTCCATCGCTTAAACTATTTATCAGAACTTTTCCACTTTTAATTCTTTTTGCAAGCTTATGTACTTTATTTAAATCATTAGACCATATCATTGCGTTAAGTCCATAATGAGTATCATTTGCTATTTGAAGAGCTTCATCTTCATTTTCAAAATCTATGGCACATAATACTGGTCCGAAAATTTCCTCTTTAGCAACAGTCATTGAATTTTGAACATCTTTAAAGACCGTAGGACTGACATAGTAGCCACCTGAGTCTTGAAGCACCTGATCACCACCAGTTATAACATTAGCACCCTCAGATTTGCCTTTATCTATATAATTCATGATTCTTTCAGTTTGGGTTTTATCGACTATCGAGCCCATTAAAGTGTTTGGATCAAATGGGTTGCCTGGCATCCAAGATTGAGAGTAGCTTACGACCTTTTCTAAAAATTCGTCTTTTATCGATTTTTGAAGTAGCAACCTTGAGGGGGCATCACATACCTGACCACTGTTTCCAAACATACCATCAGCTGCCATTTTTGCAGCATGGTCTAAGTCAGGTGCATCTGCAAATATTATGTTTGGAGACTTTCCTCCACACTCAAGTGAAACCCTCTTCATGTTGGATTCACCTGCGTAAGATAAAAAATATCTGCCAACTTCAGTAGATCCAGTAAATCCAAGTTTATCAACATCCATGTGAGTTCCTAATGCTTTTCCTGCAGTAGGACCATAACCTGGCACTACATTGAAGACTCCTTCAGGAATACCAGCCTCCATTGCTAGTTCGGCAACTCTTAATGCAGATAAAGGTGATTGTTCTGCGGGCTTTAAAATAAAACTATTTCCAGTTGCTAACGCAGGTGCAAATTTCCAACAAGCCATTAACAAAGGAAAATTCCAAGGAGTTACTGCTCCAACTACACCCAGAGGTTCTTTTGTGATAGTGGCAATCAAATTATCACTTGTTGGAGCTACATCATCATAAAGTTTATCAATTGCCTCAGCATACCATTTTGTGCAATTAATACATGCCGCTATATCGCCTGTCGCTCTAGTTATAGGTTTACCCATGTTTAAAGTTTCTAGCAAGCCAAGCTCTAGAATATTTTTTTTCATTAAGTCAGCGAAATTAAATAGAATTTTTTTTCTTTTTGAAGGAGCCATTCTAGACCATGACCCTTTTTCAAATACATCGCGCGCAGCTTTGACAGCTATGTTTATATCTTCAACGTCACATTCTGAAACGCTAGTTATTATTGATCCATCAACAGGACTAATGCTCTCAAACGTTTTGCCAGTTACTGAATTTATATAGTTTCCATTAATAAAAGCCTGGTTTTTAAAATCCAGAGATGATTTCTTTTCCATCACATCATTTAGAGCGAGAGCCATAGTTAACCTTTCAATTTGTTAATAATTTAATTTTTATAAAGATTATAAAGATACAGGTTTTTTTATTTTTTAGAAGATTTTTTCTTTTTCTTACCTGTTTTTTCTAGTTTTTTTTCAATCAAATCAATAGCTTCTTCTATTTGAATTTCCTCTGGGTCAATATTATCGGGAATTGTGGCATTAGTACTTTTATATTTAATATAGGGCCCAAACTTCCCTTTCATCACTTTGATTGGTTTTTTATCATCGGGATGCTCTCCTAAAGTTTTGATTTCAGACGAACTTTTAAGTCTACCAGGTTTTGCATTAGCAAGCAGAGAAACTGCTCTGTTAATACCAATATCAAAAATTTCAGAATTATCTTCAAGGCTAGCATTTTTATCACCACAATTAATGTAACCACCATAGCGGCCGTAATTCACAGTAATAATTTCACCTGTTTCAGGATGGCCACCTATCTCTCTTGGCAAACTTAATAAATACTGAGCTTTCTCTAAATCAATTGAAGAGGGTGAAATTCCTTTGGGTACAGAGGCTCTCTTTGGTTTTTCTTTTTCAACTACATCACCTAGCTGAACGTATGGCCCAAATCTTCCATTCAATAATTTAATATCCTGTTCTGACTCAGCGTCTTTTCCAAGAATTGTATCCTCAAAAGCTTCTTTAATTTTTTTATGAGAGATAGGTCTAGTAAACTTACAATCGGGATAGTTGGAACAGCCTACGAACGCTCCAAATCGACTTACTTTAAGACTCAGTTCACCTTCACAGTTTTCAGAAGGACAACTTCTTGATATTGCCTTTTCTCCGTTACTTTCTTCTTTTTGCTCAAATATATGTGACTTAAGAATTTCATTTAAATTATCTAATATATTAGTAATTCTCAAATCAGTAACATCACCCACATTTGTAGAAAAATTTTTCCAAAAATTTTCTAAGAATTCAGTCCATTTTATTTTTCCAGAAGTAATTTCATCAAGTGATTCTTCCATTCCAGCAGTAAACTCATAATCAATGTACTTTGAGAAAAATCCCTTAAGAAACGCTGTTATCAATATTGCTCTATCAACAGGTACAAACCTATTTTTATCAAGCTCAACATAATTTCTTGTTTTTAGAACAGATATTATACTTGCGTAAGTTGAGGGTCTTCCTATGCCCAATTCTTCTAATTTTTTTACTAAACTTGCCTCAGAGTATCTAGGGGGAGGAAGAGTAAAATGCTGTGTGTCTGTTGGTGAAACTGACTCTATCTTCATTCCTATAGAAATAGCGGGCAATGTAACCTCATCTTCATCTTCCTCGTTTTCATCTTTTTTAATTTGTTCATCACTTTTTACTTTAAACTCACTATAAATATTCAAAAACCCATCAAATTTTACCACAGAACCGTTTGCTCTCAGTTTTAACTCATTCTTTTCAGAGCTGATATCAATAGCTGTTCTTTCAAATACAGCAGAACTCATTTGACTTGCAAGCGCCCTTTTCCATATCAACGAGTATAATTTTAAGCTATCTGTATCTAAATACTTTGAAACCTGATCAGGTGTTAATTCAATATCAGTAGGTCGAATTCCCTCGTGAGCTTCCTGAGCGTTTTTAGCTTTTTTTGATTTGTAAGTTCTTACTTCATTAGGGCAATACCCATTCTCAAAATTTTTTTTCAAATAGTTTCTATAGGTTTCAATGGCTTCTTTAGATATATCAGTACTATCAGTACGCATGTAAGTTATTAAACCAACTGTTTCACCATTAATTTCAATACCTTGAAATAATTTTTGTGCAATTTGCATTGTTCGAGAGGCGCCAAAACCGTAAATACTTGATGCGGTTTGTTGAAGTGTTGAGGTAGAAAAAGGTGGTTCCGGATTCCTCGATGCTGGTTTTTTTGTAATATCTATTATTTCAAATTTATTATCCGAGAATAAATTTACAATTTTTTTCGCATCATCTTCAGACTTAAAGCTAAATTTTTCTACTTTTTTGCCTTCTACAGAAAGTAAATTTGCTTCTATATTAAAACCATCCTCAAATTTTACATTGCCTTTAATTTTCCAATACTCTTCAGGCTCAAAAGACTCAATAGCAAGTTCACGTTCACATATCAATCTTAAGGCAACTGATTGAACTCTTCCTGCTGATTTAGCTCCCGGTAACTTTCTCCATAATACTGGTGACAAATTAAAGCCAAATAGATAATCCAGTGCTCTTCGAGCTAAATAGGCGTCTACAAGATCAGTGTCAATATCTCTTGGATTGGCAATTCCATTTTTTACTGCATTTTTTGTGATCTCACTAAAAACCACTCTCTTGACAGTTTTATCTTTTAATAATTTTTTCTTATTTAATAACTCAACAATATGCCATGCAATTGCTTCACCTTCTCTATCTGGGTCAGTTGCTAGATAAAGAGTAGATGCATCAGCGCTGGCATCATAAATTTCTTTCATATGTTTCTTTGAAGTTGAAGAAACTTCCCATTCAAAAGCAAAATTATTTTCTGGATCTACCGAGCCATTTTTAGATGGCAAATCACGAACATGACCAAAGCTTGCAAGTACATTGAACTCACTTCCTAAGTATTTATTTATTGTTTTAGCCTTAGCTGGGCTTTCTACTATTACTAAATTCATATCCTTATAAACGCGCTCTTTAATATATTTTTGTGAGCTTTGTCAAATTTTCACAAAAAATATTTTATAATTGGCAGAATATAAGGCTTAATACAATTTCTTTTCTTCACGCTTTAATAAGCGATTTATATTTTCATGATGAGAAAAGATCATAATTAGATTTATAATTAAACACATAAAAGAAACATTGAAATCAAAATAAAATAATGAAATTAACGAAATTAAATTTGCGGAAAGCAAACTTGCTAGTGACGAATATCTATAAATTATAAATATTATAATCCAACTTACTCCAAGAGCTAAAAATAAATAAAAGTTAACTGCAAATATAATTCCCATAAAAGAAGCATATCCTTTACCTCCTTTTAAATCATCAAGCCATATAGGAAATATATGACCAAATAGAATAAAAGTTCCAGATATAAAAAGTAAATTTTCATTGATTGCCAGAGTAAGGGTTATTGGTATTAACGCTTTAAAAAAATCAACTAATAGTGTAATTCCTGCAGCTAAAAAGTTTCCTGTTCTTAAAACGTTAGTAGCCCCAATATTTCCTGAGCCAATACTTTTAAGCTCCCCTAAATTGAACAACCTTGATACCAAAATACCAGTTGGGATTGATCCTAGAAGGTAGGAAAAGTAAATTATTAAAATTATCTCGAATATCATTTTACCATAATTGATAAACAAGCCATCCGAACAGCTACTCCATTTTCAACCTGCTCAGTTATCACTGATTTGTTTACATCATCAGCTAGTTCATTCTCTATTTCTACACCTCTATTTATTGGACCAGGGTGAAGCACTAGTACTTCAGGCTTTGCTAATTTTAACTTTTCATAAGTAAGTCCAAAACTTTTAAAATAATCGTCTGCTGATGGAAGATTTAAATCTTTTATTCTTTCATTTTGGATTCTAAGCATCATCACTATATCAGCATCTTTTATGCCTTCTTCTAAATTTGTGAACGTTTCAACATCATATTTATCTAAATCTTTTGGTTTAAAATAATCAGGAAATACGAATCTAACTTTTGATTTCATTTTATTTAGAAGATAGTAGTTTGACCTTGCTACTCGACTATGTTCAAGATCACCACATATTGAAACTGTGATATCATTAAGCTTTCGATTGTGATTCATGATTGTATAAGCATCAAGCAATGCTTGTGTGGGGTGTTCATTAACACCTTCTCCAGCATTTATAACAGGACATTCTAATATTTTAGCAATTTCTTTTGAGGCATCATTTTCTCCATGTCTGATAATTACAAGATCAGGGTTCATTGCTCCTAAAGTTTGAGCGGTATCAAATAAACTTTCACCTTTTCTTAATGAAGATCCTTCAATATTCATATTAATTACATCAGCGCCTAATCTTTTAGCAGCTATTTCAAAAGAGATTAGTGTTCTTGTAGAGGGTTCAAAAAAAAGATTTATAATTGTTCTACCTTTTAAGATCGGTATTTTTTTATCCTTTTCCTTGTTGTGCTCTTTGAAAATTTTACTGAGTTCTAAAATATTATTTATATCCTCAATGCTGAGATTTTTTATGCCATGCAGATGGGTTTGAGAGATTTTAGGGATTTTAATGTTTTCAAGCATTAATTCATTCTTTTAATATAATTTAATGCACCTTCCAAGATAAATGCTGAAGCAAGACTATCAATTTCTTTTTTTTCATTATGGGCTTTTTTTCTGCTTTTAGAATTATCTGTATATAACCTGTCCACAGCAACAGTAGAAAGTCTTTCATCCCAAAAAGAATAGGGAATATTTAGAGACAAATTTATAGCTCTTGATTTGTCACGGATTGATTGAGCACTTTTTCCCTCACTTCCATCCATATTTAATGGCAGTCCAATGATGAGGGCTTTAACGTCGTGAAGTTTAACTAGCTCATTTAATTCTTTCAGAAAGCCTTTCATGTTTGAATATTTAATAGTTCTTAATGGTAGAGCCCCTGTCATATCCGATGTAGAAATTGCAACTCCAATTCTTTTACTGCCAATATCCAATCCTAGAATTTTATGATTACTTTCCACTAATGACTTAAATTCTGCAATATCTACTTCTTTTTTTGTTTCATTAGTCATTTTTTGACTGTATATCATACATTAATTTAAGTTAGTACCTCATATAAATATGGAATTTGATAAGAAAAGTCTTTTAAAGCTTGGAAAGTTAGCAAGAATTTCAATCAGTGACGATAAACTTAATAATCTTAGTAAGGATCTTAATTCAATCTTAGAATTTGTTGATCAGTTAAAAGAAATTAAAACTGATCAAGTTGATCCGACATCTAATTCCCTTAATCAAAAATTAGAAGTTAGAGATGATAAAGTTGATACTAAGAATAGTGCTGAAGATATATTAGAAAATGCACCTGAAAAAGAAATGGACTTTTTTATTGTTCCAAAAGTGATCGAATAATGAAAGATAGTTATACATTAAAATCGCTGGCAGTTCTTTTAGAAAATAATAAAATATCATCGAAAGAGTTAACTTCAGAGTATTTAAAAAATATTGAAAATGGTAAAGAGTTAAATTGCTATAATACTATATCACAAGAGAAAGCTCTTAATGATGCTAAAAAGTCTGACGAAAGAAGAAAAAGTCAAAATCTCAGAAGTAAGTACGACGGAATTCCAATTGGAATAAAAGATTTATTTTGTACGAAGGGTGTGACTACTACTGCATCAAGTAAAATTTTATCAAACTTTGTTCCAAATTATGAGTCTACAGTAACTCAAAATTGTGATGATGCAGGCTTGATTAGTTTAGGCAAATTAAATTGTGATGAATTTGCAATGGGTTCAACTAATAAAACTAGTTTTTTTGGTTCGGTTAAGAATCCGTGGAAATCTCTAAATTCTGATAATGATCTTGTTCCAGGAGGATCATCTGGAGGGTCAGCAGCAGCAGTTTCAGGTGATCTTTGTGTAGCCTCTCTTGGAACGGATACTGGAGGCTCAATTAGACAGCCAGCTTCTTTTACAGGTACTGTTGGTTTGAAACCTTCATATGGAAGAGTATCCAGATGGGGAATAGTTGCATTTGCATCTTCATTAGATCAAGCGGGACCAATTACAAAAACCGTTGAAGACGCTGCAATCTTATTAGACATTATATCGGGTCATGATGAAAAGGACTCAACATCTTCGGTTAATCCAAAAGAAAATTATTATGAAAATTTAAATTCAGACATAAAAGGGATGAAGATTGGAATACCAAAGGAATTTAGAAGTGATAAGCTTCCAGCTAGTACTCAAAAAAGCTGGGATGAGTGTGCAAATTTACTAAAAACTAATGGAGCAGAAATAGTAGATATTAGTTTACCTCATACAATGAGCGCTTTGCCCGCTTACTACATTATCGCACCTGCAGAAGCTTCATCAAATTTAGCTCGCTATGATGGAGTAAGATATGGACTAAGAGTCAAAGGAAATGATCTCATTGATATGTATGAAAAAACGAGATCAGAGGGATTTGGTGATGAAGTAAAGAGAAGAATATTAATTGGCACATATGTGCTATCATCTGGATATTATGATGCTTATTATATTAAGGCACAAAAGATTAGATCATTAATAAAAAGTGACTACGTTGAAGCCTTTAAAAAAGTTGATGCGATTCTCACTCCTTCAACACCTTCAACGGCTTTTGAAATTGCAAATGAGCCTTCTGATCCAGTACAAAACTATCTAAATGACATTTTTACTGTTCCTGTAAATCTAGCGGGTTTACCAGGAATATCTATTCCATTTGCAAATGATGAGAATAATTTACCAATTGGCTTACAACTGATAACAAATTCATTTGAAGAACAAAAATTACTCAATGTTGCTAAAAATATTGAGGAAACTATAAATTATTCAGAAACTCCAGAAAAATGGTGGCTCAAATGATAGAGGGTTGGAATTTAGTTATTGGAATAGAGATTCATGCTCAAGTTAATTCAAAATCTAAATTATTTTCATCATCACCAACCGATTTTGGATCTAAACCCAATAGTCAAGTAAGTTTAATTGATGCAGCAATGCCAGGTATGCTGCCTGTAATTAATAAATTTTGTATTGAGCAAGCCGTTAAGTCAGGGATTGGATTAAATGCAAAAATAAATAAAAAATCTATTTTTGATCGTAAGAATTATTTTTATCAAGACTTACCACAAGGCTACCAGATATCTCAGTATAAGGACCCAATAGTGGGAGAAGGATTTGTTGAAATAGAAACTAAAAACGGTCAAAAGAAAATAGGAGTTGAGAGACTTCATTTAGAACAAGATGCAGGTAAAAGTTTGCATGACCAGGATCCAAACTTCACTTTTGTTGACTTGAATCGTTCAGGAATTGCTCTAATGGAAATTGTATCTAAACCAGATATGAGCTCACCAGAGGAGGCTGTTGAATATGTTCGAAAAGTTAGAAGTATTCTAAGATATCTTGGTACATGTGACGGAAATATGGAACAAGGATCTCTAAGAGCCGACGTAAATGTTTCTGTAAACAGGCCTGGAAATCAATTAGGTACAAGATGCGAAATCAAAAACTTAAACTCATTTAAATTTATTCATGCAGCTATTGTTTATGAAGCAAAAAGACAAATAAAACTTATTGAGCAAGGAGAAAGTGTTAATCAAGAAACAAGATTATTTAATACGCAGTCTGGTGAAACGAGATCAATGAGGTCAAAAGAAGATGCTCATGATTATCGATATTTTCCTGATCCAGACCTTTTGCCACTCACTTTGGATGATAACTGGATTAAAGGTTTACAAGAATCAATACCAGAATTGCCAGATCAAATAAAAGAGAGATTTATTAATGAATATTCTCTTAGTTCTTATGATGCAAATATAATTGTTTCAGACAAAGCAACAAGTGAATATTTCGAAGACGTTGTAAAGAACAGGAATCCAAAACTTGTAACAACATGGGTTACTGGAGAATTATTTTCAATACTAAATAAAAAAAATCTGATTATTGAGAATAGTCCTATTACTTCAAAACAACTTGGTGAACTGGTTGATAACATCGAAAATGGTAAGATTTCAAACCGTCAAGCAAAGGAAGTGTTGGAGGAAATGTGTGAAAGTGGCAAAGGTGCGTTAGAGATTATTGATGAAAAAGGTTTATCCCAAATTAGTGATGAAAATGAAATAGAAAGCCTAGTTGATAATGTATTAAATTCAAATCCAGAAAACGTTAAAAAATATAAAAATGGAAAAGATAAACTTTTTGGTTTTTTTGTTGGTGAGGCCATGAAACTTTCTAAAGGTAAAGCTAATCCAAAAATAGTTAATGACCTCATCAAGAAAAAGTTATCACAATAAAGTAATTTCTTTTAATCAATATAAATTTGATATATTAAAACAATGTGTGGAGAGATGGGTGAGTGGTTGAAACCGGCTCCCTGCTAAGGAGTTGTGCGGGCTTATACCCGTACCGAGGGTTCGAATCCCTCTCTCTCCGCCACACTAATTTTATTACGATTCTTTTTTCTTACTTGGTTTAATTAAGGTTTTTCCACCAACATAAGCACGATTAAGATTATTTGATAAAGTGTACTCAATTGGTTTCAATCCATTCTCAATAAATTCATATACTTGAATATTTTCCATTACTCTTTGAACATAGTTTCTTGTTTCTTTGAAAGGTATCAACTCTATCCAATTCTCACTTGTAATATCATCTTTTCTTGGGTCTCCATATTTTTTTATCCATCTTGAAACTCGTGACTCACCCGCATTATAAGCTGCAAGAGACAAAATGTATGAGCCATTGTAGTTTGAGAGTAATTTATCTAAATAAGCACTTCCTAAAATTACATTATACTTTGGATCTTCAGTTAATTTACTCTTTGTATATTCAAGCTTTAAACCCTTTGAGACCCTTTTTGCAGTATACGGCATAAGTTGCATTAATCCTTTAGCTCCTGCATAACTTCCAGCTTTAGGATCAAACTGACTCTCTTGTCTTGTTACAGAATGTATTAGACTTTGTTCTGGAAAAATGATTTTTTCAAATTCAGGTCGTTCAATTTGAGGAAAGCTTAGAGGGTCAAGAACTGTGTGATTATAATATAAAATTTTACCTGCTTGAACTGCAAAATCATGTCTGCCTATGTCATTTGCAGTTTTGACAGAATTTACAGAAGTACTAAGATTGTTACGATCAGCAAGATCCCAAATAAATTTTTTAACCAATTTAGGTCTATCAAATTCATTTAATAAAGAGATTGATAAATAAACTGTTCGATTTTCTTTATAATCAGTGTTGTTAGCATCGGAATACTCTACAAGCAATGGATTAAATAATTTCTTTTCTGATAATTTGCTCGCCGCGAGCTGACCATAAAAGGTAAGACTGTACAAAGAAGCCTTTTCATACCAGCGTTGCGACTCTGCAGAACTACCAACTTCCTCTAATGCATTTCCCATCCAATAGGCGGCTCTTGCTTTTGAGATTGGTCTTGATGAAACATTCCAAATTTCTTGAAAATGAAGATAGGCTGATTCTGGATTAGATAAAAAAGTAAGAGCTATCCAACCAGCTAACCACTCAGCCTCAGCAATATCTTTACTTTCACTCAAACCGTGATTTATTGCAAGCGCGTATGCAGCTTCATATTCATGACGGTCAATTAAACGCCTAATAAGAAAACTTTTTTTATCCCAAAATTTGTCTGGGCGAACTAACTCACTTGAATTTGATTTATTGATATCTAATAATAATACTAGTGCACTATCATACTTTCTTTTTTTAATTCGCCAATTGATTCGATCATAAACAAGCCCAGGATCATTTTTCAATTTATCTGGAACCAGCTTTATTAAATTATCTACACCACCCGCAAATGAAATTAATCCTATCCTGGCTTCAAATAGTTTTTGATAATCTTTATCAACATATTTTACTAATCTGGCTGCAGTCCTATATTTTCCGTCCCACAGTAATTTATTTATTCTTCTCAGATGATGATCTTTATTTAAAATACTTTTATAAGTTTTTATGATTTGAGATTGTTCTTTTCTTGTAAAGCTGCCACCGATATATCCATCAATGATAAGTCTCTTTCCTTCTTCAGATTTGCCACTGTTTAGAAGTGCATTACCTAAATATATTCGACCCCAGCCTGTTTCTGGAGGATTATCGCTAAAGTAATCTATTAAATCTTCATAATTATCTCTAAATGTAATTTTTGATTCAGCTTTGAGTTTTATTTTTTCTATTTCAGGCCAATTTGAATATTTCTTGATATATGTTTTGTAATCAGAAAATGTTAAATTACCTGCACCATTATAATATTTAAGCCAGTTTAGAGTTTCTTTTGCTGTTTCATTTTTAATATTACTGCTTATTCCAGTTACTCGATCCCATTTATATTCATCCGCTTTGTCGAGCGCTAACTCAAATAACTCATAGTCTTTATTGCTCAACAATTGAGAGAGTGCAGGCTGCACCGGTTTTTTTATTGGGATCGAGAACCCAGGTCCTGGCAATTCAATGTATAGACTTCTCTTTACAGGCGTTATTTCTCCAAAAGAAGATATTCCTGAAATAAAAAATAGACTTACTGCATAAATAATTAATTTTTTCACGAAATAGTTATTTGTTTGATTTGCACAAGTATATTTATGATTAAGGTTTTTTTAAATAATTAAAAGTGCTATTGTAAACAATGTTTAAAGGATCTCATACAGCATTAATTACGCCTTTTGATGGCAAATCTATTGATGAAAAATCATTTAGGTCTCTGATAGATTTTCAAATATCAGAAGGTATACATGGATTGGTTCCTGTAGGTACAACAGGCGAGTCACCAACTTTAAGCCATGAAGAACACAAGTTAGCAGTTGAGATATGTGTCGAAGAAACAGCAAAACGTGTACCAGTAATAGCAGGAACAGGGTCAAACAATACTGACGAAGCAATCGATCTCACAATGCACGCTGAAAAAGCAGGTGCTGATGGAGCTTTAGTGGTTACACCATATTATAATAAACCTACACAACATGGTTTATACTCACACTTTGAGGCAATTAGTAAGGCAACTACACTTCCAATTATTATTTACAATATTCCTGGCAGATCAATTGTTGATATGAATACAAAAACAATGAGGGATTTGTTTAAAATTAAAAACATTGTTGGAGTAAAGGATGCTACTTCAGATATACCAAGAGTTTATGAAACGAAAACAACAATAGGAGAAGATTTTAACCAGTTAACAGGAGATGATGCAACTACGTTAGCTTTTATGATTTACGGTGGTCACGGATCTATCTCAGTGACGTCTAATATCGCCCCAAAATTATGTTCTGAATTTATGAAATATTGTTTAGATCAAAATTTTGCTAAAGCTTCTGAGATAAATGACAAACTGATGCCGCTGCATCATGCTTTATTTGTTGAGTCCAGTCCTGCCCCAGTAAAATATGCAGCTTCTAAGCTTGGTTTATGCAAAGATGACATAAGACTGCCGCTCACAAGTATATCAGATGAAACCAAGCAATTAGTTGATAAAGCTATGAAGCACGCATCATTAATTTAGCCTTGCAAATAGCAGTTCAAAACAGAAAAGCAAAGTATAATTATACATTTGTTGAATTATTTGAGGCAGGAATTGAACTACAAGGTAGTGAGATAAAATCGCTTCGAAATGGAAGAGTTGAGATAGCCGAGTCATATGCAAGGGAAGATAATAGTGAAATATTTTTAATAAACTCACATTTCTCGAAATATTCTAATGCTTCATATCTAAATCATGTTGAAAACCGTCCACGAAAATTACTTTTGCATAAAAAAGAAATCAGAAAGATCATTGGAAAATTAAATAAAGAGTCACTTACTTTGATCCCAACAAAAATATACTTTAATAAAAAAGGTAAGGCAAAGTTGGAAATTGCTCTTGCTAAAGGAAAAAAACTACATGATAAAAGAGATGCTAAAAAAAGAAAAGATTGGGTTAGGGAGAAAAAAAAGTACGGATGATTTACGCTCTAGGAATTGGTTCAAATTCTAATTCAAGATTTGGTAATAAATTAAATACACTTAAATTTGTTTTAAAAGAGTTGGAGCGTAACAATATCAAAGTGATAAGGAAATCCAAATTATATTCAACACCACCCAAAAATTTTAAAACTGCTGCTGAAACCTTTTTAAATGCAGCTTTAATTGTTGAAACAAAATTAAAACCTAAAAATCTTCTAATAATTCTAAAAAAAATTGAGAGAATTACAGGAAGATATGCCTATCGTAAAAATACTTCACGAACATGTGATTTAGATATTCTGTTGCTAAGTAAGTCCAATAAAATATTGATAAATGAGAACAAAAATTCTGTTGAAATTCCACATCCAAGACTTCATGAGAGAAATTTTGTATTAAGGCCTTTAATGGATATTTGTCCTGGATGGCTCCATTCTGAAAAAAAATCTTCAATTATGAGGCTTCATAAAAGCTTGTATATTGAAGATAAAATATACAAAGTTTTAAATACCCTTTAAATAGTCAATAATTTTGGGCTTCACTTAGTAAATAATGTATGATTAATAGTGCATTATGGCACAATCAACAGTCTACAAACCTGCAAAACTGATAGATAAGAATCTTAACTCTAAATTAATAGAAAAAGCTTATTCTTTTGCAGTAGAGTGCCACAAGTCACAAAAAAGACACTCGGGTGATCCATATATATCTCATCCAGTCGCAGTTGCGGACATTTTATTAAACTTAAAATTAGATACTTCAACAATAATAACAGGTCTATTACACGATACACTTGAGGACACTCTTGCAACAGAAAATGAAATTGAAGAAAAATTTGGAAAAGAAATTCTTCAATTAGTAAATGGTGTTACAAAGCTATCAAAAATTGAAACTTATACAGAAAATAAATTCCAAGCTGAAAATTTTAGAAAATTAATTTTAGCAATGTCAAAGGATATCAGGGTTTTGTTAGTAAAGTTAGCTGATCGCTTACATAATATGAGAACCATTCAATTTATCCCACAAGAAAAAAGAAGACAACGCATTGCAACTGAAACTTTAGAAATTTACGCTCCCCTTGCAGGAAGATTAGGAATGCATGAATTTAAAGATGAGTTAGAAGATTTATCATTTCAAATATTAAATCCTTCAGCATACTCCTCATTAATGACAAGAATTGAGTATTTAAAGAAAGATAAATCTAATTTAACTGATAAAATAAAAACTAGAATATTCAGTCTTTTAGAAAAGAATGACATTGAATGTCAAATAATAGGGCGTGAAAAAAAAATTTTCTCTGTATGGAATAAAATGCAGAATAAGCAAATTGCCTTTAGGCAATTATCAGATATTTTTGCTTATAGGATTATCACTAAAAGTATTGAAGACTGTTATAGTATATTAGGCATTATTCATAATCGGTGGTCTGCTGTACCTGGCTCATTTAAAGATTACATATCGACACCAAAAATAAATAATTATCAGTCAATTCATACAACGATAGTTGGCCCTGAAAGACAGAGAGTTGAGCTTCAAATTCGAACAAGTGAAATGAACACAATTGCAGATAAAGGTATAGCCGCACACTGGAGCTATAAAGAGAACTATAATTTAGTGGATAACTCTTCTTCAGATCCAGTTAATGTCACTTGGTTGAGAGACTTAGTCGAAATATTAGACAGCGGTGGTAGTTCCGAGGACTTACTTGAAGCCACAAAATTAGAAATGTTTCAGGATCAAGTCTTTTGTTTTACACCAAAAGGCGACTTAATTCATTTGCCTGCAAATTCTAACTCTATCGATTTTGCGTATGCCCTTCATTCTGAAATTGGAAATCGTTGTGTTGGATGTAAGATTAATGGAAAACCAAGACCCTTATTTACAAAACTTCAGAATGGAGATGAGATTGAAATACTAACATCAAAAAAACCATCTCCATCTGAGACTTGGGAAAATATTGTTACTACTGCAAAGGCTCAGTCATCAATTAAAAGATTTTTTAAAAAGCAAGAAAAAGATGAATTTACAGGTCTAGGGTTGAAAATATTACACAAAGTTACAGGTAGAAATGAAGATATCTCAAATACAGAAATTTTTAATTTTGCAAAAAGTTTTAATAGAAAAAGTCCTGAGGAGTTTCTTGTTGCAATTGGCAAAGGAAGTATAAAGCCACATCAATTGTCAAAACTTAAACCACGTTCCACTTTATCATTTTTTTCTCGATACAGAAGAAGAGACACAAACGATAAGATGCCTTTAGAAATAAGTAACTTCCAACCTGGAATTGCAATTCATTACGCAGAATGCTGTTTCCCTTTACCAAATGAAAATATTTTAGGACTTACATCTGAAGACTCAGGAATAATTATCCACTCTAGTTTATGTAAAGAGCTAGATAAAGAAACAAAGAAAGAAGATTGGATTACTGCCACATGGAAAGATGTAGATCCAAAGCAGTATTTTTCATCAAGAATCAAAGTCTCAGTTAAAAATGAACCTGGATCTTTAGGAAAATTAGCGACCATTGTAGGAAGTGCAGATGGAAATATAACTAACCTTAATATATCTGAAAAAGGTGATGATTATTTCGATATGATTTTTATTATTGACGTTCATAATCTTGAACATCTGGATAAGATTATAGAAACTCTTTCAGAGGTAGATATTGTAAGTTCTGTGAGTAGGCTTTTAATAAATTTATGAAAACAGAAAAAGAAATAAAAGATTTTTTTGAAAAAGTAGAAGCTATTCAAAATGGGCACTTTATACTCTCATCAGGAAAAAGATCCAAAATTTACTGCCAGTGCTCAAAGTTATTCGAGGACCCCAGAAATGGAATGATAGTCTCTGAAGAATTAAAGCACAGAGTGCAAGATAATATTAGTGAGAAGATTGATTATGTAATATCTCCAGCTTTAGGAGGTCTTCTTGTAGGTTATGAGCTTGCAAGATCTTTAGGGTCTAAATTTATATTTTATGAGAGAATTGATAAAGAATTTGAATTGAGAAGGGGCTTCAAAATTAAGGAAAATACAAACGTCTTGTTTGTTGAGGATGTTATTACAACTGGGAAATCAACAAATGAATGTTTAGAAAAACTAAAACCCCTAAATATTAATTTATTAGGTATCGCAGCGATCGTTGATCGTTCAAATCATAAATTATTTAAAGATCACGATGTTATATCAGTCCTAAAACTTGATATTCCAATTTATGAACCTGATAACCTCCCAGACGATCTTAATAAAATACCCGCAACAAAACCTGGCAGTAGAGTAATATAAAAATGACCCTACCTCGTCTTGGTGTAAATATTGATCACGTAGCAACTCTTAGAAATGCCAGAGGAGAAAACTATCCAAGCCCATTAAGAGCTGCTCTTTTGTGTCAAGAATATGGAGCAGATGGCATAACTACACATCTAAGAGAAGATAGGCGCCATATAAGAGACGATGATATTAATGAAATTATTGAGAATATTTCCATTCCATTAAATTTTGAAATGGCACCAACCAATGAAATGGTTGACATAGCAGTGAATGCAGGTCCGAATGCATGTTGTATTGTTCCAGAAAAAAGAGAAGAAATAACCACTGAAGGCGGAATAGATGTAAGAAGTAATCATAATATTCTCGTACCAAAAATTGAAAAGATAAAAAAAAATAATATAAGGGTTTCTTTATTCATAGACGCTTCAATGGACCAAATCAAAATGGCCAAAGAGATCGGCGCTGACATTGTTGAGCTTCATACGGGAGAATTTTGTCGTAAAATAAACTATAATGAAGATGCTTCATCAGAACTTGAACGAATCAGAGAAGCAGCAGATTTTAGTAATAGCATTGGACTTGAATTACATTTTGGTCACGGAATAACATTCGATTCTGTAGGGGAACTATCTAAGATACAGGAAGTAAAAGAGTTTAACATTGGACATTTTATCATTTCTGAGTCAGTTTTCCTTGGACTAGAAAAATCAATAAGTAAATTTAGAGAACTGATTAAAAAAGGAAGGGAAATTCAGTGATAGGCCTAGGATCAGATTTAATTGATATTCGCAGAATAGAAAACACACTTTCAAAGTTTGGAGATAGGTTCAAAAAAAGAATTTTTACAGAAAATGAGATAAAAAAATGTGAAAGAAGAAAAGAAAGTGCAGCTTGTTATGCTAAAAGGTTTGCAGCTAAGGAAGCTGCGGCAAAGGCTCTTGGTACAGGTTTTAGAAATGGAGTATTTTGGAGGGATTTAGAAGTTACCAATCTACCCTCAGGAAAACCAACGATTACTTTTCATGGAAATTCTCAACTTCAACTCAAACAAATTGCGAACGATAAGGAGCCAGACATAAATCTAACAATTACTGATGAGTTTCCTTACGCCCAAGCAATTGTAACAATTAATTAATTTAATGACCGATAAATTTCTTAGTAAATCATGGTTTAAATCAAATTTGTTAACATTGATTTATGCATTGTTAATAGCTTTATTGATCAGAACTTTTTTATTCCAACCATTTTTTATTCCTTCTTCCTCGATGGAGCCAAACTTACTTATTGGTGATCGGTTATTTGCTTCAAAGTACGATTATGGCTACAGTAAACATTCATTTCCATTTAGTCTTGGGCCAATATCAGATCGAGTTTTATCAACAAATCCAGAAAGAGGAGATGTTATAATATTTAAACCGCCTCATACTAATTTGGACTATATTAAAAGATTAGTAGGTATGCCGGGTGATATCATTAAAGTTAAAGATGGAAAATTAATCATTAATGGTGAAAGTGCTAAATATAAAGAATTAAGAGAGGATACGAAAATTTTAAAAAATGGGCGCGTAGTAAAAGCAAGAGTTCTCATCGAAACTTTACCAAATGGTAAATCATATGAAATTTATAATTACATAGACGGATCCCCTGGCGATAATACCAATGAAATAATTGTTCCTAACGACAGTTACTTTTTCCTGGGTGATAATAGAGATAATTCAAATGATAGCCGATTTTGGGGTTCTGTAAATTTTGATAGATTAGTAGGTAAGGCACAAATTATATTTTTTTCAACTGAAGGTGGTTCAAAATTTTATGAAATTTGGAAGTGGCCTTTTGATATACAATTTAAAAGGTTGCTTAAGCTAATAAGTTAATGACAAAAAATTTATCAATTTTAGAAAAAAAAATTTCCTACAAATTTAAAGACAAAGCGCTATTAAAACGGGCAGTCACACATAAGAGTTTCAAAAAACTTGAAAGTAATGAAAATTTAGAATTTCTCGGTGATAGGGTGTTAGGATTAGTAATTTCAGAAAAACTTTTAATAGATAAACCTGGCAAACATGAAGGTTCCCTCGACAAAATGCTAAGTAGTCTGGTAGACAGAAATACCTGCCATGAAATAGCAAAAAAAATATCCCTTGGAGATTTTATTCTTTTAGGACAAACTGAAAAAAAATCATTCGGTAACAATAAAAAAAGTATTCTATCTGATGCATGTGAAGCATTGTTGGGAGCAATATATTTAGATTCTAGTTTTACTCAGGTAAGAAAAGTTATATTAGCATTATGGAAAACAAAGTTTGATAATATTGCTGAAGATATTATTGATTCTAAATCAAAGCTACAAGAGTGGACTCTAAAAAAATATAAAACTCTTCCTAAGTATAAAACAATCAGTAAAACTGGTCCTGACCATAACCCTGAATTTAAAATCCAAGTTGAATTTATGAATTATAAAAAAGCTGTAGGAACTTCTTCATCAATAAAAGAGTCAGAAAAAAATGCTGCACTTGCTTTCATAGAGAAAAATAAGATAAATTCTATTAAATGAAGAGTGGAAACATTTTATTAATTGGGCCAACAAATTCTGGAAAGTCATCTCTTGTTAATAAAATAATGGGACAGCGGGTATCGCTTGTATCAAGGAAAAAACAGTCAACTACATTTAATCAAAAGGTCTATAAGAAATTTTCTGAAAACGAATTTGTTATCCAAGATACTCCTGGTTTTTTTTCGAGTAGAAAAAAAATTAATAATAATATCATTTCATCTCCTCTTGCGGAAATTGAGACTTCAGATTTAATTTACGTTGTCGTAGATATTTCGCTAAGAATTAATAATGAATATAAAAAAATTATTAACTCTCTAGAAAATAAAATTGAAAAACAGCATGTATTTCTAATACTAAATAAAATAGACAAAGTTAAGAAAGGTAAAGTACTTAGCGCAATTAAAATTTATTCAAAAGAAAAAATATTTAATGAAATATTTCCAATCTCAAGTCTCACAGGTGAAGGAGTTGCAAATCTCATAAAATTTTCAAAGAAATTTACTATTAAAAATTCAATAAAAAGCAAGCCTTCTAGCAATATACAGATTAAGAAGAAGCTATTTTACTCAGAAGTAACACGAGAAAAAATACTAGATAAGATACATAGAGAGATACCTTATCAGTGTGATGTCGTAACTGAAAAGATTAATAAGGTTGCAAGTCAAATCAAAATATATCAATCGATTGTAGTTAAAAGACAATCACATAAGAATATACTTGTTGGAAAGAAAGGTTTAATGTTAAAAGAAATTGGTCAAGCTTCAAGAAAAGAAATTGCAAGATTTGAAAACAAAAAGATTCACCTATTTTTATTTGTAAAGCTAGCTAAAGAAAAGAAAATATGAGGTGGTCTGGAACAGGATTTGTATTAGGATTTAAAAAATATAATGAGTCATCTTATATTTTAGATGCGTTTACAGAAGACCATGGAAGGCATAAGGGATTAATTAGAGGAATACACTCAAAAAACTTACGTGCAGTAATAGAGCCAGGAAATGAAGTAATGTTAAATTGGTCTGGACGTCTAGAAAGCCACTTGGGTAATTATACTGTTGAACCTATTAAATTGTGGTCATCTTATATACTGAATCATAAAGTTAATTTGCATGGCATAAATTCTATTTGTTCAATAATTATATCTACTATGGCAGAGAAGCAGCAAAATGCCTTTATGTATGAAAAGTCACTAAGTCTAATAAAAGATATATGTAAAAATAAAGAAGATTGGATCAAAAGTTATATTTTTTGGGAAATTGATTTACTGTCAGATATCGGTTATGGGCTAGATTTAACTGAATGCGCAGTAACATCTGACAAAGAAAATTTAAAGTTTGTTTCCCCAAGTAGTGGAAGGGCTGTAACCATAGAAGGAGCAGGATCATATAAAGATAAACTATTTAAACTACCCAACTTTTTAATTAACAGATCGTCTGAATATAATAATGAGGATTTAGAGAATGCACTTAGTCTGACAGAGCATTTTTTTCGTAAGAGATTTTATGAGCCAAATAATCTTAATTTCCCAAAAAGCAGGAATCATCTAAAAATTTCAATTATAAAATGAAAATCAAAAACATTAACTTTACTGACGCGTTAGAAGAAAAGTATCTAGCATACGCACTTTCAACAATTACTCATCGAGCGCTACCAGATATTCGTGATGGGCTAAAGCCGGTTCATAGAAGGCTATTGTTTGCAATGTTTCAATTAAGGTTAAACTCAAGTTCTGGTTTTAAGAAATCAGCAAGAATAGTTGGCGATGTAATTGGTAAATTTCACCCACACGGAGATCAGTCTGTTTATGAAGCACTCGTGAGATTGGCTCAGAATTTTTCAACAAGGTATCCGTTAGTTGATGGCCAAGGAAATTTTGGCAACATTGATGGAGATAATGCAGCTGCAATGAGATATACAGAGGCAAGATTGACTGCGTTAGCAGAGCTAATGCTAAAAGATATATCAGAGGATACCATTGATTATATTAATACATATGATGGCATCGATCACGAGCCAATAGTTCTTCCATCAGCGTTTCCAAATTTGCTAGCTAATGGAAGTTCAGGAATTGCAGTTGGAATGGCGACAAATATTCCTCCCCATAACATCAATGAATTGTTTCAGGCTTTATCAAAATTATTAAAAAATCCAAATTATACTAACTCACAATTACAAAAGCTTATTCCAGGACCAGATTTTCCAACAGGTGGAGAAATCATTGATAGTGATGATGCATTGAAAGATGCCTATGTCAAAGGAAAGGGAACAATAAGGCTTCGGGCAAGATGGAAAAAAGAAGACCTTGGAAGAGGTCAATATCAAATTATCGTTTATGAAATTCCCTATCAAGTAAATAAAGCCAGAATTATAGAAAAAATATCTGATCTTATTGATAATAAGAAAGCAAATTACCTAGAGGCAATTCAAGATGAGTCTGCAGAAGACATCAGAATAGTTCTTATTCCAAAAAATAGAAGTTTTAAAGCTGAAGTAATTTTTGAGGACTTATGTAAGAATTCAGATTTAGAAATTAGATACGCCATCAATTTTAATGCAATCAATCACAAACTCGAGCCAAAATTATTTTCACTTAAAGAGAGCCTAAAATCATTTATTGACCATCGGTTTAATGTTTTAAAAAGAAGAACAAAGTATCGATTAATTCAAACTGAGAATAGGCTTGAAATACTCAAAGGTTTTTTAATAGTTTATAAAAATTTAAACAAAGTAATTAAAATTATTAGAAAAGAAGCAGATCCTGAGAAAAAGTTGATTAGCGTATTTAGAATAAATAAGAGGCAAGCCGAAGCAATATTGGCAATGAGGCTAAGGCAATTAAAAAAATTAGAAGAAAAAGAAATTAAAAAAGAAAATGAAGATTTGAATACATACAAGAAAGAATTAAACAAACTACTAAAATCAAAAAAAGAGCAAATAAAGGAATTAAATTTAGAGTTCACAAAAAGTTTAGAAATATTTTCAAAAGATGAAAATACTACAAATAGAAAAACTGTTGTTAATACAGAATATAAAGAAATTGACTACTCGACTGAAGAATTTGAAAGTAAAGATCCCATTACAGTGATACTCTCAAAAAATGGATGGATAAAAACCATAAAAGGACATCAGGATGATTATACAAACGTGAAGTATAAAGAAGGAGATACTGAGAAATTTATTATAAAATTAAAAAATAATAGTAAACTTCTGCTTTTTTCTACTTTAGGTAAATTTTATACAATTAATTGTAATAAAATATCTGCAGGAAGAGGTTTTGGCGATCCTGTCAGTCTATTGATAGATAAAAATGACAATGAAGAAATTTTATTTGCAACTTCTTATGTGCAAGATAAGGAATATCTAATTACCAGTAGTGCAGGTAAGGGATTTTTCGTAAATACCTCAGATTTAATGGCGTCTACTAAATCTGGAAAAAGGGTTATGAATTTAAAAGGTAATGAAAAAGCCATCTCTTGTTTTCAAAAAAAAGGAGATTTAATAGCTGTTTTTAGTGGAGAAAAGAAAGCGGTAAAACTTCTAATTTTTGATAATTCAGAAATACCTTTAATGCAAAAAGGAAGAGGCGTGACATTACAGAAATTCAAAAGTGGAAAAACTTTGAGCAGTATTTGCTTTGACTCTAAGGAAGGTATTTTAAATGAGAATAATGGTAAAACTCTTTTGGAGGCCAATGAAATAAAAAAATGGCTGGGTAAAAGAGCTCATGCTGGTAAAATTGAACCTAAAAGTTTACATTCCAAAATTTAATATCTATCTTAGTTTTATATGGAAAACTATCCAGACAGTTACTATGCACAAAATATAGAGACCCTAAAGAAACCCTATGATCAACTAATTGATAATCATGAGTGTGACATCTGTGTAGTCGGCGGAGGCTTTTCAGGATTATCAACAGCTATTGAGGCTGCAAAAAAAGGACTAAAGGTAATTGTAATTGAGCAAAATTTATTTGGATGGGGCGCTTCGGGCAGAAATGGAGGCCAAATCTGGAATGACGTATCATGGGGTATAGACGTAATTGAGAAGAAATATGGAATTAAACTTGCTAGGCAAATCTGGGATATATCTCAAGCTTCTGTCGATTTAATTGATGACAGAATAAGGGAATTTAGCATTGAATGTGATAAAAAAAATGGTGGAATTAGTGCTGCTACTAGCGCGGCAAAACTTAGAGAGTATGAAGAAAATAGAAAGTATAAAATAAAAACATACAACTATAATAATTTAGAACTCCTTGACAAAAATAGTGTTGATAAAGAAATTGGTTCATCACTTTACTACGGGGGTGTCCTTGATAAAGGGGCGGGACATTTACATCCAATTAAATATGCATTGGGTTTGGTAAAAGCGGCAGAAAAATTAAATGTAAAACTCTATGAAAGATCTGTGGTTACTAAGATTAATCAAACAAGTCATGCGGTTGAGGTTCTTACAGATAGAGGGATGGTAAAAGCTAAAAAAATAGCAGTATGTTGCAACGCCTATATAAAAGGTCTAAATTTAGGTATTGAAAATAGAATAATGCCATGTGCTACTTATATTGTCTGCACTGAGCCATTAAGTCAAAATTTACAGAGAGAAATACTGCCAAATGATTATTGCGTCAGTGATACAAATTTTGATTTAAATTATTATAGATTATCTGACAGCAAGAGAATGATATTTGGTGGCGCAGTAGGCTATTCACTAAGGATTGTAGAGGGATTAAAAAAAAGAACCAAGAGGCAATTAAATAAAGTGTATCCAAATTTAAGTGAATTAAAAATTGACTATATCTGGGGTGGATTAATAGCTTTAACAATGAATAGAGTGCCTGACATTGGGATGGTGAATGATAAAATTTATTATGCCCAAGGCTTCTCAGGACATGGAGTTGCATTAACTGGAATTGCTGGAAAGATTTTAGCAGAAAATATGGTAAGTGAAAAAACAAAGGAGCTCGAGGCATTTGAAAAGATTAAACACAAAAATTTTCCTGGAGGAAGATTATTTAGGATGCCTTTGCTTGTAACCATAAGCTCTATGCAAAGAATGATGGATATTTTCAATGTATAAAATTCTTTTTATAGGGATTGGGAAAATGGGCTCTCCAATGGCTGGCTACCTATCAAAAAAATATGATGTTTCTATTTATAATCGCACAAAAAGTAAATGTGATAATTGGATCAAAAATTATAAAGGGAAAGTTATTGATAAATTATCAGAAACTAATCAAAAATATGATTATATTATTTCGTGTGTAGGCAACGATGAAGATTTAAAAGAAATAACCTCAATAGATAAAGGGTGCATAAACTCTCTTAAAGAAAAGTCAATATTCATTGATCATTCAACTGTATCACCAAGAATTGTAAGAGAAGTAGAAAAAAACTTAGAAAATTTAGGTGTTAGTTTCCTTGATGCCCCAATATCAGGTGGACAAGCGGGAGCGGAAAAAGGCCAATTAAGTATAATGATTGGAGGTTCAGAGAAGGCATATGAAAGAAGTATTGAAATATTAGGATCATATGGAAAAAAAATAAAATATATGGGTGCTTCAGGATCTGGTCAGCTAACGAAAATAATTAATCAAATTTGTATTGCAGGACTAGTTCAAGGCTTATCAGAGTCTATTTATTTTATGAAGCAGACCCATTTAAACCCTGATGATGTATTGGAAGTAATTTCATCAGGCGCAGCACAATCATGGCAAATGGATAATCGTTTTAAATCAATGGTAGCGGGAAAATTCGACTTTGGTTTTGCAGTTGATTTAATGAGAAAAGATCTTTCAATTGCATTTGCAGAAGCAGATACACATGGCATTAATTTAGAGGTGACTAAAATTGTCGATAAATTCTATAGGGATATTCAAGATTTAGGCGGAAATAAACTAGATACGTCAAGTTTAATAAAACGTTTAATCAATTAGTTTTAAAAATTTTGAAACTTCAGGCGCATAATAAGTAATTATTGCATCTGCTCCTGCTCTTTTGAATGAAGACAATTGTTCTATAACCATAGTTTCTTCGTTAATTATACCTTGTTGTGATCCGAATTTAATGAGTGAGTACTCACCTGAAACTTGATAGGCAAATGTGGGATACTTAAGTTCATTCTTAATTCTGTATATGATGTCCAAATAGCTAATTCCAGGCTTTACCATTATCATATCGGCCCCTTCAGCTATGTCCATTGATGCCTCCCTGATTGCTTCATCAGAATTCAATATATTCATCTGGTAAGTTTTTTTATCTGTCTTTAAATTCTTGGATGAGCCAACAGCATCTCTAAATGGCGCATACATGCTTGATGAATATTTTGCTGCATAAGACAAAATGAGAGTATCCACAAATTTATTTTTTTCTAACTCGTCTCTAATCATGCCAATTCTACCATCCATCATATCTGAAGGGGCAATTATATCTGCGCCATTTTCAGCAAGCAGGATAGATTGTTTAACTAAAACACCATTAGTTTCGTCGTTTAGAATCCTGCCTTCATCGCTTAATAATCCATCATGGCCATGATCTGTATATGGATCTAATGCAACATCGCACATAATACCAAAGTCAGACTTATTACTTTTAAGCTTTTCAAGAGACCTGCAAACTAAATTATCTGGATTTAGTGCTTCATCCCCATATTTTGTTTTTAACTCTTGAGGCGTGAACGGGAATAAAGCTATAAGATTTATTTTTTGTTCGCTGGCAATATCATAGACCTCATTTAAATTGTCTATCGAATACCTATAAACATTAGGCATTGATTGAATTTCATCTTTGATATTGTTTCCTTCACATACAAAAACTGGCCATACTAAATCATTTGAACTAAGCATGCTCTCTTGAGTAATGTTTCTAACCCATTTAGCTTGACGAGTTCGTCGCAATCTATTTTTTGGATATTTAAGTTTTGATACGCTCATTTAGATTTTTTCTTTGGTAATATTATAAAAGAGCTAGTAGAGTTTATATACTTGGTATAGCCATCCTTCTTTTTTGACAATCTATTTTCTAACATAGTCACACCAGAAACCCTTAGTAACAAGTAAGTCATTATTATTGGAGCAATAAAAATTAATAAATTTTTTGATAATGCAAAACAGTAAATTGTAATACCCCACCAAAATAGACTATCTCCGAAATAATTAGGGTGTCTTGAGTAATACCAAAGTCCTTTATCCATAACTTTATTAATATTATTTTGATTTAATTTAAATTTGGATAATTGTATATCAGCTATCGTTTCAATAAGAATTCCAGAAAGTGCTATCAATATACCTACCCAATGGACAAAACTTAGATCAATACTAGTGTCTAAAATGCTGATCAGGGGCAATGATATAATTGGAATTAAAATTATTTGGATTAAGTAAGCCGTTAAATAAAGACCAATATCACCTCTAGCTTCTCTAATTTTAACATATCTAATATCCTCAGTCTTATTAACGTTTCTAATTAAAAGATAGATACCAAGCCTAAAACCCCATATTGTTATCAGAAATAAGCATATTATTTCAGTCATAGAAAATGAATTATTTATTATCAGAGACAACAGAAATGAAAAAAAGAAACTAGGGCCCCAGTAAATATCTATAAAATCTGCTCTTCTAGTTTTTAGGGAAGATATCCACAAAATAGTGATGACGACAAAATTGAAGCCTAATATAGTTATAAAATTAAATAACATAATTCAGTATATATATGTCTTTTAAATTTTTAGACAATTATAATTTTATACCATTCGCACATCGTGGTGGTTCCTATGATTTTTGTGAAAATACTCTAGATGCATTCAATAATTCAATTAATTTAGGATATCGGTACATCGAAACAGATGTGAGGCATACAAAAGATAATAAGTTAATAATATTTCATGATCCAGATTTAAAAAGAATTCTTGGTATCGATGCAAAAATAGAAAATTTAAATTATGAAGAGTTAAAAAAAATAAAAATTTTTGAGACGCATACAATCCCATTACTTGACGAGGCTCTATCTTCTTGGCCTGAGATAAATTTTAATATTGAACCCAAAAGTTTAAAGTCAGCACACTTATTGAAAGATAAATTAAAATCTATGAAAAATATTGACAGGATATGTATTGGTTCATTTAGTAATACTAAAATAGATATTTTGAGAAATGAGTTTAAAGATAATCTATGTTCATCCATGACTAAGAGTGAGACCATATTATTTTTTCTTAATAGATTTTTTTCTATCTATGATAATAGCATTCCATGTCTTCAAATACCTATGACATATATGGGCTTAAGAATTGTTACCAGTAATCTAGTCGAGCATGTTCATAGTCTTGGAAAAAAAATACATGTTTGGACAATTAATGATGAAAACCAGATGATAGATCTAATAAATATAAATGTCGACGGTATTATGACAGATAAACCGACAACATTAAAAAAAGTCTTACAAAAAAAGTCTCTTTGGAATTAATTATTGTATTTTTTTATATACAAGATTTAGTATAATTAGTTTAATAATATCCTATATGAATGAACAAACTAAAGTATCTATTGCTTCAGACCATGCAGGTTTTGATCTAAAAGATCAAATAATTAAACGTCTTTTAGATTGTGGAGTTGACGTTATTGATAGAGGACCAGATAAAAAAGATCCAGTAGATTATCCTGACTACGCTTCAAAAGTTACAAATGATATTTTAAATGAAAAAGCTCATAAAGGCGTATTAGTTTGTGGAACTGGCCAAGGGATGGCAATGGCAGCAAATAAAAAACCTGGGATTAGAGCTGCTCTTTGTTATAACAGTGAGGTCACAAAATTAGCTAGGGAACATAATGATGCAAATATTTTGACTTTAGGCGCACGTGTTATAGATGAAGCTACAGCCTTAAGTCTAGTTGAAACGTTCTTAAATACCGACTTTGAAGGCAGTCGACACGCTGTTAGAATAAATAAAATAGGATAATTATATGACTTTTTTTTCATCTCCACTTCAAGAAATCGATAACGAAATTCATGAAGCAATAAACAAAGAACTTTCAAGACAACAAAATCAGATTGAGTTAATTGCATCTGAAAATATAGTTTCAAAAGCCGTCTTAGAAGCTCAAGGATCTGTATTAACAAATAAATATGCAGAAGGGTATGCAACTGCCCGTTATTATGGAGGCTGTGAATTTGTTGATATTGCTGAGGACCTTGCAATTCAGAGACTAAAAAAACTCTATAAATGTGAATATGCTAATGTTCAACCTCATTCAGGAGCACAGGCCAATGGAGCGGTTATGTTAGCTCTTATAAAACCAGGGGATACTATCCTAGGAATGAGTTTAGATGCTGGTGGACATTTAACTCATGGGTCAGCTCCTTCTATGTCAGGAAAATGGTTCAATGCAGTTCAGTATGGTTTAGATGATGAGGGGCTAATTAATTATGATGAAGTTGAAACTCTCGCAAAAGAACATAAGCCTAAAATAATAATTGCAGGAGGTAGCGCTTACTCGAGAATTATAGATTTTAAGAGATTTCGTGAAATTTGTGATATGGTTGGTGCATTTCTTCATGTAGATATGGCTCACTTTTCAGGCTTAGTTGCGGCTGAAGAGTATCCGAACCCCCTTAAATTTGCAGATGTTGTCACATCTACAACGCATAAAACTATAAGGGGCGCGAGAGGAGGGATGATACTTTCTAATAACACTGACTTAGGTAAGAAGTTTAATTCAGCTGTATTCCCAGGATATCAAGGCGGACCCTTAATGCACGTGATTGCAGGTAAGGCCGTTGCCTTTGGTGAAGCATTAAAGCCAGAATTCAAAGAATACATAAAACAAGTTATAAAAAACGCCCAAATTCTTAGTCAGACGCTAGTACAAGGTGGTCTTAAAATTGTTTCAGGTGGTACAGATACACACTTAATATTGGTTGATTTAACCCCAATGGACCTAACAGGTGACGCTGCTTCTACTAGTCTTGAGGAAGCACATATTACCTGTAATAAAAATGGAATACCCAAGGATCCAAAACCGCCAAAAATAACATCAGGAATCAGATTAGGAACCCCAGCAGCAACTACAAGAGGTTTTAAGGAAAAGGAATTTGAAACTGTTGGAAATTTAATACTTGAAACTTTAGCAGGATTAAGACAAAACCCAGACGATAATAGTAAAGTTGAAAAAGCAGTAAAAGAAAAAGTAGTAAATCTTTGTAATCAATTTCCGATTTATAATTAGGTGATAATATGAAGTGCCCATTTTGTGGAAATAATGACACTCAAGTAAAAGACTCGCGCGCAACTGAAGACAACTCTGCGATAAGAAGAAGAAGATTTTGCTCTGCTTGTGGTGCACGTTTTACAACATTTGAACGTATTCAATTACGGGAACTGACTGTTCTTAAGAAATCTGGAAAAAAAGTTCCTTTTGATCGCGATAAATTGGAGAGATCAGTTCAAATATCTCTTAGAAAAAGACCTGTTGATAATGAAAGAGTCGATAGAATGATAAGCGGCATAGTTAGAAGGGTTGAAAGTTTAGGAGAAACAGAAGTATCATCAGATGTAATTGGTGAAATCGTTATGGAAGGTTTGCAGAGTATTGACTCAGTAGCATATGTTCGCTTTGCATCTGTTTACAAAAATTTCCGTGAGGCAAAAGATTTTGAAGAATTTTTAGGTGTGATTTCTTCAAATGAAGATTAGGATCGATTTTGAGTGAAAGAAATTACTTCAAAATTGCTGAAAGAATGGCATTTAGAGCAGTTGGTACAACTTACCCCAATCCTCCTGTAGGGGCAATTATTGTTAAGAACGATTCAATAATATCAAGAGGATGGACTCAACCAAAAGGGATACCTCATGCTGAAATTCATGCAATCAATCAAGTTAAGAATAAAAAGGATATTCAAGGGGCTCATTTATACTGTACGCTAGAACCATGTTCACACGAGGGCAAAACCTCTCCTTGTGTAAATAAAATTATAGATTTGAAATTTTCAAAAGTATTTATTTCTCAAGTGGATAAAAACCCACTAGTTAATTGTAGGTCCGTAAAGAAACTCAAATCAGCTGGCATTAGAGTAGTGATAAAGAATTTTAGCGACCGCGTAAAAGAATTAAATGATATTTTTTTTAATTCACTGATCGGTAACAAGCCATACATTTCACTTAAAATTGCATCAACAGCTGATGGAAAAATAGCCACAAATTCATTTAAAAGTAAATGGATAACTAACTCTACCTCGAGAATGATTGGTCATAAATTACGATCTTTAAACGAATGCATGATCATAGGAACTGGTACAATTAGAAAAGATGATCCTAGATTAGATTGTAGGCTTGATGGATTAAGTAATAGATCACCGGCTATATTTATTTTAGATAGAAATCTTGATTTAAAAAAAGGTTTAAAAGTCTTTAGTCAAAAAAATCGTAAAATATATATTTTTTATTCAGATAAAATTAAAAAAAGAATACCTAAACTAAAAAATATAGAACACATAAAAACTAGGGAAGTTAATAAAGAAATAGATATAAAAACTGCTATAAAAAAAATATCTAGTTTAGGTTATACAAGAATATTAGTAGAAGGAGGGGCAACATTATCGGCTTCACTTTTGAAAGAAAATTTAATTGATGAAATTTATTGGTTTAGAGCGAGTAAAATTATGGGAAATAGTGGTATAAATGCGATCTCAAATTTAAATATAGATGAAATATACCACTTAAAAAAATTTAATTTAACTAATTCCAAAATTATAGATGGTGATCAATTATCTGTTTATAGAAGAAAGTAATTTATGTTTTCAGGAATAATTGAAAATAGAGGTGTCGTTAAAGATTTTAAAAAACTTAAAGACTACCAACTTGTCCTTGATACTGATCTTAAATTTAAAGATGTTAAGATAGGAAGCTCTGTTTGTTGCAATGGGGTGTGTTTAACAGTTACATCAAAAAAAAAATTATCTAATAAAACGAAACTTTTTTTTGATGTTTCAAAAGAAACAGTCGGGTGCACAAATCTTAATCAATTAAAAAAAGGTGATTTAATAAATATCGAAAAATCACTTAGAGTTGGTGATGAGATAAGTGGACACTTTGTTTTTGGGCATGTAGACGAAACTGCTGAATTGGTATCATCCAAAAAAATTGAAGGCTCGTATCAATTAGAATTTAAAATTTCAAAAAATATAAGAAAATTTATTGCAAAAAAGGGCTCTATCTCGATTAATGGCATTTCTCTGACAATTAATGAGGTAAAAAGGGATAAAATCTATCTTAATATAATTCCCTATACATGGAACAAAACTAATTTACATAAATTAAAAGTTGGAAATAGAATAAATCTTGAAGTTGATATGCTGGCAAGATATGTTACGCAAAATCTTTGAAGCTTACAACTTATGAATAATGAATTTATATCATCTATTGAAGAGATTATCGAAGACCAAAAATTAGGTAAAATGGTAATTATGGTTGACGACGAAAATCGTGAAAATGAAGGTGATTTGATTATTCCTGCAGCAAAAGTAGATCACAAAGCAATTAATTTTATGGCGACGCATGGAAGGGGTTTAATTTGCTTATCCTTAACTGAGGATCGAGTAAAAGAACTCGATTTACCTTTGATGTCGCAAAATAATGATACACGTGACTCAACAGCATTCACAATATCTATTGAGGCAAAAGAAGGTGTTACAACTGGTATTTCTGCACAAGATAGAGCTGTAACAATACAAACGGCAATTGATCAGAATAAAACAAAGAAAGACCTAATGAGTCCAGGACATGTCTTTCCATTAGTTGCAAGGGACGGAGGAGTATTAATGAGAGCAGGCCACACAGAAGCTTCAGTTGATTTGGCTAGGTTGAGTGGGCACTCACCAGCAGGTGTTATTTGTGAAATTATGAATGATGATGGAACTATGGCTAGATTGCCAGATCTTATAGAATTTTCAAAAAAACATAAAATTAAAATTGGCAAGATTGTAGACTTAATCTCTCATCGAAGAAGTAAAGATAAGTTTATAAAAAAATCTTATGACTCAGAAATAAACTTAGCGTCAGGAGCTACATTTAATATTAAAATATACGACTCACTGTACGATGGAACTGAACAAATTGTTCTATCAAAAGGAAATGTAAGTGATGGTAAGCCAATTATGGTTAGGGTCCATGTCACAGATTATTTTGATAATTTGTTTGGTAATTATGGAAGTGATGATGCATCATTACATAAGGCAATTAAGATAATTGAAAAAGAAAAAAGAGGTATCATTATTTTGATTAGGGATACTGGGAAGTCTATAATTAATAATTTAATCACAAATCAACCTAAATCAAAGGACCAATATCAGAGTAATGGTGATGAACTTAGAATTTACGGAATGGGTGCACAAATTTTATCTGAAATTGGTGTGAAAAAAATGATATTGCTTACAAATACAGAATGGAAATTTATTGGTCTCGATGCGTTTAATGTAGAAATAATTGAGACAAAAATTTTAAGTACAATAAATGAGTAAAAAGAACAAGTTTTTGATTGTTGCATCAAATTTTTATCCAAAAATTACAGATGGTCTTTTGAATGGTGCAATTTCAGAATTGAAAAAACATAAGTGCAAATATGATATATTTAAAGTAAATGGATCATTAGAAATTCCTGTTCAAATATCGATTCTTATTAAGAAAAAAAAATATGATGCAGTTATTGCAGTAGGCTGTATCATCAAGGGCAAAACAGATCATTATGAATTTATTGCAAATGCTATAACAAATTCGCTTTTGTCAATCTCTGTTGATAAAAACATACCAATTTCAAATACTGTTCTCACTTGTACTAGCCTAAAACAAGCTATCGATAGATCTACCAAAAAATCTAACAGAGCTAAAGAGGCGGTTTTAGCTGCTATATCAGTTTTAAAAAATTAAATATTAATGTCTGATATAAAATCATATCAAAGGCTATTAGCTGTCCAAGCAATTTATGAAAATTCAATAAATCAAAAAGAAATTGATGTACCTATTTATGAAATGCTCTCTCATATTATTGCTAATGCTGATTTTAAAAATAAAATTCATGGCGCAAAATTATCGCTTACTAAGGAAATATATAACGGGGTGTTTACTAATTTAAAAACAATAGACTCGATACTAAAAAAGTCCCTTAAGAAAAATAATAAAGTTCAATCTTTCGACAAGTTATTATTATCTATATTTAGATGTGCTATATATGAGATTGTATTAAAAAATGAAATTTCAAAGAAAATAGTTATTTCTGAGTATTTATTGATTTCAAATCATTTTTTTGGCATCAAAGAGGCCACTCTTTTGAACGGAGTTCTTGATAATCTTAGAGAAATATAGAATAAAATAAAAGTTGCATATTTATGTAATTTTTGGCATTTTCTCCACCAGAAATAAACAATCAAGGACACATAAGATGAATATATTAAACCTAATTATTTTTTCTGGCATATTATCAATCATTTATGGTTTCTGGGCTGGTAATTCAGTTTTAAAGTCAAATGCAGGTAGTGAAAAAATGCAAGAAATTTCGTCAGCAATTCAAATTGGTGCACAAGCATATCTTAACAGACAGTATACAACCATTGCGATTGTTGGTGCAGTCATTTGTGTCCTTTTATACTTATTTTTTAGAGACTTTTGGGTTGTTGGGGGTTATTTAATCGGGGCAATATTATCAGGTGCAGCAGGCTATATTGGAATGATAATCTCAGTCCGCGCAAATGTAAGAACTGCTCAAGCTGCAAGTGAAAGTTTAGGTAAAGGGCTCGATGTTGCTTTTAAAGCGGGGGCAGTTACAGGAATGCTTGTAGCAGGCTTGGCTTTATTATCTATATCAGTTTATTATGCAATTTTAGACTCATATTCAGTATCTGAAGAAACACTCAAACATGCTCTTGTTGCATTAGGTTTTGGAGCTTCACTTATTTCGATATTTGCAAGATTAGGTGGAGGAATTTTTACAAAGGGTGCAGACGTAGGCGCTGACCTAGTTGGTAAAGTTGAGGCAGGCATACCAGAAGATGACCCTAGAAATCCTGCAGTGATAGCAGACAACGTCGGAGACAATGTTGGTGATTGCGCTGGAATGGCTGCAGATCTGTTTGAGACTTATGCAGTAACAATAGTTGCTACTATGGTTTTAGCTACAATTTTTTTTACAGGTGAAATTTCTCATATGATGACAATTTATCCTATGGCAATTGGAGGTAGCTGTTTAGTAGCTTCAATCATAGGTACTTTTTTTGTAAGATTAGGTTCATCTCAAAGTATAATGGGAGCACTATATAAAGGTTTTATTGCTTCTGCCATACTTTCTCTAATTTTCATATATCCTGTAACTCAAATTGTATTGGGCGATATGTCTAAAGAATTTACTTTTGGAGATACAACTTTTTCTGGTACCTCACTTTATATTTGCTCAATAATTGGAATTGTTATTACCGGGCTCTTAATTTGGATAACTGAATATTATACTGGAACAAATTATAGACCGGTTCAAAGTGTTGCAAAAGCTTCTACAACAGGGCATGGTACAAATGTAATTCAAGGACTTGCTGTATCTATGGAAGCCACAGCATTGCCCGCGTTAGTAATTGTAGTAGGTATAGTCATGACATTTCAACTAGCTGGTTTATTTGGAATAGCAATCGCAGTGACTGCTATGCTTGCCCTTGCCGGAATGGTAGTTGCGTTAGATGCATATGGCCCAGTTACAGATAATGCTGGTGGAATAGCGGAGATGTCAAATCTAGATGAAAATGTTAGAAAAACAACTGATGCTTTAGATGCTGTTGGAAATACAACAAAAGCAGTTACAAAGGGTTACGCAATTGGTTCCGCAGGTTTAGGTGCGTTAGTTCTGTTCGCTGCTTATGTTGAGGATCTTAAATTGATCGAAAGTTTGACCCCGAATTTTAGTCTGGAAAACCCTTATGTTGTTGTTGGTTTATTAATCGGCGGATTACTTCCCTACTTATTTGCATCAATGGGAATGATGGCTGTAGGCCGAGCAGGAGGAGCCGTTGTAGAAGAAGTGAGAAAACAATTTGCAGACAATCCAGGAATTATGACAGGAGAAACTAAACCCGATTATTCTAGATCAGTTGATATGCTTACTCGTTCAGCAATCAAAGAAATGATTGTTCCTTCAATGTTACCAGTACTTTCTCCAATTATTCTTTACTTATTAGTATCAATCGTAGCCGACCAAAATGCAGCTGTTTCAGCAGTAGGTGCGATGTTACTTGGTGTGATTGTAACCGGTATATTTGTTGCGATATCTATGACTGCTGGAGGCGGAGCTTGGGACAATGCAAAGAAGTATGTTGAAGATGGTAATTTCGGTGGTAAAGGATCAGAGGCACACAAAGCAGCTGTTACAGGCGATACTGTAGGAGATCCGTATAAAGATACAGCTGGTCCTGCTGTTAATCCGATGATTAAAATTACAAATATTGTTGCACTTTTACTTTTAGCTGCTCTGTAATTCTAATTATTGACCTCTTGTAAACGCGTCATACAACTGGTCTGTAATACCATATGCATCTCTTCGAATAGTTGTTTTATCAGATGAGAACACAATCTTGTTAAAGTTCTCCTCTGTTAGAATTGCGGTTTCGATTAAAACTTCATTTTTATTAAATACAAATCTGTATATATTTTGAAATAAAAGAGTATCATCTTCAAAGACCTTTTTTTCTTTTAGAGATAAAAGATAAATCCAAACATTATTCACATCGTCTATTACTATTGATGGTGAACCCATGGCATTAAAAACATCATCTGCACTTGTTTTATTCACTTCAAATTTTGATATTTTGTCCGATGAAATAAGTATATCATCAATAAGATATCCGTGTTGCTTATTGACTGGAGAACAACTATATATGGTAATTAGAATTATAAAATAACAGATATATTTAATCATCATTATGGTATTAAAGAATAAAGTTTCTTCAGTTGAGAAAATCTATCAGAATATTATTAAAATATCGAGGTCAAAGTTTTTTTACTTAGACTATGGCTTGGAAGATAGTTTTGAAACTAGGTTTGATTTGATCATATTTCACGCATTTATGATTTTTTATTTTTATAAAAGTAAAAATATTAACAACTCATCTTTATCACAGATGTTATTTGATCATATGTTCAGTGATTTTGAAAATAATCTCAGAGAAATGGGATTTGGAGATATTGCTGTTAATAAAAAAATGAAACTATTGATAAGGGCCTTTTATGGCAGGTTATCACAGTACAGTAAAAGTTTAGATCTTTTAGAAAAAGAAGATGATAAATCATTGCTTGAGCAAACAATCTTAAATAATATATTTAAAGGAAATTCATCTGATAACACGAATGTTAGCATGTTTGCAAAATATATAATTAAAAATATAAAAAAGTTTCAGAGTATATCTGAAAAGGAAAATATCGATTGCTATTTTGAATTTATAAAATTTGGTTAGTATTTTGAAAAAGATTTTTAAATTAGCGGTTGACATATTGGGCAGCGAAACTAAAACAAAAGAAATTTTAAGAGGCTTAGAACAGTCTTTATTGAGGAACATTAACTACAAATTTTATTTATTTGGAAATAAAGAAACTATACTAAAAGATTTAAAAAAATTTAAAAAACTTCAATTAGCATCTGAAATAATTGATTGTTCAGATAGTATTTCGATGGACGACAAACCATCTGAAGTTATAAAGTCAAAAGTACATTCAAGTATGTATTTGGCTATTAAATCTACTCAACAAAATGAAACAGACGCTATACTATCATTTGGTAATACTGGAGCATTAATGACTTTGTCATTATTAAACATCAAAACATTATCGGAAATAAAGCGCCCAGCTATTGCATCAATATGGCCAAACATGAAAGGAGAGTCCATAGTTTTAGATCTTGGTGCAAATACTAAATTAAGTTCAAGGTACCTTGTAGATAGCGCAGTTCTTGGCTCTAGTTTGGCAAGTATTCTATTCAAAATAGATAATCCATCTGTGGGTATATTAAATGTTGGTAAAGAGGAAATAAAGGGAAACGATGAGATTAAAAATGCTTCTGACAGATTGCAAGAACTTAATAAATTAGACTTGATTAATTACTATGGATATATTGAAGGAAATGATATTTCTTTAGGGCAAACAAATGTTGTTGTAACTGATGGTTTTACTGGCAATATTGCTTTAAAGACAGCGGAAGGAACTGCAAAGTTATTTCAAAATCACCTGAACAACGCTTATCAAAGCTCAATTCTATCAAAGTTAGGATATGTTTTATCTTCAATCTCTCTAAGATCTGTAAGAGAAAGATTAGATCCAAGAGTGCATAATTGTGGTATATTTATGGGTCTTAATGCACTGGTCGTAAAGTGTCATGGCAAATCAGAGTTTAAGGGCGTTTCCTATGCTGCAGACATTATATATTCTTTGCTTGAAAATGATGTAAATGAAAAAATTAAGGAATATGTGAATGAAATGCAAAATAAAATAACTATTTAACACGTAAAAAAAAGTAATTAATATATTGTTATAAGTTGTTAATTTAATATAATTTTTCTTATGGATAAGACAACCACTAGATCAACACTTAGTGAAGCTGTTTTCAAGAATGTTGGCCTTTCTAGAAATGAGTCTGCCACACTTGTTGACTCAGTGTTCGTAGAAATTTTAAAAAGCTTAATTAATGGAGATGATGTAAAAATTTCATCTTTCGGTACATTCGTAGTAAGACAAAAAAAAGAAAGAATCGGTCGAAATCCTAAGACAGGTCAGGAAGTTCCGATAACAGCGAGAAGTGTTGTAACTTTTCGTGCCTCTAATGTATTAAAGTCAAAAGTTAACTCAAGAAATAAAATAAATTCAGAGGCAGCAGTTTAATGAGTTCAAAGTCACCCGAAGCTTTTAGAACTATAAGTGAGGTATCAAAAGATTTGTCATTACCTCAACATGTTCTAAGATTTTGGGAAACAAAGTTTGTACAAATAAAGCCAATTAAAAGAGGTGGTGGTCGCAGATACTACAGGCCTGAAGATATAAAATTATTAAAAGGTATTAAAAGTCTTTTGTACAACGATGGTTATACAATTAGAGGAGTTCAAAAGGTAATCAAGGAAAATGGTACAAAAAAACTATTAACTATTCAGACTGAAAATAAGGTCTTTACAGAAATAAGAAAAGATAATAATGATCATCTTGATCAACAAGATCACCCTCAATATTCAATAAATGACACAAAAAGAAAAAAATTAATGAATGTTCTTGAAGATTTGGTTCAACTAAGGAAAAAACTTGATAATAAATAATGGCAAAAAAATCAACTGTAAAAGTACGTCTTGTTCCTGAGGAAAAAACTGATAGCAAGTTTTATTATTATGCAAAAAAACCAACTTCTGGTCTAAAGGCAAAAGATAAGTTAAGGATGAAGAAGTATAACCCTGCAACCAAAAAACACGAATGGTTTACAGAAAAGAAACTTCCACCTCATAGTAAATAATTACTTTTTAAAATTTTTTTTCTCAAAATTAATAAAGTTTTTAATAATTGATACCCAAATATCACTTATCAATTTTGGATTTGCGCCAAGGCTTTTTGCTTGATTTGAAACTTTCTTTTTAATTTCATTTATTCTTTTAGAATCGACAATCTCTGATTTTCTTGTTTTAAGGCTTAGTGCTTTATTTACCAATTCAGATCTTTTAACCATCAATGGTAAAATCTGAGCGTCAATTTTATCGATTCTCTTTCTTACCTCTTTCATCTTGGAAGAATTATTTTTTTTTCTTATCATTTTTTTTTAAACGGCCTTAAAATATACATTGAAGGAAAAACCCAGATAATACCTAATATAAAGTAAACAATAAATTCTAATAGCCAATGATTAAAGTTGATTTTAATTAAAAAAGCCATAACTAATATACAATACAAAAACATCATTAGTATAAAGATAATTATACTGAGTAGCTTTTTTGTTTTTTGCATAATTAATACTTAATAATTTAAATTATGAAAATCAATATATTTTCAATTTGGCTGTTTTCTCTTATAATTGCTATTTGCGCGATAATACTTATTGGGGGGTATACAAGAATATCTGACTCAGGCCTATCGATAACAGAATGGTTACCAGTTACAGGCGTGATGTACCCATTAAACAATTACCAATGGCAAGTAGAATTCAGCAAATACCAACAAATCGATGAATTCATGCTTGTAAATAGCACTATGACGCTAAATGAATTCAAAGTAATATATTTTTGGGAATGGTTTCATAGATTTTTTGCTAGGTTGATAGGCGCAATATATTTAATACCTCTAATTTATTTGTTAATTAAAAAGAAAATTCACAGAAGTTATCAATTAAGAATTTTCTTAGTTGGATTCCTTTTGGGTGTGCAAGCCATCATTGGTTGGTATATGGTAAAAAGTGGCTTAGTTGGGAGAATTGATGTTAGTCAATATCGTTTAGCAATGCATCTTACTATGGCTTTTGTTATTTTAGGTATTACTTTTCAAATTCTCTTAGATTCTAATATGAAATATATCAGCAACAAAAAGTTTAATTATAAAACAGGTAATGAATTTTTATTTTTATTATTATTTTTATTTATTTTCTTACAAATTTCCTATGGGGCTTTTGTTTCTGGTACTCACTCAGGGTTATTATTTAATACTTGGCCAATGTATGATGGTAATATTTTTCCAGTAATTGAAAATAATCTTTTGAGCGGTTTTGTTAATTTTTTTGAGACGAGAGAATATATAATCTTTGTTCATCGAACATCAGCATTATTCATTCTCTTATTAGTTATATATATAAATTATATTTTATATATGAAAAATAGAGCCATTTATAAAAGTTATTTATTACTAACATTCAATTTTACTTTTATATTGCAGATACTTCTTGGAGTTATGATGACTTTTCAAAATATTCCTTGGCACTTAGCGCTAGCTCATCAGGGGAATTCAATCATTTTATTTTTGATTTCACTATCAATGTGGATGTTAAGTAAAAAGTCTCTTCAAAAAAGATTTAATGAAGAGACTTTAAAATAGATTATGCAGCGTCTAAAGCATTCTTTAGGTCTTCGATTATATCATCGATGTGTTCTATTCCAATCGAAAGTCTCACATAACTAGGATTTACTCCAGCTGCTTCCATATCTTCATCTGATAGCTGAGAGTGAGTAGTTGATGCTGGATGAATAGCTAAGCTTCGAGCATCACCAATATTAGCAACATGATAGAACATATTTAGATTATTTATGAACTTTTCACCACTCACTTTACCGCCTTTAAGTTCAATACCACAGAGTGCTCCGTGACCTCCCTTGAGGTATTTGTTTGCTCTTTCGCCAGCTTCACCCTCATCAAGCCCAGCATAGATTACTCGTGAAACTTTATTATGATTAGATAAATATTCAGCTACCTTTGCAGCATTAGAACAATGCTTTTCCATTCTCAAAGATACTGTTTCTAAACCTTGAATTATTTGAAATGCACTTTGTGGTGGCAGAGCAGGACCTAAATCTCTAAGCCCTACAAATCTAGCTCTTACAATGTAAGCAATTGGACCAACTGCTTTTGCAAATTCTGTCCATACCATTCCATGATAACTTGGATCAGGATTATTTAACATAGGTTGTCTTTTGGGGTCTTTAGCCCAATCAAACTTTCCGCTGTCAACAATTATTCCTCCAATAGTAGTGCCGTGACCACCTATGAATTTAGTGAGTGAATGTACAACGATAGTTGCACCGTGTTCAATTGGCTTACATATTACTGGTGCTGCAGTATTATCTACAATTAGAGGTATATTGTATTCGTCTCCTATATCTGCAACTTCTCTGATTGGAAAGACTTTGAGTTTTGGATTAGGCAAAGTTTCAGCATAATACGCACGCGTATTATCATCTGTCATTTTTCGAAAGCTTTCAGGATCTGTAGGATCAGCAAACCTAACTTCAATTCCTAAATCTTTCATTGTGTTAGCAAATAAATTCCATGTTCCACCATATAAATCTGTTGAACTAACGATATTATCACCAGCTTTGACTAAGTTTTGAATGCTCAACATAGAAGCTGATTGACCAGAACTAACACATAACGCTCCTACACCACCTTCCATTGCTGCAACTCTTTTTTCAAGAACATCAACTGTAGGGTTCATTATTCTTGTGTAAATATTACCAAAATCTTTAGCTCCAAATAAATTAGCTGCATGTTCAGTGTTATGAAACTGATATGAAGTTGTTTGATAAATTGGAACAGCTACTGATGTTGTAGAAGGATCACTTCTGTAATCACCTCCATGTAACGCAATTGTTTCAGGGTTTACAGAATCTGCAGGATTAAATTTATTTTTTGCCATTTTTTTACCTCTATTTATATTTTCTTCGAGTTTCACAGCAAACAAAAAAACCGCATCATAATACTATGTGCGGCTGGTGGCTTAGCTGTATAAGTCCGCAAGCTGTATTAAACTCGACAATATATTGAATAACACTCTAAGAGTTATGTAAAGCGTAATAATTTAAAAAGTATTATAATACCAGTATTTAAATATATGAATTTATTATACAAATATATGCTGTTGACATATTTTACTGTATTCTCTAATAACAACAACATGACTACATCTAAGATACTAAAGCAAACTGCGTCTCTAAGAAAAGAGGACATTAAGAAAGACTGGTTATTGATCGATGCAAAAGACATAGTCTTGGGCAGACTAGCTACAAATGTATCAAATATTTTAAGAGGTAAGCATAAGCCAACATACACTCCACACGTGGATTGTGGAGATAATGTAGTTATAATTAATGCCGAAAAAATTAAGCTTACGGGCAAAAAACTTGATGACAAAACATATTATAGACACACTGGATATCCTGGAGGAATTAAGAGCATCAACGCTAGAAAGATATTAGAGGGAAAATTTCCAGACCGGCTTGTCAGATTAGCTGTTAAAAGAATGATTCCAAAAGGGCCACTAGGAAGAAAGCAGCTATCTAATATGAAAGTATATGTAGGAGATAAGCACCCACACGAGGCTCAAAATCCTAAAACGTATAACATACAGGATGTAGTTTAAATGAACGAAACTATTAATAACAATACTGAAGAAAATTTAGTTAAACCTGTATTAGATAATCTAGGCAGATCTTATGCAACAGGCAAAAGAAAGAATGCTGTAGCAAGAGTATGGATTAAAGATGGATCTGGAAAAATTGTAATAAACGGTAAGGATGTAAATAAATACTTTTTAAGACCTGTTTTAAACATGTTAGTTAATCAGCCTCTTGAACTTACGAACAAAAAAATGAATGTTGACACAACAGTTACTGTTAGCGGTGGTGGAATGTCTGGTCAGGCAGGTGCTGTCAGACATGGAATTTCAAAAGCTCTAACTTTGCTAGATCCAAACTTAAGACCAATCCTTAAAACTGAAGGTTTACTTACGAGAGACTCTCGAATTGTTGAAAGAAAAAAATATGGTAGACGTAAAGCGCGTAGACGTTTCCAATTCTCAAAAAGATAATTTTTTTCAAACTTCTATTTTAAAATTAAAAATTAATTATGAAAAACGTAGCTATATTAGGTGCTAGTGGTTTTGTAGGACAAGAAATAATCAAAATTTGCCTCAACCACCCCCATGTTAAGATTGTTGCTTTATCTGCAAACAAGTCTGCAGGTGAGACAGTTCAAATCCATGACTCCGTTGGTGTACAAACACCACTCAAATACAAAAGCTATGAAGACATTAATTTTAGCAGCATTGATTATGTATTTAATTGCTTGCCAAATGAAAATCTTCACAAAAGAAGCGATCTATTGAAATTAGATGTCAGTATAATTGACCTTTCAGTTGATTTTAGACTTGATGATAAAAATGATTATGAGAACTGGTATGGCTTTAAACACGGCAGCTTTGAGGTAAACGATGAATTCCAATATGGGTTAACAGAGTTTAATAGAAATAAGATAAAAAAATGTAAGCATATTGCAAACCCTGGCTGCTATGCAACTAGTATCTTAATCCCACTAATTGAATTGATAAAACAAAATGCAATTAAAACCGACGATATCGTTATTGACTCAAAATCAGGTTACTCAGGTGCAGGTAAAACAAAGGGAAAAAAAGAGTTAATTAAGGAAGTAAATGAAAATATCAGAACCTATGGTATTGGTGATCACAAACATATAGCTGAAATAAACCAAGAACTAAGTAAAATCAAAAATATTCAAACTGAAGTTTTCTTTGCGGCTAATATATTACCTGTTGAAAGAGGTATTTTGAGTAACATATATATTGACACAAATGATGTATCTGAAAATGATATTTACGATATATTACAAAAAAGATTTAATGATGAGCATTTTATACAATTGCTACCAATGAACGAAATTCCTTCCTCTAGGGAAGTAGTTGGTACCAATAACTTAGTCATTGGATTAAAAAAGGGATATAAAGAAAATAAATTATGTATTGTTAGTGTTTTAGACAATTTGGTAAAAGGAGCCGCTGGACAAGCAGTTCAAAATTTTAATCTTATGAATGATTATGATGAGAGGTTGGGACTAGAATGAGAAAAAAAATTATAATTATTTTTAATTTATTTTTATTTTTATTTACTTTCAATGCCTGCTCATTAGCAAAAAATTTTTCTTTTTATGAGTTTTTTATTAACCCAAATGCTGCAGAATTAATTTTAGATGATCAAGAAAATGCTCAGAAACCAGATTTAGAGAGCGTACCAGAAAAGGTTGAAATCGATGAGTAAAACTTATGGTGTTGGAATCGCAGGACTTGGAACAGTTGGATCGGGATTTCTCAAACAATTAAGAAATTTTAAAACACACTCTCAAAAAACTGCAAATATAAATGTAATTAAAATTGCTGTTAAGAATTCAAGAAAAAAAAGAAGTTTTTCAGTTAAGTCTCTACCGTTAACAACTGATACAATGTCATTAGCAACAAATGACAATGTAGATATTTTAATTGAGCTCATTGGTGGCTCAAAGGGAATAGCATATAAAGTTGTTAAAAAAGCACTCCAAAATAAAAAACATGTAATTACCGCTAATAAAGCTTTGCTTGCAGTACATGGAAATGAATTATCTAAAATTGCTGAACAAAATAATGTTTGTCTCAATTATGAAGCAGCTATTGCTGGCGGTATACCAATTGTAAAAGCTGTAAGAGAAAATTTGCGACTTAATAAAATAAACAAAATTTATGGTATTTTGAATGGTACTTGTAACTACATTTTAACAAAGATGGAAAATAATGCGGGAGATTTTAAAAATGTATTAAATGATGCTCAAAAAAAAGGTTTTGCTGAGTTAGATCCAACATTTGATATTCAGGGTATTGATGCAGCTCATAAGATCACATTGTTATCAAGTATTGCTTTTGACATTCCTGTAAATTTTAAGGCTACTTTTATAGAAGGTATTACTAAGATTGATAAATATGATTTTGTTTTTGCAAAAGAATTAGGTTACTCAATAAAATTGTTATCAGTAGCTTCTAAAAAATTAAGTAAGATCGAACAAAGAGTTCATCCTTGTTTTGTTAAACTAAAATCAGATATTGCAAAAGTGAGTAACGAGATTAATGCTGTTGTTGTAAATGACTCAGTAATTGGAAAAAATATTTTTGAAGGCCCTGGTGCTGGAGCTGGACCAACAGGAGCCTCTGTTATGTCAGACCTTATGGACATTATAAGAGGTACTTATAATTATCCATTGGGCGTATCAATGAGAAAGAAAAAGAAGTTAAAAATCCAGAAAATTGATGATTTGTTATTTCCATATTATTTGAGAATTACAGCCAAAGATAAAGCCGGGGTAATGGCAAAAATTTCAAAAGCTCTATCAAAAAGAAAAATTTCGATTGAAAGTATAATTCAAAAGCCATCGAAAAGTTCAAATTTTGCTGAAATTATTTTGATAACTCACACAGTTAAAGAATCTTCGCTTTTATCATCCATTAAGCAGATAAAAAGATTACCAGAAGTAAGCTCATCTGTTAAATTTATCAGAATTGAAGATTCGTTATGACCGTAATATCAACTCAATATGCATCAGGAATTGTAGCTGCAACTGAAAAGGCTGCAATTGCATCGTCTAAATTAATAGGTCTTGGTGACGAAAAAGCAGCAGATCAAGTTGCTGTAGACGCAATGAGAACAGCTTTAAACGCAATTGATTTTGATGGCAGAATTGTTATTGGTGAAGGTGAGAGAGATGAAGCGCCAATGCTTTATATTGGAGAGGAAGTAGGAACTGGCAAAAATCACGAAGTTGATATTGCGTTAGATCCTTTAGAAGGAACCACTATAACAGCAAAGGGCATGCCAAATTCATTATCTGTAATAGCTGCAGCTCAAAAAGGAGGGTTGCTCTATGCGCCAGACACTTACATGAATAAGATTGCAGTTGGCAGTAGTCTTCCAAAAGATGTAATAGATCTTGATGCAGCTGTCGAAGATAACATAAAAAGTATCGCGGAAGCTAAAAAAGTTAAAATTAGTGAAGTTACTGCCTGTGTATTAGAAAGACCTAGACATGATGATATAATTGAGTCTTTAAGAACAATTGGCTCAAAAATTGTTCTTATTCCTGACGGCGATGTAGCAGGAGTAATTATGACAACACAAGAACATAATCCAGTTGATATTTACCTTGGCATCGGCGGTGCTCCAGAAGGAGTTTTAGCTGCTGCAGCACTGCAATGCATTGGCGGTCAAATGCAAACTAGACTTGTAATCAATAATGACGATGAAAAAAAACGAGCTGAAAAGATTGGTATTAAAGATCTAGAAAAAAAATATAATCTTAATGAACTTGCACACGGCGATATTATCTTTTCTGCTACAGGTGTAACAGAAGGTACTATGGTTAGAGGAGTAAGATCTGACAACAGTCACTACATAACCCATTCACTAGTTCTAAGAACTGGCGAAGCCGCATCTCAGTATATCGAGACTTATCACAAAAAAGATTGAACTATGAGAAAAGATTCTTTCAACGAAGATTTTTTTTCTCTAACAAATAAAAAATGGTCTTTAAAAGAATACAGCGAAAAAGATACGGAATATATTTCGCAAAGTTATGAAGTAAGTCCGCTAGTAGCGAAATTACTAAGTATCAGAAAAGTAAATTTAGACGACATTATTTCTTATATAAGTCCCTCATTAAAAGAAAGTTTACCTGATCCATACGTTTTAGCAGACATGGAAAAAGCCTGTGAGAGACTTTATCAGGCAATAATTAATAAAGAACGAATTGCAGTATTTGGTGACTATGATGTTGATGGCTCAACCTCGACTTCGACTTTAATTAATTATTTTAAACAAATTTCAGTGAATCTAAAATTTCATATACCCGATAGATTTAGTGAAGGATATGGACCCAGTGTAGATACTTTTTCAAATTTTAAAAAAAGAGATGTAAAAATTATTTTTACCGTCGATTGCGGAACAATGGCCTTTTCTGAGATTGAATATGCGAGAGAGCAAGGTATGGATGTAATTGTCTTAGATCATCACATTCCAGAAATAAAACTACCAAAAGCAACAGCAATTATAAATCCAAACAGAATGGACGATAATTCAGGATTAAACTATCTTTCTGCAGTTGGTGTAACCTATATGTTCATTATCGGGCTTAACCGGAAATTAAGACGTGAAGATTGGTTTAAAAAAAATAACCTAAAAGAACCAAACCTTATTGCTTTGTTAGATCTTGTTGCTTTAGGAACTGTTTGCGATGCTGTTCCACTAAAAGGATTAAATCGAATTCTAGTTTCAAAGGGTATCGACGTGATACAAAAACGATTAAATCCAGGTTTAAATTCATTGATTGAAAAATCAAATATAAAATCAAAAGTAAGTGTTCATGATCTTGGTTTCAAGATTGGTCCAAGAATTAACGCTGGCGGAAGATTAGGTTTTTCAAACTTTGGCACAGACTTATTAACTGAAAGTGAAAAAAGTAAAATCGATAGTATCTCAAACGATTTAGACAAATTTAATTCTGAGAGACGTACTATAGAAAGTTATGTTTTAGAGCAAGCTATCGCCCAAGTTGATGATAAAAAACTAAAAAATAAACTACTGATCGTATCTGGCGAAGGATGGCATGAGGGGGTAATTGGTATTATTGCAAGTCGACTTAAAGATAAATTTAATAAGCCTAGCATTGTTTTCTCGATCAACAATGGCGAAGCTAAAGGTTCCGGACGCTCAATAAAAGGCATCGATCTTGGACAGTTAGTTATTTCTGCTGTTCAAAGTAATTTGCTTAAAAAAGGAGGAGGACACTCAATGGCAGCTGGATTAACAATAGAATCTAAAAAGATAGAAGAATTAGAAAAATTTTTTGAAAAACAATTGACCAATAAAGTAATAAATACTCAAGACAATAAAATTTTATTTGCTGATGACATTTTAAGCACATCAGCAATCAATTTAGATGTTCATAGGGAAATTGAAAAAATTGGTCCTTTTGGGTCAGAGAATCCTGAACCATCTTTTATTTTTAAAAATGTGATACTCGCGACCGTTGATCAAATAGGTGAGGAGCATTTTAAATGTCTTATTAAATCTGATGGAGGAAAATTTATTGAAGCGATGGCTTTTAGAAGTGCAAAAACACAGCTTGGAGAAGAATTAATAAAAAATAAGGGTTCATCAGTTTGCTTATTCGGCAAAATAAAGATCAATGAGTGGGGGGGTAAAAAAATACCTCAAATACATATTATTGATATTTCCGCATCACAAAATAGTTAATCAATTATTGATTTAGACCGATTATTAGATATATAAATAAGATACGAGGTCCCTTCGTCTAGCGGTTAGGATATCTGGTTTTCATCCAGAAGATCACGGGTTCGAATCCCGTAGGGACCGCCATTTTTATGGTCTTATCTGTGACAAAATGTCATTAAAACATCCGTTTTATAGTATTTAATTTCTATAAATAAATATTATCTATTTAGTATGAACGAAATGTTTAAGCACTATAAACCAATAAATAATAGTGACCGCATAGCTCTGTTATTTACAAAAGCCCTCCGTCTTTTCGCTGATCTTTTTTTTAAAAAACGTTACGGGCACAGAGCGGTTATATTAGAGACTGTAGCAGCTGTCCCTGGAATGGTCGCCGGCATGCTTAATCACTTAAAAAGCCTTAGAAATATGGAGCAAGATAGAGGCTGGATCAAAACACTTTTAGATGAAGCTGAGAACGAAAGAATGCATTTAATGACTTTTATTAATATTGCAAAGCCATCAGTTTTTGAGAGATTTTTAGTGATAATGGTGCAAGGAATATTTTTTAATCTTTATTTTGTGATGTATTTAGTTTCACCTCGCACCTGCCATAGGATTGTGGGATATTTTGAGGAGCAAGCAATTATAAGTTACACAGAATATTTAGATGAAATTGAAAATGGAAATATTGAAAACGTTAAAGCACCTCAGATAGCAATTGATTATTGGGGTTTATCACAGTTTGCAAAATTAAAAGATGTTATCATTGCCGTTAGAAACGATGAGATGGGTCACCGTGATGTTAACCATGAATTTGTAACACTTATTGATCAAAAAGACCATAAAGAGACTTATACAGATTCAAGGGAAATACTCTCAAAAGATAATACTAAATAAGTTTATAATGTTGGAATTTGGAATTTTTCTACATTCTTTAATTATTGGATTTATGATTTTTTTTATGTCTGTTGTAACCCCATCTGTATTTTCAATTTTAAATGAAGATGAGGCAGGCAAGTTATTACGAGTTATTTTTCCCAGAATGTTCATTTATGGGTTAATCATTACTATTTTATCGTGTGCTGTTTTTTTTGTAATTAGTATAATTGATTTTCTAATTATATCGTTGGTTTCCGCTGCTTTCTTTTTAATCAATCTCATTTATCTAACTCCTAGAATCAATATTTATAGAGATAAATTTAAAGGTGGTATCGTTGAGGCTGAAAAAAAATTTAAGATGCTTCATTTTTTCTCTGTAGTTTTATTTATTTCACAGCTTTTTGGATCTATCTTTATTGTATTTGTATATTTTTATTAGGAGGACAATATGAAAATTTTAAAAATATTTGAAGATGCAAAGCTAATTATAGTTGATCTTGAGGTCAATCTAGGTAATCAGAAAAGAAGTGCTCCAACCTTGTGCGCGCAGTATGATGGAAAAATTATTCCTCTAAGTACAGCTCATGATGGAAGACCTATACTTATGAATATAGATAATGCGATTGAGTAAATAAATTTGCTTAGCTTGTATGCTCTCTGATAAAAATTTCTGCCTTCTGTAGTATTCTTCTCTTTCGATCCTGTTTCATTTTATCAAATACATTTACCATCATATTTAGTCTTGGGTTGCTACTGAAGAACTTTCTATTTTTATTTATAAATCTCCAATATAAACCATCAACAGTCTCACACCACTCTCCTTTTTTGAAGTCCATCATTTTCAAATAATAGCTTGAACCACAAATATATGGTTTGGTTGCGAAGATGCCTCCATCACTAAATAGTCCCATCCCATAGACATTTGGCACCATCACCCATTCAGAGGAATCAGCAAACATTTCCATAAACCATTTATAGACATATTTTGGGTGTATTTCACACAAGTTCATTAAACTAGACAGTATCATTAGCCGTTCAATATGATGCGTCCAACCAAAATTAAGAGCATTTTTAATTGAATGATCTAAAGGGGGTATACCTGTTTCAGCAGTATACCAATCATTTTTGAGTTTTCTTTTATGATTAAAAAAATTAGATGATTCCATTTTAGGCGAGTAGTTATGATAAATACCTCTCATAAATTCTCGCCATCCAATAACTTGTCTAATGTATCCCTCAAGTGAATTTATACTTATCTTTCCTTTATATTTTTTTAATCTATTAATTATTTCTTGGGGTGTAATCAATCCTATATTAATAAGCGGGCTTAATGCGCTATGAAACAGGATATTATCTCTTTGACTTACTGCGTCTTCGTAGTCTCCAAATAAATTCAGTTTATTTTTAATGAAATCGTCCAGCCAATCTGACGCATCTTTATGTGTTGTTGGTAGCCAAAAGTTATTTGTACTACCAGGGTGTTTTTTAAATTTTTCTTCTATGAAGTTTTTTAAATGTCTTGTGTGTTTGGTTTCACTTGATTTAGGTTGTTTTGGAAGTTTTAGGTCTTGTGGGAGTTTTTTTCTATTATCTTTATCAAAGCTCCATTTGCCGCCGACAGGTTTTCCGTTTTCAATTAGTAAGTCAAATTTTAATCTACTTTCTTTATAATAAGTTGCCATGAAAGGCTTTTTTTGTTTTGACAGATATTTTTTAAAATCATCACGTGAATTAAGGAACATAGGTGTTTGTATTACGTTATACTCAAGATTTTTTTGAATAATAAATTTTTTAATACGTTTTTCGAATGGCGTGTCTTCAATTTCAAAGTGGCTTACTTTATTTATTTTATGTTTTTTTATAGATTTTTCTAATTTATCTTCATACTTTTTTTCAAAATTGTTTTGACAGTCATAATAGTCAACTGAAAAACCTTTCTTTATTAATAAATCTCGGTAACTTCTCATAGAGGAGAGAAACTGAAGAATTTTTAACTTATGATGTTTTTCATACGAACACAGACCAAGATCCTCACACATGAATATCTTATTCTTTTTATATTTACTTAGATGTTTTGGATCAAAAAGCTGATTTCCTAGAATAATAAAAAGATCGCTCATAAGTAATTAAAAGAATTAAAGCTGAAGAGCTTTTTCTATTTCACTTATAAATTTTTTAGAGGACGGACGAGTTAATGCTGTATAGCCTGCAATTGCATTACCATCTTTGCCTATTATAATTTTATGAAAATTCCACCTAGGAACTCCTCCGATAAAACCTAATTCTTTTTTGGACCATTTGAAAAATGGATGAGCATCTTTACCTTTGACAACATTTTTTTCTGTAAGTGGAAACGTTATACTAAAAGTACTTTCACAAAATTCTTTTACTTCGCTATTTGTACCTGACTCTTGATTTCCAAAATCATTTGATGGGACACCCAATACAACCAGACCTTGATCTTTATAGTCATCATAAAGTTTTTGTAGCCCATCGTATTGATAAGTAAAACCGCACAAACTTGCAGTGTTTACAACGACAAGCGTTTTACCCTTGTAGTCTGACAGGTTAATCACATCTTCTTCATTAATATCTTTAAAAGAATAACTATATGCATTTTCTGACATTGAGGATCCTGTGTTTAAGAGAAATATAAGGAAAAAAGTTAAAAAAACTCTCATTCTGAATTAAAAATTTATCAATATATGCACATAGACACTTGCAAAGTATCCAATTGCAATAATTGGTGTCCATTTTAAATGACCAAAGAAAGTATACATACCTCTTGACTGACCCATTAAAGCAACGCCTGCTGCAGATCCAATAGACAACATACTGCCGCCAACACCAGCAGTTAAAGTAACAAGCAGCCATTGTGAGTCTGGCATCGCAGGTTCCATTGTTAATACTGCAAACATCACTGGAATATTATCTACAATAGCTGAGAGTATGCCAACTAAGACATTGGCAGTAGTTGCACCCAAGTCTGTGTACATAAATTCTGATACGTATTCTAGATAGCCTATGAAGCCCAGGCCTCCAACAGACAGAATTACACCAAAGAAAAATAATAATGTATCCCACTCAACACGAGCAACATTCTCGAAGAAGTCATATTTTTGCTCCTCAATGTCTTTAACACTAATTTTAATATAAAAACTGTAGAGCTGTAAGTATGCCAGACCAGTCATCATTCCAAACACAGGAGGAAGATGTAAAAAATTATGAAAACTTACAGCAGTCACAATTGTTAAAAGACCAAGTAGAATAATTGTCTTTCCACCATATTTGATTGTTACGCTTGTCTCTGCAACATCGGGCTTATGATCTGAAACAAAAAAGTGCATTATGCTTGCAGGAATAATATAATTTACAACAGATGGAATAACCAAAGCAAAGAATTGTAAAAAGTCTAATTGACCAGCTTGCCATACCATTAAAGTTGTAATATCGCCAAAAGGACTAAATGCACCACCTGCATTTGCAGCGACAACAATATTCACACAGGCTAATCCAACAAACTTAGGACTTGATGAACCTACAGCTACTACAACCGCACATAACACTAAAGCAGTTGTTAGATTATCAGCTAATGGAGACAAGAAAAATGCTAATACGCCTGTAATCCAGAATAATTGTCTGTAACTAAATTGATTTTTAATCAGCCACGACTTAAGAGAATTAAACACATTGCGTTCTTCAAGAGCATTTATATATGTCATTGCAACTAAGAGGAAAAAAGCAAGTTCTGTATATTCTAGAAAGCTGTGTCTAATTTCATGTTCAACCATTTCGTAATGAGGAGTGTTGGAATATGCAATTGCAATCATTCCCCATATTAAGCCAGCCGCAAGTACAACCGGTTTTGATTTTCTTAAATGAGTGAATTCTTCTGCCATCACAAATGCATAAGCGATGACAAAGACAACTAAAGCTGAGAAACCAGCCCAGTGATAGGTTAAATCTAATGAGTGTTCCATAACTTACCTTTCATAAATACGTATGAAGCTCCAAAGTAACAGATGCAAAACATTAGCAATATTAGAGAAACTGAATATGCTTCATCCATCCTATAACTTCCCATAAGTCTATATATTGTTTGAGTTAGAGTTGACAAGCTATTCGTGCCAAAAAAGGTAATGATAACGAGATCACTTGCAGATAGTATTGAAGATACTGAGAAAGCGGTAATTATTGGTACTTTTAGTCTAGGAAAATCAATAATTAGAAATCTCTGTAATCCATACATGTTGATACTTTTTGAGATGTCTTCATTCTCATGCGTAACTTTAAAGTAAGACGGTGCTAGAAAGTTATATGTAAATGGCAGTGAAAAAATTGCGTTTAGAACGATAACAATAAGAATATTCGGTATATCAAACAAGCTGATTTTAAATAATAAAATATAATATCCAACAGCCATTACAACTGGCGAAAATATAATAAGTGAATAAATCAATATTTCTGTAAAATATTTTTTGCGATAGATCAAATTAAGGTAGTTGAGAGCTACAAAAACTGAAATAGTTCCTGAAAAAAAACAAATCACAAATGTGTTATTTATTGCATGCCATAAATATGATGATGAAAATATATTTATTAGTTCTTTATTGAATCCATTTAAGATTATGAAGCATATCGGAGAAAAAATGAAAATAGATATCAGTATTATGAATATAATTTCAAAATAGAAAAAAAATCCTCTTTTTTTATTTTCATAAAAATTTCTTTGTTCATCAATTATAAAATTTGAACTTTTAAAATTTTTAAAGAAAGCAGCGTATATGAAAAGACATATTGATAATTGTATAAGCAATAAATTTAGGGCTGCATCAAAATCATTATTAAAAATTACAGAATAATAAATCGCTACTTCTAAAGTTGAATATTTTGGGCTTCCACCCAGAATTAAAACTGGGGTAAAGCTTACAAAGCATATAAAAAAGACAATAACAAAGAGACTGGGTATATTTTTTTTTATAATAGGCCATTCAATAGCAAAGAAAATTCCTAACTTGTCCAAAGACACTTGTTTTGCAAGCATATATTCATTTGAACTGATATCATTTAGACTTTGAAATATAATTCTTGTTATTAATGGAGTGTTTAAAATTGTATGACCAAGTAATATGCCAATTATTCCATAAATAGAAAAATATTGTCCGTAAAATGTTAGGATTCCAAATACTGATAGTATTGTTGGCAATACAAATAAAATTGACAAAAAATTTACGATAAGTTTTATGGTTTTATGATGCCTGTGCCTTATTAATAAAAGTGCAAATACGGAACCTATTACTATAGAAAAAAAGGCAGAGGCAAATGATTGAAAGATTGTAAAAAAAATAATGGTAAAATAATAATTTGAGAAATTAAGTGTGAAACTAAAATTGTAATAATAAACTAAACTAAATACAGGCAACACAACTGCCGCTAAAACGAGAAAAAAAACTCCTATTGGAATTAGATCTTTTATGTTAGCCTGCAATAGTCTCAAGCCAAGTTTCAATTAATGGTTCAGACTCTAGAAATACTTTATAATCAATTTCTTTTGGTTTTATCAAATTTTTCATTTTTTCTGGAACTAGTTCAGTTTTATCAACCGATGGATACATAATGTTCATTGAAGATATTATTTTTTGAATTTCATCCTCAATAATGAAATCTATAAATTTTTTTGCAAGTTTTTGATTCATTGACTCCTCTCGAACATAAACAATCTCCCTTGTGGCTAAGTGACCCTCAGTAAAATTAAGTGACTTGTATTTGTATTCATTTTCATACTCTTGGTGATAAAATGGTGAAGTGCTATAACTCAAAACAAGGTCTGCATTTCCTTCAAGAAAAATTCCATAAGCCTCAGACCATCCTGGTGAGTATGTTATTATATTTTGATCTAATTGTTTTAACTTAATAGAGAAGTCATCTTTAAATATTGATTTCATCCATCTTAACAAACCAATGCCAACTGGACTTGTACGAGGATCTTGCACAACGATTTTAAGATCTTCACGATTTACCAACTCCTCAAAAGTTTTGGGTGGGTCAGTTAGTTTACTACTGTCATAAATAAACGAAAAGAAACCATGATCATACTCATGCCAATCTTCAATTGAATAATCAAATTCGTGCATTTCTACGCCAAGAATCACATCCTTTCCATTCAGAAAAATCTCATTATTTAAAGTGCCTGCTTGACTGGTTGAGATGAATTGAAGATCGCAATTGCAAATTTCTTCAAACTTTCCTTCTATAATAGGTCCTGGCCCCCAATCAGCTGAGAAAGAGTCGTAGGTTCCAACAACTAATTTTTCTTGGGCAAAGGAGCTGTTTAAATAAATTAAGAAAAATAAAACTATTGATATTTTTTGCATATTTCCTCCGCTAGCATTATCTAGATCAGGTTTTGGGTCGTTCCATTATCTGGAACCTCTCAGCAATAGCTCCCCATAATCTTCGATCAATTATATATTTATCATTCATCATTAATCAAATATATTTTTGCAATGCAAACTGACATATTAAAAAATATAAAAAACTATACCAAGGATACTGATCCTGGACCGTTCTCAAAAAATAATGGTTTTCTCTATAATTTAGAACTAGATGGAATTTTTTATAAAGGATTTACGGTTGAGGAAATTAATTGCAATAAAGCTGGTATAGCGCATGGAGGCACACTCATTGCATTTGCAGATGGAATTATGGGGTATACTGCTTGGAAAAAGGACTCATTCCCATGCTTAACTGCTAAATTAAATGCTAATTATGTAGGCCCCGCTCCAAAAGGATCCTGGGTATATGGTTTTGCAGAAATTACTAGAGAGACAAAATCAATTTTATTTATGAAGTGTAATTTATTTATAGATGATAAAATTATTTTTACATCAGATGGGATTTTTAAAATTTTAAGAAATCACGGAAAAAAGGATCCATCTTAACAATGTTTAATCAGAAAAATTTTAAAATTATTAAAAATAAGGATATCGAAATAAATACATATATTGATGGAGAGGGTCCGTTAGTTATAATGGCACATGGGTGGCCAGAATCTTGGTATTCTTGGAGACATCAGATTACTTCTTTAGTTAAAAACGGTTTCAAAGTAGCAGTGCCAGATATGAGAGGTTATGGAAAAACTTCAAAGCCAACTGAAATCGATGCTTACAATATTATGGAGCTCACTTCAGATATTATTGCTATAGCAGATGAGATGAAAGAAGATAATTTTTCATTAATTGGACACGACTGGGGAGCACCAGTTGCCTGGAATACGTCATTGTATCATCCTGATAGAGTTAATAAAGTTTGTGGAATGAGCGTGCCATATTTAGTTTCAAAAATGCCTCCAATTGAAACAATGAAATTTTTATTCAAAGATGTATTTTTTTATATGATTTATTTTCAAGAAGAAGGACGTGTCGAGAAAGAATTAGAGCAAGACATGAGAAAATCTCTGATTGCAGTATATAGTTCTCTCACAAGTGATGGAGAAGAGTCACAAACTTTTGAACCTAAGCCGTATACAGATGAGATGACATTCTTAGACTCACTTGGTGAACATAATAAAATTCCTGAGTTTATGTCAGAAGAGGATTTTGATTTTTATCTTAAAGAATTTACAAATGGAGGAATGCGCGGACCAATTAACTGGTATCGAAACATTGACAAAAATTGGGAAATTACAAAAGATACACATGAGAAAAAAATATCACCTCCTTCATGTTTTATTGTGGGCGAGCACGATCCTGTGGCTAAATGGAGTTTGATAAATCCAGCCCTACATGAAAACCTTGTCTCAAATCATATAATTAAAAATGCAGGTCATTGGGTACAACAGGAGAAGCCTGACGAAGTAAATAATATACTATTAGATTTTCTTAAATAGATTGAAGATTTATCTGTTTTTAGATACATTCTCACTCGTTTCGGGGCGTAGCGCAGTCTGGTAGCGCATCTGGTTTGGGACCAGAGGGTCGCAAGTTCGAATCTTGCCGCCCCGACCAATGAGGTTTTGAATGAGCGTGCCAATCGAAAATTCTTACACAATGCCAGCTGAATGGTTTCCTCACGAGTGTTGCTGGATGCAATGGCCAACAGAGACATTTCCAACAGATGTAACATCATCTTGGTCACATTTTGATTATCAAAAAGGTAGAAATGCATGGGCGAAAGTTGCAAATGCCATCTCAAAATTTGAAAAAACTAAAATGATAGTTCATCCAAAGGACTCTGCTAGTGCAAAAAGTCTATTGAGCGAAAAAATAGATATTATCGAGTTTCCTATTAATGACGCATGGTCAAGGGATTCAGGTGCAATATTTCTATTAGATCATAATCATGGATTAGCAGGGGTAGATTCAGATTTTAATTGTTGGGGTTACAAAGAAAATTATGAGCTTGACGATAAAGTAGCCAAAATGATGATTGAAAAATCTGGAGCTAAATATTTTAAAAACAATATGGTGCTTGAAGGTGGTTCAATTGATGTAGATGGTAATGGAACACTATTGACAACAGAACAGTGCTTGCTTCATGATAATCGGAATCCTAATCTTTCTAAATCAGAAATAGAGTCAAACCTTAAAAACTTTTTTGGTGTTAAAAATGTTATTTGGCTAAAACACGGTACAGATGAAGGCACTAATGGTCATGTGGATAATGTTGCATGTTTTATCTCTCCTGGAAGAGTTATGGCCATGACATGTCAAGACAAACAAGATCCATATTATGACTTACTAAATGAAAATCTAGAAATTTTAAAAACTTCAAAAGATGCAAATGGAAATGACTTTGATGTAATTGAATTAGAGATGTCTTATAAAAGAATAATTCCAAATGATGATGAGCCATGCTCATATATTAACTTCTATATTGCAAACTCAGCTGTAATTCTTCCAATTTTTGGAGATGAAAAGGCAGATCAAAATGCTTTAGAAATAGTTAAAAGTTCATTTCCTGATCGAAAAGTAGTTACTCTTGATGGGTCCCATATACTTTTGGGAGGAGGTGGTGTACACTGCATCACGCAACAACAACCTAGGAGTAAAATGTGAGAGAAGTAACCGTGGCAGCAACGCAAATGGCTTGCTCTAATGAAACTGATAAGAACGTGAGTAATGCCGAGAAGCTTGTCAGACAGGCCGCTTCCGAAGGCGCTCAAATAATTTTAATTCAAGAGTTATTTGAATCACAATATTTTTGCATGGACCAAAAAGAAGAACTATTTGAATTATCAAAGCCTTTTGATAACCATCCAACAATAAAGAAATTTTCTGAATTAGCTAAAGAGCTGAAAGTTGTTTTGCCAGTGAGTTTTTTTGAAAAAGCAAATAGGGCTCATTATAATTCAGTTGCGATTGTAGATGCCGATGGAAATGTATTAGGAAAATATAGAAAGTCGCACATTCCTGATGGACCTGGCTACCAGGAAAAGTTTTATTTTAATCCTGGAGATACAGGTTTCAAAGTATGGGATACAAAATACGCCAAGATTGGGGTTGGTATATGTTGGGATCAGTGGTTTCCGGAAGCCGCAAGGTCCATGGTTCTAAGTGGAGCAGAATTATTACTATATCCAACTGCCATTGGAGGAGAACCGGAAGATGATGGATTTGATAGCTCTGATATGTGGCAAAGAGCAATGATAGGTCACTCTGCATCAAATCAAATACCAGTCATTGCTTCAAATAGAATTGGAACAGAAAAAGGAATTGATATTGAAAACTACTTTTATGGTCGTTCCTTCGTGACAAATCATGTTGGCGACAAGATCGCAGAAGGAAGTAGAGATAAAGAAGAAGTACTGATAGGAAAGATTAATTTGTCTGAAGCTGAAACCTTGCGAAACGTTTGGGGGGTGTTTAGAGATCGAAGACCTGAACTATATAAAGGCTTACTCAATTTAGATGGGTCAGAATAGATAATATGAAAGCCAAAATTTATAAACCTACTAAAACTGCTATGCAGTCTGGTAGAGCAAAATACAATAAATGGGTTTTAAAATTTTTAGATCAAAAAAATCAGCTTAAAGATACTATGATGGGTTGGAATGGTGGTAGTAGTACTGTTTCTCAAATTGAATTAAAATTCTCAACTAAAGAAGAAGCAGTCAGTTATGCAAAAAAAAATAACATTGATTATGAAGTTCTTGAAACCTCAGAGAGGAAAGTTATAAATAAATCGTACGCAGATAACTTTAAGTAAGCGCCCGTAGCTCAGCTGGATAGAGCAACAGCCTTCTAAGCTGTGGGTCAGAGGTTCGAATCCTCTCGGGCGCGCCATCAATACAATGAAGAAATTATTTATTACAATCATATCAATTGCATTACTCAGTTCTTCAGCACTCTCAAAAACTGAAAATGTTTATGATCTTTTCGCAACTGGAAAAAAAGAAGAAGCAATAAAAATTTTAAAAGACTTTGTAAATACAAAGTCAAATCCTGATGCAAAATATATTTTAGGACTTTTATATAACGATGCATCTTCCATAAATTTATGTAAGATTGATGATTTCTGTGTAGATGGTAATGAGTCAAACTACAAAAAAGCATATGAGATTTTTTTAGATCTATATGAAAATGATAACGATCCAAGAGCAGCTTATGCCATAGGAGAATATTACGATAATCACTGGGTATTTTGGCCAAACTATAAAAAAGCATTTCAGTATTATCTATTTGCTGCAGAGAGAGGTGTGCCCGAAGCTCAATATAATGTTGCAAATATGTATGAGTTTGGAGATGGAGTAAAAAAAGATCTTGTTCAATCAGTTAGGTGGTATTTGCAATGTAATAAATCTTCATTATGCGGCGCTGGAAAAGAAGGAATTGATGATCTAATTGCAGAATTAAGTTCTGAAGAGCTAGATTATGCATTGTCAATGATAGATGAAACAATTGAGGAAGTAGACATTCGAATAACTGCAGCACGATTGATTGTGGTTCAGTAATTAAATGACACAATATATAGCGGTGTCAATTTGCCTTTTCTGTTTCTACTTTATTTGTTTCTCTTCGAATTAAAACTGTGATTATATTTTCCTTTATTTAATTAATTAAATCAAAAAGGATTAATCACTTATGAATACAATGAGAATTAGTTTCCTTGGATTAGTTTGTTCAGTGTTGATGGTGCCAGCTGCATTTGCTGGAACTTTGGACACTGTTAAATCACAAGGATTTTTCAACTGTGGTGTAAGTCAGGGAGTTCCTGGTTTTTCAAACCCAGATGCGGATGGAAACTGGAGTGGTATTGATGTAGACGTATGTCGTGCTGTCTCAGCTGCCATTTTTGGTGATCCAGATAAAGTAAAGTATGTACCTCTTACTGCAAAAGAGAGATTTACAGCACTTCAAGCTGGAGAAATTGACGTATTATCACGAAACACTACTTGGACATTGTCACGTGACGCTCAAATTGGTTTAGAGTTTGCGGGCGTTAACTTCTATGATGGTCAAGGTTTCATGGTTAGAAAAGACTCAGGCATTACTAGTGCAATGGAACTAGATGGTGCAAGTGTTTGTACTAACCTTGGTACTACCACTGAATTAAACATGGCTGACTTTTTTAGAGCAAATGGCATGGCTTATGAGCCAGTTGTTTTCGAAAAAGCTGACGAGGTTGTAAATGCTTATGACGAAGGTCGTTGCGATACATATACAACTGATAAATCAGGTTTAGCAGCTCAAAGAACAAAACTAGCTGATCCAGATGCTCACGTTGTTCTTCCTGAAACAATTTCTAAAGAACCTTTAGGACCTGTTGTTAGAGAAGGTGATGGAGACTGGGCTGACGTTGTGAGATGGTCTTTGAACGCAATGATTGAGGCTGAAGAATTCGGCTTAACTCAATCAAATGCTCAAACGACATGCGCAATGACTTCAAACCCTGTAGTTGCAAGACTATGTGGTAAAGAAGGTGGAACGGGCGCAGGCTTGAACTTAGGTGAGAGCTGGTCTTATGACATAGTTACAAAAGTAGGAAACTACGGTGATGTTTATGAAAAACATGTAGGAGAAAATACTCCTGTTGGCCTTGCAAGAGCAGGATCACCAAATGCTTCTTATAAAAACGGTGGAGTACTCTATGCTCCTCCTGCTAGATAATAGAAAAAGTAATTTCTAGCAAAGATCACTTTAAAGGGGGCCAAGTGGCCCCCTTTTTTTTATGTGTAAATAATTCAAATCAATATATAGTTTTTAGCTGTTATGGAGACGGATAAATCAAAAATCGGAAGTTTTCTTTTTAATAGAAGTGTTCAAGGGGTCTTCTATCAGCTTATCACATTAGGGTTAGTAGCTCTTGGTATTTACTACATTGTTACTAACACAGCTCGCAATATGCTGGAACGGGGCTTAGCAAGCGGTTTTCACTTTCTAGGAGTTGAGTCTCAATTTGATATAGGTATGACTCTTATAGAGTATTCTCCAACATCTACTTATTTTGACTCATTCATTGTAGGTTTATTGAATACCTTGCTGGTTGCAGGAATAGGAATTCTTTTTGCAACAATAATCGGATTTACAGTAGGTATCATGCGGTTATCATCTAATTGGTTGATTGCAAAGATTGCAGAGGCTTATGTTGAGATTCTTAGAAATATCCCGTTACTTCTTCAAATATTTTTTTGGTACTTTGCTGTTTTAAGAGCACTTCCAAAGCCTAAGCAGAGTTTAGAGCTTTACGATTCATTTTTTCTAAATAACAGAGGTTTATTTATACCTGACACTGTATTCGGTGAGGGATCTTCAATAATATTTTATTTGCTTTGGCTAACAATAATAATTTCAATTGGAATGTTCATTTGGGCAAAACGTAGACAAGATAGAACTGGAGAGAGATTCCCTGCCTTCTATGTATCAACTGCATTAATTTTAGGTACGTTCTTTATTAGTTTAGCTGCAACTGGTTTTCCTGTTTCTTTTGAATACCCGGAATTAAAAGGTTTTAATTTTAAAGGTGGCGTAAAATTAATACCTGAATTAGTTGCTCTTACTTTTGCACTAGCTATGTACACAGCATCATTTATTGCAGAAGTAGTTCGAGGTGGCATTATGGCGGTGTCGAAAGGTCAAACAGAAGCTGCAAAATCTGTGGGTCTAAAACAAAATCTAATACTTCGTCTAATTATAATTCCTCAGGCATTGCGAATTATTGTACCGCCATTAACTAATCAATATTTAAACTTAACTAAAAACTCTTCCTTGGCAGCTGCTATTGCATATCCTGATCTCGTTTTGGTATTTGCTGGGACGGCATTGATGCAAACTGGTCAAGCAATTGAAATTATTGGAATGGTGATGGGTGTATATCTATTTTTAAGCCTATTCACATCTTTAATTATGAATTTATTTAACAGATTTATGAAAGTTGATGGTGAAAGATAAATGAGTGCTGCCAACAAAGAGATCGGACCTCCAGTTATCGAGTTAGGAGTAATGGGATGGCTTAGAAAAAATCTTTTTTCTAATTGGTATAATTCTTTGCTTACAATTTTTGGCTTATATCTCCTTTACATTCTAATCCCTCCACTGGTGAACTGGATATTTTTAGATGCAAATTTTGTCGGCTTGACCCGAGATGACTGCACAAATGAAGGAGCATGCTGGATATTTATTCAACAAAATATCAAGCTTATATTTTATGGACTATACCCAACTGAAGAATTATGGAGAATAAATTTTGTCTACCTTATTCTTTTTATATCAGGTTTATATCTTCTTATTCCTAATCTAAAGCACAAAGGATGGGTTGGCGCTTTTCTGCTTATAATTTTCCCAATCATTTGTGTTGTTATGTTGTCAGGCGGTCTTGGCCTTGAAGCGGTTGAAACTCGTTTGTGGGGTGGTTTATTTTTAACACTTGTTATAGCAGGAGTTGGAATTGTATTATCTCTTCCAATTGGAGTAATGCTGGCTCTAGGCAGAAGGTCTAAGCTGCCGGTAGTTTCAATTTTATGTACAATCTTTATTGAAATTTGGAGAGGTGTTCCGCTTATAACAGTTTTATTTATGGCCTCAAATATGTTTCCACTGTTCATGCCCGAGGGGGTCAACTTTGATAAATTAATTCGAGCATTGATTGGAGTTATGTTTTTTTCAGCTGCATATTTAGCAGAAGTTGTTCGAGGCGGCTTGCAGGCAATGCCAAAGGGCCAGTACGAAGCATCGCAAGCAGTAGGGTTAACTTATTGGAGAATGATGGCATTAGTCATTTTACCTCAATCACTCAAAATGGTAATTCCCGCAATTATAGGAAGTTTTATAGCAATATTTAAAGACACAACTCTTGTTTTAGTTATAGGTTTATTTGATTTTCTTGGTATCATTCAATTTGTTGGAACAAACCCTGATTGGCTAGGATTCTCACATGAAGGTTATGTATTTGCTGCTGCAGTTTTTTGGGTTTTTTGTTACGCTATGAGCTGGTATAGTCAACGTCTTGAAAAAAAATTAGATACAGGAAGATAAGTATGAGTTCTGAATTAATGATAGAAATGAAAAATGTTCACAAATGGTTTGGTGAACTGCACGTACTAAATGATATTAATCTAGAAATTAACAAAGGGGAAAAGATTGTTATTTGTGGTCCATCTGGATCTGGCAAATCAACGCTTATCAGATGCATCAATAGATTAGAGGAGCATCAAAGAGGTAATATTATAGTAGAAGGCACAGAACTTACTAATGACAGCAGAAGTATTGAAAGAATTCGTGGAGAAGTTGGAATGGTATTCCAACAGTTTAATTTATTCCCACATTTATCTATATTAGACAATTGTTCACTTGCTCCTATATGGGTTCGCAAACTACCAAAGGCTGAAGCAAAAGAAAAAGCTATGGAATATCTGAAAAGAGTTCAAATAGATGATCAGGCACACAAGTATCCAGCTCAGTTGTCCGGCGGTCAACAACAGAGAGCGGCAATAGCAAGAGCGCTTTGTATGGAGCCAAGAATTATGCTTTTTGATGAGCCCACCTCAGCTCTTGATCCAGAGATGATCAAGGAAGTATTAGATGTGATGGTTGGGCTTGCCCAAGGCGGTATGACAATGATTGTTGTCACCCATGAAATGGGATTTGCTAAAGAGGTTGCTGATAGCATTATTTTCATGGATGAGGGTCAAATCGTAGAAGCAAAGAACCCAAAAGACTTTTTTGATAATCCTGAAAGTGAGCGAACTAAAACATTTTTAAGTCAAATATTGTAATTTGGCTCCCCGGACTGGACTCGAACCAGTGACAAAGCGGTTAACAGCCGCTTGCTCTACCAACTGAGCTACCGGGGATTATGTAGTTTCTTATAACAAAAGATAAAGTTTATATCTAGTTTTACTTCAATAAGAAAGATATAAATATTCTCCATGACAGTACAAAAAGACAATATTTATGAGTTTGGATTTGGAAGAAGTGATCAAGTATCTAAAAATGTAAATTTACTTGATGAGGCTGTATTTAGCTTTTTATATGGTGGATTATTTAAAGTACTTAAATCACTTGCGCTTACAAGTTTATTAGATTTAGAAATTGTATTTAGACTTTATGTGAATTTTTATAAAGGTCTTTCATTTTATGATATTCAATACTTTACTCAATCTCCTGAGAGAACTCTTTGGAGGAGGTTAAAATATCTTGAAGAGAATGGAGTAATAAGAAAATCAAAAAACCAAAAAGACAAAAGAACAATCAGATTTTTATTGTCAAAAAACTCATATGATAAACTCAGTAGTTCAATACCAAAAGAAGACTTAGCTATTACTATTTCAAAAATTGCTATGTCTTATGCTGATAAACTTTGGATGTTTAATGTAAGAGATCCAAACAAAGTTAGAAAAACACTTTTAAATCTTGCAAGAAGTTCAGTATCGTTAAATGAAAATAATTTTCTTTGTCAATTCGCATTTGGATTATCATATTATTATGGTGGCAATTTTGATCTTGCTTTGAATCATTCTTATAACTCTATCAAGCTGAATAAAAAATTCGCGCATGGACGTCGTTTGTTTGGTTCATCTTTATTTCAAATCGATGAGAAAAAGAGAGCCTATCAGGAGATGGATAAAGCGCTTGAATTATATGAGGATATTTATGGGCAATGGAGAACATATTATGAGCTATGGAGATTCAATTTTATTGATGAAAAAGTGAAGGAGGCGCAAAAATATTCAGAAAAATTAATAAGACTGCAGCCAGAATATCCACAATCTTATATTGCTTATCTTGCTTCGCACGAAAAAGGCACATCAATTAGATCAATAAAAAGCAAACTGAGTCAATTACTGCCAAATTTTTCACCTCCGATGATAAAAAATTTTCATTCATGGATACGTGATGATCAAGCGAATAAAATAATCAACTCTCTCAAAAAGCATTTGTCTTAATATGAATGGAGGCCACGACCGGAATCGAACCGGTATACAAGGATTTGCAGTCCTCTGCGTAACCATTCCGCCACGTGGCCAAAATGTATGAGTTATATATCATTAATACTCACAAAATGTGAATATTTTTGAAAAGTAAGTAATCATATACTATAAAAACGTATCAATAAAAATTATGGCAGAAGCAACACTTAATAAAAATATGATTGAAGGGCAAATAAAGCCAATAAATGGCATGAGCGAGGAACTTCTCTCTGTTTTCTATTCCCTTGATAGAAATGACTTCATGCCTGAAATCATGAAAGAGATGTCATACATTGAAAAAAATATCATATTAGAGAATGAAAGAACAATTTTGAAGCCCAGCCTGATTGCTCAAATAGCTTTAAGTATAAACTTGAAAGCTAACGAGAATGTTTTGATATTGGGAGCAACTACTGGTTATCTTAGCGCAATTTTATCTCATCAAGCGGAAACAGTCATAGTTGTAGAAGAAAATGAAAAGCTTCTGAGTAATTCTGAAAATGCGATAAAAAAAAGCAATATAAATAATGTAGTCTTCATAAAAAATGAAATTGTGAAAGGATATAATGAGCAATCACCTTTTAATGCAATTATAATTGAAGGTGCCATTCAAGAAGTTCCGAACAATATTCTTAACCAATTAGATGAAGGGGGGAGGCTTTTTGCTGTAGTTCAAGAAGAAGAAATTTGTTCAGCTAAATTATTTAAAAAGAATGGAAGCTCAATTAGTGAACAAAAGTTATTTAATTGCACAATGCCAGTCTTAAGTATGTTCATGAAAAAAAATAGCTTTAGTTTCTAACTACTTATCGCTATAAAAGTATTATAATGAATAAAAATAGTCCAAATACAGAAGAGATACTAGATGCTATCAAAAATATGATGTCCGAAAAATCTGTACATCAGGATGAGGGACTACCTAAGGATGTTATTGAGCTCACAAACCCAATTGATGAAGAGGTAAAAAAAGAAGATGAGAAGATAGATATACTAGAATTATCTAATCCAATTAATGATAAGAAAATAAAAAATATTGAAGAGGATAGAGCCAAATTAGATATAAGTATTGCGGATACAATAAATGAGGAGCAGATCAGACAAGCGGTGCGAGATGCAGTAGCTTCATTTCCTAATTCAAAATTAGACCAAATCATCAATGAAGAGCTAACAAAAGTTATACAAGAGAGATTAAATTCATCAAAAATCATCATTAGCACAGAAAACAAAAAAAACTAATGTTGGAAAAATATTATCAACCAAGTCTTGTTGAAGATAAAATTTATAAAGCATGGGAAAATGAGGGAGATTTTAAACCTCTAAAATCTTCAAGCGATTCTTACAGCATAGTGATCCCTCCTCCAAATGTTACAGGAACACTCCATATGGGTCATGCTCTAAATAATACTCTCCAGGATATTTTGGCTAGGTTTTATAGAATGCAAGGTAAAAGTGTTTTATGGCAGCCCGGCACAGATCATGCAGGTATCGCAACAGAAATGGTTGTTGAAAGGGAACTAAAAAAAAGAGATATAAATAAAAAAGATTTATCTCGTGAACAGTTTATAGAACATGTATGGGAATGGAAAAATCAATCTGGAAATGAAATTATCAATCAATTAAAGAGATTAGGTTGTTCATGTGATTGGTCTAGAGAAAGGTTTACTCTGGATGAAGGTTTATCAAAAGCAGTAAGATTTGTATTCGTCAAATTATATAATGATAAACTTATTTACAAAGATAAAAGACTAAGTAACTGGGATCCAAAATTAAAAACTACTATTTCAGATTTAGAAGTGATCCAAAAAGAAGTAAAAGGTTCACTCTGGTATATAGACTACAAATTAGAAAATGAAGATAAGGTAATTACAATTGCAACAACTCGACCCGAGACAATGCTTGGAGATACGGCAATTGCTGTTCACCCTGAAGACGAGAGGTTTAGAGATTTTATAGGTAAGTGTGCATTTATTCCCATCATTAATAAAAAAATTACTATTATTGCTGATGATTATGTAAAAGTGGATCAAGGCTCTGGCGCTGTTAAAATAACTCCAGCTCATGATTTTAATGATTATGAAATAGGAAAAAGACATAATCTTGATGTAATAAATATTTTTAATGAAAATGCTGAGCTTAATGAAAATTGCCCAATCGAATATCAAAATCTTGACCGCTTTGAAGCAAGAGAAAAAATAATTAAAGAATTAGATAACATTGGAGCACTAAATAAAGTTGAAGAGAATATTCATACCGTGCCATATGGGGATAGATCAGGTGAAGTGGTAGAGCCATGGCTCACAGACCAATGGTTTGTAAATGCAAAAAAATTGTCATTAAATGCAATAAATAAAGTAAAAACAAAAGAAACAATATTTGTTCCGCAAAATTGGGAAAAAACATATTTTGATTGGATGGAAAATATTCAACCTTGGTGTATTTCAAGACAATTAATATGGGGTCATCAAATACCGGCATGGTATGGGCCAGATGGAGAAATTTTTGTCGCCGAGAATTCAGATGAGGCGCACAAGATAGCTCAGGAAAGGTATAAAAAAGATGTAAAACTTGTTCAAGATGAAGATGTTCTTGATACATGGTTTTCTTCAGCTTTATGGCCTTTTTCTACACTAGGATGGCCTGAGCAAACACCAGAGTTAGAAAAATTTTATCCTACATCAACCTTAGTGACCGGTTTTGATATTATATTTTTTTGGGTCGCTCGCATGATGATGATGGGTTTATATTTTACAAATCAAGTCCCATTCAGTGAAGTGTATGTTCATGCTTTAGTACGAGACGAAAAAGGACAGAAAATGTCTAAGTCAAAAGGAAATGTTATTGATCCTCTAATCTTGATGGATGAATTTGGCGCAGACGCTTTAAGAATGACTCTTTGTTCAATGGCTGCTCAAGGTAGAGATATAAAGCTTTCAAAGCAGAGAGTTGAAGGCTATAGAAATTTTATTACTAAGATTTGGAATGCAGTAAAGTTATGTGAAATGAATAAATGTCTTTACAAAGACTTTGAAATCAAAAACACCCAAAATATATTTAATTTGTGGATTTTAAATGAACTTGAAATTTGCAAAAAAAAAATAGAACAATCAATTAAAGACTATAAGTTTAATGAAGCTGCAAACGAGCTATATAAATTTACATGGAGTGTATTTTGTGATTGGTATTTAGAAATTACAAAAATTATATATTCTTCAGATGATAAAATAATAATTAATGAGACCAAACAAATTACATCACTCGTACTTTCAAAAATTTTAGTTATGCTGCACCCAATTATGCCTTTTTTTACAGAACATGTTTGGGATCAAGCAACAAATATCTTAGATAAAGGGTCTCAGAGAATTAGCCAGTCTCAGTGGCCGCAGAAATTAGATTTTGAAACTATAAATAGTGAGAAAGTAAATTTATTTATTAATTTGATATCATCAATTAGGTCTACAAGGGCTGAGCTAAATGTGCCTGTTAAGTCTAAAATTAAAATAAGCTATTCAAATGTTAGTTCCGATTTAGAGGAAATGATTGAAAAAAACAAAAAAATAATTGTTTCTCTTACACGATCTGACTCATTTGAAAAAGAAGAATTTTCTAAAGATAAGGGCATGGTTCAGGTCATATTTAATGATGGTTTGATATATTTATCACTTAAGGGTATTATTGATTTTGAAGAAGAAAAAAGAAGACTACAAAAAAATCTGAAAAAAACTGAACTAGAATTAACTAAAATACACAGCAAGTTAAACGACAAAAATTTTATAAATAATGCGCCAGAAGAAATAATCTTAGAAAAGAAAGAGAAAAAGAGTACCAATTGTCTAAAGATAAAATAACAAGAACTATTCAAAATTTTGAGTAAACAATGAAATTTAATAAAAACAAATTGCCAAGTCGTCACGTGTCAGTTGGACCTGAAAGAGCTCCTCATCGATCATATTATTATGCTATGGGCATGGACGAAAATGACATTAATAAGCCATTTGTAGGCGTAGTTTCTACATGGAATGAGGCTGCACCATGTAACATAGCTCTGATGCGTCAAGCACAATCAGTTAAAAAAGGGGTTACTGAGGCAGAGGGAACGCCGCGCGAATTTTGCACAATTACTGTAACAGATGGCATTGCTATGGGTCATCAAGGCATGAAGTCATCATTGGTTTCACGAGAGGTAATAGCAGACTCAACTGAGCTGACTGTTAGAGGTCATTGTTATGATGCAATTGTCGGATTAGCTGGCTGTGATAAATCGCTACCAGGCTTAATGATGGCGATGTGCAGATTAAATGTACCAAGTGTTTTTATGTACGGGGGCAGTATATTACCTGGAAAGTATAAAGGCAAAGATGTAACTGTAGTTGATGTTTTCGAGGCAGTTGGCAAATTTTCATCTGGAAACGCTACTGAAGAAGAACTGCATGAACTTGAATGCGTTGCCTGTCCGAGCGCTGGTGCTTGTGGCGGTCAATTTACAGCAAATACTATGGCTTGTGTTTCAGAAGCAATCGGCCTTGCACTTCCTTATTCTTCTGGTGCGCCTGCTCCTTATGAAGAAAGAGATAAATACGCATACGACTCTGGAAAACAAGTTATGTACCTAATTGAAAATAATATCAGACCTCGAGATATAGTAACAAGAAAATCATTAGAAAACGCTGCAACAATTGTTGCCGCGACAGGTGGTTCGACAAACGCAGGTCTTCATCTGCCAGCTATTGCTCATGAATGTGGAATAAAATTTGATTTAGATGACGTTGTCGAAATTTTTAAGCGCACTCCTTACTTGGCTGATTTAAAGCCTGGAGGTCAATACGTTGCAAAAGATGTTTATGAAGCGGGGGGAGTTCCAATTATAATTAAAACATTACATGAGGGCGGTTTCATTCATGGTGATTGTTTGACAGTCACAGGAAACACAATAGCTGAAAATTTAAAATCAGTTGAGTTTAATAAAAATCAAAAAGTTATTCGACCATATGATGAACCCTTAAGCATTACGGGAGGTGTTGTAGGTTTAAAAGGCAACTTGGCTCCAGAAGGGGCGATTGTGAAAGTTGCTGGAATGGAGAATTTGAAGTTTAAGGGTCATGCCAAGTGTTTTGACTGTGAAGAAGATGCATTTGAGTGTGTAAAAAATGAAAACTATAACGAAGGAGATGTTTTTGTCATTCGCTATGAGGGCCCAAGAGGGGGTCCGGGCATGCGAGAAATGTTAGCCACGACCGCAGCAATATATGGTCAAGGAATGGGTGATAAAGTTGCGCTCATTACAGACGGACGCTTCAGTGGTGCTACAAGAGGATTTTGCGTTGGACACGTCTCTCCTGAAGCAGCTGTCTGCGGCCCAATTGCACTTGTAGAGGACGGCGATGAAATCATACTTGATGCCGAAAATGGGAAAATTTCTATTAATGTTCCATTGGAAACTTTAGAAAAGAGAAAAAAGTCATGGAAAGAGCGAAAAACAGACTTTAATTCCGGAACACTCTGGAAATACAGTCAAACTGTCGGTTCTGCAGTAAGAGGCGCGGTAACCCACCCTGGAGCTGAAAAAGAAACTCACGTTTATAGTGATATTTGAGGCTTTTCCGTTATCAAAAATAATAGATAGGGTGTACCGAATCATGGTTGAAATAGCTTGAATATAGCTATTTTTTAGATGATAATTTTCTTTATTATTAGCAAATTGATTAAGGGAGTCCAAAATGAATCTATTGCTCAAAAAGACAAATTTAATTTTAATAATTTTTACTTTTTTATTTACGTCTTCACTGCCAGTCAGTGCAGATAGACTGTCAACAATGGTCGAAGGCGTTCTCGAAAGTCATGAAGACATAGTTAACTCAAAAAAAGAACTTGAAGAAGCTTCACGCGATGTCACTGATGCTTTGTTAGTTTATGCGCCAGATCTCTCAGTAAAACTTGAAGCTGGTCAGAACGACAAATATAACGCTTCGTCAAATTCACAAATTGATAGTTTTGATACGTATGATTGGACATGGAAACAAAAAATTATGGACTCCGGCGCCTCATTGGCTGACGTAAGAAATAAAAATCTCGCGGTTCAAAAAAAAGAACTTGAACTAATCAGTACAAGAAATGATTTGTTAATTGAGGCTGCCGATGCATATCTTGGACTGATAAAAGCATCTGAAAAATTAGAAGCATCTGTTGCCGCTGAGGCAAACACAAGACAAACTACTGGACAAGAAGAAATAAGAGTTCAAGTTGGATCTGGTTTAGCTTCTGATGTCTTAAAGGCAAAAAGACAGTTAGCTAGTGCACAAAAGTCTGTAATCTCAGATGAGAAAAGTTTCAAATCAGCAATGTATACTTATGAAAAGTTATTTAACGTCGACGATGTGGATGTTAACAATTTAACTAAACCAAGACTAGCTCCATCAACAATTTCAATGGTTCCAAAATCTATGGAAGCAACTGTCGTGATGGCATTGTCTGGAAACAGAGATTTACAAATTGCAAAAATAGATGTTGAGACAGCTAAGAATGATTTAGCATCAGCCTTAGCTAATTTTGGACCAACAGTTGATGCAGAAGCGAAGTATTCAGACAAAACAGATGCATCTCATACTGGTGGTAACCATTATGAGGAACAAATCAAAGTTACAGTAGAATTTCCAATTTCAGGTCTTTATATGGAAATGCCAGGGTATTTAAATGATCGCTCTGCTCTTGATAGGGCTATAAACGATCTAGCTTTGAAGGAAAGAGACACAATAAAATCTGCAAAAGATGCTTGGGTTGAGTATGCGAATGCAAGAACAATGCTTTCTTACAGTGAGAACGAGGCAACAATTGCAAAAGAACTCCTTACTATTGCTCAAAAAGAAAGAGCCGCAGATCAAACTGATGCAGCTGCTGTACTAGCTGCAGAAGAGGCACTTGAAGGAGCATTAAAAGATTTATCCGATGACAGCATGTCTCTTTTAACAACTGTTTATGAAATTTTAGATGTCATTAACTTATTAGAGCCTGGCATGGTTGAAGATACAACCAGAGAAGGAACATTTAATACATCTTCATAGTTTTAAAAAAAGGATAAAAAATAAGGCTACAATTTTAGAAAGGAATAATTAAATGCCAGTAACGCCAGCAGAAGCACAAGAGTTTTTCCAACAGGTCGCCGCCGCGGGATCACCGGAAGAACAACAGGCTTTAATTCAAGACTATGCAGCCAATAATGATAATCCAGATGAAATGCTTGCAGCCGTTGTGCAGGCAAACCCTGCCGCAGCTCAACAAATCGCATCTGCAACCGCACAAGCAATTCCAGAACAAGCAGCCGAAATAGCTGGCGCAATCGCTGCTGCTTCTCCGCAATCTGCTAATGCTACTGCCGCTGCAATGGCAAGTGCTGCACCTGATATAGCGGAAGATGTTGCATCTGATGTTGTTCAAAACGCTCCAGCTGCCGCTGGCGCTGTTGCTGCATCACTTACTCAAATTAATCCAGAGGGTGCCGCTGAAATGGCTGCAGCAATAGCCGAA
>CACMWW010000005.1 GCA_902617525.1 uncultured Pelagibacteraceae bacterium | reverse complement strand
TTGCTGAAGTTCAATTTCATATGGAACAGGTCTATCTAAACCTGAAACATTTTTAACTCCTCGAGATAACCAATCTTCATGTTTAACTACTGCAATGACAATCTCTGAAATCCCAAGAGTTGCGATAGCTAAATAGTCTGACCGCAATCGGAGAGTAATTTTTCCTATTACCCATGCAACAAGTCCGGCGACTACTGCAGCAATCAGCCAAGAGAAAATAATTGGTAACCCCAAACCTCCAAGAAAACCTGTTTTAGCAGGATTTATCGACTCAATAATATCTATTGAAGGTCCATAAAAATTATTAATTCCAATTAAACCAAAAACAATTATTAAGATTATAAGAGTGTTTCTTATTTGCTTATTTTCAATATTTCTGAATACAAACAAGAGAGCAGTAATTGATAAAACAAAAATTATTGCACTAATGACAATTCCGACTCCTGCTTTATCCCATGCTTCGTAAATTGGATCGTGTGAAACTAATACTGCTGTTAAGCCTCCAAGCGCAGTAAAACCCATTACTCCTGCATTAAACAAACCTCCATACCCCCATTGCAAATTGACACCAATCGCCATTATTGATGAAATAATGCAGAGATTAATAACACTGAGAGACACAGACCAGGACTGAGTAAAGCCCACAATTGCAAGCAAAACTGCCATTACAGTGAAAGCAACTGGTGCTCGTAAGTCTTCGCTCATATTATTTTACCCCTCACAATTCCTGTTGGTCTGACAATCAGCACAATCACCAAAATAATGAAAGAAATAGCAAACTTATAATCTGTTGAGAGTACTTGCATTAATCCTGAAGGCTCTAAATTTTCTGGAAGAAGATACACAAAGAATTTCTTATAAGCATAGGTTAATGTAATTTCAGAGAATGCAATGACATAGCCTCCAATTACTGCACCAATTGGTGACCCTATTCCACCTACAATTGCAGCCGCAAACATTGGCAACAGCAAATTAAAATATGTAAATGGTTTAAAGCTCTTATCTAGCCCATAGAGAACTCCGGCAGTAGTAATCAAGATTGAAGATATAATCCAAGTGACAATCACTATCTTTTCAGGATTAATTCCTGATAATAGTGCCAGGTCTTCATTATTTGAGTACGCTCTCATTGACTTGCCCAGTTTAGTCTTCTGCAAGAAATAGAATAAACTTATCATTGCAATTAAAGCTACAATGACTGTGATTAATTGAGTTGATTTGATTGTTAATCCTTCTTCTAATCCAAAGTAATTTTTAAAATCCAAGGCGTGTACTATATACTTTTCACCATCAAAAAACTTTCTATCATTTGGTCCTATAATAAATCTGACTACTGCTTGCAGAATAAACATAACTCCTACAGAAACGATCATGAGTACTATAGGTTGACTTTTTTGTTTACGATAAAAACTGTAAACTGATCGGTCAATTAAAAGACAAAACAAAGCTGTTACTATAATAGCAAAAGGTAGAGCAAGTAATGCAGTAGGAAGAATTCCAGCAGTGATTCCTACACTTTGAAATAACCATGTAAATAAAATAGTAGCCATCGTTCCAAATGACATCCAATCAGCTTGAGCAAAGTTTGAAAATCTTAATACACCATAAATAATTGTTAAACTTAATGTAGCTAACGCAAGCTGACTTCCATATGACAAAGCTGGAACAATTACAAAATTTGCCAAAAGGACCATTGCATTAATAAATTCAAAATTTTCCAACTTATCCTCCCAAGAAACTTTTTCTTACTTCTTGGTTATTTAAAAGCTCTTGTCCCTCGCCACTAAATTTGTTTTCTCCTCCAACCAGAACATAACCAAAATCTGCTATATTTAGTGCTTGTTTAGCATTTTGCTCGACAATGACGATTGCAACACCTGAGTTTTTAATAGTTATGATTCTCTCAAAAATTTCCTTCATAACGATTGGTGAAACACCAGCTGTTGGCTCATCGAGCATGAGAACCTTAGGTCTTGTCATTAATGCGCGACTAACTGCAACTTGTTGTCTTTGTCCACCTGATAATTCACCTGCAAGCTGATTTCTTTTGTCTTTCATTGCTGGAAATAAATTATAAAGCTCATCAATTGTTTCTTGAACATTATCTTCCCTAAGAAAGGCTCCCATTTCTAAATTTTCTTCTACTGTAAGCTCACTGAAGATGTTCATTGTTTGTGGTACAAACGCAATCCCAGCCGCAACTCGATCTTGAGGTGTTAATTTTGAAATATCTGCACCATCTAACATCAAACTACCTTCCTTAAGAGAAATCATACCAAGCATTGCTTTCATTGCAGTTGACTTACCTGCACCATTTGGACCCACAATTACAACAATTTGATTTTTATCTACTTCAATATCACATGCATGAATAATATCTTCACCGCCATAACCCCCTGTCATATTTGTGCAACTTAAGAACTTAGTCATTGATTATCATCTCTACCCAAATAGGCTTCTATTACTTTTTCATTTTTTTTTATTTCTTCAATATTACCTTCTACGAGAACAGACCCTTCAGTCATTACAATTACCTTATCGCAGAGTTGACTTAAAAAATTCATATCATGCTCAATCATAAAAAACGTATAATTTTTTTCAGTATTTAATTTTTTAATTGTATCTGCAATATCATTTAATAAAGTTCTATTAACACCTGCACCAACTTCATCCAATAACACTATCTTTGCATCAACCATCATAGTGCGGCCAAGCTCTAGTAATTTTTTTTGTCCACCCGATAAATTACCTGCTAATTCAAAAGTTAGATGCTCCAGTTTAAGAAAATTTATAACTTCAATTGCTTTCTCTCTAATAATTGATTCTTCTTCTTCAATAATTTTTCTTTTAAACCATGTATTAAGTATTCTTTCGCCTGATTGAGATCCTGGAACAACCATTAAATTCTCAAGCACAGTCATGTTTGAGAATTCATGTGCTAATTGAAAAGTTCTTAATATTCCTTCATCAAATAGCTCATGTGATTGAAGTCCAGTAATATTTTTACTATCCAAAAATACAGTTCCATTTGTTGGTGCAATATTACCCGCTATGATATTAAAAAGAGTAGTTTTGCCAGCTCCATTTGGGCCAATTAAGCCAGTAATTTTTCCTTTTTCAACTTCCATAGTTGCATTATTTACTGCCTTAATCCCCCCAAAATTTACTGATAATTGATTAATGCTTAACATTTAAAACTATTAAATTTCCTTTACTTAATTCTTCTATTCTTACTTTGAAGACACATGATTAAGATAAAGTGCAAATAGTATCATAGCGAGTGAAACTAGTACATTCACCCTGATAATTTCATTAAGGAATAAAACTCCAGAAAAATAGGCAATGAGAGGTATCATAAAATTGATTAAAGATAAAAATACTGGGCCTTGAAGTTCAATAATTTTAAAAAACAATAAGTTTGCAATTGCTGTGGCAAATAATCCCTGAATTATGATGGCTGTTATTGATGGGCTGGTGAAACTCTCAAGCCAAAATGGTTCATAAAAAAAAGCAAAAGGGCTTATAATTATTGTACTCGCAATAGTTGTTCCAGTTGCTAAAGCAATAAAATTTATTTTTGGGACTAATTTTGAAACAATAGAATTTACGCCGTAGCATAGTGCAGCAAGTAAAACAAAAACTTGGCTGAAAAATTCAATTCTGTTATTCCCACCTAATTTAGAAAGATTCTCAAAACCAAATAGTACAACCAGACCCAGTGCTGCTAAAATAAAGCTAAGTACTTTAATTAAACTTATATTTTGATCTTTTAAAATTAAAGCTGACAAAGCAAGAGTAATTAGTGGCATTGGACTCATTAAAACCCCAGCAATTCCAGCATCAATAATTCTCTCTGCATCTGATATTAAATAAAAGGGTATTGCTGAGCCTAATGCTCCAATAGATACGTAAAAAACAAGATATGTTCGAGTAAGAATAATTTTATTTCCAGTAAATCTCATGCAAATGTATAAAATTATAGATGCCATAAATAGACGACAAAATACATTGGTTATTGGACCAACATCTGTAACTGCAATTTTAATGAATAAAAAATTTACTCCCCATATGATGGCAAGTGAAAAGAGCAGTATCCAACTAACAATACTCGGTTGATTTATTTGTTTCATTTAATGTTTGAGAAAGGTATTATTTTAAACTTTCAAAGTAAATGAATAAAAAAAATGAGATTATTTGCTCTTTTAATTTTTAGTTTTTTAGTTCTTCATGGCTGTGCCAGTAAACCTCCATCTCAACAAGAAAACATTTGTTCTATCTTTGAGCAAAAATCCTCATGGTATAGATTAGCCAATAAATCGTTTGAAAAATGGGGAGCACCTATACATGTTCAAATGTCAATTCTCAGACAAGAATCCGCTTTTCAAAATAGGGTTAAACCTGAGAGAACTAAATTATTAGGTGTTATTCCTTGGTCAAGAAAATCAAGTGCATTCGGATATACGCAGGCAATCGACGCAACCTGGGATTGGTATCGTGATGAAAACAATAAACCCCTTGCATCAAGAGTTAATTTTGCAGACGCAATTGATTTTACAGGATGGTATATAAATAAATCTTATCAAATTAATGGCATCAATAAAGGCGATGCATACAATCAGTATTTAGCTTATCATGAGGGTCACGGTGGTTTCAAAAATAAATCATACCAAAGTCAAAGTTGGCTGATTGATGTTGCAAAAAAAGTTAAAATTCGTTCAGATAAGTATGAAAATCAATTAGGTAATTGTGAACATAAATTTCAAAAGAAATTTCTAGGGATATTTTAATGAGTTCGAATTCAAATATTATCGCTTTAACGATGGGTGATCCATCTGGAGTTGGTACTGAGATTGCGATCAGGGCAAAAATAAAAAAAATAAAAAAACCAGATTTTTTTATTATTCACGATATTGATTTTGTAAAAAAAATCTTAAAGAAAATGAAATCAAAATTAAAAGTTAGAGAAATAAGCAGTCCATCGGAAGTTAAAAAATTACCTAAGAATTATTTAGCGGTCTTACCAATAAAAATTAGTAAAAATACACAATTAGGAAAAAAAAATTTATCTAATGTTAAGTCTATTTTAACTTCAATTGATCTTGCAGTTAAACTCGCAAAAAATGGAGAAGTGGCAGCAATTGTAACTAATCCAATTAATAAAGATGTAATTGGAAAAAAAGTAAAAAATTTCAAAGGTCATACAGAGTACCTTGCAAAAAAAGATAGAACAAATGATCAATTAATGATGATGATGAATAAAAATTTGAAAACTATTCCTCTAACAACTCATATTGCAATTAATAAAGTTTCTAACAAAATAAATAAAACAAATATAATTAAAGCCATCATTAATGCCAATGTAAGTTTAAGAAAAGATTTTAAAATCAAAAAACCTCGAATAGCTGTTACAGCTTTAAATCCACATGCGGGTGACGGTGGACTTATTGGTGATGATGAAAAAGTAAAAATTTTACCGGCTATTAAGTATTGTAAAAAAAAGAAAATATCTGTTGAGGGGCCTTTGCCTGCTGATTCAGCATTTATAAAAAATAATCAAAATAAATATGATATTTTTATTTGTATGTTTCATGATCAAGCTTTGATACCTGTGAAGATGATAAGTTTTGATGAGACAGTCAACTATACGGCTGGACTATCATTTGTAAGAACAAGCCCAGACCACGGAACCGGTCTTGATATTGCAAAGAAATTCATTGCATCACCCAATAGCTTAATAGCAGCCTTGAAGTCGGCGTCAAAAATTGCTCAAGCTAGAAGAAAATGACCTTATCACTTTATTCTGCATTATTTATTTTTGCGACCATTATGGTTATAACGCCTGGCCCCGCAAATTTATTACTAATGAGCGCTGGAGCCCAACATGGATTTTACAAGTCAGTACCTTTTGTAATAGGCGTTACCTGTGGGAAATTATTTTTAACAATTGGTTTAGGAATTGGATTTTTAACTCTTTTGAACTCAAACCCGATATTGGTGAGTATTATTAAAGTAATTGGCACAGCCTATATATGCTGGCTTTCATGGAAAATACTTTTTTTGAATTTTCAATCAACTGGAGGTGAACAAAATGAAAAGGCACCTAATTTTTTAAATGGTTTACTTGTTCACCCTTTAAATCCTAAAGGTTGGGCGATGGTAATCGCTGCTTATACACAATTCACTTCCTTTGGGAATACATACACTTCTTCAAGTTGGGTATTAGAAGTCATTATTGTTGCAGGGACATTTTTTCTCATTCAGTCAATTTCTCATTCTATATGGTGTTGGTCCGGAAGCTTAATATTTAACTTTTTAAGTAATAAAAATGTAATAAGACAAGCTGTAGTGATTATTCTTGCTTTACTTACGATTGGGACAGTAGTTTACAGTAATTTTTTTATTTAATTTTACTGAGACTATTTTTTTCGACAGACTCACTAAAACTTGCAAATAATTTTTTTGAAAAGTCATCTGTAGTTGCTGAATACTCTGGATGCCATTGAACTCCATAAAAGTAACCGCTGTAATTTGATAAACTGATAGCCTCAACTGTTTCGTCTTTAGCGACACCTTCAATAACCAGATTATTTGCAATTTTATCGATTCCTTGAGTATGAAGTGAATTTACCTCTATAGTTGGTGTACCGGCCAACTTTTCAAATTTTCCATTCTCAGTTAAATAAACTTCATGCTGTTTTGAAAATTGTACTTCTGGATCATCAGATTCTGGGCACCTGTGATCCATTCTTCCTGGTACATCATGAATATCTGCGTGAAGAGAGCCCCCCATTGCAACGTTAACTTCTTGAAAGCCCCTACAAATAGCTAACATAGGAATTTCATTTTTAAATATGAAATCAATCATAGGTAGAACAGTCTTATCTCGATCGATGTCTAATGGTTCAACTATTTTGTCTTTATTATAAAACTCAGGATAAACGTTTGAGAGACTGCCTGTTAGCATCACCCCATCAAATTTTCTCAGAGTGTTTCTGTAGTCAATTGTTGAGCCAAGGGCTGGTAAAATGACAGGTATACAGCTAGTAGCTTCAGCCACAGCTTTTATATAGTTCGTTCCTGACGCATGATATGTCCGATGCAATTCAGCTTTTTCAATTACGTCGGCAAATACAGCAATTAGTGGCTTATTTTGAGTATCCATAAAAAAATTAGTTTACTAATATCAGGATAATATCATATAACAACTTTAATGGTTATAAATATTCAAGATAAACAATCACAACATAAAGCAATGTCTGCATGGGATGACGTCTTGGTCATCGATGATCAACTTTCGAGTGAAGAGAAAATTTTAAAGTCGTCAGTGAGATCTTATTGCCAGGAAAAACTCTTACCTAGAATCATAGAGGACAACAGAAATGAAAATTTCAGTAGAGAGATTTTCAATGAAATGGGTGAGCTTGGAATTCTAGGTTCTTATTTACATGGATATGGATGTGCGGGCACAAATTACGTTTCTTATGGGCTTATTGCTCGAGAAATTGAAAATATTGATAGTGCATACCGATCTATCATGTCGGTTCAAACAAGTCTTGTTATGTTTCCTATATATCAATTTGGTACTGATGCGCAAAAAGAAGAATATTTACCAAGACTTGCAAAAGGGGAAATCATTGGAAGCTTCGGTCTGACTGAGCCTGATGCAGGTAGTGATCCTGGTGCAATGAAAACCAAAGCGATAAAAGTCAAAGGGGGTTATGAATTGACTGGTACCAAGACATGGATCAGTAATGCACCCTTCGCAGATGTAATTATTGTTTGGGCCAAGGATGAAGATAATGTAATCAGAGGATTTATTGTGGACAGAGAGTCCAAAGGCCTATCAACACCTAAAATTGAAGGTAAATTATCTTTGCGCGCTTCAGCAACGGGGCAAGTTGTTATGGAAAATGTTTTTTGTTCGGAAGATAAAGTTTTACCAAAAGCATCAGGCTTGGGCGGACCTTTTCAATGCTTAAATAGTGCAAGATACGGAATTTCATGGGGTGCTCTAGGAGCAGCAGAGTTTTGTTTTGCAACAGCTAGACAATACGCGTTGGATAGAATGATGTTTGGAAAACCTATTGCTGGCACTCAGCTTGTTCAGTCTAAGTTAGTTGATATGCAGACAGAAATTGCTTTAGGTCTGCAGGCTGCACTTAGAGTTGGGCGTCTGATGGATGAAGATCAGTCAGATAGCAATATGGTAAGTCTCATAAAAAGAAATAATGTTGGAAAAAGTTTAGATATTTGTAGGAGTGCGAGAGATATTCTTGGTGGCAACGGTATTTCAGATGAGTATCATGTAATGAGACACATGGTAAATTTGGAAACCGTAAAGACATATGAAGGTACACACGATGTGCATACTTTAATTATGGGAAGAAACTTAACAGGCATACAGGCTTTTAAATAATTATGGCTTATCTAAATCGTACAACAAAGCAATGGCAGGAAATTGATACAGCTCATCATCTGCATCCTTTTACTGATTATAAGTCGCTTGCAAAAGAAGGTAGTATCATCATTACAAAAGCAGATGGTGTTCACCTTACTACATCAGATGATAAACAGTTACTTGATGCCATGTCTGGCTTATGGTGTGTAAATGTAGGTTATGGAAGAAAGAATCTTGCAGATGTTGCCTATAAGCAAATGCAAGAACTACCTTATTATAATTCTTTTTTTAAAACAGCGACACCGCCATCAATTGAACTTGCTAAAGAGTTAGCTGAAATTAGTCCACACGATTTAAATCATGCATTCTTTTCTTCAAGTGGCTCTGAAGCCAACGATACTGTTGTAAGAATGGTAAGGAGATATTGGGATTTAAAAGGTAAGCCAAATAAAAAAACATTTATTAGTAGAGAATATGCTTATCACGGAAGTACGATGACTGGGATGAGTTTGGGCGGTATGACAGCGATGCATTCTCAAGGGGATATGATGCCTGGTTTTGAACATGTGTTGCCTCCTTATTGGTACAAGTATGGAAGCGATATGTCTCATGATGATTTTGGTATTCATGCAGCTAATAAAATTGAAGAAAAAATAAATGAAATTGGTCCAGATAATATTGCGGCGTTTATAGGAGAACCAATTCAAGGAGCTGGAGGAGTTATCATTCCACCTGATACCTATTGGCCAAGAGTTCAAGAAATTTGTAAAAAATATGACATTCTTCTTGTTGTTGATGAAGTCATTTGTGGTTTCGGTAGAACTGGAAACTGGTTTGGATCAGATACTTATAATATTAAACCTGACATTATTACTATGGCCAAAGGGATTACCTCAGGATATATCCCACTGTCTGGAATCATGATTTGCGACAGAGTTTGTGAAACTTTAATCAATGAGGGTGGTGAATTCTACCATGGTTATACTTATTCTGGCCACCCAGTAGCTTGTGCAGTGAGCCTTGAAAATCTTAAAATTATCAAAGAAGAAAATCTGATTGAACAATCACGAAATGTCTCAGTTTATCTGGAGCAGCAAATGCGCGAAATTGAAAAGCACCCTTTAGTTGGTGAAGTTAGAATGAAGAGCTTTATTGGAGCTGTAGAATTAGTGAAAGATAAAGAAACTAGAGAAATGTTTGAAGACACTGGCACAGTTGGAACGATTTGCAGAGACTATTGTATTGAAAACGGTTTAGTAATGCGAGCTGTAAGAGATGGCATGATTTTCTGTCCACCTCTTATATTCAATAATAACCATGTGGATGAACTCTGTGAAAAGCTAAAAACCTCGCTGGACCAAACACTAGATCATATTTCAAAATAAAACTTACTTAATCTGTAGATAGTAATCGTAGTATTCGGTATCTCGTTGATAGTTTAATGACTCATAGAGACTTTGAGCATTTTTATTTGTTATAGCAGTCGATAACTCAACACTCGTTGCACCTTTTTCTTCGGCAAAACTTTTTGCAGCATTCATCAGCATACGTCCAATACCTTTATTTCTATATTCAGATCTCACATACAAGTCGTAGAGTATTATTTTTTTACTCAACTCCAGTGAGTCAAAAGTTGTGTACAACTGGGTCATGCCCATACATTCTTTTTCATTTTCAATATAAAATATTTGTGCCTCTTTATTACTAAGACGTTCCTTAATATAGTTTTTACAGGCTTCTACATTTGACTCCTTTTTATAAAACTGCCGATATAAATCAAAGACCTCACCAATTTTTTCGAAATCATCTGGTTGAGCAATTTTTATTTGTAAATCATCTGACATATACTTTATCTCCAAATCGTTCGATATATTGATATCACCAAGAAAATAAAAGTAAAAGATGTAACTGTATAGATAAAGCCCATTGGTCCAACTGCATCCATGACTCTTCCTCCAATTAAAGGACCAATAAGCGAGCCAACCTCAAAGACCATCACAAGAATTGCTGTAGCACCTGCAACTTGAGATGCGCTATATCTCTCACCAAGCATTGTGAGTGAAATTGCAAAAAGTCCACTAGCAGCGCCGCCCCATATAAAACAGCTCGCTGCCATTACATAAAAATTATCTAGATAGAAAGCGAATAGAATTGGACAAAAGAACGTAATTAAAACTGCTATGTTCAATAGCAGTCTTTTATTAAATTTGTCCAGCAATACGCCAATCAAGGGTTGGCACATCACACCTCCTACAAGAGTAATAGTTACATATTGTAATGCAATCTCTTGAGTAAATTGGTTCTTAATCATGAAAATGGGAAAGAAAGATACAAACATTACATCATCTAAACCGCATAGAATAGCTGCGCCAAAAATAGTTGGAGCTGCAATGATAGCCGCAAATACTGGAAGGGACTTTTTATCAGGTAATTTCGGGTCTTCAATCTCAAGCATAATAAGCGGTAAAATGGCGATAAAAGAAAGAGAAGAAATAACAATAAAAGGTAACCAGCCTTCAATTCCAGTTAAGGACAATACCATCGGGCCACTTGCAAAACCGATTACAAATACTGTGTTATAAATCGTTACTATTTTACCACGATTTGTATCATCAGCCATTGACAGCATCCATGTGTCAAATGCGTTCCAAGCAAGCGCTCCAGCAAAACCAATTATGAATCTGATAACAAACCAAGCTGTCAAACTATCAAAAATTGGAAAAGTAAAATAAAGAATTATTGTAAATATTTGAGCAATGATAATTGATTTCGCTAAACCTATCTTGTGAATAATTATTGGTGTTATTCTTACAAATAGTATTACAGCAAGAGGTTGTGCTACTACATTGAGGCCAATTTCAGTATTGCTATATCCTCGTGCTTCTAAAATAAGTGCAAGTAGAGGAATTAAAGTACCAAGCTTAATACCAATAATTAATGCGCAAAGAAATAGGACAATATATGTCTTGTAATTTGTTCCTAAAAGATTCTGAACTGTAGTGTTCATGCAAACCTATCTTCATTAACATAGATGCTTTTAAAATATTTAAGCACTAAATTTTTACAAAATTCATTTGTGTATATTTTTGGATCAAACAATATTCGCTGCCACAAACCATCAACCATGGAATGATAGGTTTCACTTACTTCTTTTGGAGTAAATTCCTTTTGATTGGTAATATTATTAATTTCACTTACTAACTTTTCCATTTGTTGAGAATAAATTTCATCTTGTCTTTGACAAATCGCTAAATAAGAAGGTCTAAATTTCACCTCACTATAAAACGCAATCCATACTGAAATTTTATTTCTGTTGGCAATTTTTGAACTGAAATCATTTTGAATTATACGAATTATTCTATCAATTGGATCTATGTTCTTTTCCTCAAAAATCTTTTGCCATGACTTTTTGTATTCATCAGATAAATACTGCAGCGAACTTATTAATAAATTATCTTTCGACTTAAATCTAAAGTTTGCGTAACCTTGAGAAACTTTAGCTCTTTTTGCTACATGAGCAATCGTAGTATCCGCTAGGCCTCTTTTTGCAATTGTTTCTATCGTAGCGTCAATCAACTTTTGATGATTAACAGAAATCTCAGTTTCACTGGCCTGTTCTGAAGATTTTTTATTAACTAAAGCCTTCATCATATTGAATAAACAATACACAAAGATAACTATTAAAGATAGTTTTGTATTGAATAATCATTCAATTTTTATTATCATGATTCCTAAATATTCTTTATTTTATGGCAAAAAATACACACGATGTAATCGTAATTGGTGCGGGTCATAATGGTTTGACCGCTGCTAGTTATATGGCGAAGGCAGGACTAGATGTTGTTGTTCTAGAAAAAAATGAATGGATTGGAGGGGCTGCTGTTAGTCGCGAGCTCTATCCTGGATGGAAATATTCTAACTGTTCATATGTTTGCAGCTTACTAAGACCTGAGATCATGCGTGATCTTGAACTCTACAAATATGGTTTACAAATTATTCCTTACGAAGGTAGCGCAACAATGATGAGAAATGGGGACTACTATGCCCACTATCATGATCATGATATGACGATCAATTCTATCAGAAGACATTCTCACAAAGATGCGGAGGCCTATGAAAGGTACAGTCGTGATGTCTTGAGGCAATGCAAAATTATCAAACCGCTATTAAAAATGACACCACCTGATTTAACTTCTTTTAAACCAAAAGATTTATTTGGCGCCCTGGAGTTTGCAAAACATTTTGCAGCTAAAGACGAGTTAGGTGGACTTGGTGAAAAAGAAATTTATGACACTATTCGATTTTATACAATGAGCATCAGAGACTACTTAGATGAATATTTTGAAAGCGATATTACAAAAGCACACTTAGCTGGAAGTGCAATTATTGGAACTGCTCTTGGTCCTTGCTCACCTGGCTCTGCTTACGTATTACTGCACCATTATATGGGAGAAGTAGATGGTTCAGTTGGAGCGTGGGGGTATTCAAGAGGAGGTATGGGCTCTATTACAAAAGCAATGACAGGCTGCCTAAACGCTCACGGCGGTGAAGTAAAACCAGATAATGAAGTCGTTAATGTCATTACTAAAAATGGTCGTGCGATTGGAGTTGCTACTAAAAAAGGTGATGAATATTACGCAAAAAAAATTGTATCTAACTTAGATGTTAAAAGAACATTCTTAAAAATTACTGAAGAAAGCTCTTTACCTGGTGAATTTGTTGAAAGAGTTAAAAACTTTAAAATTAGAGGCTCATCGGGAAAACTTAATATTGCCCTAGACGGCCTTCCTGAATTCCCATGTATTCCAGAAGGTGATCCAGGTGGTGGAGGTGATATGCACTTCACAGAAACTATTGAAGAAATGGAAGGAGCCTATGACGATTGGAAACGAGGTGAATGGTCAAGAAATCCTTATGTAGATATGTGTATTCCTTCTAAAAGCGATCCAACAATGGCAGCTCCTGGAAAGCATTATATGTCTGTCTTTATTCAATATGTTCCATTCAATCTTGCAAACGGCGGATGGAATGAAGAAAGAAAGCAAGAATTTGGAAGACATATTGTTGATTGTATTGCTGAGTTTTCTCCTAATTTTAAAGATTTAATTAACCACTACGAAGTTCGTACTCCATTAGAATTAGACAATGAAGTAGGATTGACAGAAGGAAACATCTTTCAAGGCGAATTAACAATGGATCAACTTATGTTTAATCGACCTGTGCCTGGATATGCACAGTACAGAACACCACTTAAAAATATGTATATGTGCAGTTCATCAACTCATCCAGGTGGTGGAGTTATGGGTGCACCAGGAGCGAATGCTGCAAGGGAGGTTCTAATTGATATGAATATCCCTCAAAAAGGTAATTATTATTAATGTCAGACAATTACGACGTAATAGTGATTGGCGCAGGCCATAATGGTCTTGTTTGCGCTAATATTCTCGCAAAAAAAAACCGTAAAGTTCTGATTTGTGAGGCACGTGAGAATTGCGGGGGACTTGTTGAAGAGAGTATAACTAACTTTGTTCCTCAGATACCGCTGAGCGTATCAAGCTCTCTTGGTGGACTGCCAGTAAAGTATAAAGCAAAGTCTACGATTGCACTGTCAGAGTCTGGTCAACATATTCGCCTAGTTGGAAACCAACATATTGACCATAAAGTTATTTCTGGTTTCTCTTCGAAGGATGCAGACAGATATGTAGAATTTCATGATAAAATGTCCTCCTTTTCAAAGGCTTTAGGTTCTTTCATGATGGCTTCACCACCAAGGATCATGAACAATACTTTCTCTGATTATTTTAAATTATTCAAATTAGGCATGAATGTTCGAATGCTTGGAAAGAAAAAATTTAATGAGTTTGCAAGAATGATAGGGCTTAATATCGCGGACGAATTGGAAGACAATTTTGAAAATACTCTTTTGCAAGGCCTAATCGCCCATGATGCGGTGCTTGGTTCTAACTTGGGCCCAAGATCACCCGGTTCATTGATTAATTTACTTTATCGCATGGCCACACATGACAACTCAATCTTTGGGGGAATATATGAAATTGATGGTGGCAGTAAAGCTTTTGTAGATACTTTGCTTGATATCAGTAATAAAAATAAAGTTGAAATTAAAACTTCTTCATCGGTTAAAAGATGCATTACTGAAAATGATAAAGCAATAGGAGTTGAACTTCACAGCGGTGAAAAAATTTATGCAAAAAAAATTATTTCTAATGCAGATCCAAGATCGACTTATTTTTGTCTTTTAGGAACTGAGAATTTAGACACTGATGTGAAAAGAAGAATCAAACATCATCGATCAAAAGGAAAAGTTGCAAAATTATCATTAAGTCTCAATAAACAACCTGAATTTATTAACTGCGATAAAAATGATTTAGAAAGTAGAATGGTAATTGCTCCTTCAATTGATTATATAGAAGAGGCATTTAATCCAAGTAAGTTTGATAAACTTTCTATGGAACCTATTTTAGAAATGAAACTAAAAAATTCTGACCAGAGTAATCCTGTATTAGATATTCAAGTTCAATATGCTTCCTACGGTGCGCAGGAGGGTTGGGATAAAATTAAAGATAACTATGTAGATGCCGTTATAAAATTAATAGGGAAATATGCACCTGATATTCAAAGCTGTATAGAGACTAAAACAATTGTTACTCCCGACGACATAGAGAAAAATTTTTATGTTTCAGGCGGACATTGGCATCATGGAGAAATTCAAATCGATCAGCTATTTATGCTCAGACCAATTCCTGGGGCATCACAATATAGAACCCATCTTGACGGACTATATATGTGTGGTGCAGGTACTCATCCGGGTGGAGGCTTAACTGGAATTCCAGGAAAAAATGCGGCTCAAGCTATCTTGGAGGACGCATAAATATGAATAGAGATTTAAGATTTACAGCACTAAAAAAAACCCCTTTTCACTCTAGAACAAGCTTAGCTTCAAGAACAAATAAATATTATAACTGGAACGGTTTTACTGTACCCACAGAATACTCAACAACTGAGTTGGAATATACTGCTGCTAGAAATGGCACCTCAGTTATGGATCTCACACCTATGTGCAAATATATGATCAATGGCAGCGATGCTAATAAATTTGTTGATTATCTTGTAACAAGAGATTTATCACAGATGGAAGACAATACAGTAGCATACATAATTTGGTGTAATGAAGATGGTAAAGTAATGGACGATGGTACCATATTTAAATTTTCGAATACAAAATTTATGCTTTGCTGTGCAGTAAAGAGCTATAATTGGCTACATGACTCTGCTGAAGGTTTTGATGTTTCTTTTGAGGATGCAACAGACACAACGGCTGCATTAGCAATCCAAGGACCTACTTCTTGTTCAACACTAAAAAACTACGGAGCAGATGACCTTGAATTATTAAAACCATTTGGAATGAAACAATATAATATTAACGGATATGATGTTTTGATCTCACGAACAGGCTTCACAGGTGATTTAGGATATGAATTATGGACTGATCCAGCTAATGCAGAAAACATGTGGGATAGTATCATGGAAGCTGGAAAAGAATTAAAGATAAGACCTTTTGGCATGCATGCTCTTGAGATGACAAGGATTGAAGCTGGCTTTATTCAAACCAATACTGATTTTATGGCAGCTGAAGATTCCTTAAGACCAGTGAGAATGCGTTCACCGTATGAAATTGGAATGGGTTGGCTTGTTCATCTCAATAAAGAAAGTTACTTTGTAGGCAAACGCGCTTTAAAGAAAGAAAAAGAGACAGGTAATTCTGAAAGATGTTTAGTTGGATTGGACATAGATGGCGATAAGCCCGCAGTAGGCTCTGTGATTTATAATGAAAAAAAAGAAGATATAGGAATTGTTACCGCAGCAATGTGGTCACCTACCATGAAAAGAAACGTTGCGCTTGCGTCTCTAAAGCGTCCATATGGAATTAAGATTAAAGAAAATATTTTTGCAGAAATTTATCACCCAGAGGAATTGGAATATAAAAAAATATGGGCAAAGTGTAAGGTTGTAAAAAGACAATTTTTTAGCCCTGAAAGACGTAACAAAGTACCTGCAGACCTTTATGAATAGCCAAAAATAGGCTGTTTTTTTAAAATTCAATTATTGAACAGCTGTTCAATATAGGCTATACTTCAATATGCCCAAATCAACTTCGATTCCCGAAAAAAAAGATCTCCTTAATACTCTCGACGATAGAATTCTATACCCATGGCAGTATCTTGAGTATCGTGGTGAAGACAGCAGGACATTCATTGAAAAGTCAAAAGGAATTTATCTTTACGATCAAACAGGAAGACAGCTTATTGATGGTCCTGGAGGAATGTGGAATGTTAACGTAGGACATGGCGTAAAAGAAATTGCTGATGCTGTTTATAATCAGATTACAAGAATGCCCTACGCCAGCCCATTCACGGAGTCCACTGAGATTGCATATAACTATGCTTCACGACTTGTTAAATATGCGCCCGGTGATCTTAAAAGAGTATTTTTCACGTCCGGAGGATCTTCAGCAGTAGACTCTGCATTAAGATTTGTAATGTTTTATAATAACGTTCGTGGGTTAAGAGATAAGAAACAAATTATCTCACGTCATGATGCATATCACGGTAGTACATTTTTAGGGGCTTCATGTTCAGGTAAAGAAAGAGATAAAAACAACTTTGATTTTGCAGATAACTTAGTTCATCATTTGTCTGCGCCAAATCCGTTTAAAAAACCAGACGATTTAAGTGATGAAGAATTCTGTGATTTAAAAGTTAAAGAGTTAGAAAATAAAATTTTAGAACTTGGTCAAGATAAGGTCGCGGCATTTATTGCAGAGCCAATCCTAGCATCAGGCGGAGTAATTGTTCCTCCTAAAGGATATCACAAAAAGACAAGGGAAATTTGTACTAAGTACGATGTTATTTATATTTCTGATGAGATAGTAACCGGATTTGGAAGGTTAGGTCATATATTCGCTTCAGAAAATTATTTCGATTTAGAACCTGATATCATCCTTTTAGCAAAAGGGATTACTTCAGGATACGTACCTTGTGGTGCGGTTGTTATTTCTGAAAAGCTTATGTCTCAACTTGATAATAAAGAAAAAGTTATATTTTCAAATGGATTTACTGACTCGGGTCACCCAGTGAGCATGGCAGCAGCTACAGCAACACTTGATTATATTGAAAAAAATAACCTCCTTGAACATGTACAGGAAGTCGGCCCTTATTTTCAATCTAAATTAAGTGAATTAATTGATCTACCGATTGTTGGCGATGTACGTGGTGAGGGATTAATGGCTGCTGTTGAATGTGTAATCAGTAAAGAAAAAAAAGATCCTCTGAATTTACAATACGAGATCGCTTCTCGCATCAATTCTCATTGTCAAAATCTTGGTTTAATTGTTAGACCGCTATTTAATACGTGTGTCATGTCTCCTTCTTTGATCATCACTAAGGAACAGATAGATGATCTCGTAAGTATACTTAGAAAAGGAATTGAGTTAGCTACAGATGACATCAAGAAAGAAGGCCTTTGGTCTGCATCTTAAATAAATGCTCGAGTTTAACCATCTGCTAAAAAACTATCAGGAGGGTAAAACATTACCCCAAGACTTTTATACAGATTCGAATATTTTTTCCGAAGAGATGAAGCGAATTTATTTCAAACAGTGGTTAATGGTAGATCACATCAGTCGTATTCCTAATCCAGGTGATTATTTTGTTTTTGATGCCGAAAAGGAGTCCATCATAGTTATTAGAGGAAGAGACAATGAAGTAAGAGCATTTTATAATGTTTGCACTCATCGAGGATCAAGAATTTGTTTAGATGAAGAGGGATCAAAAAAACTTTTAGTGTGTCCCTATCATGCCTGGAGTTTTTCAGCAGAAGGTGAGCTTAAAGCTGCACGTTTTATGCCGGAGGATTTTAAAAAAGAAGAGTGGGGTCTTAGAGAGTGCCATTTTAAAATTTATGAAGGATTAATATTTATTAACTTATCATTAGAAGAACCAATGAATTTTGATGAATTCATTGAGCCTCTAAAAGAAATGATGGAATTTCATCAGACGAGTAAGTCAAAAATTGCGATAAGAAAAAAATATCCAACTCATGCAAATTTTAAATTAGTTCTTGAAAATTTTCAGGAGTGTTATCACTGTCCTACAGCACATCCAGAGCTTTGTGCAGTACAGGATAAAGACTGGGTTGTCGCAATGGGTGCTGGAATAGGTACTGCACCTCAAAAAGAGACTGATGAATATCTAAATAAAATTAAACCTTGGGTCGAGGAATGTAAAAAAAATGGAACTCCGTCTGAGGTTTATCTTGAAACAGAAGAAGGATTAAAAAAAGGCTTAAACAGATATGTTGACAGAACTCCAATTGGAAACGGAAACTTATCACAAACCAAAGATGGAAAGCCAGCTTCTTCACTAATGGGACAGTTTAAAGATTTTGATGGAGGATTAACCCAAGTAAGCTTTAATCCATTTGGCTGTTGTTATTTCACAAATGATTTTGGCGTCATGTTTATTTTTAAACCCATCTCACTTCTAGAGTCTGAAGTGGAACTCATATGGCTCGTAAACGAGGAAGCTGAGGAGAATAAAGACTTTAAGCCCGAGGAAGTAAGCTATATTTGGGATGTTACTACGGCGCATGATACAACAATAATTGAAAATAACCAGGAAGGCCTTCTATCACAGTCTTTTAAACCTGGAGTTTTATCTGAAAATGAGTCAGCGGTAACTTACTTTTATAATTGGTATTTTACCAACATGCAGTTACCATAATCTCTAAGCGAGAGAGTATGAAGCAACTTTATAACAAAGATATTTACGACGTTAATAAGCCAGTAAAAAGTTACTGGGAAAAAGTCAGTCAAATAGAACAAGACAAATATCCTAAGCTCACAACTGATGAAAGCTGTGATGTTTGTGTAATAGGTGGCGGCTTTACTGGAATAAGTACAGCTTATCACATTGCAAAAAATTACAGCGGTGACGTAAGATTACTAGAGGCAGGGCATTTTGGATTTGCAAGCAGTGCAAGGAATGCTGGCTTTTGTTGTTTGCCTGCAACAAAACTATCGGTCAACCAACTGATTGCAAAGTTTGGCCTGGATGAAACAAAGAAATTTTTTTCTTCTCAAATTGAAGGTGTTGAACTTTTATCCTCACTTATTTCGGAAAATAATATTGAATGTGAAAAAACTGGCACAGGCAATCTAGATGTTGCTCATCACCCTGATAGCAGTGAGGAATTAAAGGAGTGGGGCAACGATCTTAAAAAATATTTTGGTATTAACACCAAGTGGATACCCAAAGAGGAGTTTGATGAAGTTGGACATCAATCAACAGAACAATTTGGAGCTGTTTTTACTGAAGCAGGATTTGCAATGAACCCAATGGCTTTTATGAATGGCTTTGCATCAGCAACTGTTGATGTGGGAGCGAAACTTCATAGTTTTTCTAGAGTGAAAAAATGGGAAAGAAACGGTTCGCATAAATTAATTACAGATAGCGGATCGATTACTGCAAATAAGGTTGTTGTTGCAACAAATGGATACACAGATGAGTCTCTTCATCCAAGTTTTGCAAATAGAATGATGCCTGTTTTATCAAATATAATTGTTACTAGAGAAATGTCAGAAGACGAGTTCAAACTACAGAACTATAAAACTCTTAATCCAATCTGCAACTCTAGAGAGATCTTGTATTATTATAGAAGAATGCCTTCAAACAGGATGTTATTTGGAACAAGAGGCGACACCTACGGTGATGAAAAGAGCGCAGAGAGAATGCAAGAATTCATGACAAAAAAATTTCGTGGGGTATTTCCAAATTGGGACAAGGTCGATATTGATCATTATTGGAGAGGCACTGTTGTTATGACTCGTGACTTTGTTCCCGCATTTGGTGCATTAGAAGAAGATAAGTCTGTATATTTTTCATACGGCTATCAAGCTAACGGTAATAATACAACTGTCTATTGTGGTAAAAAATTAGCTGAAATGATTTACGAGTCAAATAGTGGGGAAACAAACATTTCAAAAGTCTATCAGGGCCTATCACCTAAAATCCCATTTGGATTTTTAAGACTTTGGTATTTAAGATTATATTTGTGGTATGCTAATCTCACGGATAGAAGCAAAAAAGAAATATAAATTGCATCAATTATTTATATAAATTAAAATTTTCTTATGTTTCAAGCTTGGCGAAATTTATACTCTAAGAGTGATAATGCAAAAGCATATTCATTACTGTCTCCTGCATTATTTTTAATAATTCTCGTAATGCTTATTCCTATGGCATTAATGCTAAGTTTTAGCTCTTTTACACAAGTAAGCATGATGGAGATTGATTTCACTCCAACATTTCAGCGATACATTGACTTTTTTGAAAAAAGTTTGCTTGTCTCGCTTCTCATTAAGTCGGTTAAAATATCATTCATTGTAACACTGATCACTCTTCTAACAGCGTACCCTGTATGCTATTACATCGCTTTTTATGTGAAAAAAAACAAAATGTTATGGTTAGTTTTATTAACCTTACCTTTTTGGACTTCATACCTATTAAGAGTATTTTCTTGGAAAATCATACTGGGCACCAAAGGAGTTTTCAATTCAACATTATTAGGTGCAGGCATTATTAGTGAGCCTCTTACATTTCTTATGTACTCGGAGGAAGCTGTTATTATTACTCTAACACATGCTTGGGCAGCATTTGCTTTATTACCACTTTACGTGTCTCTTGAGAAAATAGACTTTTCATATATTGAAGCTGCAAGAGATCTAGGTTTATCAAAATTTGAAGTATTTTGGAAAGTGACATTTCCTCTTTCCTTGCCAGGTGTCATTGGTGCGATTTTAATAATATTTATTCCAACTGTAGGTGATTATGTAACGCCTGCCTTAATTGGGGGCACTGAGGGAAGAATGTTATCAAATATGATCCAAGCTTATTTTGGAAAAATAAACAATATACCACTTGGAGCGGCATCAGCCACAATCATGCTGACGACCGTTATTCTCATAACAGCAATTGTCTCATACACAACAAAAAGACTTACACAGAGGCTTTCTTAAATCATGAATGAAAAAAACAATTCACTTCTAGTTTACACATTAATATATTTTGGTTTTCTCTATATACCGGTTCTTTTTTTACCGATTTTCAGTTTTAATGATGCAAATTATATGTCATTTCCATTAGCAGGATTTACCACAGATCATTATGAGGAAATGTGGTCAAAGCGAAACTTACATAAAGCTTTATGGGCGAGCGTTAAAGTCGGCGTTGTTGCAAGCGTTGTAAGTACAGCAATTGCACTTCTCGCTGCAAAGGCATTTGTTAGATACAAATTTAGGGGTCAGAATGTTTCTTACGGAGCCATAATGATGCCGTTTTTAATACCAGAAATTATTTTAGCAGTATCAATATTAATTATATGGATCAACCTTGGTTTTCCATTGGGTCTGGTTCCAGTAACAATAGGACACATATTATTTTGCACTCCATTTGCAATGTTGATATTGATTGCGCGAATAGAAGGTTTTGACTTTTCTTTAGAAGAAGCTTCACGCGATTTAGGGGAAAATGCATGGGGAACTTTTTACAGAGTATCACTACCTCTTTATTTGCCAGGTATAATAGCAGCTTTATTACTAAGTTTTATTATATCCTTTGATGAATTTATTCTGGCATTCTTTCTATCTGGCAGTGATGCAACTTTACCAATGTATATGTGGAATCAAATGCGATTTGTGAAAAAACTCCCACATGTACTTGCTTTGGGAGCGGTGATAATTGTGTTTACTACTTTTATTGTTTTGTTAGCATTCTGGTTGAGAAATGTTGGACAAGGCAAAGAAAAAAAGGATATAGCTATTAAATTATAAAAAATATGAACGAAAATTTTATTCAGATAAATGGAATTTCAAAACATTTTGGAAATGTAAAAGCAGTTGATGACGTCTCTTTTTCAATTAAAGAAGGAGAGTTCTTTTCTTTGTTGGGTCCATCAGGATGTGGAAAGACAACTTTACTTCGATTGTTAGCAGGATTTGAATATCCAACAAATGGTAATTTATTAATCGATGGCAGTGATATCACCGCATTGCCTCCTGATAAAAGACCTACAAATATGGTATTTCAAAACTACGCCATATTTCCTCACATTAATGTTGAGCAAAATATAAAATTTGGATTAAGAAAACTTGGTTTGACTGATGACGAAATTAAAAAAAGAGTTGATGATGTTTTAGCCCTTGTAAAGCTTGAGGGTTATGAGGAAAGATTCAGTGGGCAATTATCTGGTGGGCAAAGACAGCGTGTTGCGTTAGCAAGAGCTTTAGTTAGACAACCAAAAGTTCTTTTATTAGATGAGCCTCTTGGAGCATTGGATAAAAAATTAAGAGACGAAATGCAACTTGAATTGAGAACGCTACAGAAAGAAATTGGAATTACCTTTGTATTTGTAACTCATGATCAACAAGAAGCCATCAGCATGTCTGATAGAGTTGCTGTTATGAGTGAAGGCAAGATACAACAACTTTCTGCTCCAAATGAACTTTATAAGAACCCAGAAAATATTTTTGTAAGTGATTTCATTGGAGAAACAAACTTTTTAAAAGCATCTACAAAGTCAAAAGATGGCGATCAAATTAATGTTGCGATTGAAGATCTTGGTGATTTTAAAGTCAAGAATAACCTAAATATTCCAGAGAATTCATCTGATGTTGTTTGTAGTGTTCGACCAGAGTCAATGATGATTTCTAGAGATAAATCTGATTGGGATATTTGCTTAGAAGCAAAAATAAATCAGACTTCCTACTTAGGGGAAATGACAAGATTTTATGTTGAGGTATCAGGAATAAATAAAGTAATAACTGTATCATCCCAGCACTTTGATAATCAGTCATTTGAGAATAATACTTGTTTTATAAGTATTAGTTTAGAAGATATTAGCTTACTGCAAAAAAAATAGCCTGCTCTCAATAAGAGAACAGGCTATTAATGATTTCACAAATTTAAGATTAACCGCCAGCAGTCATTTCTGCCCACTGAGCTTCCATGTAATCCGTTACATCATCTGGTGGCATTACTGAGAATGCACCATTCGCTAAGTGTTCAGCTGGGTTTGGAGCAACTCCTCTTTCAGCTAGCTCATCTGCAGTAAGTGAGCCAAAGCCTTTTTGGTTAGAGTGTCCATAACCCCATTCGCTTAATAGATAAGCTGAAGTTTCGGCACTAGTTGCAGCGTTAATCATGTCATAAGCAACATCTAGATTTGCACCTGTTGCAATTGCAAGTCCGCATGCCCATGTCATTGTACCTTCAACAGGACGCATCATTGGGTAACCAGTCTCCCATGATGTTTCATTCCAACAAATTGAAGCCCAGACCTCTTCGTTTCCAATTGCTTCAGCAATAGAAGCAGAGTCAGCGAAGAATGTTCTAATGTTTCCATTATCTCTGAGTTCACGGAACTTATTGATACCTTGATCAATAGCCGCTTTATTTAATTGGTTAATGTCCTTAATGTCTGTTCCTAGATAATGCATCATCAAGAATAAACTATCGGCAGCACTATCAAGTACTCCAATTTTACCTTTCATTCTTGGATCTTCTAAGAGATATAGACTTTCATTACCTGGTTGCATCCAAGTGACTTTATCAGTGTTGTACACAATGCTTGTGTCTCCCCAGTCAACCGGTGCAAAATAGTTTTGTCCGTTAACTATACCACTTGGTAAGTCTCTAACTTCTGGGAACATATCTCCCCAGTTTTCTAATCTTGATGTGTCCAGTGGCTGAATAACACCAGCTCTTACCCATCGTGCAATTTCACCTTGGCAAGGCCAAGCAACATCAACTTCAAAACCAGCTTTTAATTTTTGAAGACCTTCTTCCGCATCTCCAAAAGTTGAATATTCTGGTGATCCGTGAGCTTCAACATATGGTCCAAATAGACCATCGTCATCATAACCGCCCCAAACAAAAGCACGTCCAGTAGATGCAAATGCATTAGTAGCAGGAACAAGACCGGATGTTAAACCTAGAACACCAGCTGCACCCATACCCTTTACAAAAGACCTACGACTTACCTTGCCTTCTCGCAAGTTATCAATGAACTTTTTAGTTACATCGTATTTTGGCATAATTAATTATCCTTTTTTTTGTTTAATCTGAAAAAATTGTACACCTCTGGATAAACTGGTCAATACTATATCAATCAAAAACTGGCCGATTTTTCACATTATTTAGCCATGGATCGACCATTTCGTAGTTGTATCCTCCTTGGAATACTAGTTCATCACTGTAGGAGCGTGAAATAATCTGAATGCCAGTAGGCACTTGATTTGAACTAAAGCCAGAGGGTACGGAAAGGACTGGTAGTTTGCCCAACATATTGAATGGGTGAGACATACACCATGCAAAGTCAGCACATTCTTGTTCTTTTCCATTAATAATGACGCGTTCGTTAACTATATCAATATCAGCTTTGATTGCCGGTAAGGCATTGGTAGGGCAAATAAATAAATCATATTTTTCCAATATTGGACCGATTTCTTCATACATTTTTCCAGTCACCACTGCACTTTCTTCAACGCCATAACCCAAGTGAGCACCAATTTGTTCGTGATAAATTTTTTTATTATTTTTTAAGGAGTCAATGTGCATTTCAGTAACACCACTGAACATTTTTGTGTAATCACTCAACTGCTCTTTTTCAGAAACTGAAAGCTCAGAAATTTCTTTATAAAAAGAATTTGCGTAATGACTGAAGCAAACCGAATTTACTTCATCTTTTTTCCAATTAAGTTTCACCTCTGTGACCTGACATCCAAGACTTTCAAATTTTTTTAATGCCGTCAGCGTATTCTGTTCTACTTCTTTATCAATCTCAAAAAATCCTAAGTCCATTGAATAAGCAATTTTCCAATTTTTAATATTTTCGTAATTTAATGGTAATGTTTTTTTTGGACGTAAAGATGTTATATCTTTTTGGTTTGGTCCACACATAATGTTTTGCATCATTGCAGTATCAACCACTGTTCTTGCGAGTGGTCCTGTTACACAGTAAGGGTCATGATTGAATGGATAACTTTGAGCATTTCTTCCATGAGGTGGCTTGAATCCAACTACGCCGCATGCACCTGCTGGTATTCTTATTGAACCTCCAATGTCACTTCCTGTTGTCAACATTGCACAACCTGAAGCTAATGCAGCCGCACTGCCTCCACTTGATCCACCAGGTGTCATATCTAAGTTCCAAGGGTTTCTTGTTACGCCATTTAGTTTTGAGTGACAAAAAGAAGTGAGAGAAAATTCTGGATTGGTTGTGCGACCGTGAAGTATCGCGCCAGAATTGACTATTGTTTCAACATCAATATCAGTTTTCTTTGCGATATTATTCTTGAGAAGTAAGCAACCATTGCGATTTGGTTGCCCTTTTATATTCACTTCGTCTTTTATTGCCAAAGGTAATCCTTCAAGAGGCAGAACATCATTATTATTGGAAAATTTTTTCTCAGACTCTTTTGCAAGTTCTATAGACTTATCAAAATCAAGATAATTAAATGCATTTATCTTAGGATTAACTGTTTCTATTCTTTTAATTACAGCCGACAGGACTTCAACTGGAGATAATTTTTTTTCTTTGTACTTCTTTAATGTATCTGAAGCGGATAAATAACAAATTTCAATATCAGTATCATTCATGATGATTTTTTATTTAAATTTAACAATTATTAAAATATATTGAAAATAATTTATGATAAGTGAAAAAATCAAAAGTTTAATACAGAGCCAAGATCCACACGCAGGAATGGATCAACTTTTCTTTACAAATTCAGAGATATTTCATGCAAGTTATGACGCAATTTTCAAAAAACAATGGGTTTTTCTCACCCATCTTTCGTACTTTAATCAAAACGATATCTTTACATACAACTTAAATAAAGGATTTATAGAGATAAAAAAAACAGATGATAATCAACTTTCAATTTCCGCATCTGATCCAAATATTAAGTGTCATTTAAAAGTGTATGAGAGTTTAGTATTTATCAATTTATCAAACTCTCCCTATTCATTTGATGAATTCATTAAACCACTTGAACCATACATCAAAATACATGGACTGAATGATGGTAAGATTGCTTTTCAAAAAGATTTTATTTTTAATGCTTCACATTTAGCTACAATTCATAACTTTAAAGAATGCGCTCATTGCTGGGGAGGCGAATTTACGCACAAAGATTATCTAAGTGTGCATGGTGAAGATTATTGCAATTCTTATGGAGCAGGTGTTGGTTCGGGGATTGAGGCCCCTAAACTTACAAAACGTATTAAAGAGTGGACAGAACAAACTTTAAAAAGAGGTTTATTTGTTGGAGAGTTCAGTGAACATGACTCAAAATATTTTAGAATTGCAGAGCGTACTCCTTTACCTGAAGGTATTGCATCAGAAACAATGGATGGTAGTTATTCTTGTTCAACATTGATGGGTGATTTTAGGGAGATTGGTGCTGACAATGGTTATACTGCAATTGGTTTCAGCCCATTTAACAGCTTTGTTGCAAATAACGAATTTGTGATACTTTTTTTATTCTCACCAATTAGTCAAAATAAAACAGTAGTGACCCAATATTGGGTAACTCATAAAGATGCGGAAGTTGATGTCGATAAAATGATTTTTTTGTGGGACCAAACTTCTACTGAAGATTCCCAGTTATGTGAAATGAATCAAAAGGGAATTGAAAGCAGGTCCTATCAGCCTGGCAAATATGGGGATTTAGAGACGAGCTTAGTTCAATATCAGAAATTTTACCTTAATCATTTACAGACACACCTGAACGACTTAGTCTAATCTTTATTCGATACCTATATGGAACTTGCAACACAATCAGAATTTGATGAAGTGCTTAATCGTCATCATAATATCCAATATGTAGACGCAATATTTACAGACCTCTGTGGATATGTAAGGGGAAAAAGATTTCCAGTACTAGAGGCAGATAAAATTTTTTCAGATGGTGTATTGTTACCTTTTTCAGCATTTTATTTAGATGTCCTCGGTGGCGTAACCAACACGATGAATCTTGGTTGGACTGACGGAGATCCAGATGGAGTTTTAATGCCCGTTAAAAATTCCATAAAGCCCGTCCCTTGGGATAGCAAGGTTCTTCAAGTACTAATTTCTATGAGAAAAGAACAGGAAAAATGGGGTGTAATAGAAAACCCGGCGGAAGTTGACCCAAGAAATATTTTAGAAAAAGTAATGAATAAATTCAAAGGCACCGGATTTAATCCAGTAGTGGCTTTTGAATTAGAGTTTTATTTGTTGGATAAGAAAAGAAATCAAGAAGGTAAACCAGTTCCTGCATTAGGTGCGAGTAAAACTCATGTATATGGAATTCCTGATCTTGATATGTTTGGGGATTTATTTAATGAAATTAACGAGAACTGTAAAATTCAAGATATCCCTGCAACAACAGCTTCAAGTGAATTTGCTGCTGGCCAATATGAAATTAATTTAAAGCATACCGGTGATCTGCTTAAAGCAGCGGATGATGCAGCAATGTTAAGAAGAATAATAAAAGAAACAACTGCAAAGCATGGGTTTGAAGCAACATTTATGGCAAAGCCATTTCTTGAGGAGACTGGAAATGGAATGCACCTGCATATTTCAGTGTACGATGATGATGGAAAAAATATTTTTGCAACTAAGAATCGTTACGGAAATGATAAGTTAAAAAATGCTTTAGCTGGTTTTCAAGAAGCTTTTTATGACTCATTTCCAATATTTATTCCAAATAGAAATGGTTATCGAAGAATACAAACCCGAAATTTTGTTCCTGTAAATAAAAGTTGGTCTTGGAATCGAAGAGATGTTTCATTGAGAATACCCGCTGGATCAGATAGTGCAAAAAGAATTGAACACCGGGTAGCATCAGCTGATGCAAATCCATATCTTGTTTTAGCCTGTATCCTTTCTGGACTTCACCACGGACTTACAAGAAAACTCTCACCAACAGACCAAGTAAGTTTTGATAACACTGAGGGTGCTGACAAAACTGCTGATCCTGAAATGCCAAAAAATATGGAGTCTGCATTAAATCGTTTTCAAGAATCAAAAATTTTATCTAAGTATTTAGGAAAAGAGTATCTTGATTTATACGTATCAGCCAAAGAAGGTGAATTTGAACATATGGATAACAGTTTCATACCTTCAGAAGAATACGATTTTTATTTATAGATTTATGACTGACCTTCTTTTCAATCAAGATAGTTACTTAAAAGAAACAGAAGCCAGTATTATTGGAGTTGAAGAAAATATTATACAATTGGATAGAACAATTTTTTATGCAGAGTCAGGTGGACAACCTGGAGATCAAGGTGAGATTGTATTAAAGGACCAAGTTCTCAAAGTTGTAGATACTAAAAAAGGATCGAAGCCAAATGAAATTTTGCATATTGTTGACGGCCCTATTGATCAAAGTTTAATTAATCAATCTGCTGAACTTAAGATCAATTGGGAACTCAGATATGCTCATATGAAAATGCATTCCAGTTGCCACATTTTGTGTAGCTTAGTTGACGCCCTTATAACAGGCGCATCGGTTGGAAGTGCTAAATCAAGAATAGACTTTGATGTTGATCCATCAATGCTAAATAAAGAAGAATTAAATGAGAAGATTAGGGATATTATTAGTAAAGACTATCCCATAATCATAAATCAAATTACAGGAGATGAACTTAAATCAAATCCTCACTTAGCGAAAGGAGCTGCCGTTTCACCTCCAGTTATAGATAACAAAGTACAAACAGTTCAAATTGGTGAGGGAGAAAACATTATCGATCTTCAATGTTGTGGAGGAACACATTGCCAATCTACAAAAGAAATTGGACCACTTGAGATTGGAAAGATTGAAAATAAAGGTAAAAGAAACAGGCGAATTAATATAAGGTTTAGTTCATGACGGATATTTTAGTAAGTAAAGATGATGGACAAGTTGTAACGCTCACTCTTAATGATGCACCAGCAAATTGCCTAACCATGGAAATGATGTCAGCAATTAAAATGGAGATAGATCGCGTTAGTAAATCCAAAGATCACAAACTTGTTATATTTGAAAGTTCAAATGAAAAAATCTTTTGTAGTGGACATAGTTTTAATGAAGTTCAAGAGATGATTAAAAATAATGATAAGAAATCACAAGAACTTCTATTTGCGGAGTGCTCTGAAATGTTAATGAAAATTAGAACAAGTCCAAAGATTTTTGTTGCCAAGGTAAGAGGTATTGCAACCGCCGGCGGGCTGGGATTAGTCAGTATAATGGATTGTGTTTTTAGTTCTAAATCAGCAAGATTTGCACTTGGTGGTATAAACTTTAATTTTGGCTGTCATCAACCGTCAGTATCTGTAGCCCGTGCAATATCTTCAAAAAATGTTATGGAATTATTAGTGAGCGGTCAGCCTCTTAATGCTCATAGAGCACAAGAAGCAGGACTCATCAACGAATATTTAGAAGATGACGAATTAGATAAAAGGGTCGAATTATTTTCTCAACAAGTTTGTGATCACACGTCCGAAGTACTCGCGCTCACGAAAGAAACATTATACAAACAGTCAGCAATGAAAATTTCTGATGCCTACGATTTTGCAAGTAAAGCAATGGTTGAAAATCTACAAATGTCTGAAACCAAAAAAGGTATAGACACTTTTTTAAATAAGAACTAACGCTGAATTGAGAATTTTTCTGGTTGGATCTCTTTTTTTAGAGCGGTCTCACGTCTAAGAATAAAAATTGCTGATAAGATAATAAATCCAGCACCGACATAAGTATTCCACGCAGGTATCTCATTCCAAATCATATAACCAAATATTATTCCATAAATTAAACTAAGATATTTCAAAGGTGTAACCAGAGAGACTTCAGCATGTTTAAACGCTGAGGTCAGAGCAAGGTTTCCAATTCCTCCAAAAATTCCAACTGCTGTTAAAATTCCAAGGTCAAACCAAGATACTGGTATTTTCCATCCTCCAAAAGGAATTGTAAATAAAGATGCAATGAAGCCAAATAAAGTAAAATACCAAGCAATCAAATACGATGGTTCGGTCTCACTTAATAAACGGATTGAAATCGATACCATCGCAAAGAATACACAAAATAAAATTGGTAATAACATGTAGACACTAAACTCACTGGATGTTGGATTGATTATGATCAAGACTCCGGCAAAACCAATTACAATTGCAATCCACCTTCTTACTCTTACAAGTTCACCGAGTATAAATATTGACAGCAGCGTACTAAAAATTGGTGATGCAAACGTGAGACTTACAGTGGTTGCAAGGGGTAAATAATGAAGACTTGCATAAACACAAAAAAGTGCAGCTGTTCCAGTGAATGCTCTAATAAACATCAAGCCGGGTTTAGTAGTATGAAAAAAATTACCCCACCTTTCTTTGGGTACAACAAGAAAAAGAGGTATCAAGCCTCCAATCATACGTGCCGCAATGACCATGCCTATTGAATATTCTGCAGTTGTCCATTTTACTGCTATATCCATGATGCTGAACCCTGTAACAGATATCAGCATATAGAGCGCACCCAACTTAATATTATTTCTGTTCATATAGATTTTATTAAAATTTAGATTATCATTAATCAATTTTTAAACCTATGAACATTTGGAAATATTTAATAGCAGCTTCTTTAGGGAATATGATAGCAGGCCCTTTGGGCGCACTTGCATTTACTGCAGGCGCATACTTTCTTGGAAAGAAAACAAACTTTAGAAATCCTGGGGCTAACTTTAATAGTAATCAAGGTGTTTATGCTTTAGGGCTTGTTGTTCTCTGTGCAAAGTTGGCAAAAGCAGATGGAAGAGTCACTGACGACGAAATAAGAAAATTCAAAAAAATATTTAAAATACCTCAAGAAAATATGAAACAGGTTGGAGCAATATGGAAAGAAGCTGCACAAACCAGTGCAGGATTTGAACCTTACGCTCAGCAGTTAAGAGACACTTTTTACCGAACTCCACAAATGTTGGAGCAAGTCATATTAGGCCTTTTTGAAATTGGATATGCTGATCATGATTTATCGGCTCCAGAACTAAAATATATAAAAAAAGTTAGCCAGATTTTTGGAATTGATCAAGTAACGTTTAATAGATTAAGAAATTCTCGACCTGAATTTGTCAAAGAAGACCCGTACAAGGTACTTGGTGTTTCTAAATCTCAAACGTCTGCGGAAATTAAAAAAGTTTACAGAAATTTAGCTCGCAAAAACCATCCAGATATCGTTCGGGCAAAAGGCATTACTGATAAAAGCCTTATTCAAAAAGCAAAAGAGAACTTTCAAAGAATTAATGATGCATATGAACAAATTTTAAAAATTAGAGGTGAAAAGTAGGCAAAATTCCTATTCTTTTTTATCATTTTTAAATATGCATTTAGAGCTATAATAACAGCATGGAATTTTTAACATTCATTGCTGTTTGTGTATTAATTTATCTTGTTTATTTAATTCGACAGGACTTTAAGGATCATTCTGTAAGGATTGAAAGTCAAATGCAGCGTGTTACCGAAGTTGTTATCAAAAATCAAGAAAAGCAAGAATAATCACTTTTTTTTACTCCAATTATTACGTTTTCTATTTCTAATTAAAGGTGGATACACACCTGTTGATAGATAAATTTTGACAAATCTGAGTTGTAAAAACCAAATTTTTTTTAACACTTCAATCATTATTTTTGATAATGCATCTCATTCGCTCTTATTTCAATTCAATTTTTTTACAATTTGACTATAAGTAAACTAATGAGCAATGATATTTCTAATTACAACAACTGGTTAGATGCGTGGAATGATTTTTACGAAAAAGAAAAGGAATTAGTAGAACTCGATCCTAATGCCGCGCTTGTTTCTTCAGTCGATGCGGAAGGTAATCCAAACGCACGTGTTATACTTATAAAAGATGTATCAAACAAAGGCTTTGTTTTTTACACAAACTATCAGTCTCAAAAAGGTAAGGAGCTTTTTCATAATAATAAAGGTCACCTCACATGGTACAGTCGAGCGCAAGGTGTTTCTATTCGTATTCAAGGTGAAGTACAAAAGATTGATGCTTCAATTTCAGACAATTATTTTGCATCTCGAGATCGTAATGCTCAAATTTCAGCAAGTATTTCTAAACAGTCTGAAACAGTTGAGAGCAAAGAAGTGCTTGATGCAGAATTTAAAAAATTCGCAGATAATTATGAAGGTAAAGATATACCAAGACCTGATCATTGGGGAGGGGTAATTATACAACCTGAAAAGGTAGAAGTCTGGAAAAGTAGAGACGATTATAAAACAAGACTTCACGACAGGATTGTCTTTACATTATCAAATGATCAATGGATTAAATCAAGACTTTATCCTTAATGACTTACGCAAATATTTCTCAAAATGAGTATGGAGAAAAAATAAAAAAATCTTCATTGATCACTCTCGGAGTTGTTCTTTTTTTAATTTTTATCAAAGCATTTGCATATTTTGCTACTGGCTCAATTATAATTTTGTCATTACTTGCAGATAGTTTTTTTGATCTCATCATCACTCTAACTACATTTACTTTAGTTAGAATCTCATTAAAGAAAAATACTAATGAATACCGTTTTGGTTACGGTAAAGCTGAAGCATTATCTGCTTTTATAGAGGGAATTATTATTTTACTAATTTCAATATTTATACTGTATATGGCCTACCAAAACTTTATTGATCCTGAAATTACAATTATTAATTCCGAAATAGCACTTATTGTTATTGCAATCTCAATATTTGCCACTCTTATGTTGGTGAGGTTTCAAACAAGAATAATGAAAGACACTGCTTCATTAAGCGTAGAGTCAGAAAAGCTTCATTACCTTAGTGATTTATTAACAAATATTGCGGCCTTTGTTGGAATTATGCTTGTGATGTTTGCTGATTTCTCAAGAGCGGATCCATTAATTGCCGCTTTAATTTCGATTTATATGATCTATACAACAATTGCTATTTTTCAAAAATCAATTGCTGTATTAATTGATCGTGAAATTGATGATGATCTCAAGTCTGAGATCTTTGACATTGTAAAAAGCCATAATAAAGTTCTTGGATTTCATGATGTTCGTACTCGTCAAAGTGGGTCAAGTAAAGGAAAGTTTTTTATGCAAATGCACATTGAGGTATCAGAGCATGTAAGCTTAGAAGAATCGCACAATATTGCTGATCAAGTAGAAGAAAACATACTTAATCAATTTCCAGATGCAGAAATAATATTACATGTCGATCCAAGTAATGTTATTGAGGAAAAAGAGTTTGTTGATGCATAAAATACTAATACCAATATTTCTTCTACTTTTTACAACATTATCAACGTCTTCATCTGACCTTCCTGTTCCTCGATGGGTTTCATTAAAAGGTGATGCAAACTTAAGAAAAGGCCCATTCCCTGAGGCCACAATTATTTATCGCTATCAACTTAAAGGTTATCCAATGGAGATTATTAGGGATATTGAAGGTTGGCGACAGGTGCGTGACCCAAAAGATGGAGTAACTGGTTGGATGTCTCATATTCTTTTTTCAGGTAAAAGATATGCGCTTACATCAAAAGAACCTTTCAGTTATGGATATGATAAACCAAACAAAAACAAGATACTTGCTAAAATAGATCCTTTTGTTCATGCAAAAATTAATAAGTGTGACTCAAGTTGGTGTAGGATTACGATCACAGATGATGAGAAGGAAATTAAAGTCTGGATTGAAAAAAATAATTTACTAGGAGTATACCCTCACGAAATTATCAATTAATATTTATTAATGATAAGAATTTTCTCTGTTCTAATTTTATTTATCTCTAATTCATTTGCAGATATACAAATAAGAAAACAAAATGACCTGTTTTGTTACGATGGCGATACATGCTATGTAATATATGAAGGAAAGAAAGATAAAGTTAGACTGCTTGATCTAGATACTCCTGAAATTTCAAATCCTAAATGTGAGAAAGAGTATATACATGGGATTAAAGCTCGTGAGTACATTAACCAATTAATTTCAGAAGGAAAAAGAATTGAATTTGAAACCGAATACAATAGAGACTTTTTCGGTAGAATCTTGTCTTATATAATTGTAGATGGTAAAAATGTGTCAAAATTGATGGTCTCACACAGTCTAGGAGTTTTGTATGATAAAAATGATAAGAAAGACTGGTGTGAATGAGTGAGGATAATAGACTAGAGCAAGATATAGGAAAACTCAGTTATCTATTAAATCAAATCAAAGAGCCAATTGTTTGCGTTAAGTGTTCTGATGAATTTATGACTGGCCAGACAGATGTAAAATCACTTCAGGATTACTCGAGAATCGATGTAGGTTTTACTGAGAGAGGCATTCAATTATGGTGCCAAAGACACCAAATAAATATTTGTCATATAAATTTTAATGGGCAGAAACCAGAGGTTGATTTTAGATGCTTGGAGAAGAAGGAAATTAAATGAAATATATTTTCTGGGATCTTGAAACATCAACGTTGAATGCTGCCTATGGATCAATAATACAAGCAGCCGCAATTTGTACTGACGAAGATTTCAATATTTTGGACCAATTTGATTTAAGAGGTCGGATGAAGAAGGAATATCCTGTTCCTTCAGCAAAAGCATTATTAGTTAATGGGGTTTCCATAAATCAATTAAAAAATCATGAAAACTCTAATTTTAGTTTGATTTCCCAAATGCAAAGTAAATTTCTCTCCTGGGGCGAGTCGTTATTTATCGGATACAATTCAATATCATTTGATGACATGCACTTAAGACAATCTCTTTATCAATCAGCACTTCCACCTTACATTACAAATACAAATGGAAATAAAAGAGGTGATGCGATGAAACTGCTTCACTCTGCTGCTGCCGTTTATCCAAATGCTTTTGTAAGACCTCTTGATGATGAAACAGGAAAAATAACGTTTAGACTCGAAAAATTTGCTGCAGCAAATGGCATAGAACATTCTAAAGCTCACGATGCTCTTTCAGATGTTGAAGCAACACTTGGTGTGTGTAAGCTTGTTAAAGAAAAATGTAATGATGTTTGGGAGAGTGCTCTTCAAACAGCTTCAAAGCAAGATGTGTATACATATGTGAATCAAGATAAAGTATTTTGTGCAAGTCGATTTTTCAGAGGAAAAGAATACACGCATGGTCTTGCCTATTTAACAAAAGATCCATCTTATGAAAACCATGTCTATTGTTATGATTTAACTGTCGATCCTGATTATATTTTTGATCTAGATCGATCGGAACTAAAAAAATTATTTAAAGGAAAAAATAAGTGTTTTCATATGATCAAAGCAAATGAGCAACCGATACTTTTAAATGAAGAATATTTATATCGATCAGAAAAATATAAAGACCTCACGCCAGAAATTGTAAATGAGAGAATGAAAAAAGTTAGGGGCAATAAGAATTTTATCGAGAAATTTACACATTTACTTCTTGATAAAGGAGAAGACAGAGAATTAACTCAAGATCAAACCGAAAAGCCAGTTGAAGAGCAGATATACAATGGTTTTCCAAGTTCCAAAGACAATTATTTGATGTCAGATTTTCACGCAGCGGAATGGGAAAAAAAATACGAAATTGCAGAAAAAATTACAGATATTAGATCAAAAGAATTCGCAAAAAGGGTAATTTACAATGAAAAACCCGAATATTTACCAAAAAAAGAAATTCAAATAAGAGATAAGGAAGTAGCTGAAAAAATATTATCAATGGATAAATGTACATGGAATACTATTCCAGCGGCTATGACAGAAATAGATGATTTAAGAGAAAGTGATGATGAAATTGACATGAATCGTCTAGAAGAAATAGATACCTACATTCAGGAGCTAGATGAATATCATAGAGGTAAATTAGATGGATAGTATTATTACAATCATAATATTTACAATTGGGGCAGTAATTGGCGGAATAATTGTTCATTTATTTAAAAGAAATTCAAATAATATCGAAGAAAGTGAAAGTTTAAACGATGTAAAAGATCTAGTTAAAGATCTAAGTGATAAAATTTCTCTTAAAGAAGGTAAAGATGAAGAACGTTATGAGATGGTCAACAGATTAACTTCTGCATTTACAGGTGGAACAAAAAAACAAGGTGCTGCTGGTGAAATTTTATTGATTAATATTTTGCAACAATCAGGGTTAAGAGAAGGAAAGGATTTTGAGGTACAAAAAAAGTTTGATGATGAGGTGAATGGTGAACTAAAAAGAAAATATCCAGATATTATTTTACATTTACCAGACAGCAGGGACATAATAATTGACTCAAAGGTCTCACTCAGTGCTTGGCAAGAATATTGCAATTCTGAAGATCAATTAATAAAAGAAGATACTCATAAGAGACATATCCAATCGATACGTAGTCACTTAAAAAAACTCAGTGAAGCTAATTATCAAAAGATATATAAAATTAAAACATTAGATGCAGTTATAATGTTCATGCCGTATGAGAGTGCCTTTGACTCAATGCTAGATAAAACCGAGGAAATCATACTTGAGGCAAATAAATATAAGATAATTTTAGCTAGCCCATCTACTTTGATATCTGTATTAAAAATAATTGATAATATGTGGTCAATTAACGAAAGAAATAAGAATGCAGATCTAATAGCAGGCACAGCTCTTGAAATTTATTCTCAGGTTGAAAAGGTATATAGTGCTTTTGAAAATGCAGGATATGAATTGAGTAAATCAATGGGATCAATTGAAACTGCAAAGAGTAGATTAAGAGATGGAAAAGGAAGCTTGGTTTCGCGAGTCAAAAAAATGATTAAACTTGGGGGTTTAAAACCTGATAAAGAAATCCCAGAAACAGAAGAAATTTCGTCTACAAAAATAAAAAAAATCAAATAATATCAGTTATTTAGGATCAAATTATCTTGTATTTAGCCTTGACTTTGGCCCCCCTCATACATAAATTACAGACAACTTTAGGGAAGGAATCACTATGGCAACTATTAATGTAACAGACGCATCTTTTGAAGAAGAAGTATTGAAATCAGATAAGCCTGTTGTGCTTGATTTTTGGGCACCTTGGTGTGGACCTTGTAAGCAAATCGGCCCCTCTCTTGAAGAGATATCAGATGAAATGGCTGATAAAATCACCGTTGCTAAAATTAATATTGATGAAAACCCTAATACACCCACACAGTTTGGTGTTAGAGGGATCCCAACTATGTTAGTTTTTAAGAATGGTGAGGCTGCTGCAACGAAAGTAGGAGCGGTATCTAAAACTGCAATCGTTGAGTGGATTGAAGACTCAATCGCTTAATTCATTTCTAAAACTTTTCCGGCTAAATATAAAGATCCACATATTAGGATACGTGCATCGTCGTAATTATTATTTAAATTAGTCAATGCTTCCTGAATTGTGTCGGCTCTATTTACATTTTCATAATACTTTTTAAGCTCAGCATATAATTCATTTGAATCAATTGCACTCTCTTCATTTGGTATAGTAATAACAGTTAGAGCATCAATTTTATCAAATTTGCTTAAATAACTAATTGGATCTTTCGTATTGATCATTCCTAAAATTACACACAACTTTTTATTCGTAAGCTGATTAATTGTATCATTTAGATTACTCGCAGCATCCTCATTATGAGAACCATCTAAATACAATTCATTTGTTGGTGCTATAGTAGATCCTAATTTTCCATCAGATATTTTTTCCATTCTTCCTGGAAAGTAGGTTTTATTGTGAAGATTTTTAGAGACAAAAGAATTGATATCAATATTAGGTAGTTTTGAAGCCGCAGCCAATGCAAGTCCAAGGTTTTTTTTCTGAAATATATTATGTGTATTTAGCTTATCAAATTCAATTTTATTTTGATCATCTTCATATACTAACTTGTTATTATGTTCCGTTAAGTTCCAGTGAATTTCATGGGCAAATATCGGAGCTTTTTTATATTCCGCCTGATCCAGAAGTATTTCTTTAGCTTCTGGGTAAGGTTGATAACCAATGATAGTTGGGATTTCATTTTTAATTATTCCAGACTTTTCAAATGCTATCATCTCAATGCTATCTCCTAAAAAATCCTGATGATCCCTAGAAATTGAGGTAATAACAGAGATTGCAGGAGTTATTACATTGCTGCTATCCAGTCTTCCACCTAAACCTACCTCAAGAAGCGTATAATCAGCTGGGCTATTTGAGGCGGCTTCAAAAAAAGCGGTACTAGTTATTTCAAAGAAAGTAATCGGGTCGCTATGATTAGAATCTTTCACTTTATTTAAGACGGAATATAGCTTCTCATTTGATATTTCTTTATCCATAAGCTGAAACCTCTCATTAAATCTAATTAGGTGAGGAGAGATATAGGCATTCGTCGATTTACTATTATTTTTTAAGATGTCCTGAATAAATTTCAGTGTAGAAAATTTTCCATTAGTTCCAGCAATATGAACAATATTATTTATTTTGTTTTGAGGGTTATCTAATTTTTTTAATAGGTTACAAATTCTATCAAGTGACAAATCTATTCTTTTTGGATGAAGTTCAAGAAGCTCTTCTAAAAGCTTATCAATTTGTTTATTTGATATTTTCAATTAGGCTACTCTTTTAAGTAATAATGAAATTATTTGAGATAATTTATCTTTAAGTTCTTTTCTATGAACCACTTGATCTATAAATCCATGTTCTAATAGATATTCTGATCTTTGGAACCCATCAGGTAGAGTCTCACCTACAGTATTTGAAATTACCCTAGGACCAGCAAAACAGATTAATGCATTTGGTTCAGCCAATGTAATTGATCCCAATGATCCAAAAGACGCAGACACACCTCCACTTGTTGGATTTGTATTAACAACTATATAAGGCAACTTAGCATCTTTAACCATTTGACAAGCTATTGTTGTTTTTGGAAGTGATTGAAGAGAATGCTGATTTTCATCCATTCTTGCACCTCCCGAACAAGTAAATACAATTAATGGAGTATGGTTTGTGACCGAGTGTTCCGCCGCTTTAATCATTGCCTCTGCAGCTGAAGCTCCCACAGAACCACCCATGAAATGAAAATTTTGAGCAGCAATAGTTACATTGATATTATTAATTTGCCCGTAACCAATAAGAAAACAGTCATCCATGTCTGTTTTTTGACGAGCATCATTAAATCGCTCTTTGTAAGTCTTTAAAGCTTTGAAGTTAAGTGGATCAGTGAATCCAGAGGGATATTTTATTTCTTCAAATACACCACCGTCAAAGAGATTTTTGAATCTAATTCGAGGATGAATTTGTAAATGTTCATCACAATTAGGGCATACAAAAAGAGTTTTTTCTAGATCACTCGAATAGAGCATTGTTTGGCATTGAGAGCATTTAATCCAAGCATTTTCTGCGATATCTAAACTTTTTTTCTTTCTAGGAAATACTTTTGAAATAGTTCTTGTTAACCAATTCATGAGCTTAGCTTTTGTTTTAAATCACTTACCATATTGCCTACATTTGTGGCAGGATTAAGTTCTTCATCAATTGACCTTGTTATTTCCCTGCATAAAGCCGATCCTACAACGCATGCATCAGTATCCTTAAAATCATTTATTGTATCTGCTGTAATTCCAAAGCCAATTATACATTTTTTATTAGGTGATATCTTTTTAATTAAATTAAATCTTTTCTTAATTTCATCTGAACTTACTTTTAATTTTTGACCTGTAGTTGAAAGCATTGAAATATAGTAAACAACCTCATGAGCATCATTTAATATACTTTTTAGTCGGTCTTCATTTGTAGTAGGGCAAAGCAATTGTATGAATACAATACTATTTTCTTTACATTTTTTGCAAAATCGAGATTAAGTGGCCATGGCCAGTCAACACAAATTATGCCTGAAACTTTACTGCTGACGCATTTCTCTAGGAAATCTTCCTCCCCGTAAGCCATAATTTTATTCTGGTATGTCATTATGATTACATCTGTCTCATAATCTTTTTTGAAATCTTCAATAATTTCAAAAATATCATCTGTTTTAATCCCACCAGATAGTGCTCTGTAAGTACTGTCTTGAATTGCTCCACCATCACCAATATTTGCTCCATGTCCCAGTCCACATTCAATAATATCAGCACCTGACTCTGCAATTGATTTAAATATATTCAGCGAAGTTTTTTTATCTGGGTCTCCTCCAACTGTATAAGTTAGTAGCGCAGCTCTATTATCTTCTTTTGCTCGTTCAAAAGATTTAATTAAAGTAGACGACGTCATATTTTATAACCAAGTCTCTCAGCAATAATTTTTGAATCTTTTGCAGAGTCTCCGCAAGAATCTACAACAATAATTGTATCTTTACTTAATTTAGGTGCAATTTTGATTGCTTCTGCGAATGCATGTGAAGGTTCAAGTGAGGGACTCACAAAACCTTCATTTTTACTGACTAATTGAAAAGCTTCTATGGCCTCTTCGTCACTTGCAGAAGTGTATCTTGCTCTTCCAGTTTCTTTTAGAAAACAATGAAGAGGACTTACACCTGGGTAATCAAGTCCCGCACTTATTGACTCTGTTTCTTCAATTTCCCCCTGATCATCTTGAATAACGTATTGAGTTGCTCCATGAAGAACCCCGATGGGTGAGTCATTTGTCAAAGGTGCGGCATGTTTTGAGGATCCTTCTGGCCCTCCAGCTTCTACCCCTATGAGTTCAACATTATCATGATCAATCCATTCATTCCAAAAACCTGCGGCTGACGATCCTCCACCAACGCAATTAATTAATTTCATATCTTTTGGGACTTCACCAAATTCATTCATTACTTGTTTTTTCATTTCTCTCGATATCTGCGCGGTAGACCAAGCACATATTTTGACAAAAATAGTAGGGCCAACAGTACTTCCAACACACATATGCGCTTCTTCATTCTCACTTGTCCACCATCTCATGCATTCTGACACAGCATCCACTAAAGTTTGTGAGCCAGAGTTTACAGGAACAACTTCAGCGCCATAACTTCGCATGGAAAATACATTAATAGATTGTCTTTCTACGTCCTTCGCGCCCATAAATATTTTGCATTTTAAATTAAATTTTGCCGCCGCCATACTGAGCATCTTTCCTGCATATCCGGCACCAGTGTCACCCCCTATATAAGTTTTACCTAATCGCTTACATATTAAGCTGTGAACGACTGCATTATAAGCTTTGTGTGCTCCGCCTGTTGCTTTAGAAACCAGTTTGCAATAAATTTGAGCACCACCAAGGTGTTTCGTAAGGTTCTCTAATTTTATGAATGGAGTTGGTGCTCCAACAAAATTTTTAAAATAATAATCTCTTTCAGCAATAAATGTTTCATCATTTCTTAATTTTTCAAATTCATGTGTTAGTTCTTCAATTGGATAATAAAGACTTTCAGCTATTTGGTTTCCACCAAATTTACCGCCCCAATATCCATTTTCATCATGTTGGTCAATGAGAGGAATTCCTTTTTCTAGTTTCATTTTAGAGCTTTGTTTGCCTTTGATATAAATTCAGATATTAATTTTTCATCTTTTATACCCTCTGAATTCTCAACGCCAGAGCTAACATCAAAATATTCTGTTTTTTTTAAATCTAATGCATCTGATATATTGGTAGTGTTTAGGCCTCCTGATAGAAAAAATGACTTATTTGGGGAAAAATTTTTTATAATTTTCCAATCAAATGTCTGGCCAGTTCCTCCAGGCATATCTTTCTTTTGTTCTGAGTCTAAAAGTATATGGTCAATGTAAGGACAATATTCTTTTATTTTATCTAAATCAGTCTCTTTGGATATGTTAAATGATTTTATTATTTTTAGATTATAAGTTTCTTTGATTTCTCTTACCTCGTTTAAACTCTCATTTCCGTGCAATTGAAGATGTGTAAACTTCATTTCTGAATAAGTCTTTAAATCACTGTTAGTTGGATTTACAGTTACTGCAACAGTATTCACTTTGCCATTTATTTCATCTAAAATTTCTTTGCATTTACTGATTGATATGTTTCTTCTTGAATTTTCGAAAAAGATAAAGCCTAAAAAAGATGCACCGCAATTGATTGCATGTTTTGCAATTTTAATATCCTTTACTCCACAAATTTTAATGTACGCTTTACTCACTTTATGCTTTGATAAAAAATTTCAGCTGCTTTTCCAGGTGAATCAGCTGAAGTTATAGGTCTGCCCACGACAATGATATCCGCACCAAACTCAATTGCTTTCTTAGCTGAAAGAGTTCTCTTTTGATCATTATTATTGTCTGTTTGATTTCTTATTCCAGGCACAACTACTTTTAATTTAGATCCAAATGTTTCTTTAACTTTTCTTATTTCCATTGGACTACAAACAATACCATCCATTCCACATTCGAGTGCAAGTACAGATAGATTATCTACATTCTTATCCACTGTGCCGTTTATACCAATTTCATTGATTGCATCATTGTCAAAGCTTGTTAGCATTGTGACACCTATTAAATTTGTATTACTATTTAATTCTCTTTTTAAGTCGACACATTCTTTTAACATACGAGAACCTCCTGAAACATGTAGTGTTGTATACGTGGGATTGTAAGAAAGAATATTTTGAAGTGATTTTTTTACTGTGTTTGGTATGTCATAGAGTTTAAAATCTATAAATAATGGAAGTCCAGATTTCGCAATCTTTTCAATACCTTTGATCCCGCAAGAGGTAAAGAACTCGAGACCTAATTTAATCCCTCCAATGTGCGGCGCAATTTCATTTATGATTTTTTCTGCATCATCAATACTGCTTGTATCGATTGCACAATAGATTGGATTATTAGTCAAAATTTAAGTTTTAATTTATCTCTAACTTTCGTCAGTAGGATTTTCTTGTTTATTAAGTTTTAATCTTAGCTCTTTGCCTGTTTTGAAGCGAGGTATATACTTCTCTTCAACGTTTACAGCCTCACCAGTTCTGGGATTCCTGCCAGTTCTTTGTTTTCTGTGTTGAACTGAAAAGGCTCCAAAACCTCTTAATTCAACTCTTTTACCTTCAGCTAAAGATTGTGTAATTTCATTGAAAATTGTATTTACAATTCTTTCAACATCACGAACAAATAGGTGAGGATTTGCCTCAGTAATATTTTGAATTAGCTTAGATTTAATTAAACTCATATAAATAATTATATGGTATTAGCTTGTATTGTAAATAATTGATTGTAAAGAATATTTACTCTTCTTTTTTGTCTCTTCCTAATGCTTTTCCAAGAATAGCTCCCAATGAGGCCCCTGAGTCTTTGGAACCGTATTTTTCCATTGCTTCTTTTTCGATTTCCTCTTCCATGACTCTTATTGATAAGTTCACCTTATAATTCGATATATCAATGTTTGTGATTGATGCATCTAATTTGTCATTTCTTGCCCATCGGTCAGGCCTTGCATCAGATTTTCTTAATGCTAAATCCGATTTTTTAATTGTAGTTATTGGTCCTTTATCACCAATTCTCACTTTTACTCCATATTCACCTGTCTCAATAACGCTGCACGTGACAATGTCACCCTTTACTTTTTCTCTGATTTCATCGAAAGGATTTCCAGTCACTTCTCTAATAGATAAAGCTACTTTTTCATTTTCGTTAGAAATTATCTTTACTTTTACTTGGTCGCCTACATTGTATTTTTTAATTTCTTCTTTTGGGTCTGTTTCCCAAGATAAATCTTTACTAAAAATTGCACCATCAATTTCACCATCTAGGTTACAAAACAGAATTCCATCCTTAATACTTGTGATTGAGGTATCTAAAATTTTACCAACTGGATTTTCATCATTAAATTTTTGCCAAGGATTAGGTGTAAGTTGTTTTATTCCAAGGCTTAATCTTCTTTTTTCATGGTCTATTTCAAGTATTTGACAATCTACAGATTGGGATCTTGCATATAAATTACCAGGCTTTGAATTTTGTTTGGAGCTCCAAGTAAGCATATCTTTATGACACAAACCTTCAACACCATTTTCTATTTCGATAAATATTCCATAATCAGTCACATTTGTGACTACTCCCGTTACTTTATCATTAACATTAAATTTATTTTTCACCAAGTTCCATGGATCATCTTCAAGTTGCTTCATCCCAACAGATACTCTATTTTTTTCTGGATCAACCTTTATGATTTTAACCTTAACTTGTTGATCTATTTTTAATACCTCCGAAGGATGTCCAATTCTTTTATATGTAATATCGCTACTGTGAAGTAAACTATCATAACTACCTAGATCTATAAAAGCCCCGTAATCCGTCAGAGCTTTCACCTTTCCCTCGACTACATCACCAAGTTTTAATTGAGAGAATCTCTCAGCTCTTGTTTCCTTGTGCATATCTTCTAATACTGCTCTTCTACTTACGACAATATTAGATCTACGTATATCCATCTTTAGTACTTTAAATTTTTGAGGAACATCAATCAAACTACTGACATCTCTTACCGGACGAGTATCAATTTGACTGCCTGGGAGAAATGCAGTTACACCGATTTCTACAGATAACCCGCCCTTAACTTTACCAGTTATTACACCATCTACTAATTCACCAGCTTCAAATGATTTTTCAATTTCTCCCCATATCTCTTTAGATTTTGCTTTTGATCTAGAAAGAATGCACTCACCATTATGATTTTCTATTTTATCCAGATATACGTCAATAGTGTCTCCGATTGAAAACTCTTTTTGATCTTTTTGGAATACAAACTCTCTTTTTGGAATTCTACCTTCTACTTTTGCACCTATATCAACAATAATTGCGTCATCCTCAATCTCAGCAATAGTACCCTTGATAATAGTGCCTTCTTTAAGTTTTGAATTATTAATTGAGTCAGCTAACAGGGAGTCAAACTCTGATGAATTAATTTCACTTAGGGACTCTTGGCTCATATTGACTTTAAGTTAAATATTTTCTTTATTGCATTAAAAGCCTGTTCTATATCAAGATAAGTTGTATCTAGCAATACCGAATTTGCAGCGGGCTTAAGAGGACCTATTTTCCTGTTCAAATCTCTGTTATCTCTCTCAATAATCTCGCGATAAATTTGTTTAAGGCTTGATTTCCCCCCCTTTTTTTTGTTTTGAAGGTGTCTTCTTTTAGCCCTTATATTTGCGTCAGCCCACATGAAAATCTTATATTTAGCTGATGGAAAAATTTTAGTTCCGATGTCTCTTCCTTCAATAATTGTAAATTTCTTATCTTTTGCATATTTTTTTGGAAATTTTCTCTGATAATCTATTAGCTCGTTACGTAGATATGCTTTAGCTGATATTTTAGAGGCAATTTTATCTATCTGACTATGAAACAAATACTCAGAGTTAATTTTATTCTCTGTAAGTGATCTAGCTATATTGATTATTTTATTTTTGTCATCAATGTTGATTTTTTTCTGATTAATTTCCAGAGCAACTGCACGGTAAAGTCTTCCACTATTTAATAATGGTACATTATAATAAATTGAAATTTTTTTTGCTAAAGTCGATTTTCCTACTGATGCCGGACCATCAATTGCTAAAATATCGACCATTAATTTTTTGAAATTAATTGATTTAAATGTTTTTCAAAATCCGGGTAACTAATATTTATACATTTCTTGTTATCAACTTTTAATTTCATATTATAAAGCAAATTTAGTATTGAAAATGACATTGCTATTCTATGGTCATTATACGATTTGATTATAATATTTTTTTTAATAGTAATTTTTTTTCCAAAAATTGATAAGTTATCATTTTTTTCTTCAACATCTATTCCTATTTTTTTTAAATTATAAAAAATACTTTTTATTCTATCACTTTCCTTGTGTCTTAATTCGTTAAGACCTTTCATTGTTGTTTTCCCTTTTGCCTGAGTGGCAGCAATTGATAAGATTGGATATTCATCTATCAAGAATGCTGAGTCTGATGATGGTATACTAACTCCTTTCAACTTACTGTATTCAACAATTATGTCTCCAACATCTTCGCCACAAATTTTTTTTGATTTTTCTATTTTAATTTTGCCTCCCATACGCTTTAATATTTTTAAGAATGCAATTCTAGATGGGTTAAGCATAATATTTTTAAGTTTAATCTTCGATCTTGGTAATATCAGAGCACCAACAACAAAAAAAGAAGCACTAGAGGGATCACTGGCAACTTTTATATTTTTTGATCTGATTTCATATGGTCCATTCAATTGAATTTTAGTCATTTTATTTTTAAGTTTTAGCAATTTAAAATCAACATTTAGAAATTTTAAAAGTCTTTCAGTATGATCTCTAGTAGGAGTTGACTCAATAATTTCTGTTGTTCCATGTATATTTAGGGCTGCAAGGATTAATGCTGATTTAATTTGAGCTGACGCTTTTCTTATCTTGTGCTTCATTGGTAATAATGATTCATTTCCGGCTATTATAAGTGGTAAATAATCTTTTTTAGTAATATGTATGACCGCCCCCATTTTTTCTAAATGCTCTGTTACTCTTGACATAGACCTCTTACTTAGGGAAGCATCGCCAACAAAAGTACAATTAATAGGGTTTGAAGATACTGCTCCTAACATTAGTCTGGCTGTAGTTCCACTATTACCACAGTTAAGAGGATTATCTGGTTCAATGAAGCCATTTGTACCATTTCCATAAACCAGCCATGTTTTTTCTTTCTTTTTTATTTTTACACCTAATTTTTTTAAGATTTTTAATGTGCTCATTACATCTTCTGACTCAAGCAAATTAGTTATTTTTGTTTTCCCAGTAGACATAGCTGATAATATTAGAGCTCTATGTGAAACAGACTTATCGCCCGAAATCTCTAATGTTCCTCTAAATTTTAACACTTTTATATTGTCTATTTATCTTGTTAGTCTAAAGTTATATATTATTTATTTTTGAGTTGTATCAAAAATTTTATATCATAAATATTAGATTATTATTATGCCAAAGGTTGAGTGGGGAAAGAAAGTAGTTTGTCTAAATTGTGAAACTAAGTTTTATGATTTAAATAGAAAACCTGCGATATGTCCTAATTGTGGCACTGAATATACTGAGCCAACGATTGATAATATAGTTACAAACGCCAAGCAAGTTTTTACTGATGATGTTGATACAGTAACTGACGATAATTTAGTAGGTAGTGATGCATCAGAATCTATTGCAGAAGTTGAAGACATAGAAATAGAAGATGCAATTGATGATGATACAATAAGTCTTGAAGACTCTGAAACCGATGTTCAGGTGATTTCTGGTGAAGTCGACAATTTAGATATTGACGAAAATAATACTGACAGCATTGAGGAACAATAGTCGGGGCTATAGCTCATCTGGGAGAGCGCGTCGCTGGCAGTGACGAGGTGGTCGGTTCGAGTCCGACTAGCTCCACCATTAATACTTAAAAGAATCACCTAGATAGAATTTGCGCGCATCTTCGTTTCCAAGTATTGCATTACTCTCACCTTCAGCAATGATCTTGCCTGAATGCATTACGTAAGAGTAATCGCAGATATCTAATACTTCTCTGACATTATGATCAGTGATTAAAACCCCAATATTTTTATTCATTAATTGTTTTATTAAGATTTTTATATCATCTATGCCAATTGGGTCTACGCCAGCTGTTGGTTCATCCATTAATATTATTCTAGGATTAGAACAGAGACATCGGGCAATTTCAGTTCTTCTTCTCTCTCCACCACTTAACATGTGAGGCATTGCCCTCCTAAGATGAGTCAGTGAAAATTCAGTAAGTAATTCTTCTAGGATGTTCTGTTTTTGATCTTTAGGATGACCCTGAGTTTCTAAAATTGATAATAAATTATCCTCTACCGACATACCCCTAAAAATGGAGGGTTGTTGAGGTAAAAATCCAATACCCAGTTTTGCTCTTTTGTACATTGGAAGGGTAGTGAGACGAATATTATCTAGTAATATTTCACCTCCATCGCAATCAATTAAGCCCATAATCATATAAAAAGTAGTTGTTTTACCCGCACCGTTAGGACCTAATAAACCAATAGTCTTACCCCTTTGTAGTTTTAAACTTACATCTCTTACTATTTGTTTCTGAGATAATGTTTTCCTTAGTTTATTAACTACAAGACCATCTTTTGATGAAACTAGTTTTGGCTTTAATGTCATTCTAATTAATTATTCACTTACAATAAATGCTTCAACTCTATTTGATGAGACACTTGTCATTATACTAGTTGAGTTTTTTATATCCAGGAATAATTCATCACATATTACAAAATTTTTTGATTCGGTCACTTCCACATTGCCATACATTTGAAGTGTCTCCAAATTTGGGTCATAAATGGCTGTTTTACCTGTTGCAGTAATTTCCTGGTTTATTATTTTAACTTTTTTTTTTGCATTTAATTGTTGAATTTTATTTTCATTATTGTTGAATTTTACTATTAGCTCTTCAGACCAAATTTTTATGTCTTCATTATATGCATATACACTTCCAGAGAATATTGATATTTTATTTTCACGGTCAACCTCAAGCTTATCAGAACTTATTTTTAATTCATTTGCATAAGCATTAAAAATAATGAGTAAATTTAAAATAGTTAGATTAATTAAATTTCTTAACATTTAATTAGTATTATTTAAAATTGACTTAACATTTCCAATATAAATAATTTTATTGAAATTATTTGAAATTACAGTGCTATCTGAAAGTATAATTCCTGCTGTATTTGCATGGCTCACACTTTCATTTAATGTAATAATTTCTTCATTCATGTCAAATTTTGCAAAATTAGATTTAATTTTTTCACCGTCATCAGTATAAAACACAATATTATTTTCTAGTTCAATAAAATTTGTTGTTTGAAAAAATTTCCCTCTGTCTGCTTCTAAGTAAATCCATTTCCCATTTTTGTCAGTTTTAAATTTTCCTTCTATCTCAACAAGATCTAATTCATTATTTGACTTAAATCCTTTTTTTGCTTTAATTTCATACACTTTATCATCAAGTCCTTTTTCAGAAAACTTAGGATTATCAATTTCAATAATTAAATCCTCACTTTTAGTGAACTGTGTAGTTATTAATAAGATTATACTTAATAATACAATCCGATTATTACTAAAGAATTTAGTTGGCATATCTCAAACAGTCATGAATGTGAATAATTCCAATAGGAATTTTACTTTTATTTTTATCAACTACAAATAAACAGGTAATTTTATATTTATTCATTAAATTTAAAGCATCACCTACAAGAATATTTTTTTCAACTAACTTAGGTTTTGAAGTCATAATCATCTTCGCCCTGTTATCAAAAAAATGTTTATTTATATTTCGTCTCAAATCACCATCAGTTATTATTCCGATTAACTCATTTTTTTTATTTTTTACACCAACATGTCCAAAAGATTTTTTTGTCATCTCAATAATCACAGATTTTATATTCGCATTTTCTGACACGATTGGCATTTTCATTTTAGAATGCATAATATCCTGAACCTGAAGCATTTGAATTCCTAGTGATCCTCCGGGATGTAACCTTTTATAGTCTGACATTTTGAATTTTTTAAGTTTCATTAAAGAAACGCATAACGCATCCCCTATGATCAAAGCCATAGTTGTTGAGGTTGTTGGAGCTAATCCTATAGAACACGCCTCAGCGGCATTTGGCAGGATTAGGCTAATATCTGATGCTTTAATAAGATCACTCTCCGAATTAGATGATATCCCTATAATTGAAATTGAATATTTTTTCGCAAAATTAAGTAAATTTATCAACTCATTACTATTTCCTGAATTCGATATCACAATAAGAGCATCTTTTTTTGAAATTGCTCCTAAGTCTCCATGACTCATATCCGTAGGTGAACAATATTGAGATGGCGTGCCTGTTGAACTCATGGTGCTAGATATTTTGCTTGCTATATGACCAGATTTGCCAACACCTGTAATAATAACTCTTCCTTTTACCTTAGAGAGAGTTTTAACTGCTTTATCAAAATTTTGATTTATTGTTTTATTGAGTTTTTTTATACCTTTTAACTCAGTAGTAATCACTTCTTTTCCGTGATTGATAATCTTACTTCTTTTCATATTCTAACTTGAATGAGAAAATATGTCATTGTTCCAGCCTCTTAAATCTAATTCAACTCGTGTTGGTAAAAACTCTATACAAGATTGAACAAGTTTCATTCTATTTTGTCTTTTAAGAATTTCGTCTAACTTCTCTTTTATATCATGTAAATATATAACATCCGTGGCGGCATAATTAATTTGCTCTTTTGATAAATTTGGATTTGACCAATCACTTGATTGCTGTTTTTTAGAAATATCTATTTTTAATAGTTCTTTACACAAATCTTTGTAACCATGTCCTTGGGAGTAAGTTCTAGCTATTTTTGAGCTAATTTTAGTACAATAAACATTTTTGATCATAATATTTAGATCATGCTTGATAGCCGCTAGATCATGTCGAGCATAGTGGAAGATAAATGTTTTATCACTACTTAATAATTTTTTAAGATTTGGAGCGTCATAATTTTGGTTTATAAATTGTACTAAATGGCAATCTCCAGTTCCGTCATAAAGTTGAATTAAGCAAAGAGGATCTCTGTCAGGTTGTAATCCCATCATCTCGCAATCAGCCGCAACAATGCTTGAAAAATCAATTTCGTTACTCAAATCATTTTTATGTAATATAGTTTGCATTCTCTAAGATTTACTCTATTTCAAAATTGTACATAAAGGTATATTTATAAAATATGAAGAAAAAAACGATTACATTAATTGGAGGATCTGGGTTTTTAGCTAAATATTGTATTTCTGAACTTCTTAATGAGGGCCACAATCTAAAAATTATTTGCAGAAACCCCCATTTGGCTGGCCACCTGAGAATGATGGCACCAATAGAACAATTAGATATTGTAAAAGGTAACATTATGCTTAAGCACACAATTGAGCCATATATAAAAAATTCTGACATCGTCATTAATTTTGTTGGTGTTTTAAATGATAGTTCAGGAGGCCAATCTTTCGAAAATTGTCACTCATTGGGTCCAAAAAATATCGCAGATTTATGCAGGCGATATAACGTTGAGAAATTCATTCATTTTTCATCCATTGGAGCCGATATCGAAAGCGACTCAAAGTATCAAAAATCAAAAGGGTTGGGAGAACAAAATATTCAAGAGTGTTATCCCAACACAATCATAATTAGACCATCAATAGTTTTTGGGCCCGGAGATGGTTTCTTTTCAGTTCAAGCCAAATTGTTAAAAAGTTTACCTTTTATACCGTTGTTCGCTAATAACAAATACCAATGTGTTTATGTTAAAGATATCGCTGTTGCAATAAACAGACTTATTTTGGATGAAAAATATAACGGTAAGATTTTTGAATTTGGTGGACCAGAAAAAATGAGTTTAAAAGAAATATACCAGTTAATTTTAGACACTTTAAAAATTAAAAGACTAATAGTTCCAGTTCCATTATCTTTTGCAAACTTTATTGCGTTTATGATGTTGCCCTTGCCCTCTCCGCTTATAACGTTCGATCAAGTAAAACTTTTAAGAAAAGACAATATCATCTCTAAAACTAAATATAATTTAGAAAAATTAGGAATTGAACCAACTTCGCCAAGCAGTATTATAAGTACATATATTTCATAGTTTAAGTGAAATAAATCAAAATTATCGATCCAAGTATTATTCGATAAACTACAAATGGCATCATCGAATTATTTTTTACCCAATTCAACAATATACTTATTGATAAGTAAGCAGTAATGAAAGAAATAATAAAACCAGAAAATAAATACAAAAAATTTATTTCAATTGTGTCATTCACTATTTCAATAGCAGGAATTGAGGCTGATATTAGTATTACAGGTATTGATAAGAGCATTGAAAATTTTGCAGCCTCGACTCTATTTAAACCAACTATTCTTGAACCCGTATAAACTACACCTGCTCTTGAAGCACCTGGAATAATTGCGAAAATTTGAAAAAAACCAACAATAAGAGATTTCCTATAAGATAAATTATCTAATTTAAGACCTTCCTCATTAGATCTGATATCCGCAAAATAAAGAGCTAAACCAAAGACAATAGTTGATAGACCTATAAAATGTAGGTTTCTGAAGATTTCAGCGAAACCTGATATATAAGCTAAGCCACCAATAAAAATTATAGGTAATGATGCAACAATCAAATTTTGATTTATCTTTATCGTGGATTTTTTTTTCGACGAAAAGAAAAGTATTATGAATTTAAAGAAGCTAAATGCCTCAGTTCTAAAGTAAATTAATACAGCCATCAAAGTACCTAAATGAAGGCTTATATCGAGAGATAAATTTTCACTTAAATTCATCATTTCTGCGGTAATAAGCAGGTGAGCTGAACTAGAAATTGGCAGGAATTCAGTAATTCCCTGAATAACCGCTAAAATAACTACTGGAAAAATATGCATAACAGATATGAAAAAATAGAGTTTTACGCCAAATAGGCAAGCAAAAGTTCTATTTATGTCATAATGTATGACTATTAATATATTATTAGACTGATATAAAACAACTCAAATTATTAATGAGATTTTATATATGTCAATAATTATGACATAATTATATGTTATGCTTAAATTTACTGATCTAAATCAAGAGTATCCTGATAAGAGATTATCAAAAGATAGAAAAAAAGATTTTCAAGAAATCTATGATAATTTTATTAAAAATAGTGCAAAAGAACAGTCTAGCAGGTGCTCTCAATGTGGCGTTCCATATTGTACAGTCCACTGTCCACTTCATAACCATATACCTGATTGGCTAAAGCTTGCCGCAGAGGACAGGTTGGAAGAGGCTTATGAAATTTCATCAAGCACAAATAATATGCCTGAGATATGTGGTAGGATCTGTCCTCAAGATAGATTATGTGAAGGTAATTGCGTCATCGAGCAATCAGGACATGGATCCGTAACAATTGGCTCGGTAGAGAAATATTTAACAGACAATGCATTTGAGAATGGATGGATTACCCCTCTCAAGGTTGAAAAGAACATAGAAAAAGAAAATAGCATAGGTGTAATTGGTGCAGGACCAGCAGGACTAGCAGCGGCAGAAGAGCTTAGAAAAAAAGGTTACAAGGTTTATGTTTATGATCGTTACGATAGAGCCGGTGGATTGTTAATTTACGGTATCCCAAATTTTAAATTAGAAAAAGATATTGTTCAAAGGAGAATGCAATATTTAAAAGACTCTGGAATTAATATTCATCTTAATGTTGAAATTGGAAAAGATATAAAATTTGAAGACCTTCAAAAAAAACATGATGCAGTTTTAATAGCTACAGGTGTTTATAAAGCTAAAGAAATTAACCTGGGTGATAGTACATGCAACATAATTCCGGCATTAGAATACTTAACAGCATCTAATCGAAAAGGACTTGGAGATAAAGTTAAGAAATTTGATGAAGGTGAGTTGGATGCAAAAGGTAAAGACATTGTGGTCATAGGTGGCGGTGACACGGCAATGGACTGTGTACGAACCGCTGTAAGACAAAAGGCCAAATCTGTGAAATGTTTATATCGTAGAGATAAAGAAAATATGCCTGGTAGTGCAAGAGAGGTAAATAATGCTGAAGAGGAAGGTGTCGAATTCATTTGGCAATCTCTCCCAACTAATATGAATGTTTTAAAAAATGGTTACCAAATTGATTGTATCAAAATGAGATTGAGTGAGCCTGATACCGATGGAAGAAGAACACCTCAACAAATAGATGGATCTGATTTTTATTTGAAGGCTGATATGGTTATAGCTGCTCTCGGTTTTTCACCTGAAAATTTACCCACACTTTTTAATGTTAGAGACTTACCAGTGACAAAATGGGGTACAGTAAGAGTCGGTTTTAATACTATGATGACTGATATTGATGGAGTCTTTGCTGCAGGAGATATTGTTCGAGGGGCTTCATTAGTAGTTTGGGGAATAAGGGATGGTCGAGATGTGGCCAATTCAATACACGGTTATATTGAAGCAAAAAAACTGGCAGAGACTAGTAAGGTTAAAGCATCGTGAGTTCAGATTTCAGTAGATACAGAAAAAATAAGCAAGTCTTGGAAGAAGGGCACCTTTATAGTCCTAAACAAGAGCACGACGCATGCGGTGTTGGCTTCGTAGCATCAGTAGACGGTAAACAAAGAAGAGAAGTTGTCGAAGGTGGTATAGATGCGCTAAAAGCTGTATGGCATAGAGGCGCAGTAGATGCTGATGGCAAAACAGGAGATGGCGCCGGTATACTGACACAAATACCTATAAACTTCTTTGATGATGAAATTGCCAAAACGGGCCATGAAAAAAGAGATGAGCCTCTAGGCATTGGTATGATGTTTTTGCCGAGAAACGACTATGCGGCATTAGAAAAATGTCGAACAATAATCGAGTCAGAACTTCTTGATCATGGATACTACATATATGGCTGGAGACAAGTGCCTATTAACAATAGCGTTATTGGTGAAAAAGCTAACTCAACTAGACCTGAGATTGAGCAGGTTATGTTTGTTAACAACATTGAAAGAGAAAGTAATTTTGATTATTCAAAAGAATTATATCTTGTAAGACGTCGACTTGAAAAGAGAATAGCAAAACAGCAAATTAATGGATTTTATGTATGCTCTCTAAGTTTTGAGTCAATTATTTACAAGGGATTGTTTTTAGCTGAACAACTTTCCATATTCTATCCTGATTTAGCTAATCATAATTTTGTTTCTTCTTATGCAGTGTTTCATCAGAGATATTCTACAAATACCTTTCCATCCTGGGGTTTGGCGCAACCATTTAGAATGTTGGCTCACAATGGAGAGATAAATACAATTTCCGGAAATACAAACTGGATGAGAAATCATCAAACAAGAATTACATCAGAAATTTTTGGTGATGATAGTGAACAAGTTAAACCAATTATAGAAAAAAATGTTTCTGACTCTGCTGCCTTAGATGCCGCATTTGAACTATATGTTAGAGCTGGAAGATCAGTCCCCCTTGTTAAAACTCTTCTAATACCAGAGGCGTGGTCAAAAAGAAGTGAACTAATGCCAATTGAGCATAGAAATATGTATGAGTTTTCAAACGCCATTGTTGAACCATGGGATGGACCTGCAGCGATAGCTGCAGTTGACGGAAATTGGATCATTGGTGGTATGGATCGAAATGGCTTAAGGCCAATGCGGTACTCTGTATCAAATGACAACATAATATACGTTGGTTCTGAAACGGGAATGGTCAGGGTTGATGAGTCAAAGATAGTTGAAAAAGGGAGACTGGGCCCTGGAGATATAATTGGAATAAATTTGAAGGAAGGAAAAATTTATCGTAACTCTGATTTAAAAGACTATCTTGCGAAAGAAGCTCCTTATGAAGAGTATGTCAAAAAAATAATTCGATTAGATAAAAGAGTAACAGTTTCAAGAGAGTCGACAGTTATAGAAACTGAAAAATTAAGAAAAAGAATGATCGCGGCTGGTTTCACAATGGAAGAACTAGAACTTATTCTTCATCCAATGGTGAGTGATGCCAAGGAATCTACTGGAAGCATGGGTGATGATACTCCTGTTGCTGTGTTGTCGGACAAGTATCGACCATTGTCGCATTTTTTTAGACAAAAGTTTAGTCAGGTAACAAACCCTCCAATTGATAGTCTAAGAGAGCAAAGCAGAATGAGTTTAAAAACTCGATTTGGAAATTTACAAGATATCCTATCTCCTAATCCTTATGAAGAAAATGTTTTTGTAATTGATAGTCCATTTATAACAAATGGGTTGTTCAAAAAGATTTCTGCTCGGGGACAAGAATCTACAACTGTGATTGATTGTACAGTTCATAAGGAGAATTTTAATTTAAAAGAGGAAATAAAGCGTATTCAATTCGAGTCTGAGACTGCAGTTTTAAGCGGAAAGTCTCATATCGTACTGTCTGATATTAGTGCGGACCACGACAAATTATCTTTACCAATGATATTGATCACCGCTGCAGTTCACACAGATTTGACACGTAAAGGCATAAGATCTTTTGTATCATTGCACGTAAGGTCTGCAGAGTGTCTGGATACTCATTACTTTGCGGTACTCATTGGTGTTGGCGCCACGACAGTAAACCCTTACTTAGCATTAGACTGTATTTATGAAAGACAACAAAAGGGACTTTTTGGAAATTTATCTTACGAGCAATGTGTTGAGCGATATAAAAAAGCAGTAGACCAAGGCTTACTTAAAGTTATGTCTAAGCTAGGAATTTCAGTTATTAGTGCTTACAGGGGCGGATTTAATTTTGAAGCTGTTGGCTTAAGCCGCTCAATGGTCAATGAATATTTCCTTGGTGTACAAAGTCGTATGTCAGGCATTGGTCTATCTGGAATTGAAAAAAAACTAACCGATCTTCATAATTATGCGTATTCAGATAGCATACAAACACTGCCTATCGGTGGCATTTATCGGTACAGAAACGGTGGTGAAACTCATGCTTATGAAGGCAAGTTGATACATCTTCTACAAACAGCGGTTGCGGATGACTCTTATGAGATGTTTAAAAAATATTCAAACTCCATGAGCAACTTTGCTCCAATCAATATTAGAGATTTGCTCGAGTTTAAAGAAAGTGAACGTTCAATCGAATTAAGCGAAGTAGAGTCAATAACGTCTATCAGAAAGCGCTTCGGTACAGGAAGTATGTCACATGGAGCACTTTCAAAGGAGGCCCATGAAACACTAGCAATAGCAATGAATCGGATCGGAGGCGCTTCCTGTTCAGGCGAAGGTGGTGAGTCGATTGAAAGATCGAAGCCTCTCAATAATGGAGACAGTGCTAACTCAAGAGTAAAACAAGTAGCTTCCGCAAGGTTTGGTGTGACAACTGAATATTTAAATAACTGTGAGGAAATAGAAATTAAAATAGCTCAAGGAGCTAAGCCTGGTGAGGGTGGTCAGCTTCCTGGATTTAAAGTAACTGCTGAGATAGCCAAGCTTCGCCACTCAACAGAAGGTGTTACACTAATCAGCCCTCCACCACATCACGATATTTATTCAATAGAAGATCTTGCTCAACTGATTTATGATCTTAAACAGGCAAACCCAGATGCTAGAGTTTGTGTAAAGCTTGTAGCGTCATCTGGAATTGGAACAATAGCGGCAGGTGTTGCGAAGGCTAAAGCCGACGTCATTTTAATTTCAGGACATAATGGTGGAACTGGTGCAAGTCCTCAAACAAGTATTAAATACGCGGGTATCCCTTGGGAAATGGGCTTAACAGAAGTGAATCAAGTTTTGACACTTAACGGCTTAAGGCAAAACGTTGTGCTTAGAACTGATGGAGGTATCAAAACAGGTCGTGACGTTGTAATTGCTGCAATTATGGGCGCTGAGGAGTTTGGTGTTGGCACAACCTCACTGGTTGCAATGGGCTGTATAATGGTAAGGCAATGTCACTCAAACACATGTCCAGTTGGAGTTTGTACTCAAGATGATGACTTAAGAGCAAGATTTTCAGGTAGTCCTGAAAAAGTGGTTAACCTTTTTAGTTATATTGCTGAAGAGGTAAGAGAAATCTTGGCAGAACTAGGATTCAAAAGCCTAAACGAAATCATTGGAAGAACTGATCTTTTGTATCAAATATCAAGGGGATCAACTCATTTAGATGACTTAGACCTTAATTCATTGCTCATTCAAGCGGAAAAGGATCCAAACGTAGAATACTTTAGCCACTCCATTATCAATGACGTTGGGTCAACACTTGACCAAAAAATTATTGAGGATGCATCTAAATTTTTACAAACAGGTCAAAAAACTGAACTAAACTATCCCATTAGAAATACTGATAGAGCTGTTGGTACAAGATTATCTTCGACTATATACAGAACTTTCAAAGATAAAGAAGTTAATAAAGAACATCTGACTATTAATCTGACTGGGTCAGCGGGTCAGTCGCTAGGAGCTTTTGCTATTAAAGGACTAAAAATAAATCTTTATGGAGATTCAAATGATTATGTTGGTAAAGGTTTATCTGGTGCAACTATTTCAATTCGACCTCATAAGAATAGTAATTTAGTTACAAATGAAAATACAATAATCGGAAATACAGTTCTTTACGGTGCTACTTCAGGAGAGTTATATGCTGCTGGGCAAGCAGGTGAGCGGTTTGCTGTAAGGAATTCAGGGGCGATTACAGTTGTAGAGGGATGCGGCTCTAACGGCTGTGAGTACATGACCGGCGGCACTGTTGTTGTGCTTGGAAAAACTGGAGATAATTTCGGGGCGGGAATGACAGGAGGTATGGCTTTTATTTATGATGAGGATAAAAAATTTAACCAGAGAGTTAACGCTGAAACTCTAATTTTTGATACTATAGCATCTGATTATTGGACAAATGAACTTAACCAAATTATTCTTTCACATTATCAAAATACGGGAAGTCTTCACGCGAAGAGCATATTAGACAATTGGGAAACTGAAATACAAAAATTTATACACGTATGTCCAAAAGAGATAGTAAAAATTCTTCCTCAGCCATTAGGCTTCAAAGATCAGTTGAAGAAGGTCAACTAGATAAAAGTAATGAACTAAAAAAATTAATAGAGCAGCATGGTTTTGATACTTTTGGTATTGTAGATATAAACCCGAAATTGGATTTTAAAAAAGAACTAGATGAGTTCTTGGAAAAAAATCATCATGGTGAAATGGCATGGATGGAGAAAAGATCCAATTATAGGTCAAATCCAAACGTTCTGTGGGATGAAGCGCAGTCAATAATTGTTCTTGGGATAAACTATCATTTTGAATGTAATTCACTCGAGTTATTGTCTGAAAAAAATAAGGGTATAATTTCTGTTTATTCAAGAAATTCTGATTATCATAAAATAATTAAAAAAAAATTGAAAAGTCTTTCATTTGAAATCTCAAATTTGCTTAATTGCAGTTTTAAATACTTTGTAGATACAGCTCCTGTTATGGAAAAGCCTATTTCTATGAAAGGTGGCATTGGTTGGCAAGGCAAACATACAAATCTTGTTTCAAAAGACTTTGGGTCATGGTTATTTCTTTCATCAATTTTTGTTGATAAAAAAATAAATAATACTCGCCCAGAAATTGATCATTGTGGTTCATGTACAAACTGTATTGATATATGTCCAACTAATGCAATTGTTGAGCCTTACAAATTAGATGCTACTAAATGCATTTCATATCTCACAATAGAACATAAAGGTATTATAGATAAAAATTTGAGAAAACTAATTGGAAATAGAATTTATGGTTGTGATGATTGTTTAGCAGTTTGTCCCTGGAATAAATTTGCAAAAAAATCTAAAGAAATTAGTTTTTATCCAAGAGATGATCTTATCAAGCCTGATTTAGGTGCTTTTTTAAGTTTAACAGATGAAGATTTTAGAAAAAAGTTTGCTAAATCGAGTATTAAAAGGATCGGCAGAGATAGATTTTTAAGAAATGTATTGATCGCAGTTGGAAATAGTAAAGAAATAAAATATAAGAAAGATATTGAGGCACTTTTAGAAGATGAGTCTTCTACTGTAAGAGCAATGGCTGTTTGGTCATTAAAGCAAGTGATTGATAGTAATCATATTGAAAACTACAAAAAGAAATATTTCTCTCTTGAAAAAAATAAAAATGTTCAAGAAGAATGGTTAAATTAAACTTATGATTTTTATATTCGGTTATGGATATACAGCCAAACATCTTGCAAGCAAGGTAAGTGATAAAGAAATTTTTGCCACTTCTCGAAGTCTAAATAGTCTACAAATCAGTCAAAAAAACATTCGAGTCATTGACCCTTCGAAGACCCTAAATATTCTCGAAAAATATAAAAATGAAATAACTCATTTAGTTATATCTGTGCCACCAGATCAAAGTGGTGATATTTTTTTAAAAGATATAAATTTTAATTTATATGAATTAATTAATCTTAAATGGATTGGCTATTTATCTGCTACAAGTGTTTATGGCGATCATGAAGGTCAATTTGTGAGTGAAACCTCAAGATTACTTACTAAGTCTAAAAGAGGAATTAGCCGTCAGCTTGCAGAGGATCAGTGGAGTCAGTTATCTAAAAAATATAATCTACCCTTACATATATTTAGAATTGCCGGCATATATGGACCAGAAAGAAATATTCTTGGAAGAATTCAATCTCGAAATTTCACAAGAATAATAAAAAAGGGACATTTTTTTTCAAGAATATACATCAATGATTTAACAAATACTATTTTAGCTTCAATGAACAAACCGAATCCTATTTCTATATACAATATTGCTGACGACTGTCCGTCGACTCTTGATGATGTGATTGACTATATTTCAAAAAAGATTTCAATTACCATACCCAATGAAGTTATTTATGAAACGTTAAGTAAAAAAGAACAAATAGAAAGTTTTTTTTCTGAAAATAAAAAAGTGAGCAACAGGCTTATCAAAGAAGAACTTGGTATTATTTTAGAATATCCCTCATATAAAGAAGGTTATAATCAAATCATTAATTTAAATAACTAAATTCCTGTATTTGACTCAACTTGTAATCTACTAATTGCGATCCCAATTACTACAAGTATAACGCCAATTAATAATGAAAATTTCAGTGGTTCATTCATTAATGCCCAGCCATAAAATATTCCAAATACAGGAATTAAATATGCCACCTGCATCATGAAAGTAGTTCCCGCAGTTCTAATCAATATTTGCCTCAGACTAAATGCAAGGCCAGTTGGAATTATGCCTAAATAAAACAATGCAGAAATCGCCGTAAGATTCATTTCATAATTTATTGGTTCTGCAAATAATAGCATCAATGGAATAAGCCATATACTTCCCCATGCTAGCGTATTCATCGTAACCATATCGGAAGGCAAGTTTGAAACTTTTCGAATAATTAAATTTGATACCACATATGAACAACCCGCTAAATAAATCGCTAGAGCGCCGATAAAACTTGACATATCAGTTACAAAAACTTGCACGCCAACCGCGAACACAACTCCAGAAAAACCAATTATAGTTCCTATCATTTTTCTAAGGTTTAATTTTTCATCATCTGTAAAGTAATGTGCCAATATCAATGCAAGAAAAGGGTTAGCTGACATTATAATAACACCTATATTGCTAGGCAGAGTTAATAATCCATAAGGGATCAAAGTGAAAGGGATTGCGGCGTTAAACAATCCAATGATTGCGTAAGTAAAAGTATTTTCTTTAAAAAGCTGAAGGTTTCCTGCTCTATATAGAACTGCTGCAAGAAGAAAAATCGCCCCAATAAATGTTCTAAAAAAACCTATTTCAATTGGATTAAACATAAAGTTGCAAAACTTTATTGCTACAAAAGAGGCTCCCCAAACAGCACCAAGGAATACTAAAAGTGAATAATTATTAAGAGTTGAATTCATTACAATAATTCTTCGATATTTTTGTATAAAGTATTTAGATCAGTTTCTCTTGAAAGACTGTGATCTCCATCTTCGATAATTGTAAGTTTTTTATTTTTACTTTCCAATAATTCAATAATTTTCTCCGAGGTTGTAAAACTTACTACCTGATCTTTCCTTCCATGTAGAAGCCTTACAGGACAAGAGATATCAATCGGCTTTGTTAAGAGCATATTTTTTTTTCCATCTTCAAGAAATTTATAAGTTATGGTGTAATCCTCAGCGTACTTATCCCAATTAATTATAATTTTACCTTCAGACTTAATTTGTTTTTTTTGTTCAATACTTAGCCTATTCCATTCACCTACAACAAAATCTGGTGCTGATGCTATGCCTATTAGACCATTTACATAATTTGATTTTTGCTTAGATACGATTAAAGAAATCCATCCACCCATACTCGAACCGATAATAATATTTTTATTTGATTTAAATTTTTCAAATATTTCACTCGCTTCTATTGACCACTTACTAATTCCGCCATCTTCAAATCTACCCTTTGACACGCCATGACCAGAATAGTCAAATCTCAAAAAATTCAATTTATTTTCAATGCACCATTTACTTAAAGCGGTTGCCTTAGTTCCATCCATGCTTGAGCTGTACCCTCCAAAGAAGAAAATTGTTGTTTGAGATTTTAGATCATCTTTTGAATAAGCGATTTGTTCATCAAAAGAAGAATTGATGTAATTAACTTTATTTTGCATAATGATTTACTATTAATCATTTAACTATTAGAAATACTATATGCAATCAAAAATTTGCGTATTACAAGTAATACCTAATCTTGATGTAAGTGGCGCTTCTCAAGGATGTGTTGATGTTGCAAATTTTTTGTCAGAGAAGAATTATAATTCTTATATTCTTACTCATTCAGGACCTAAATCAATAGAAGTAAAAGACTCTAATGAAAAAGTTTTTTATGCCCCCGTTAACTCTAAAAACCCATTTAAAATTTTTTTGAATACAATTAAAATTATACAACTTATTAAAAAACTAAATATAACAATTGTGCACGCTAGAAGTAGAGCACCTGCATGGAGCTCATACTTTGCATGTGCTGTAACTGGCGCAAAATTTATTACAACATTTCATGGCACATACAATTTTAGTAATCCACTAAAAAAATACTATAACTCTATTATGCTAAAAACAAATGGAACAATTGCAATTTCAGAATTTATTAATGATCATATAAATAATAGTTACCCAAATAAAAATTATAATATTAGAACTATTGCTAGAGGGGTAGACCTCAATTTTTTTGATCCAAATAACTGTAAAATTCAGCAAGTAGAATTAATTATAAAAGAATTCAATATTGATAATGATGCAATTAAGATTCTTCTTGCTGGAAGAATAACGGGATGGAAGGGACATAAACTTCTTCTTCAAGCGATTTCTAGTATTCTTAAAAAAACAAATCATAAATTCGAGATAATTTTTGTTGGTCCCGATGAAAATCTTAAACTTAAGACTTCATTAAAAAAATTTGCAAACGAACACAACTTTTCAAAATCTCTTCATTTTGCGGGCCCCAGGAATGATTTAAATAATTTTTATAGTCTGGCTGACTTAGTAATATCTGCGTCAACAGATCCAGAAGCTTTTGGTAGAATTTCTGTAGAGGCCCAAGCAATGGGTAAATTTGTAATAGCGTCAAATCATGGAGGGTCAGTTGAGACTGTCAAAGATGGCGAAACAGGATACTTATTTGAAAACAATAACTCTGAGGATCTATGTGAAAAAATAATTGATGCAATTTCTAATGAAAAACATAAATCAGATAAGACTTCAGAAGCATGCATTTCACATGTTAGAGAAAAATATTCAAAAATTAAAATGTGTGAGGAGACAATAAATTTTTATAAAGAAGTTATAAATTAAATGGTTAAAAATATTTTGGTAATTAAGCACGGTTCTTTTGGAGATATTATTCAAATAAATGGATGTTTAAAAGATATTCGAGAGCATTACTCAAAACATAAAATATATATCTTAACGACACCGGCATTTAATAATTATTTTGGCAAATGCCCTTTTATTGATGAAGTAATTTTAGATAAGAGGAAGTCTCGATGGAATTTAATCTACCTATATCAATTAAAGAAATTTTTCACCAAATATAAATTTGAAAGAATTTTTGATTTACAGAATTCACATCGAACTGAATTTTACCGAAAGTATCTATCTTCTTCTGAATGGATCTCTTCAAGAACAATGTTAAGATTTAATGAAACAAAAGAAGAATTTGATAAAAAAAGTATTTTAGAAAGATTTAAATTACAATTATCAAGAGCAAAAATAGATACTAAGTTTTCAGAAAAACCACAAGTCTCTTGGATGGTTGATAATGACTTTCAAATTTCTTCCGAAATCAAAAAAAACTACATAGTCTTATTTCCTTTTTGCTCTCCTAAACATCATCAAAAGATCTGGCCTTACTATGAAGAGCTCATTTCAAAGTTTAAATTAAAGTTATCTGATATGGATATTGTTATTGCTCCAGGACCAGGAGAAATAAAAGCAGCAAGAAAGTATAATGTAAAGTTGTGTTTACATAACAATCAGCCAACAAATTTTTTTCAATTAGCAAAATTGCTAATAGGTGCGAAATATGTAATTTCAAATGATACAGGACCTGCTCACTTGGCTGCTCACTTAGGTTGCAGAGGTCTAGCATTATTTGGCGGCCATACTACACCAGAGAAGGTAAGCATTGTAACAGGCAGTTTTTTATCAATTTCTTCCAAAAATATAAGTAATATAAGTATAGAAGAAGTCTTCGATAAAATAGATTCTCATTTATAGATACATGATATAATACTTAAATTCTATGAGTAACAACGAACCATTTATTGATATTTTAAGGCATGATACAGCCCATGTTTTGGCTATGGCTGTACAGGAGTTGTTTCCTGATACGCAAGTTACGATTGGTCCAGTAATTGAAAATGGTTTTTATTATGATTTTGATAGAAAAGAGCCGTTTACCGAAAAAGATCTTGGAACTATTGAAAAGAAAATGAAAGAGATTGTTAATCGTGACGAAAAGACTTCATTCAAAGTAATGAGCAGGGAAGATGCGATTAAGCTATTTTCTGATAAAGGAGAGAACTATAAGGTAGAGATTATTAAGGACTTACCTGAGAGTGAAGAACTCAAAGTATACTATCACGGTGACTGGTTTGATCTATGCAAGGGGCCTCATCTAGAATCAACAGGTAAAATTGGAAAAGCATTTAAATTGACAAAAGTAGCAGGTGCTTATTGGCGTGGAGATTCAAACAACCCTATGCTTCAAAGAATTTATGGAACTGCTTGGGAGTCTCAGGAAGAATTAGATAATTATCTAAACATACTCAAAGAGGCTGAAAAAAGGGATCACAGGAAACTTGGAAGAGAATTAGATTTATTTCATTTTCAAGAGGAAGCTCAAGGTTCAGTTTTCTGGCATAACAATGGTTGGACCTTGTTTAGAACACTCATAGATTATATGCGAAAACGTCAGGAAGAAGCTGGCTATGAAGAAATTAATACGCCAGATATAATGGATAAGTCCTTGTGGGTAAAATCAGGGCATCTCGAAAAATTTGGTGACAATATGTTTACTACTGAACCAAGAGAAGATCGAGTATATGCTCTCAAGCCAATGAATTGTCCTGGCGGGGTACAAGTTTATAAACAAGGACTTAAAAGTTACAGAGATCTTCCATTGAGAGTTGCTGAGTTTGGAAAAGTTCACAGATATGAGCCATCGGGTGCTCTTCATGGTTTAATGAGAGTCAGGGCATTTACACAAGATGATGCACATATATTTTGCACTGAAGACCAAATTACCGAAGAAAGTAAAAAGGTATGCGATCTAGTTTTAAGTATTTATAAAGATTTTGGATTTGAAAATGTATCAATTAAATTTTCCGACCGTCCTGAACAAAGAGTCGGCAATGATGATGTATGGGATAAATCTGAGGCTGCTCTTCGTGAGGCAATGGAAGCTACAGGATTAAAATATTCATTCAATCCTGGCGAAGGGGCATTTTATGGACCAAAATTAGAATTTATTCTCAAAGACGCAATTGGAAGAGAATGGCAGTGTGGAACGTTACAAGTAGATCTAAATTTACCTGAAAGACTTGATGCTTCTTATGTAGGCGAAGATGGTTTAAAGCACAACCCGGTTATGTTACACAGAGCATTATTTGGATCTTTAGAGCGTTTTATTGGAATTTTAATAGAGCATTACGCCGGTAATTTGCCTATTTGGTTGTCACCAGTTCAAGCTGTAGTAGCGCCGATTACTTCTGACATAAACGAATATGCAGAGAGTGTTTTTTCATCTCTTAAAAATAATGGTATTAGAGTTGAAAAGGACTTAAGAAATGAGAAGATAAGCTATAAAATCAGAGAAAACTCTCTAAAAAAAATACCTTATCAATTAATCCTAGGTAAAAATGAAATGGAAGACAATACTGTAACATTGAGGGAGTTTGGTAATGATAAGCAAGAAAAAATTAAATTTGAAAAATTAAATGATTTTTTTCAAAAAAAATGTATGATGCCGTCCCATCAATAGATAAAGGAGATTAAAATAGCACTTCAAAGAAAAAATAACAGAGCCCAGCTATCTACTAAAGGTCCAAAGTTTCGCATAAACGAATTTATAACTTCTTCCACTGTAAGATTAATTGATGAAAAAGGTAACAACTTAGGAGTTGTTAACACTGATGAGGCAATGCAAAAAGCTTCAGACGCAGGTCTTGATTTAGTTGAGGTATCTCCACAAGTTGACCCCCCTGTGTGCAAAATTCTTGATTTTGGAAAATTTAAATATGAAGCCCAAAAAAAAGCTAGTACTTCAAAGAAAAAACAAAAAGAAATTACAATTAAAGAAATTAAGATGAGGCCGGGAATTGATGTTCACGATTACGATTTCAAGGTAAAGGCTGCTCAAAAATTTATCGCTGCAGGTGATAAAGTAAAATTTACCATTCGATTTAAAGGTAGAGAGTTTGAACACCATGATATTGCTGAAAATTTGATGGAAAGAATCCGAGAAACAATGGGTACGACAAGTAAAATCGAGCAAGAGCCAAAACTTGAAGGTCGCCAATTTACCATGATTTTCACTGCAAATTAGCAGCAGTAGTTAATTCTTATCATTAATAAAAAACTTTTGATTTTTTCTTACCTAGGGTCTATAAACCGTTCATCCAATATGAGTAAATTAAAAACAAAAAAAGGCGCTAATAAGAGATTTAGGCTAACAGCTTCTGGTAAAGTTAAATCATACCAAAGTGGAAAAAGACACGGTATGATTAAAAGAACAAATAATCAGATTAGAAATCAAAGAGGTTCTACAATTTTATCTGATCAAGATGCCCGAATAGTTAAAAAGTTTTTACCCTACGCTTAATAAATAGGAAGATATAATGGCAAGAGTTAAAAGAGGAGTTACTGCACACGCAAGACATAAAAAAGTAATCAAGCAAGCCAAAGGATATAGAGGCAGAAGAAAGAATACTTTTAAAGTTGCAAAGCAAGCTGTAGAAAAATCAATGCAGTATGCCTATCGTGATCGAAGAGTGAAAAAAAGAGAGTTTAGATCACTTTGGACCCAAAGAATAAATGCTGGAGCTAGATTACATGGAATTTCTTATTCAGTTTTCATGAATGGTCTTAAAAGATTAAACATCGAATTAGATCGTAAAATTTTAGCTGATCTTGCTATGAATGAACCTACTTCTTTTGAGCATTTAGCAAAACAGGTTCAGTCCTCAGCCAAATAATACAGTAGGTATCATATTCTCAAGCATATTATTATTACAGAAAAAACTAAATCTGATATTGTTGTTCTACGATGAAAGATTTTAGAGAGTTAGAAGCTGAAATTAAAAAAGCTTCAGATAAATTTACAAATATCGAAAGCATAAATGAATTTAGGATAAAATTTCTTGGTAAGAAAGGTATTATTTCTCTCGAAATGAAAGAGCTAGCCAGCCTTTCTGGTGAAGAAAGAAAGCAGCATGCTGAAAAATTAAATAAAATTAAAGACTCTGTTCTAGAAATAATAGCTTCAAAGACTGAAGAGTTAAATAGTGAGGAATTAGAAAAAAAACTTAAATCTGAAACTTTAGATATCACTCTATCTACTTCAAAGTCATACGGAACTATTCACCCAATCAGTCAGGTTATAGAGGAAGTTATAACTATATTTGGCGACTTAGATTTTTTTGTTGCTGAAGGACCTGAAGTTGAAACTGATTACAATAATTTTACTGCTTTAAATACTTCTGAACACCACCCTGCTCGACAAATGCATGATACTTTTTATGTTGAAACTGAGACTGATGGAATGCCAAACGTTCTGCGAACTCATACCTCACCAGTTCAAATAAGAAGTATGTTAAAGCAAAAACCGCCAATTCGATTAATTGCTCCTGGAAAAACTTTTAGATGTGATAATGATCAAACGCACTCTCCTATGTTCCATCAAGTTGAGGGTTTAGTAATAGATCAAGAAAGCAACATGAGCCACCTCAAAGGATGTTTAGAAATATTCCTCAAGACTTTTTTTGAGACTGATAAATTAAATATGAGATTTCGACCTAGTCATTTCCCCTTTACTGAACCATCTGCAGAAGTTGATATTGGATACACTAAGAAAGGAAATCAATTAATTATTGGAGAGGGTGAGGATTGGTTGGAAATTTTAGGATGCGGAATGGTTCATCCAAACGTGCTTGAAAATGTAAATATCAATTCAAATGAATATCAAGGTTATGCATTTGGTATGGGTATAGAGAGGCTTGCAATGCTCAAATACGGAATTAGTGATTTAAGAACTTTCTTTGATAGTGATCTTAGATGGAATAAGCATTATGGTTTTTCACCTTTGAACATACCTTCGATCATAGGAGACTTAAGCTAGATGAAATTTAGTTATTCGTGGTTAACTGAGCATCTTAAGACAAATGCTCATTTCGAAGAAATTAAAAACAAACTCACTTCTATCGGTCTTGAAGTTGAAGATATTCAAGACACGGGAAAAGCATATCAGGATTTTATTGTTGGAGAGGTGCTTGAAGAAAAAAAACACCCAAATGCGGATAAATTGAAACTATGCAAAGTTGATATTGGCAAGGAAAAGGTTGATGTAGTTTGTGGTGCGCCAAATGTAGAGAAAGGCATGAAGGTAGTTTATGCGCCAGTTGGTTCAACTATTCCGATTAATCAAATGAAAATTAAAGCTGCCAAGATTAGAGGAGTAGAATCCTATGGAATGATGTGTTCAGAATATGAACTTGGTATTTCAAATGAGCATGATGGAATAATTCGACTTGAGGAAAAAGAAACTGTTGGAAGATCTTTTTCAGAGATTTATGGTCTTAGTGATATTGTAATAGAAATTGGTATCACTCCAAATCGACAAGATTGTCTAGGTGTGAAAGGAATTGCTCGAGATCTTGCTTCAGCTGGCATGGGGGAATTGTTAGAGAGAAAAATATCTAGAGAAAAAGGCTCCTTTAAATCACCAATTAAAATTGAAATACAAGATAATAAAATATGCTCGGCCTTTGCTGGAAGATATTTTAGAAATGTAAAGAATACTGAAAGCCCGGAATGGCTTAAAAATAAACTTAAGTCAATAGGTTTAAGGCCAATATCTGCGCTGGTAGATATAACTAATTTTGTAATGTATGACGAGAACCGGCCACTTCACGTTTACGATGCAGACAAAATAGTTGGCAAAATTATAGTACGCACAGCAAATGATGGAGAAAGTTTCCTAGCGCTAGATGAAAAAGATTATTACCTAAAAAATGGTATGTGCGTAATAGCTGATGAAAAGAAAGTATTGGGCTTAGGGGGGATCATGGGAGGCGAAAGTACAGGTTGCAGCACTGAGACAAAGAACGTTTTACTTGAATCAGCCTTATTTGATGAGATTAGTACAGCCAAGACGGGGAGAAACTTGTCAATTCTAAGTGATGCAAGATATCGTTTTGAAAGAGGCATTGATCCAAATTCAACTTTAAAAGGGATAGACCTTGCAACACAATTAATTCTTGAAATATGTGGCGGTGAGTGCAGTGAGGTTGAGTTGGCTGGAAATATAAAAGAAAATAAAAATGAAGTGTCAACTTCTAGTAGTTATATTTCAAAAAGACTTGGTTTTAAAGTGTCTGACAAAGAATTGATATCAATACTCAGTTCTTTAGGAATTGAAACGAGCCAAACAGGTGATGTTATTAAATGTTCAATACCTTCTTGGAGACAAGATATTCACGGAGAAGCTGACATAAGTGAAGAAGTTATTCGTATTAAAGGATATGAAAATATTCCAACAAGTAATATTAGACTAAAAAGTAAAATTAATAAAAATATCTTAAATTACGCACAAAAGAAGTTGATGAAAGCTAGACACTTCATTGCTTCAATTGAATATGATGAATTAGTAACATTTTCATTCACAGACTCAAAAAATTGTGAAGTATTTGGCGATATAAATAAATTAAAAATTGTAAATCCCATCTCAGAGGATCTGGATATATTAAGACCTAATCTTCTACCCAATCTTCTTCAAGCAATTAAAAAAAACAAGAATAGAAACTTTGACTCATTCTCGATCTTTGAGATAGGTAGTCAGTACAGATCAACATCTCCCGAGGATCAATTGAACGTTGCATGTGGAATTAAATCTGGAATTAAGACAGAAAAGTCTTGGAAGAATATACAGACGATATTTGATATATATGACGTAAAACAGGATTTAACTTCCTTAATTGACTATTTAATGCCAGGTAACAAAAAAATATCTGTCTCTAATGACTGTCCTTCCTGGTATCATCCTGGAAGATCTGGTTCGATAAAAATTAATAATTCGGTAATTGCTGGATATTTTGGAGAGTTGCATCCAAGAGTTGCAAGTCAATTTAAGATTAAAAATAAAATAAATATATTTGAGTTATACCTTGATGAACTGCCAAATACAGAAAAGAAAACTACCAACAAGCCTGTACTTAACTTAAGTGATTTTCAGATTGTCACAAGAGACTTTGCCTTTGTTATTGATAAAAAAGTAAAAAGCGAAGAAGTTGTTACTTCAGCCTTTAAGGTAGATAAGGAATTAATTAGAAATGTTGAAATCTTTGATTTATTTGAAGATGATAGTCTGGGAAAAGATAAAAAGTCTATTGCTATTAAGGTTACATTACAATCTAACGAAAAAACTCTTGCCGAAAATGATATTTCTGAAATAAGTTCAAAAATAATTAAATCTGTGGAAAAGTCTACTTCCGGAACTGTTAGATCCTAAATTAAAAATATTATGACTGGCACTAAAAACATAAGAAATTTTTCTATTATCGCTCATATTGATCATGGAAAATCTACTTTAGCTGACAGATTGATTCAATTTTGTGGAGGGCTTTCTGAAAGAGAAATGAAAGCACAAGTGCTTGACTCTATGGATATTGAAAGAGAACGTGGAATAACAATCAAGGCTCAAACTGTACAATTAAAATACAAAGCAAAAAATGGTGAAACGTACACACTAAATATTATTGACACACCTGGCCATGTTGACTTCAGCTATGAAGTTAACAGATCATTGTCTGCTTGCGAGGGATCGCTATTGGTTGTTGATGCAAGTCAGGGCGTTGAAGCTCAAACATTAGCTAATTTATATCAAGCTATAGAAAATGATCATGTAATTATACCTGTTTTAAATAAAATAGATTTACCAGCAGCGGACCCTGAGAGAGTAAAAAAACAGATAGAAGATATTTTAGGTATTGATACCAGTAACGTACTTGAAATTTCGGCTAAATCAGGTCTTGGCATTGAAGAAGTCTTAGAAAATATTGTCAACGAATTACCATCTCCTTCAGGTGATGAAAGTAAAAAATTAAAAGCAATGTTAGTAGATAGTTGGTATGATGCCTACCTGGGTGTTGTAATATTGGTTCGTGTAATAGATGGAATTCTAAAAAAAGGTATGGAGGTTCGTTTTCATCAAACTAATACAAAACATTTAATAGAAAGAATTGGCTGTTTCACACCGAAAATGATTGATAATGAGTACATCAAGACTGGTGAATTAGGTTTTATAACTGCTGCAATTAAAGAAGTAGCCCAAACTAAGGTAGGGGATACAATATTACTGGCGAATGACAAACAAACAGAGCCTTTACCTGGTTTCAAGCCAAGCCAGCCTGTAGTATTTTGTGGTTTATTTCCAACAAATGCAGCTGATTTTAAATTCTTAAAAGACGCATTAGCTAAGTTAAAGCTTAACGACTCCAGTTTTCATTTCGAACAAGAAACCTCAGCAGCTCTTGGGATGGGTTTTAGATGTGGTTTTCTTGGATTATTACATTTAGAGATTATTGTTGAAAGACTTGATAGAGAATTCAATTTAGATTTAATAACTACAGCTCCGAGCGTTATTTATAATTTAGTTTTAAATGATGGAGGCTCACTTGAATTACATAATCCTGCAGACATGCCTGATGTTATGAAAATTAAAAGTATCTCTGAACCATGGATAAAAGCAACAATTATTTGTCCTGATGAATATTTAGGTAGCATCATATCTCTCTGTGAAGACAAGAGAGGAATGCAAACAGAATTATCTTATTCTGGATCAAGAGTAATTCTAAATTATAAATTACCTTTAAATGAAATTGTTTTTGATTTTTACGACCGCTTAAAGTCAATTTCTAGTGGATATGCAAGTTTTGATTATGAGATTGATGAGTATGTTGAAAGTGATTTGGTAAGACTAAGCATATTAGTAAACGATGAGTCAGTAGATGCACTATCTATCATTGTTCATCGAAGCTTTTCCGAAAAAAAAGGTCGAGCCGTTTGTGAAAAATTAAAGGAATTAATTCCTCGTCATCAATTCCATATTCCAATTCAGGCAGCAATTGGTGGAAAGATTATTGCTCGCGAAACTGTTAGAGGATATCGAAAAAATGTTATTGAGAGAATACATGGAGGTGGAGCTACTGATAGAAAAAGAAAATTACTTGATAAGCAGAAAAAAGGAAAACAGAGACTTAGAACATACGGTAAGGTTGATATTCCACAAGAGGCCTTTATTGCTGCTTTAAAAGTTGAATAAGGAAAGGTGGCCGAGTGGTTGAAGGCGCACGCTTGGAAAGCGTGTATGCGGGTGACCGTATCGTGGGTTCGAATCCCATCCTTTCCGCCATTTTAAAGCTATTTTAATTGCCCAATGCAATTCCCTCACGTCTAGGGTCTGAGCCTCCATAAATTTCAGTATCAATGAATATTCCATTTAGGCCTGAATAGTATTTTCTTATTTTAGTATCGTATCCCATATTCTTTAGAGAGTTCTCAAGGTTTGAAGAGTATGAAGATTCTTCTATTTCAAATTTCCCCCATCTATTAATAGCGTGAGGATGAGAGACTGCTTCTTGAATATTCATATCCCATTCGAGTAATGAGATAATTGAATTGACTACAAAGTTGATAATATTGCTACCTCCTGGTGAGCCAATAATAATTATTGGTTTTCCATCTTTTAATACTATTGTTGGTGCCATTGATGATCTTGGCCTTTTCCCGGGCTCTAATCTATTTGCAATCAGCTTGTCATCAATTCTTTCATTAAATGAAAAATCAGTAAGTTGATTATTAAGTAAAAAACCACTTTCCGTCATCAATCTTGATCCGAATGCATTCTCAATTGACGATGTCATCGAGAGTGCGTTTCCATACTGATCATAAATTGAAATATGCGTTGTAGATTGCAGCTCTAATGAGTTGTCTATTCCGTAATTGTAAACAAAGTCGTTAGACGGTTTACCTGAGGTTACATTTTCAGTTTTTTTTCCAACTTTAATTTTATTTGACCTTTCAATCAGATAATTGTCATTTAAAAGACCAGACAAAGGTACACTGACATAATCACTATCTGCCAAGTATCGATCGCGATCAGCAAATGCAAGACGAGTCGCATCTCCAATTATTTGCCATGTTATAGGATTTGAATAGCCCAGAGACTGAAGATCATAAGACTCTAAAATTTTCAATATTTGCGCGACTGCTACTCCTCCAGACGATGGTGGGCCCATACCACATATTTTGTATACCTTATAGTTTACACAAACTGGATCTCTTTCTATTACATTATAGTTGACCAAATCTTCAGCTTCTAGAAAGCCAGGATTTTTGGTGTGATTTTTTACTGTGCTAATAATGTCCTGCGCAATTGATCCTTTATAGAAATCTTCAATGTTATTGTTAGCAATGTTTTGCATTGTGCTTGCATAAGCATAATTCTTCAATACCTGCTTGTGCTTTAAACCATTCCCGTTTGGAAAAAAATATTCTTTCGTTTTATCTATTTTGCTAAGTCTATCTTTATCTCTTTCAATTGATGAGGATAATTTTTTTGAAACTTTAAAACCATTTTTACTTAGGAAAATTGCTTCATCAAAGAGGTTTTCCCAGTTTTGATTACCCCATTTCTTTTGAGCATCAAACATTAACGCAAGAGTACCAGGTGTACCGACTGATAAACCACCTATGACAGCATCAAAAAACTTCATTTTAGTTCCATCACTTTTTAGAAATTGATTTGAAGTTGAGTTTTGTGGTGCAGTCTCACGACCATCTAAAGTAACTATTTTACCCGTTACACCGTCATACCATAATAAGAAACTACCCCCACCAATTCCTGATGACTCAGGCTCGACTAAGCCTAACACAGATTGAGCTGCAACCATTGCATCTGCTGCTGTACCTCCAGATTGTAATATTTTTGCCCCAGCAGCTGAAGCATAGGCGTTTGCCGTAACAATCATCCAGTTTTTACTTGAAACAGATTTTCCATTTTTTTTGAGATTGAGTGACTCTTGAATTTCTAATCTATCAAGCTCTACTGAGATTCCTTCAAATATTTCTGGAGAATTATCCTTAATATTATTGTCAGAATATGAATTTTTTAGTGAGAAAAATAATATTAAAAATACAAGTAAAATTTTTTGCATAAAAACCAGATCATCATACCAGCACAATAAATGTTTAGGTGTTACAACCCTCCAGTGATGAGACCAACCATTCCAAGTACAAGCCATAAGATTAACATTGTTCTTTCATTAAATGCTCTTGTACTCTCAATTTTCTTCGCCTGCTTGTAAATCACCATAGATAAAAGCATTACCAAGACCAGAAGGTATACAATTGTAAATATCATGTGATTTATAGTATCAATTCGACGTTGGAAGTATATAAATTAAAGCATGCAGTTATTCAGACACTCTTATTCAACATTAGTAATTATTGGAGGCTGCATACTCTTGCTTGTCTCATTTGGTATAAGACATTCTTCTGGACTTTATTTAATCCCAATTTCTGAGCATATCCAAACTGGAAGAGAAGTATTTGGTTTTGCTATTGCAATACAATTTCTAATGATTGGAATTGGATCGCCAATTTTCGGCGCTATAGCCGATAAATATAGCTCATCGGTTGCTGGCCTCTTAGGAGTAATTTTCTTTTTAATTGGACTTTATTTGATGTCACTAGTTGAAGGGTCAATCCTTCTAATCATTTCACAAGTAATTTTTGGATTTGGATGCGCAGGATGTGGTACGGCTGTAATATTAGGGGCTGTTGGAAAAGCTGTAACAGGTAAATATCAAACATTATCTTTAGGTGTTGTAATGGCTGCAGGTTCCCTGGGTCAATTTTTAATTGTTCCTCTTACAGGCTTCTTAATTGAAATGAGTGATTGGCAAAGATCAATCTTATATCTTTGTTTTATTTCGCTTATCATGATTTTATTTTCACTAGTATTAACAAAGCATTCACCCAAAAGTGGAATAAATGATGAGGTTAATAGATCTTTAGCATCTGTTTTAAATGAAGCCTTTGCAAATAAGAGCTATGTCTTACTTACAATTGGTTTTTTTGTTTGTGGTTTTCATATTTCTTTTATAGCAACTCATCTACCCGCATACCTTGATGATTTATCTTTACCGATGTGGATCGGTTCATGGTCCTTAGCATTAATTGGTTTATTTAATGTAATAGGCACACTTGTTTTTGGTCACTTAGGGGACCTGAGGTCTAAAAAAAATCTGTTGGTAATCTTGTATACTTTACGTGCCCTACTGTTTTTAATTTTCATCTTTTTACCTAAAACTGAAATTACAGTTTTAATTTTTGCATCACTTCTAGGAATTCTATGGCTTTCTACAGTACCTCTTACCAGTGGAATTATATCCGTTATTTTTGGATCCAAATATATGTCTATGCTGTATGGTTTTACTTTCTTATCTCACCAAGTCGGTTCGTTTGTTGGGTCATGGTTTGGAGGCAGGTTTTATGATTACTATGGTTCTTATGACATTATGTGGTGGGCTTGTGTGATTTTAGCTTTTGCTTCTGCAGTAGTTCATTTTCCAATTAAAGAAACACCATTAGTCAAAATGGCAAATTAAATCAATAGTTTAATTGTTTGAACAAATATAAAAAACTTATATTTGAAATGCTTTTTTAGATGACTAATTAAATATTGTGCCCAAGAGTTCAAAAAAAAGATCATTGGTAAAAGCTCTTACCTGGAGAGTAACTGCAACAGCAGACACATTCTTAATCAGTTACCTAGTAATTTTAAAATCAGATTTTTCAGTGCTTGAAACTGCGGGTTTAATTGCTGCATTGGAAGTTATTACAAAGGTAACTATTTATTATTTTCATGAAAGAATATGGAATTCTTTATCTTGGGGTATGGAGTCTTAATTAAGTATTTTTTATTAAATATTGATTCTTATAGTAAAAACTATTTATCCACTTATCCACATCGTATAAGGAGTTTTTCTAATAAAACTTATTTAAAATATTTTTCCTATTTGCTAATATTTTTTTATCGGATGAACAAAGAACGAAAGCCCTTCGGGGAGTTTGTCGGCGGGAGGCCGAGTTTCGGGGCGGAATAGAGACCTTTAGGGGTTTGTGTTGCGCCCCGTTTTTTTTGCTCCCTTAAATACTATTGCTCGTTCTAATGATCTTTGATTTTTCATTACTTTACTTTTTCATACCAGTTTTTTTCATAATATCCATTACACCAGGTTTATGTATGACACTTGCTTTAACAATGGGACTCACAATAGGTGTAAAAAATACAATGAAAATGATGGTTGGAGAATTAATTGGAGTTTTAATTGTGGCAGGTACAGCAGTGGTAGGAGGTGGAGCGATCATTTCGTCTTTTCCAATTGCATTTGCCGTTTTCAAATATGGGGGAGGTCTTTATTTGATGTTTGTTGGGTATCAGATGATTAACTCAAGAGGATCACTAGCATTAAATTTGGATGGTTCACATTCATTTGAAATAAATTTTTTTAAGTTAGCAATGCAAGGCTTTATAACTGCTGTTGCGAATCCAAAAGGTTGGGCATTTTTTATTGCCATGGTACCTGCATTTATTAATTACGATGCAAATTTAATTCCACAAATGTCAGCACTCGTAATAATTATTCTTATAATTGAGTTTATTTCACTTATGATTTACGCAACTGGAGGTCAAGCTTTAGGGATTGTGTTAAAAAAACAAAATAATATCAGGCTTATTAATGGGTTAGCAGGTTTCTTAATGGTGGGCGTTGGTGTTTGGTTAGCTCTTAGCTAGTGTTTTGAAAAAAGAATTCCTGGGCCAGCAGTACTATTAATTCCAGCCTCTCGTAACATTTGCCAGCTAATCGCCTGATTTGATGAGATTACTGGTTTATCCAACACCTTCTCTGCTTCATTGATAATCTTAAATGTTTTAAGGTTAGTACATGAAATAAATACAGCTTCACAATCCTGTTTACCAACTTCTAATATAGCTTCGAGGCTGTCTTTATCTGAAATCCTTGCAACATTCTTATCATCGGATTCATTAAAAGAAATTTGATTTTGAATTATAAAATTATTAGCATGTAAATGATCACGTAAAGATTTTGTTACCGACTCTTGATAAGGTGATACAAAATTTATTTTTCTACAGCCTAACGTGCTCATAGCTTTTTTTACAGCTCTTATTGGATCAGTTACAAATGCTGTTTTATGCTTTTTATTTATAAGACTCTCAATTTTATCTGAGCCAATAACTGTTGCACCTGATGTGCAAGCATATCCAATACTATCATACTGAATATCAGGTAATAACGCAGATGCTGCTGGTAATTCTTTTTCCATAAGTTCAAGATTTTCATTACTTACAATATTGTCACAATAAATGCGCGAGTGATTGATTGATATACTTTCATCAAGAATGGTTCTGAATTCTTGCTCAATAGTTTCATCGCTCTGAAGAACGATCAACCCTAATCTCGCTTTGTAATATCTAGTGTCATCCAATTCAAAATTTCTCATACAAAGGCCTTTTGTGATTTCAAGATAACACTTCGTGTTTCAGATGGACTTATTACTGCATCGATTTCAAGGTGAGCAGCAGCTTCTATGGCTTTACCTTTATCATAGAGTTTTTCAACTAGACTATTGAATAATTCCTCTCTTTTTGAATTATCTTCAATCTTTTCTAACTCTTTTTTAAACCCAAGTTTTACAGCTCCTTCTAACCCCATTGCTCCAAACTCTCCTGTTGGCCATGCTGCTGTATATACTGGCTCATGAAGGCTACCGCCAACCATTGCCTGAGCTCCAAGTCCATATCCTTTTCTTAAAAAAATAGCTGTTAAAGGTACTTTTACTTTTGATCCTATCTTAAAGAGATTTGACATTCTTCTAACAGCCCCTTCTTTCTCACTGTCTGGTCCCACCATAAATCCAGGCGTATCAACTAGGGAGATAATTGGTAAACCATATTCACTGCACATTTCAATAAAAGAAGACGCTTTGTCTGCTCCTTCGGAGTCAATTGCACCGCCTAAATGTTGGCTATCATTCGCCAATAACCCAAAAGGCTTTCCCTCTATTCTGATAAAGCATGAAACAATACCTTTTCCATACTCAGGTCGTATTTCAGTAAATTGCTCAATATCAGAAATTATTTTTATAATATCTCGAACTGGATAAGACCATCTTCTATCTTTGGGCATAATATTACTCAGCTTCTTCTGATCGTCAGCTTTCCAATTCTTAATTTCGCCTTGAAAGTATGAGAGTATTTTTTTTGCAATATTAGTTGCGTCTTTCTCGTTTTCAGCAACATAATCAATTACTCCGTTATTTTTCTGAATATCCGTCGGCCCTATTTCTTTTGGATCAAACTTTCCAAGTCCACCTCCTTCAATCATTGCAGGACCTGCCATTCCAATCCAAGAATTCTTTGTGGCAATTCTGATATCTGCACTTCCAAAAAGAGCTGCATTGCCAGCAAAGCAAAATCCATTATTTATAGCAATTCTCAAACATCTACCGTACAAGCTCGCCCAAAGTGCAAAAGAAGGCACATGTAAACCAGCAACAGATGTTGTTACATCTGTATCACCAGGTCTTCCACCTCCGCCTTCAGTATAAATGACTATTGGTAGTTTAAACTCTTTTGCTTTTTCACATATGCGATCAAGTTTCATGTGGTGAAAAAAACCCTGAGTACCTGCCAATACTGAGTAGTCGTAAACTATACTGACAGCATCAGATTTTTTTTCACCAATTAGATCAGAATTGATTTTACAAAATCCTGTAATGATACCATCTGCTGCAGTATCAATTTGAAGATCTTCATATTTTCTTCTGTTTCTTTGAGCTGCTACCGCAAAAGCTCCGTACTCTAAAAAACTTTGATCATCAACCAAGTGATCAAGATTTTCTCTTGCTGTTCTTAATCCCAGTTTATGCCTTTTGTTTTTTGCTTCAGTTCGAGTTTCATCACTTAATTTTTCTAGTCTATCAAGAAATTGAGACAAGTTAGAGTTATCGGTCATCTTTAATCACAGCATTTTTTTTAATATAGGGTCTTTTTGTATGAGATGATGATACACAACAGCCCCTAAATGAATAGTGAAAAGAAGTACCAAAAAATACGCTGAAATAACATGAACAACGTGGAATTGGTCCGCAAGTTCGTAGTTAAAATAGTCAATGTAGACCTTGGATATAATAAAATTCACTTCTTCTCCAGAAAGTAAAAGCTTTAAGATTCCACTGATTGTAATCAAAAGAAGCGTAACATAAAATAGTCCATGTACTGCTTTTGATGCTATCAATTGTAATTTATTTACAGCTGAAGTTATTGGCTTTGGATTAAGAAATTTCCAAATCAATCTGAGTAATGTTAAATAAAAAATACTTATACCAATAACAATATGTATATTTTCAACGGTTAGTTTAAATTCAGAAAACTCCAAATTGTCCAAATAAAGTCCTAAAGGTAGTTGAAATAATAAAATTAAAAAAGTGAGCCAGTGAAAGGCTCGAGCAAGAGTTCCATAAGTGCTATTGTCATTTTTAATTTTCATAATATATATTTAAAATATGAAAACAATTTTGCAAATACTGCTTTCATCAATTTTAGCTTCTCTATTTCTTGTTTTTATTAGTTTTGCTGACGACCATGGTAAAATTATAAAAGAAAGAAAATCATTATTTAAGCAAAATTATAGCCATGCAAAAAGAATGTCTGCAGAAATAGCAAAAGGTAATAATGATAAAGTAGTAGAGCTTTCCAAAAAAATGAGCGTCAATTATGATAAGCTCATCGACCTTTTCCCTGATAATTCAAAAACAGGTTATGATACAGAAGCTTTGCCAACTATTTGGCTTCAAAAAGATGAATTTAATGCTTTGATGATTGAAACCTCAGATAAAGTCAAAAAATTTACCCAAATTGCTGCTAACCTTACAGGAGATGAATTAAAAGAGGCTCAAAAGAATTTAATTTGGTCAAGTTGTAAAGCTTGCCATGACAAATTTAGAATGCCTCACTAAGCAATCACAGTCATTGAAATAATTCTTTTTATCCCAGGATCATTATTCTTATAACGGTGCTCAAATAAATACACTCCTTGCCATATGCCAAGATCAAGTTTTTTTTCTTTAATTGGAATACTAAGTGTTGTGTTAGTAAGTGAAGATTTAATATGTGCAGGCATATCATCCGGACCCTCCTCACTGTGTAAGTAATTATCGTTTTCGGGTACCATTTTATCGTAGTAATTTTCTATATCTTTAAGGACGTTGGGATCTGCATTTTCCTGAATAATTAGAGAAGCTGAAGTATGTTTGATAAATATAGTACAAATACCTTTTGATATTCGATGTTTGCTTATAGCTTGATTAATAATATCCGTAATATTATAGAGGCCTTTACCTTCAACTACTATTTCAAGTTCTTTTTGAATTAACATTTTGATATAAATATATGTAAAATTAAATTAAGTTTACAGCAACAATGAAAAATAATGTATCCCTTTCTGATTCAGGGTGGAATTTACAAAGTAGTTATACCCAAATATCTGATAAACTGATCTCGGAATTAAAACCAGATGCAGTTACTAATCCAAGTACTGTTATTGTTAATAATGAATTGGCTAAAAAACTTGGCTTAAATTTAAAAGGTATGTCAAAAAAAGACTTATCTAATTTATTCTCAGGAAATACACTGCCTCATGGTTCAAAGCCATTTGCACAGGCTTATGCAGGGCATCAATTTGGACAATTTACAATTCTTGGTGACGGTAGGGCTCACATCGTTGGTGAGCAAGTAACTCCAGACGGTGAAATATTTGATATTCAATATAAAGGTTCGGGGCGTACACCTTATTCAAGAGGGGGAGACGGTAAGGCTGCATTGGGGCCAATGTTACGTGAATATCTGATCAGTGAAGCAATGTATCATTTAGGCATTCCAACTACGAGAAGTTTGGCTGTTGTTGAAACTGGCGAAAAAGTCTACCGAGAAGTCCCTTTAAAAGGATCAATATTAACTCGGGTAGCGAGTAGTCATATTAGAATTGGAACTTTTCAATTCCTGGCAGCGCATAAAGATTATGACGGCATGCAAGCTCTTTTAGATTTTTCAATAAAAAGACATTTTCGTAATATAAATTTTTCTAAAAATGTAGCTATTGAATTTATCCAATCTGTTATGCAGAAACAAATTAAATTGATAGTGGACTGGATGCGAGTTGGATTTATTCATGGTGTTATGAATACAGATAATTCAACAATATCTGGAGAGACTATTGATTATGGACCATGTGCTTTTATGGATAGCTATGATGCTAAGACTGTTTTCAGCTCAATTGATACGCAAGGAAGATACTCTTTTGCTAATCAACCTTCTATAATTCATTGGAATTTAGTAAGGTTAGCAGAGTGCTTGTTACCACTCATTGATAAAAATGAAAAGAAATCAATTGAAATTGCTCAAAACACATTGAATGATTTTAGCTCATTGTTTAAAGACGAATGGCTTCAAATGATGAGAAAAAAAATAGGAATTGAAGATCAAAGTGATGAAGATGAAGAACTTATCAATAATTTAGTCAAATGGATGCAAAGTAAAAATCCAGATTTTACCAATACTTTTTGCAACCTGATGAATTACGAACATGCAAACGATGAAGTGTTTGAAGACAATGATTTTGATACTTGGAAAAAAAACTGGAAAAAAAGAGTTAAAAGTAAAGAATATTTAAAAACGATGATAAATATCAATCCAGTTTTAATCCCAAGAAACTATCTAGTTGAGGAAGCGCTTAATGAGGCTGAAACGAATAACAAGCTTGATAAATTTAATGATCTTAATAGAGCAATTTCATCACCTTATCAGCTAAAAAATGTACATATTAAATACCTTATGACGCCTAACAAAACTAACATACCCTATAAAACTTTTTGTGGTACTTGATTAACTTGAAGTTTTTTTCGAGGCGTCTTACTAAAAAAGAAAAAATTAAAACAATTTACTTTTAGTCTATATGTAGCTATAAGGTCCGTCTAAAGATTACGTTTTTGTTCCTTTTTCTGGAGTAATACGAAGTCTAAATTAACTTAAAAAGGAATAACAAATATGGCTACTGGTACTGTCAAATGGTTTAATCCAAAAAAAGGTTATGGCTTTATAGCCCCTGAAGAAGGCGATAAAGATATCTTTGTTCACATCACAGCTGTTCAAGCTGCAGGTATGAAAAAATTGGATGAAGGTCAGAAACTATCATATGACGCTGAGGAAAAAGATGGAAAAGTCTCAGCAGTTAATTTACAAGCAGCAGAATAATTAAGCAGCTTTATCTATCATATCTAGCCACATCGTGAATTCATCAATGAGTTCACCTGATGGCTGGATGATCTTTACTCTTTTATCTTTAGAACTTACTTGAGTGACAAGTGAGCCTTTACTAATCTCATCGTTTATAAAATTTATAATAGTTGCTCTAGATGCAAGGTCTGACATATTCTTCGTCAGATATTCTTTGGTGCACTCAATTTTGTTGATGTTAGAATCGAAATAAAGTCTCATAATTTCGTAACATATTCTAATACCATAAACCGATCGACGAAAATGTCTAAGACGGTTAAAAACTTTCCTGTCACCCGCACTTTCAAAAACTTTAATCTGTTTGATAACTTGCTCAAAAATTTTTTCAGTTTTCATAATAAATCTCTTTATAGGTTTGAATTGTATTATTAAATACTATGGATAATTATTAATAATAATTATTTGCCAGTTTGGCGGCATATAATAAGATATAGATTAATAACCTACTGTTTTTATTGATTTAAATAATTAGCATTTATTAATGAACGAAGAAAATAAAAAGAAAGTGTGGAAACTAATACAAAAAACTGGTGACGAGTTAAAAGGAAAACTACCCGAACACCCATCACATCCAAAAGGTCGTAATCCATACGCCCACATAGCATTAGAGATTAAGAACCATTTTGGAATGTCTTATAATGAAATTTCAGATGAACGAATACCTGAGCTTGAAAAATTTATATTTTATATTCGTGATAACCCAAAATAACGAATTTTTAGGGTTTCCACTCTGGTCTTCCAAAAAAAGAAAGAAACTTTTCTTTAGCGGTTGTTGACACTTTGAAATCAGAGATCATTTGTCCCCAAAACATAAATGTTATTTTGATAGGATTGTATGTTTTGACATTATCCCTAATTCCAAATTTTACAGGCTCAATTTCCTCTGCAAAAGTTCCAAATAATCTGTCCCAAATAATTAGTAAGTTGCCATAATTTCTATCTATGTAACACTCGTTGCTCCCATGATGAACCCTGTGTGAAGACGGAGTAACAAGAATATACTCTAAGATACCTAATCTTCTAATCCATTGTGTATGCCCAATAACGCCCCAGAGCGTTGAGGCTACACCTGCTACAGCTGTGATAATTGGGTCAAACCCAACTAATGGCATGAATATAAAAAAGGGTACTTTAGTTATTGGTCCAAACCAGGCCTGTCTCAAAGAAACAGTGAAATTCATTTCTTCACTTGAATGATGATTCATATGAACAGCCCACATAAATCGTACTCTGTGAGAGAAGCGATGATACCAGTAATAGACAAAATCAATCATTACAAATGTAGCAAGCCACACAGCCCATAATGGAAGGAGATCATTGACTGTGATCAATCTAAATTGATATAGATAAACGTATATTAAAAAGATTGAGCTTTTAGTCAAAAGCCCAATCAAAAAATTTCCACTCAAAAGACCTAGTCCTGTAAAGGTATCCCTTAATTTGTAAAAATTTAGTCCTTTCACAGAAGAATAAATTACTTCAGCTGTAATAAGCAGTAAAACAATCGGTACCCCGTAAGCATATACGTCTAATTCAGTCATAATCTCTATTGAAATATATATCATTAGAATTATTTAGGAAAAGTATGAAAAATATATTGTTTGTCTTTTTGTTGAGTTTTTGTCTCACTTTTACTGTAGTTGCTAAAAACGACGGCGGCGGTGGTAATTCCGGAGGAAATTCTGGAGGTAATTCAGGCAATTCCGGAGGTAATTCCGGAGGTAATTCTGGTGGCAACTCTGGCGGAGGTTCGGGTGGTAACTCAAGTGATGGCGGTGGTGGCTTTGTGTATTCTGGAAGCACAGGCTATGATCAAGAGTTAAAAAGAATACTTTTTGAAATTGAGAAAAAAGAAAATTACGATGGTGCTTTAAGGGATCTTGAAACCTACGTATACGAAAACCCCCAAAATGCGAACGGATGGAATTTAATAGGATTTGCAAGTCGTAAACTTGGTAAATTTGATGATGCTGAGCTTTATTACAATACAGGTCTTGAAATAGAACCTCAGCATGATGATATTTTAGCCTACCAAGGAGAGCTTTATCTTCAAACAAATAGATATGAGATGGCACTTGAAAACTTAGCCATACTTACCGACCTTTGCACATTTAATTGTACAGAAAAAAAAGAGTTAGCCGAGGCTGTAAAAAAATACGAAATAGAAAATAATTTATAACCTGTTGATTTATTTTCCTGGTAAACTAATCTTTTAAATTAAAGTTTTTATAATGATAAAAGTATTAGTTTTTTTTGTTCTTGGTGCAGCAACCTTATATTTTATAATCCGAGCTCTTGTTAATACAGAGCCTGGTAAATTATCTCGAGTTATAAAAATAATCATATTTGCAGTTATTATAATTGCAGTTGTTTTTATGCTTACAAGAGGTAACCTTGGTTTTCTTGCACCTATCATAGGTCTTGCAAGAAGATTGTTAGTAGGTTTTTAAATAAAATGCTTAATATTAAAAAAGGTTTCATAGTTACAGTTTTCTTTTTGTCATCATTCGTCTTTTTTACTTCATGTGATAATGATCCAAATCAGTCTGCTGCATTTACTGGTGTGAGGGTAATAGATAATTCTTATTCTCCTCCTGTAGTTAGAATAAATGAGGGTGGCAAGGTTAGATTTAATAATTGGGGTAATAATCCGCATAATGTTATTGCCGTAGACGAAACTTGGGGCTCATACGAAGAGATACCTAAAGGTGATTACTTAGATATTACTTATGAAGCTGAGGGATTATATAAATATCTTTGCTCTTTTCATGCATCACCTGATGGTGAGTGGGGGATGGTTGGGTCTGTTGTTGTTGGGGATATTAATTATGAAGATTATACAAACTTTTCAAAAATGGATGTAGTTCCATCTTTCTCTGGATCAGTGAGAAATGTACCTGACGATTATGAAACAATTCAAGATGCGGTTAATGCATCAAATCCTGGGGACTTAGTTCTTATTAAACCCGGAGTTTACTATGAAGAAGTTGTTGTGAATGTTCCATCAATAACAATACGTGGCTGGGATAGAAATAATACAATTATTGATGGTGAATTTGAAAGAGGCAACGGTGTTCTTGTTGCTGGAGTAGATGGTGTAGTAATTGAAAATCTAACTGCTCGTAACGCTTTGCTCAATGGTTTTTAATGGGCAACAGTTAAGGGTTACAGGGGATCATATTTAACAGCTTACAATAATGGTGACTATGGTGTTTATGCATTTGATGCTGTTGATGGCGTGTTAGAACATTCGTATGCATCAGGTTCTCCAGATGCAGGCTTTTATATTGGGCAATGCTATCCTTGCGATGCAATTGTGAATAATGTTATTTCAGAAAATAATGGGTTAGGTTATTCTGGAACTAATTCAGGAGGTTCTCTCTACATTATTAGTTCAGTATTTAGAAATAATAAAGGAGGACTAGCGCCTAATACATTAGATTCTGAATTATTACCCCCTGAAAGAGAGACATTTATTATTGGGAATTTAATTGAAAATAACAACAATTACGATGCTCCTGCTACAAAATCAACTTACTTATCTTTTGGCAACGGCGTTATCATTGCCGGTGGCAATAATAACATAATCAAAAATAATGTAATTGCTAATCATGATCTATACGGCGTTATTCTTACCGCAGCAGCTGATGTGAATTATTGGCCAGCCCATGGAAACAGAGTTGAAGATAATCTGATTTTATCATCTAACAGGGCAGACATGGCAATTAGTGGTTTATCCAATCTTGGTAACTGTTTTAAAGGAAACTATTTTAATACATCTATACCGCCAGGTTTGCAGTCTTTAAATAATTGTGACGCAGGGTACATTCCATTAAGTTCAGATCTATCAGGCATGTGGTCATCGCTTGCAAGAATTATTCATGCAAGTGATGGTGGATATCAACAAGGTGACTGGAGATCTTTTGCTAAACCTGAAAATCAACCAAATATGCCAATTATGGAAAAGTTGTTAAATCAAGGATATGATAAGAAAAATTTACCTACGTATATGATCAGAAAGTCTGTAAAGCCGGCTGTCGAGGTTTTTCAACAATTCGAGGATGTGCTGAATGATATTGAATTACCAGAAGAAGCAAGAAACTATTTGAACTAATAGTTTAATTGTTTAACCTATTTGTAGGAGATTTTAGATGCCAGGTGTTACTTTTTTTCCATTAAATGATGTACCGTTTTTATCATTATTTTTTAACTTTTATGGCTACTATCTTCCCATATTTTTATATGCGACATGGACGTCTACTGCATTATTTGATTTATTTCTCTCAAAATACAGAGGCACGACTGGAAAAGTAATTTGGACATTTATCGTCATGTTCATTCCTCTAATCGGCTCATTAATCTATCACCTATTTGCAGCTAGGGAGTTAGATGTCACGATTAGAGCGACCATGATCTTTGGTGGTATTGGTATTTTAATAATTGTTTTTCTCTATCTCGGTCTTGCACTTTAATCAATAGAAGTGATATTTGATACAAGAATTACTCCAATAAGAAGAGATTTAGCATCAACTGCGTACAAGGCTATTGTAAAAAGAAAAAAATATGTAACGGCAAAGCTGGCCACAGTTAAAAGTGCATTTACTCCACTTTATTCAAATAAAGGTTCAAAATTAAGCACCCAACTATTGTATGGTGAAGAATGCGATGTATTTGAAACCAAAAATAGATGGTCTTGGATTCAGTCTCGAAGAGATAATTATGTTGGATATACTCCTACAATTAATCTAACAAGAAAAATCTATAAACCTAATTCAAAAGTTATCTCCTTAAGAACAGTTATTTACACTAAACCAGATATTAAAAGTGTTACAAAAGGTTACTTAAGTTTTAACTCATTAGTTGAGGTAATTAAAATTCAAGGAAAATATTCTTTAATTAAAAATTTGGGCTGGTGCCCAAGTCTAGATCTAGTAAAGATTAAAAGTAGTAAATTCAATCATATAGATTTGTCAAAGCAGTACCTAGATACTCCGTATCTGTGGGGCGGAAGAGACTCAATGGGCATAGACTGTTCAGGGCTAGTCCAAAATCTTCATCAGATTAATAATAGGCCTTTTCCAAGGGATACAGATATGCAAGAGATGTTCGTAACAAATGAAGTCAAGTATGAAAAAGATCTCAAAGCGGGAGATCTAGTATTTTGGAAAGGGCACGTTGCGATGATGATTGATAATTCGAATATCATTCATGCAAATGCTTTTCATATGAAAACAGCGATTGAGCCACTAAGTACAGCCAAGAAAAGAATATTAAAATCAAATGGTAAGATAAAAAAGCTTGGAAGATTGTAAATTAATTGAATGAAAACTTATTTCTAATAAACCAAAGCAAAATCAATGAAGGAATTACCATGACAGCGGTAATTATAAAGAAAACACCCCAATCACCCTGCAACCAGTCGACTAATGATCCTGATGATGATGCCATTAGTGTTCTTCCAGCTGTTCCAAGCGATGCCAAAAGGGCATATTGAGTTGCGGTATATGTTCGGTCAACAAGCAGCGAAATAAAGGTAACAAAAGCAACAGTTGCAAAAGCTGCAGCCAAATCATCAAGTAATACAGCGGCAGCAAAAAGTAAAACCGATTTCTCAGACCATGCCATTACACTAAACATTATGTTTGTAATCGCCATTGCAATTCCTGAAATGAATAGCGCCCTAACCACACCTGATTTTATCGAAAACCAACCGCCCAATAATGTAAATACAATTGTTGTTATCCATCCAAGTCCCTTTGAGTAAATTGCAATATCGGATTTTGAAAATCCCATTTCATCGTAAAATATAATGGACATACGTCCCAAAAATGCCTCACCAATTTTAAATAAAAATATGAAACCAATAATTAACAGACTGATGGTTAAACCATTTTTTTTGAAGAAACTGATTAATGGACTTACGATAGTACTTACAAACCAGGTAAAGATAAAAAGAATTGGAGAGATAAAATAAAGGAGGGCGCCTCTAAAATTATTTAATTTAAAACTATAAAGGTCTTGATCACTTTTTTGAGCAACGTGCCTTTTATTCGATAGATCTTCAGGAATAAATAAAAGTCCAATATTAAAAAGAAAAATAATAAGACAAATGAACAGAAAAGTTAATTGCCAATAGTTAGCTAAGCCTTGCTGCTCAAAATAATCAGCAACAAAAAGTGTGAGCATCCCACCTATTTTATAGCCTGTCCACCAACCAACCACAGCTATTGATGCGCCAGCTGCCATTGATGCTTTCTCATTCTCACCTATTTGCTCAATTCTTAAAGCATCAATTGTTATATCTTGAGATGCTGAGGAAATAGCTATCAATAATCCAAGTAAAATAATTAATTCTAAATTTGTAATTGGATTGAGTGTCGTCCAAATAAATAGACATACTAGTATTATTGCTTGTAAAGAAATGATCCACGATTTTCTGTGGCCAATTTTTTGAGTTAAGATAGGAATTTTTACACGGTCAATGATTGGAGCCCAAATAAAGTTAATTGCATATACACTAAAAATTAGACCTGCCCATCCAATTGTACTTCTCGATAATTCATAATCTTTAAGCCAAAGCGAAAGAGCGCTTCCAATTATCACCCAAGGAAAGCCACTAATTGCTCCGAGCAGCAAGATGCGCAACATTCTATTATCAAAATAAATTGATAATCCTACATTTTCTTTAGTCATTAAATATTAGAATAGGTAATAGTGCTAACTAACGTCAATTAATATATTGAAGATTATTTGAACTTATTCAATGGGTGCAGGATTATCGCTGAAACTTCTTAAATAAAGTATGACGTTCGCTCTATCTTTTTCTTTTTTTAGACCCACAAAAGACATTTTTGTACCTTCAATATATTTTTTTGGATTTAAAAGGTAACCGTTAAGTTGCTCGTATGTCCAGTTACCACCATAGGCCGCCATTGCGTTTGAGTATTTATAATCCTCTTTTGAACCAATATCTTTATTTACAATATCCCAGAGCGCTGGCCCAATTTTATTTGCTCCGCCTTTTTCCACAACATGACACTGTGAACATTTCTTAAAGACCTTTGCACCTTTTTCTATATCTGCTGATGCGAGCAGAGTCTGAATTGGTATTTCAGGTTCCGCAGTAGCAGTGTCGTCTGCCATTGCTGCTGATGCAGACACCACCATATCTTCAGCGCCTTCAACTTGATAGGCTGCTACCTCAGGTTTTTCAACATGATATAAGATCTCACTGAAGTTTGCTAAACCGATAAATACAAGGGCCACCACTAATACACAGGCTACAATTTTATTAATTTCGAATGAATCCATGATGTCTCTTGACGTAATTAGATAATTATTTAAACAATAACCGAATTTAATCAAGTTTTTATGCGTCTTCTAGTCGCATAATTTATTTATGATAAGCCAAGAAAATAGAGCGATAATCATCCCAGTCAGATTACAAGCGAGCAGGCTACCAAATAAGCCTTTGCTCGACATTGCTGGCAAACCAATGATCCAACATGTTTGGGAGTCAGCCATTGCTTCTGATTTAGGTCGAGTAGTGGTTGCTACAGACAGTGATGAAATCGCCAAGTGTATTGAAAGTCTTGGGGGTGATGTATGCATGACTTCTGAAAATCATCAGACAGGTACTGATCGTATGCATGAAGCGCTTCAAATAATTGATCCAGGTAAAATGATTCAATACATCATTAATTTACAAGGCGACTTGCCTACAATTAACGCGAAGGCTTTAGAGAAAGTTTTAAATTTATTATCATCAGAAGAAAATGAAATAGGCACACTGGTCACCCAGTTTGAAAGAGAGGAAGATCTAAAGAAAGAACAATTTGTAAAAGCAGTCTGTAATTTATCTGGTAGTGAAACTGAATCTTATGCAGAGAATTTTGTTAGAAAACAAGGAGATTATGACTCTAAGAACCTTTTTCATCACATAGGTATTTACTCTTTTAAGAGAGATGCTCTAGAAAAATTTGTCACTTTGTCTCAAACTGATCGAGAAAAAAATGAAAAATTAGAGCAATTAAGAGCACTTGATAATAATATGAAAATAAAAATTGGTTTAATTGACTTTTTACCTCTCGGAGTCGATACTCCGGATGACTTAGAAGAAATTAGAAAGATATTAAGCAAATGAAAAAAATAGCTTTCCAGGGTGAACTCGGAGCTTATTCACATCTTGCGTGCATTGAAGCTGTGCCTGATCACAATCCTGTTGCGTGCAGAACATTTGAGTCTGCCATGGAGCAAGTTAATATATCAGAGTGTCATTTAGCCATGATACCAATCGAAAACTCGGTCGCGGGGAGGGTAGCGGATATTCACTACTTACTTGGTGGATACGATTTAAAAATATATTCAGAACACTTTCAAGAGATCAATCATCAGTTAATGGTAAAACCAGGCGCTTCCTTAGATACAATTAAAAATGTACGTAGTCATTCTATGGCTATTGGACAATGTCATGCTGCGATAAAAAAATATAATTTAGATGTCATTATAATGGCGGACACCGCAGGTTCTGCCAAATTTATTAGTGAGCAAGGAACAATTGAAGACTCAGCGATTGCCTCAACACTTGCAGCTGATACTTATGGATTAGATATAGTAGATACAAATATTCAAGACATGAAAAGTAATACAACTCGATTTTTATTAATGTCAAAAGAACTTCAACAAGAAAGAAACGAAAACTTATCATACCTGACAAGTTGCATATTCGAAGTAAAGAGTGTTCCTTCAGCTCTTTATAAGGCACTCGGAGGTTTTGCAACTAATGGGGTCAATCTAACTAAATTAGAGAGTTTTATTGTTGATGGTGATTTTAATAAAGCTCAATTCTATATTGATCTAGATGGCCACGCCGAAGATCAATCGGTAAAAGGAGCTTTAGAAGAACTATCCTTTTATACTGAAAAACTGAAAGTCTTAGGTGTTTATCCAAAACATTCATATAGAAACAATTAGTTTACTTATTGTGCATCCAAGCAACAATTAATTGATGAGCTACAGCCATTGCAGGAGGTATCCATATTCTGTCAGGGCTTTTACCAACGAATATACGATTTAAGTCTTCTCGAGATAACCATACTGCATCTTCAATTTCATCCTGATCTAAATCAGTTGTATCACCGTCTGTTTGACAGAAACATGCGATCATTAATTGAGAGGGAAATGGCCATGGTTGGGTAAATTTATACTCAACACTTGTAACATTTAATCCCACTTCTTCTTTAACTTCTCTAATAACTGCATCTTCGATGGTTTCACCCGGTTCTAAAAAACCTGCCAGTGCTGAGAACATTCTGGGTGGAAATATTTTTTGGCGACCAAGTAAACATTTGTCTTTAAAAATAGGAAGCATGATTACGACAGGGTCAACACGAGGAAATAATTCTACGTTACAATTTTTGCAAATTTTTTTGCAACCTGCATCAACAGTTTCAAGTCGGGAACTTTCACATCTGGTACAAAAAATATTGGATGAATTCCATTCGACCATCGACTTAGCCTGGGCAAGAATACCTGTGTCTTCCGGGGAAATACTCTGCGCTATCGATCTTAAATCAATAAATTTACAATTAGGAAATGCAGTTTTGTTAAAGTCTTTGTCACTTTTTGATAAATCTATGGCGTAGTAGCTTTTATTTTTTAATTTGCCTAGGAAAAGCAAATAAGCATCTTCAATAAAATTTTTTATTTGATCATATGTGGCTAAAAAAATTGTTGAATTTGAGCCAGGTTCACTACTCACGTGTATCAATGGTTTCCCTGAGAGAAAAACAACAAAACGTGTTTCATTGTCCAATAAATTTGCTTTTTGCCAGTCTTTATCGCTTCTAAAACCTGACATTCTATCGAGAGGATTATTTGCAAATATTATTTTGTTCATTAATTTATTATTTATTAAACAACATTTTATTTTCGTTATGATACAATATTTTGGGAGATTGAGTAGACAAGTTATTCGCCAATCCGGTCAGGTCTGAAAAGAAGCAGCCGTAACGAAGATATTTGGGTTACGTTGATCTCCCACTAAAGATTAGTGATTTTTATGTCCGAAACAACCAACATACCTATTCCATTAAAATATAGACCGCTAAAGTTTAGTGAACTTATTGGTCAAGATCTCATGTCTAAGACAATACAAAATGCAATTGAGATGAATAGAATTGCCAACGCTTATTTGCTCACAGGGGTTAGAGGTGTAGGGAAAACAACGACAGCTAGAATTATCGCAAAATCACTAAATTGTTTAAACATAAAAGAGCAAGACAACAACGAGCCATGTGGGGTTTGTGACAATTGTAAAGCGATAACAGAGTCCAGAAGTGTTGACGTTTATGAAATGGACGCAGCATCGCGCACTGGAATAGCTGATATAAGAGAGCTGATTGAAGGCGTTCAATACTCGCCTGTGTCATCAAAGTATAAAGTATACATTATAGATGAAGTTCACATGTTATCGACCGCAGCCTTTAATGGATTACTTAAAACATTGGAAGAGCCGCCACCTCATGTGAAATTTATTTTTGCAACTACTGAGGTAAGAAAAATACCAACAACCATACTATCAAGATGCCAAAGATATGATTTAAAAAGGGTTGAACCTGACGATTTAGTTATTTTTTTAAAATCCATATGTGAAAAGGAGTCAGTTGAGTTTGAAGAAGGTGCATTAAAAATTATCGCAAGAGCTGCAGATGGATCTGTAAGAGATGGCCTGTCTATACTCGATCAATCTATTGCATTTTCAGGTAAGCATATTTCTGAAGAGCAAGTGAAAGAGATGATCGGTTTAAACGATCCAACCAAAATTTTAGAACTAATCAAATTCATTACTGCCGGTCAAACTCAACAGTCACTTGAAGAAATAAATGAACTTTATGACAACGGAGCTGATCCATCAATGATTGTAAAAGATTTGATAGAAACTGTTCATAGTTTGACCATGATAAATATTGATGCAGCTGAGGGAGTAAAAAGCTCACTTACAGACAGTGAATATAATGCAGTGCATGAGGTAGCAGGTAATCTTGATGTATCCACTCTCTCAATGATCTGGCAAATGCTTAATAAGGGATTGCATGAAGTTACAGACTCATTTTCTCCCATAACTTCGCTTGAAATGTTGATCATTAGGATCATTTATTTAAATGATATACCAAAACCTAATGAATTAATAAGTGAACTAAATAATATGGTTGAAAAAAATGATAATAAAATACAGGATAAATCAGGAGAAACATCTTCAGAAATGGATCCAAAAGTAAAAGAAATTATTGATTTCTTTCCTGGGACTGAAGTTGAACAAATTGAAGAGAAATAAATATGAATAATTTTAACAATATGATTAAGCAGGCCCAAGACTTGCAAAAAAAAATGGCTGAGGCTCAGGAAAAGGTAGAAACATTGGAAGCCGAGGGTATCTCAGGTGGAGGAATAGTTAAAATAACTATAAATGGAAAAAATAATGTAACTTCTGTAAACATTGACGAAACAGCAATAGATAAAAATGAGAAAGAAATTTTAGAAGATTTGATAGTTGCAGCTTTTAATGATGCGCGAGACAAAATTCAAAGAAAAATTGCGGATGAAATGAGTTCTCTTACCGGTGGTATAAAACTTCCTCCAGGAATGAAACTGCCTTTCTAGTATGAAATCTCGTATATCTAATCCAGAAATTGATAAGTTAATACTTTTAATCAGTAAACTGCCTGGTTTTGGACCCAAATCTGCAAGCAGAGCAGCACTTCATTTAATAAAGAATAAAGAACAGTTAATGGTCCCACTCGCTGAGTCGCTTTTATCATCGAGTGAAAATATTGTTACATGTGAAATTTGTGGAAACATAGATGTTAATTCTCCATGCATGATCTGTACAAATGAGGGTCGATCTAAAAATCAAATCTGTGTTGTTGAAAATATCGCAGACCTATGGGCACTTGAGAAATCTGAAGTATTTAACGGATTGTACCATGTGTTGGGTGGTAACCTATCTGCTATAAACAGCATTGGGCCTGATGATTTAAATCTAAAAAAACTTATTGATCGAATTGAAGGCGAAAAAATTGACGAAGTCATATTGGCTCTGAGCGCAACCGTTGATGGTCAAACAACCGCTCATTACGTAGCGGATACGTTATCAAAACACAGTGTTGAAGTGAGTCGCTTAGGTCACGGTGTGCCTGTTGGTGGAGAGTTGGATTACATGGATGAAGGAACTATTGCCGCTGCTCTCAGTGCACGACAAAAAATTTAGTTTTATTGTATTTTCCCAATTTTTTTATTCAATCTTGACCTTATATATAAGTTAGCCTATCTAAAGATTATGACAGTAAAAAAAATTTTAACTGCTCCAGATCCGTTTTTAAAACAGATTTCAAAACCAGTTGATGAAGTAACTAAAGAGATCCAGGATCTAATGGATGACATGTTGGATACCATGTATGACGCACCCGGAATAGGATTAGCAGCGGTTCAAATTGGAGTTCCTTTGCGTGTAATTGTGATGGATATAAGCTGGAGAAATGAAGAGGGTATAAAAGAGCCCCTTTATTTTGTTAACCCTGAAATTACAGTAAAAACAAAAAATCTTTCAACGTATGAAGAGGGATGTTTATCGGTCCCAGATCAATACGCAGAAATTGATCGTCCAGAAGAATGTGAAATAAATTTTCTTGATTATAATGGAAAGAAGTCGACTCTAAACGCTAAAGGATTATTAGCGACCTGCATCCAACATGAAATGGATCATCTTGAAGGAATTCTTTTTATTGATCATTTATCAAATATGAAACGCAACATGATTGTAAAGAAGCTCATCAAAACAAGAAAACAATCAAAAAAAGAACGAATCGTCGCTTAGATAAAATGAAAAATTATCGCATCCTATTCATGGGCACAGCCCCATTCGCAGTTCCATCTTTAAAAAAAATTGTTTCTTCAAATAATCATTTGGTGGGTGTATATACATCCCCCGCAAAAAAGGCTAACCGAGGAATGAAATTTTCAATTTCACCAGTGGCAGAATTTGCTGAAGCTAAAAATATAGAAATTAGCTCGCCTCCTTCGATTAGTTCATCGGAGGAATTAAAAAAACTACAAGAAATGAATTTGGATATGATAATTGTTGTTGCTTATGGAATAATATTACCTGAAGAAGTAATCAATTTACCTAAAATTGGTTGTTTTAATGTACATGCGTCTTTACTTCCTAGGTGGAGGGGTGCTGCACCAATTCAAAGAGCAATGATTGAAGGTGATCAGACTACAGGCGTCACAATTATGAAAATGGATAAAGGCCTTGATACAGGAGATATTGGGCTGCAAAAAGAAATAAAAATAGAACAACAAAACTACAGCGAGTTAGAAAAAGAACTCGCAAATGAAGGAGCTGAATTGCTTATAAACTTTATTGATAGATTGGATGGCTCTATTCAGTTTGCTAAGCAAAATGATACGCATGCTTGTTATGCGAAGAAAATACAAAAACAAGAAGCTTTAATAGACTGGACTGAAAATGCTGAGAAAATAAATAGACGCATAAATGCTTATAACCCTAGTCCATGCGCTTGGTTTTCACTAAATAATAAAAGAATTAAAATACTGAAGGCTGAGGTAATTCATGAGAAAGGTGAGGCCGGAAAGATTATGAATGAAGAATTTTTAATTGGCTGTGGCATTAATTCAATAAGACCGTTGCTTCTCAGAGTTGAAGGTAAACAAGATTGTACAATCAATGACTTTCTTTTAGGACATAAAATTGAAGTTGGCTCTTATATTCAATGAACAGGTACAAAATAAAAATTGAGTATGATGGCACCCCGTTTGTTGGATGGCAAAGACAAGAAAATGGACAATCAGTTCAAGGGTGTATTGAAAAAGCAATAAATAATATATTTGAGGAAAACATAACTATTTTTGGGGCTGGTAGAACAGATGCAGGTGTTCACGCAATGGGGCAGGTCGCTCATTTTGATGTTACAGAAAAATTACTTGAACCATATGTAATTAAGAACGCATTAAACGATCACTTGAGGCCGTTTCCAATTTCTATATTAGAAGTAGAGAAAGCACATAATGATTTTCATGCAAGATTTGATGCAACTCAGAGAAAATACCTTTATAGAATTGTAAACAGAAAGTCACCACTCACTATTGAGAAGGGAAGAGCTTGGCAAGTACACAAAGACATTGATATTGATTTGATGAAGGAATGCATTCCTTCAATTGAGGGTCAACATGACTTTACAACATTCCGTTCGGCCCATTGTCAATCTGATAGTCCAATAAAAACTTTAGACAGCCTAAAAATTAGTCAATCAGAAGAAAATATCTATTTTGGTTTCACTGCAAAATCATTTCTGCATCACCAGGTTAGATCCATTGTTGGTAGTCTTAAATTAGTTGGGGAAAATAGTTGGTCACCTAATGATTTTATGAATGCATTAAACTCAAAAGATAGATCTCAATGTGGAGCACTAGCACCCCCAGAGGGGTTATATTTTATGGAAGTGAAATATTAATTATTGTGCAGAATTTTCGATAGTTTGAACACTTATATTTAATTTCTCGTCACTATCTCCGTAAAAAATTCCTCTTATAGGTGCCGCAAAACTTGCGTCGAGTCCACAGGAAACTCTTATATATCTTTCATCAGGACAACATTTATTTGTAGGATCGAAGCCAATCCAGCCAAGTTTATCAATATATAGTTCAGCCCAAGCATGAGTTGCCTGAAACTCTGAGTCATTTTTATTTTTGTGCATATAGCCATTAACATATCTTGACGGAATATCTAAATACCTTGCTGCAGATATCATTATATGAGCTTGATCCTGACAAACTCCTTTTCCTAAATTAATGGAGTCAGCGGCGGAGGTATTGGTATTTGTTGTATAAGGTACGTATTCAATTTTATTTGCTACCGCAAGCATTATGTTATGAGCTACTGATATTTTATCTAAGTTAGAATCCTTACTTGCAGCTAAATTTGCTAAGTTTATTATTTTTTCATTCGGTTCCGTTAATTTTGTATTTCTAAGATAAACCAGAGGATTTGTTTTATCATTTAAACTTTCATAAATACCATTAGTATCTAACGTTTCTACTTTACCCTTTACTTCAAACTTTACAATTTTTTCTAATGCTTCACTTTTAAAATTAACAATATTATTTCCCTCACCATCTCTAAAAACCACTCCACCTTCTTTATTATTTCTCTTTACCGACCACTCAATTATTTTTAGACCGTTATAAGGTGATGGTGTAAGTTTTGTGGTTTGAATTAATCCAAGAAGATTATCATTATATTCGTAATTAGTTGTATGATTAATGGTAAGTAACATAATTATCCAAAAAATTGATCTTGAATTTGATTATCTAAGTAAGAAATTTTATTTACAAAATTAGTAACATATTCATGTAAGCCATACTCAATAATAGACTCAACTGTTTCATTCTTAATTGTTTCATGCACACCTTTAAGACCCGAATAAATATCACTTATTTTATTTGGGCTACATTTTAAGCTGTTTAAGTGATGTACAATATTATTAATACAAAAACTTAATGATCGAGAACAATCGTTATTTAGTATGAAGAAATGTGCAATTTTTGAAGATGTAACATCACCTTCATAAGCCCACCTGAAAGCTCTAAAAGATGAGAGAGATCTCAATAATATTATCCATTGCAAATTATCAAGATTTCCTCCTATGTAGTCTGCAGTAGGGAGTAAGACAAAATATTTTACATCTAATAGTCTTGCCGAATTATCAGCCCTTTCAATGAATGTCCCAAGAAAGATAAAATGATAACCATCATTTCTCAATAATGAATTTGCTGAACCACGAAACATATTTACTTGTTGAATTGTCCATTCAGTAAAGTTGGGTAGATCAGATCGAATAAATTTACCTTTTTTAAATTCCAGC